>CASENB010000024.1 GCA_949289305.1 uncultured Spirochaetales bacterium
AGCCTGCAGCCTGAATAGGTCTGCTTGCCAAGGTCCAGCCCGATTATTGCTGGCCAAGTCTGATTCGTGTATGCCATATACACCTCCGTAAGCAGTCTGACGATGTCCAGGAGGCGTCATCTGAGAGATCTGGCAGTATGTGTCCTCATTTTTATTATAGAGATCAGCCCGGCATGGATGACCATGCACGGACAGCCTCACAAGATACTTCGATGACCAGCGACTTGTGTAATTTTTTACCAGAAGTGACTCCTTCTTATGATGGGTCCTTCACAAAACCCCTCGCATAGTCACCGGCTCCTGACTCCGTCAAGTCAAGATTACCATCGATACTGCATCCCTGTAATTCAGACCTTCCTGACTTACGGGCTCAGTGTATTTTTTACAAACATTTTACCTTTTCTTTATTAATTCTTCTTTTTGCACTGTTATATTCTTAGTAGAAAGAAAAGGGTTGAGTCAAAGGAGATGCCTTAGATGGATTCTAAGATCCCACAAAAGTGGCTTGATTCTTATCTTAATGAATATAGATAAGAGGGCTGCAGAGTTGTAGCCCTGAATTTTTGCCTATACGATCTAAATACCAATTTGAAAACAAGCGTGGTTACTACTATATGTAGATCTTTTCCTCTATAATTTGATCATGAGTCAGACAGAGAGGATATTCTATCTAATAGATTTGTTGTTTGAAAAAGGATATTTCAAGCGAGAAGATGTCGCAAAACATTTTGAGGTCTCAACCAAGCAGATATGGCGTGATAAAGAATATCTTGAAAACAGATGTCCGCTTTCGTGCGGAAACTTAGATATCGTATATGACAGATCTATTAGGGCGTATAGGCTGACAGAGGAATCGAAAGAGAGGCTCTCTTTGTGGAGGGCAAGCGAGTCTTTATCTCTGGCAAAGGATATTGAGAACGGAAACAGACCTAAAAGTTCAATCTCTACTATTTCTAACGATATCAAATACATCAGATATAAAAGTTATGCGCGAGAGACTTTCTCAACCGATGTTTATAACGATATTCTCAGGGCATTGAAAGAGAATAAAAAGGTGAAGCTCTCATATACGAGCATAAAAAACAAAAGCGAAAGGATTGTGGAACCTTTGAAACTTGTGAATTATACAGAGATATGGTATCTGATTGCAGCTCTTGACGGTTCTATTTTAACATTCAGCCTTTCAAGGATTGAGAAGGTCGAAATACTTAATGAGGATATTTCTTTCAATAATGAAGAGGCCCTTGAGAGGGTTCTCTCTGGCTATGGAATATATGAGAAGGCATGCCAAGCAAGACTTTATACGATACGTTTTTACTCATGGGCGGCAAGGGTCGTATCCAGACAGGTTTGGCAGAAGGATCAGAGTATGAAATTCTTAGAAGATGGGGAAACTCTTGAACTTACGCTTCCGATTACAAATCATACGGAGCTGCTTTCAAGGATTCTTTTTTATGGTGAGTGCGCAGAACCGATAGCGCCTAGCGATTTTGTTGCAGAATACAGGGCGAAGTGCATCGCGATGGGGAAGAGATATGTTTGATTACGAATACATTACTACCGATGAGAGGCTTTTTTCTTTAATATCTCATTTAAATGAGCTTGAATCCATTGCTGTTGATTTTGAAGAAGAGTGCAACTTGCACATTTACGGAGAGCACATCTCGATCATCCAAATTTATGATAAGACGAAATTCTATATAATCGACGTTCTATCTGAGAACATAACGAACGCATCTTTAAGCGCGCTTTTCTCATCTGAGGTTGAAAAAATATGGTTTGAGTGCCATTCTGATCTATCAATACTTTTTTATAAGCACGGGATAAAAGCAAAGAACGTATATGATTTAAGAGTTCTTGCAAAAGAACTTGGAGATATGCATGGCCTTGATGAGGTTCTTTTCAACTTCCTTGGAATAAGGAGGACTGAGAACAAGAAGAAGAGCCAGAGAGAGAACTGGATGCTTCGTCCAATAGAAGAAGAGATGCTTACTTACGCGCTTTTGGATGTAAAATACCTTTTTGATTTAAAAGATTCTTTAATTGAGGAATGCAGGGCGAAAAAAAGGCTTAAAAATGTTGAAAAGGCAATGAAAAACATAAGCGATGTAAAAGAGAAAAAGCCCGGATGGACAAAAATTTGCAATGTTAACCAGCTTACGAAGAGGGAAAGAATATATTTGAAGAACATATTCAATTACCGTGAAGCAGTTGCAAGGAGATTCAATACCCCATCTGTAAACGTTCTTGAGAAGAAGTGCGTGCTTGAGCTTGCAAAGCTGATGCCTATGGAGGAGAAAGATGTAGAGTCATATCTTTCTAAAAAGGCTCCAAGACGCTATCTGGCATTTATTATAGAGGCTGTCAATAAGGCTATTGATCAATCGAACAGCGAAATAGCAGCTTTAAGGCAATGATATATCTTTAAACAGGACTCCTTTTTCACCATAATAATGAAAAGGAGGCATTTTTATGCAAGAAGCAAGAAAAAGGGTCGCTTACGGCCCTGATGAGAGACCCCCTCTGAAAGAGTGGATTCCGCTTTCAATTCAACATGTATTTGCAATGTTCGGTTCTACAATATTGGTGCCGATTCTTGTTGGACTTGATCCGGGAACTGCTTTATTTACTGCGGGAACAGGAACTTTAATCTACATCATCATCACAAAAGCAAAAGTACCGGCTTTTATCGGTTCGTCATTTGCTTTCATATCACCTCTTATTGCAATCAGCAGTCAGTATGGGTGGGAGTATGCGATGGGAGGCGCATTCGCATCTGGCGTAATGTATGCTATCGTCGCCTTTATTATATCGCGTGCAGGATCCGCGTGGATTCATAGGGCGCTTCCGCCTGTAGTAATCGGATCTGTAATTATCGTAATAGGTCTTAATCTAGCGCCTACTGCTATGAATATGGCAATGAGGGTAGATACTGCAGATCCTTCTACTTACAGCTTGGTATACCTCTCTATTGCGGTCGTCACATTGGCTGTGACAGTAATTACGAACGTATTCTTCAAAGGCTTTTTCAGCGTCATTCCAATTCTTTTTGGACTGGCTACGGGGTATATATTCACTTTGGTTATGGGGATATTCTTCCCAGCCTACGACATCATAGACTTTAGCAGCGTTGCTAATGCCGCATGGTTTGGTTTTCCTGATTTCGCACTTCCGAAGTTTTCTTTAGTGCCGGTTGTTACGTTTGTCATCGTATCTTTCGCAACCATATGCGAGCACTTAGGCGATACTTTAGTGATTTCAAGGGTTGTTGGAAAGGATTTCTATGAGGATCCGGGACTAAAGAGGACGTTGCTTGGCGATGGCCTTGCAACAAGCTGGGCATCTCTTTGGGGAGGACCTCCTAATACGACATATGGAGAGAACGTGGGCGTATTGGCTATCACAGGGGTATATAGCGTATACGTAACAGGAGGGGCAGCCGTAATTGCCGTCCTGCTGTCTTTATTCCCTAAGTTCAGCGCTTTAATACAGACGATTCCAAATCCTGTTCTTGGCGGAATATCGATGCTCTTATTTGGCGTTATCGCATCATCTGGCCTTAGAACTCTTGTAGAGTCAGGTGTTGACTATGAGGACAAAAGGAACCTTACGATTTCTTCCATCATTCTTGTAATAGGAATTGGAGGTGGACTTCTTCAGTTCAACATAGGAAGCGATATTACCTTCTCTCTGGGATCTGTTGCTCTTGCAACTGTCGTCGGAATTATCTTAAATCTCGTTATTCCTCAGAGAAAGACGGCTGAATAATCTCATTTTTCCTGTTATTCTTTTCGTATGGAATATAGAAGAGCAGGAAGAAGTGGTTTATATCTATCTGTGCTCTCTTTAGGCTTCTGGCACAATTTTGGAGAGAGTTCGGATTATAATGAAATGAAAAACATGGTTTATGCTGCCTTTTCAGGCGGCATAAATTCTTTTGATCTTGCAAATAACTATGGGCCGCCGGTAGGGGAGGCAGAGAGAAATTTTGCAAGGATCATGAAAGACGGTTTTCATACGCACCGAGATGAGATCGTAATAGCAACTAAAGCCGGATACGAATCATGGCCTGGAATGTTCGGAAAAGGCGGAAGTAAGAAACACTTAGTCGCATCATTAGATAGGAGCCTTAAAAGGCTTGAACTCGATTATGTCGATATCTTCTACCATCACGTACCAGACCATTCTTGTCCCCTTGAAGAGACTGCGGATGCTTTGGCATACATCGTAAACAGCGGCAGAGCGCTCTATGTGGCGCTATCGAAATACAGTGCCGTCGAGGCTGAAATTCTTACGGAACTTCTTGAAGATAGGGGAGTGCATCCTATTCTTAATCAGACAAGATACAGCATATTAGACAGAAAGAGCGATAGCGACAATCTATTTATAAAGATGGATGAACTTGGCATTGGAAGCGCGATATTCTCTCCTCTTGCCCAAGGTCTTTTAACAGATAAATATCTAAATGGAGACGTCCCTGTAAATTCAAGAGCACATGAGAACAGATATCTTAAAGAGAATGACATAACGCAGGGCCTTCTTGCTAGGCTTAATGAGCTAAAGAGAATTGCAACTCAAAGAGGTCAGAAACTAAGCGAGATGGCGCTCTCTTTCGCTCTTAGCCAGAGAAGCGTTTCAACTGTTATAATTGGAGCAAGAAACAAAGAACAGGTAGCAGATAATTTAAAGCTTTTTGAAACAGATATTACGTTTACAAAGAGTGAAATCGATGAAATCTTGTCTTTCACATGATTAAAAGATTGCCGCCCAAATATCTTGAGCGGCATTTCTTATTATTTCTTTTTATAAGGCGTATCGTTTAGAGGTAACGAATATCTAGGCTTTTTATCGAAAGAGTAGTATGCGTTTCTTATTGCAGGGGCTGTCGGTATTGCAGACAGCTCTCCGATTCCCTTTGCTCCGAACGGGCCGCCGCTTTTTCCTTTAGCATGCACGAATATCGTCTCAATCTCTGGGACTTCCGTACTTCTTAAGAGTCCTAGAGTGCCATATCTGCTCTTTACATAGCCGTTTTCTGTTATGAAGTTTTCCCTTACGGCATAGCCCATGCCTGTGACAACTCCGCCTTCGACTTGGCCTTCTATCATGGTGCGGTTAATAACCGTTCCCGCATCCGATGCGGCTATGATCTTCTCTATCTTGCCTTCTTCGTTTAGGATGGCAAGCTGAGCCGCATATGAGTAGGCGAGATGGCTTATAGGGTTTTTCTTGCTAGATCCAAGAGGATCTGTTTCTGGCGAGAACTCTTTTTCAACAGAATATCCTTCAAGTTCCTTAAGATTTTTATTTTCAAGCTCCTTTTTCAGTTCAAGGGATGCAAGCCTTACAGCTTCTCCTGTGAATGATGTCTGCCTGGATGCAGTGGAAGTGCCGCTGTCAGGAGTTCTTGCTGTATCGGGTTCTTCTACTACAAATAGAGAGGGATCGAGGCCTGTCTCTTCATATGCGACTTGAAGCGCCATTGTTTTAAGCCCCTGTCCCATGCAGGATGCGCTCGTCCTTATATGCACTTTACCGCTTTCCACGCTTATTTTGCAGCGTCCCGTATCCTTTACTCCCATGCCAAGGCCTGCATTCTTAAAGCCCATTGCAAGACCTTTGAAGCGTGATGAGTAGAAAGCTTCTTTTACAGCCATAAGACACTCGTATGCAGCAGTATCTTCTCCTGCAATCTGTCCGTTAGGGAGTTCATCTCCTCCTTTTACTACGTTTATTTCCCTGATCTTAAAAGGATCTAGGCCAATTAAGTTTGCCATCTCATCTAATGCAGATTCTAGAGAGAAACATGTTTGCGTTACTCCGAATCCTCTGAATGCGCCGGATGGAACATTGTTCGTATAGACAGCTCTTCCTCTAACTAACAGGTTTTGGAAGTTATACGGCCCTCCTGCATGAGTGCAGGCTCTTTGAAGTACAGGTCCTCCAAGGGACGCATATGCTCCTGTGTCTGCGATGATATCTTCTTTTAACGCTAGAATCTTTCCATTTCTATCGCATGCAAGGGTTATTTCCATCTCCATTGGATGTCTTTTCGGATGTACCATCAGGCTTTCGTTTCTTGAGAATGTGATTCTTACATTTCTTTTCAGTTTGTAGCAGGCAAGGGCCGCATGGTGCTGTAAGGACATGTCCTCTTTACCTCCGAATCCCCCTCCGACTAAGCATGCTGTTACTCGGATTTTATCCTTATCGAGGCCAAGCATCCTTGCACATTCCCTCTGATCATCATATACGCTCTGGCTTGAGGTGAAGAGATGTACAGTTTCGTCTTCATATAATGCGACTGCAGCTTCTGGCTCCATAAACGCATGTTCCGTATATGGTGTTGAGAAGTGCCTTTTAATTACGTATGGTGCATTTTCTATCGCCTTTTCTGCATTCCCTCTGACGATATTCTCTTCTCTGTATAAGTTAGTATTCTCCCAGAAGTGTACTATGTTATCATCTTTTAATGCCTCAAGCGGATTGAATACCCCCTCAAGTTCAGTTACGTCTAGTTTCACTTTTCCTTTGAGTTCTTCAAGGGCGTTTTTATCTTCTGATGCGATGATTAATATGGCATCTCCTATGTATGACGTTACGTCTTCTTCTCCGTACAGTACTGGCCAGTCAGCGCTTATGTGGCCATGCCTGTTATATGGAACGTCATCCTTCCCAATAACTGCGTAACATCTGTCGTCTGCCTCGAGAAGCGACGTATCTATTTTATTGATACGGCATTTAGGGTAGGGAGTTCTTAACACTGTAAGATATAGGCAGTCTTCGACTTTCATATCAGATGCGAAAATACCGCTTCCAAGCGTCTTTTCTTTTGCGTCAAGACGCATGAAACGAGATCCGACGTTTGCGCTTTCGCTCTCTATTTCAACATCGCTTTCCCCTCTGAATATTGAGGAGGCTAAAAGAATCGCGTCTTCTATTTTCTTATATCCCGTACAGCGACAGATATTCCCTCTTATCGCTTTTTTTACGTCGTCTCTTGTCGGATTATTGTTTTTATCTATAAGGGCTTTTGCCGATAGCACCATGCCAGGAGTGCAATAGCCGCATTGCACTGCTCCTGCTTTTGAGAATGTATATGCATATACTTCTTTCTCTCTCTCGCTAAGCCCCTCGATTGTAATTATATTTTTTCCGTCAAGCTTAGACAGCTTTTGGACGCATGCTCTTTCTGCCTTTCCTTCTATTATTACGGTACATGCTCCGCAGGCTCCTTCAGAGCATCCGTCTTTTGTTCCCATAAGACCTAAATAGTCCCTTAGAAACTTTAAAAGCGTTGTATCTTTATTTGTTATATATTTCTTTCCATTTATACTTAATTGCATAACTAAAACTTCAGTACGATCTCTTTCCTTTCTGTTTTAAGCTCTACCAGCTCGATTCCTGCTGCTTCCATCATTCTCACTGATGCCTTTGTCGAATCGGCATCCTTATATTTATTGGATAAGTATACCACCTTTTTTATGCCAACCTGAATTATGGCCTTTGCACATTCGTTGCATGGAAACAGCGCGACATAAAGGGTTGCCCCTTTAAGGCTTGGAAGGCTTGAGTTAAGGATGGCGTTAAGCTCAGCATGGCATACGTATGGGTATTTTGTATCAAGCCATTCTCCTTCTCTCATCCATGGAAGATCATCGTCGCTGCATCCGATTGGAAAACCGTTGTATCCGACTCCAACGATCTTCTTGTCCCCATTTACAATACAGGCCCCGACTTGAGTGTTAGGGTCTTTGCTCCTCAGGCTTGAGAGTACTGCAATTCCCATGAAGTACTCATCCCATGATATGTAATCGTTTCTCTTAGAACTCATTTTCCCCTCCAGTGAAAAAATCTAAAATTATTTTACTATATTTTTCCTTAGTAGAATTATACATTAAGAGTGAGTGGTGTGAATGTTTAAATTCGGGCATTTTATCAGAAAGTATGATTAATTCCTTACTTTTTACACAGTCTGTTATTATTTTCTGGTTTTTAAACGGCACTGTCTTATCTCCTTTGTCATGAATACTTATCATTGGAACCGTGATTTTATTAAGGTCCTTTCTGATTGCCTTAAGATTGTAGATAAGAGATAGCGCGGGGCGGAGATAAGTTCCTCCATATCCGACCCAGTTTTCGTTTCCATCCTCTCCGTCTTTTATTCCGTCGATATTCGATGCGCTTATTCTCTTGATAAAAAGAGATAGGAAGCGAAGCGCATATGCAAGGGGATTTGTAACTATTTTATCCTTTATGAGGCTGTTATATGCAACAGGGGCGGAAAGAACTGCAATCTTTTTCATGGAAAGATTTGTGCCGCTATATTTTTCTGCAAGCTTTAAACACATCGCTCCGCCCATTGAAACTCCTATCACATACACTTCGTTGTATTTCTTTTTCAGATTTGCATAGTATGAATCGATGAATAAAAACCATGATGAGAAGTTCGTCTTCTCAAATTCCCTATAGTCCGCTCCAAATGTTGGAATCAGTGGAGCATAGACATCAAAACCGTTATCGCGGAAGAATGCTGCAGGGTAGGAGTACATGTAAGGGGTTGTCGGAAAACCGTGAATAAACAAAACCGCTCTTTTGCATTCATTTAAGTATGTGATGGATTTGCAGTGTTCAGAGAAGCACTTGTCTTCATTTGGAACAATCTGTTTTGCCTTCTCTTTATAGAATATGAAACTGTTGTTCCAATAGAAGAACAGAGAAACCAGGATGATAATAATTAAAACTGTCATGAAGACATTATAGAATAAAAAAAGTGCACCTAAAAAGATGCACTTCTGCTTTTACGCTTTCACTGTTTAGAGCGCTGCAAGCATTGTTGGTACTACGGAAATCAGAACTCCTGCAGCAACTGCCGATCCGATAACGCCTGAAACGTTTGGTCCCATAGCGTGCATAAGGAGGAAGTTCTGAGGATCTGCTTCCTGTCCTACCTTGCTAGATACACGGGCAGCCATAGGGACAGCCGATACTCCTGCAGATCCGATTAACGGGTTTACAGGGTGCTTTGGATCTAGCTTGTTCATTAACTTTGCAAGAAGTACTCCACCTGCTGTTCCAACTCCGAATGCAACCATTCCAAGAAGTAGAATGCCGAGTGTTTCGAGATTTAAGAATCTCTCTGCAGCCATCTTTGATCCTACTGATAGGCCTAGGAAGATCGTTACAGTATTCATAAGCGCATTCTGCATAGTATCTGAAAGTCTGTTGATTACGCCGCATTCTTTTGCGAGGTTTCCAAACATGAGAGCTCCGATAAGAGAACATGCAGATGGAAGAAGGATCGCACAAAGCGTGATTACAGTGATTGGGAATACGATCTTCTCAACTTTACCAACTGGTCTTAGCTGCTGCATCTTGATCTTTCTCTCGTTCTCAGTTGTAAGCATTCTCATGATTGGCGGCTGAATAATTGGAACAAGAGCCATATAAGAGTAGGCTGCAACCGCAATAGAACCAAGATAGTCTGGTGCTAGTCGGCTTGTAACGTAGATTGCCGTAGGTCCGTCCGCTCCTCCGATAATACCGATTGAAGATGCGACTGCCAAATCGAAGTTGATTCCAGGAATGAAAGAAAGAAGTAGAGCTCCGATAAGGGCAGTAAAGATTCCAAGCTGTGCTGCTGCTCCTAGAAGCAGTGTCTTTGGGTTTGCAATAAGCGGTCCAAAGTCTGTCATGGCACCAACGCCCATGAAGATAAGGACAGGGAACAGTCCAGATTCGATTCCTGCATTGTAAAGAATCTGAATGAAACCGGCATCTCCGCTTGTAGGATCAACGCCTGCGATATATGCAAATGGAATGTTTGAAAGAATACATCCCATTCCAATTGGAATTAATAGTAGTGGTTCAAAACCTTTCTTGATCGCTAGATAGAGTAGAAGGAAACCTACTAGGATCATCAGGGCATTTCCCCAACCTCCTGGTTGAAGGAATCCAACGACACCCGTTGAATTCCATAGTGATACAAATCCATCAAGAATTGCTTGCATTACTTAGCTCCTCATTAACCGATTGTCATCAGAGTGTCTCCAGCCTGAAGCTGATCGCCCTGGTTTACATCGATGCTCATGATAGTTCCGGCTGCTGGAGCGTAAATCTCGTTCTCCATCTTCATTGCCTCCATTACCATCAATAGATCATTTTCCTTAACAACATCACCAACTTTTACATTGAATCTTAATGCAAGACCTGGCATTGGTGCAGATACTACTGTAGAACCTTTTGCTCCGCTATTTACAGGTGCTGCTGGAGCAGGCTCAGCTACTGGCTCTGGTGCTGCCTGAGGTGCAGGAGCTGCTTCAACAACAGTTCCTCCAATCTGCATTAGAAGATCACCAGCCTGAAGCTGATCACCCTGCTTTACGCAGATCTTTGAAACAACGCCGTCGCATGGAGAATAGATCTCATTTTCCATTTTCATAGCTTCCATAACCATCAGGATGTCGTTCTTCTTAACTGCATCGCCCTCTTTTACATTGAATCTAAGAGCAAGACCTGGCATTGGAGCGTTGATATCTACAGCGCCTGTTACTACAGTCTGAGCTGGTGCTGCCTGAGGTGCAGCAGCTGCCGCTGGAGCCTGTGCTGGTGCTACGACTTCTTCAACAACAGTTCCTCCAATCTGCATTAGGAGATCACCAGCCTGAAGCTGATCGCCCTGCTTTACACAGATCTTTGAAACAACGCCGTCGCATGGAGCGTAGATCTCGTTCTCCATCTTCATAGCTTCCATAACCATCAGGATGTCGTTCTTCTTAACTGTGTCGCCCTCTTTTACATTGAATCTAAGAGCAAGACCTGGCATTGGAGCATTGATATCCTGAGAACCTGTTACAACTCTCTTTACCTGAGCCTGTGCAGGAGCTGCCTTAATCCCGTCAACGATTGATAGTGGGTATTTAACGCCATTAACTGTTGCAGAATCTTTGTCAAGCTTGACTGCGTATGCAGCTCCGTTAACAGTAACAGTGTACTCTCCGTTTGAAGCCTTCTTTGCAGGCTCTGCTGCTTTCTCTTTCTTAGCTTCTTCGCTTACCTTTCTGACGCCGTTTACCTTAGCCTTTCCTGTTAGATATAGGATGCCCTTATCCTTACATGCTGCTGCGATGAATACGTTTTCATCTGTAATTGGAAGTCCTGCATCTTTGAGCATCTTCTCTGCTGCTGCTCTTCCTTTATTAGGATCTCTGTCGTTGATGTCTACAGCTTTCTCTGTTGTTGGCTCAAGCTTCATCTGCTCTGCTGCTGCTTTTACGACCTCTGGATCTGGAGCTACAGGAGTCTTTCCAAAGTAGCCGAGAACCATCTTTCCATAGCCTTCTGCGAACTTCTTCCAAGGTCCGAACATAACGTTGTTGAATGCCTGCTGGAAGTAGAACTGGCTGACAGGTGTAACAGATGTTCCAAATCCGCCCTTAGCAACTGTTTCTCCCATTGCCTCAACAATCTGAGGATACTTATCCATTAGGCCATTGTCTCTTAACATCTGAGTGTTTGCTGTTAGAGCTCCGCCTGGAAGTGGGAAGAATGGGATTTCTGGGTTTACCATCGTTGCTTCTGGTGGGAGGAAGTAGTCTTTCATGCAGTTTTCAAAAACTTTTTCTGCTTCCCTTACCTTGTTGATATCGATATCGAGAGTGTATTCTGTTCCGCGAAGCGCGTGCCACATCGTTATGATGTCCGGCTGACATGTTCCACCTGAGCATGGGCTCATTGAGAGGTCTACCTGATCCGCACCTGCTTCGATAGCAGACATATACTGCTGAATTGATACGCCTGCAGTCTCATGAGAGTGGAATACGATCTTTACGTTTGGTCCGAGCATCTTGCGTGCTCTCTTAATTGTTTCATATACGTTATGAGGAGTGCTTGTTCCTGATGCGTCCTTGAAACATACGCTGTCGTATGGAATACCTGCATCTAGAATCTGGCGTAGAATCTTCTCATAGAAGTCAGGATCGTGTGCTCCTGTGACTCCTTCTGGAAGTGACATCATTGTAACTGTTACTTCGTGTTTTAGTCCTGCTTCATGGATGTACTTTCCGCTGTCAATTAAGTTGTTGACATCGTTAAGAGCATCAAAGTTACGGATTGTTGTCATACCATGCTTCTTAAATAGCTGGGCATGGAGTTTGATCATGTCTCTTGGCTGGCTGTCGAGTCCTACAACGTTTACACCACGTGCAAGTGTCTGTAGGTTTGCATCCGGTCCTGCGACACGTCTGAATTCATCCATCATTTCAAATGCGTCTTCATTTGTATAGAAGTAAAGCGACTGGAATCTTGCACCGCCACCTGCTTCGAAATGGGTGATACCAGCTTCTTTTGCTGCTGCTACTGCTGGCATGAAGTCTTTTGTGAATACGCGTGCTCCGTAAACTGACTGGAATCCGTCACGGAATGCTGTGCACATGAAATTAATTTTTTTCTTGCTCATTTGTTCTCCCCTTATCTTTCTTTGTCGTATGCTGCTGCAATAGCTGCTGCGATAGCGGCATCGTTACTCTTCGCACTTACGCTTGGCTGTGCTACGGTCTTAGCCGTATTCGTAACCTTTGCTTGAGGAGCAGGCGCTGGAGTTTCGAATTTCATACAAATCTTGCTCATTAATTTTGCTACAAAGATTAGTACTATGAGAAATACGAAAACAGTTCCCATTCCAAGTACTAAGAGTACTAAACCATCATAGATCTGCTGGACTAGAACTTCACGAGGCAAATTAGTTAACAATGATAACATCATTTATCTCCTCTAATACTAATTTAAAGTCATTCAAGTTAGCATATTAACGAAAAGCAATCCTTTCATCAAGTAATTAGAAAATAACTTTACATTTAAAATGAATGCTGTTAATTCATTGTCGATAAAAGAAAAACTAAAAACGCTATTTATGTTAAAAAGTCACAGAATAATGTGAAGAAACGATAATAAATAAATGAAATAATGTTTCATTTTTAAGGTGTGTTTGGGGAAGGAAAATATAGCTTCTGTAATCTATCTGATTCTCATTCTTTTTCTGTAGGAAGGAACGATGAAATTGAATTCCTGAATCAGTTTTTCAGCCTTTTCAAAATCTTTTGCGATATCATTTGCATTATGGCTGTCTGAGCCTACAGTCACGTATCTTCCTCCCATCTCTTTATACCATGAAAGCACTTTTTTTGATGGCAGGCTTTCGTTTGCAGGACAGCGGTATCCTGAAGTGTTGATTTCAATTGCCTTATTTCGCTTTATAACCTCTTTAAGAATCTGCCTCACCAGATCCTCTTCTTTTTCTATTCTTAGCCTTATGTTCTTTTTTGCTGCGTATCTTTTTATGAGATCTAGATGAGAGAGTACGTCGTAATTTGAACTTTTTGCTATCTCAAGCAGTCCGGAAAAATATTTTACCAGAAGTTCTTCTTGGTCTATGCTCTCATAGTCATATAGGCTGAGATCGATATTGTTTATTTTATGATATGATGCAAGAACGAAGTCGTAAGGGTAGGTTGAGAGTATTTTCTCTGCCAAGTCACTATCTTTATGACTTTGTCCGAGCTCAATACCAAGTCCTACGTATATAATGCCGTCGTATTTTTCTTTTAAGCGCAAGCACTCTTTTGCAGCGCGATCAAGATAGAGTGGATCGCTAAATGATTTTGTAGGTCCTCCGTCCTCTTTAATTTCAAAGTGGTCCGTGAAAACAATCTCTTTTAGTCCGATCTCTATAGCTTTTAATATCATATCCTCCATGCTGTCTTTTGCATCAGGGGAGAAGGAGGAGTGAGTGTGGTAATCTTTTTCCAGCATGATCTATTTTTACTCCTTATCGCTACAAAATGGGAAGAACATGATCTTGTTTTTCTAGATATGCCTTAGCTCTCATGCTATAGTGGAAATATCTGGTAATGAGGGGGATGCAATGAAACGTGTGGCAAAAGATGCAAAAGTATTTGACAGTATTTTTTCTAATGATGGATAAATTTTTCATAAATCTGCAATGGAAGTCTTTACAGACAGAGAAGAGCCAAGAGACGAGGTGTTTTGGAAAAAGCACTATATTCCGTTAGCTGAAGAATTATTAAGAGGGGGAAGATCCGTCATACTACCACATTATTTCATATTACGGTGAAGCGGGGGTAGGAAAGACAACGCTTTTAAACAAGCTTTGCCAGGAACTTGATGATAAAAGTAAGGGTAAAGGTTTTTACGTTAAATTTGATTTTAGAAACTTCGTCGGCACTCAAAAAGATATCGTTTTAACTCTTGCTAAGGAATTGCAGGAAAAATTTAAGTTTGAGTTTCCTTTGACATCCGCTGCTAGCGTTGCGCTATCTAAACAAATCGGAAGCGATGCGATGAGTGAGAAATCTCTCACAGGAATAATAGATTCAAACAGGGGGCTGAGCCTGATAAAAGAATTGGCAGGAGCAACTGCTATTGGAGATTTTGTCGGAGCTGCAACTGGGGCAATGCAAATTCTCGAAGAGAAATACAACATCAATATCATTAAGAGCTTTAAGAGGTGTTTTCAGTCCAAAGAGATGAAGGTTCTTCTTGATAAGATAGAAAGTGCGAATGCAAAAGAACTGCAAAACCTTTTCCATGTTTTCTTTTCCTACGATCTGAATTCCAATTTAAAAGCTTTTAGCATCCCGCTTGTAATTATGTTTGATACATACGAACACTATCTGAATTCAATCAACTATGGAAATGTCAGCCGCGATAAGGACTTCTGGCTTAGAAACGATCATGACGGGTTGATTTATAAGACGCCAGGAATCATTTGGATTTTTGCAGGACGTGAGAAGATGGGATCTTTTGATAATACTGAGGCGCCAGATTCTTGGGATGCTTTAGGAATAGATGAGCATAGAATAGGGGCGCTATCGGAAGAAGATTCAAGAAAATACCTTGAGAAGGTTGGTATAACAAATAAGGCGATACAGGACTGCATAATCTCTAATGCTAACGGATCTCCTTTCTTCCTTGATTTATGCTATGCAACGTACTTACGCCTTTTAAACAGCGGCAAGGAGGAAGATCCTTCCTCTTATGCTCAAACGCTTGATCAGGCAATAGATAGATATTTCGAGCTTATGGATAGCGACATGAGGCAGCTGGTTAAAGTTCTTTCTCTCTTTTCTGACGGCTGGACGGATGAGATGATCGAATCTTTAGCGCCAAGGCTTCCGAGCTTTAGCAAATCTCGTTATGACATAGCAAAATCCCATCAATCCTTCATTACAAGAAATGGAGACCGTTACATGGTGGAAGACAATGTCGCTAGAGTCATATCAAGATTAGCATCTGAAAGTGAGAAGAAAAACGTATACGGTCTTATTGAAGAGTATCAGAGACAGCAGAATGATTATGATGCTTCAAATGAAAATGTTGTCCGTTATTCAATTGCATCTGTCCGCGCTGGAAATGAGTCATACGAATACTTCCATGCTAATTTTGAAGAGAAATGTTTTCATTTAATTAAGAATTACCAAATTGATTAAGCAAATGAAATTCTTAAGATATTTGAATCTACGGATAGTTACACAAACAGAAAGGATTTCAGCCTTTTTATCTCTATATCATCGTTAAAAGCTTATGCCAATTATATTTTATCTGAAACTGTAAAGGATCATAAATCAGAACTTGTTGAGCATGATAGAGTTAAATTTGCTGCAGTTAACGATGGTGCTAAATACATCTATTACTACGTTCTCTCTTATGAAAACAATCTAGATGGAAAGTATTCTCTTGCACTAAAGAATGCAAAGGAGTGCTATAGATTGTCTCTATCTCTTTATGGCGAAAATCATATCAGGACGATAGACATCCTGTCTGAAATGGGGGGCTATGCTTATAATGCAGAGCAGAGAAAAGACGCAGATGACTTTTTATCTAAAGCCTATTCTTTAGCTAAAGATAATTTAGGCGAGAAGAATCATATTACTCTTACTTTAATGGATAGAATCGCTTTTACTTATAGGGACTGGAAGAAATATAAAGAGGCATTTGATCTTGATAAGAGATGTTATGAATTGAAAAAGGAATTATTTGGAGAAGATGAAAAACGAACTCTTTGCACGCTTGCCAGTATTGCCACAGATTATAATAACCTTGGCCTATATAACGAAGCTTTAGAAATAAATAAGGACTGCTATGAAAAAGCAGTAAAGAGGCTGGGAGAAGACCATCCGACAGCCATTTCATTCTTATCTGATTACGCTTCCTCTTTAGTCAACCTTGGAAAGTATAAAGACGGCTTGATTGTTCATATCAAGTGTTATGAAAATAGAAAGAATACTTTAGGAGAGAGTCATCCAAGTACGATGAAATCATTACGTGATGTCTCTTATGACTATTACATGCTTGGAGAGTATAAAAATTCCTTTGATATTGATTTAAAGACGTTAGAATTAAGAAAAGAGACGCTTGGCATAGATAATATTGAGACGGCAGATTCTTATAATGATATAGCAGCGGATTGCCGTATGTTGGGAGATTATAGAAAGGCACTTGAAATGAGGACAAAGTGCTACGAAATAAAGAAGGAAGTCCTTGGAGAAAAACATCCTAATACGATTAAGGTCTTAAACAATATTGCCTACGACTATTCTTATTTAGGCTTTTATAGTAAAAGTCTTGAGCTTCATGAGAAATGTCATGAGATATTATCATCGACTTTAGGAGAAAAGCATCCTATTACGCTAAGTGCATATCGTGATGTTTCTTGTGATTACAGTAATCTTGGAGAATATAGGAAATCCCTTGATATCGATTTAAAGACGTTAGAATTAAGAAAAGAGACGCTTGGCATAGATAATATTGATACTGCAAATTCTTATGATGATATAGCAGCGGATTGCCGTATGTTAGGAGATTATAGAAAGGCACTTGAAATGAGGAAGAAGTGCTATGAGATAAAAAAGGAAGTCCTTGGAGAAAAACATCCTGATACGATTAGTATTTTAAATAATATTGCATATGACTATTCTAATCTTTGTGAGTATGAAAAGAGCTTAGATCTCCATAATATTTGTTACGAATCCTTAAAGGCTACGTTAGGCGATAAACATCCAAAGACCATAAGCATATTAAATGATATCGCATATGATCATATGTTGGTTAAGGATTTTGATAAAGAACTTGAACTGCAAGAACTCTGTTATAAGCAACGTTTAGAAGTTCTCGGGGAAAAACATCCCGATACTATAAGTTCTTTAGGAAATATTGCTAATACATTGGGTATTTTAGGCGAATACAAAAAAGCAATTGAGACTATCACAAAATACTACAATCTCAGGAAAGAAATATTTGGAGAAAAACATCCTTTAACAATAGATGCAATAGCTGATACAGCCCTTAGTTATTTTATAGAGGGTGATTTCCAAAAGGCATTGGATCTCTATGAAGAGTGTTACAAGTTAAGTAAAGAAATACTTGGGGAAAAACATCCGGATACTATAAAAGTTCTTTCTGATATTGCAGGTTGTTATGAAAATTTAGGAAACTACGCAAAAGCAATGGATGAAGAGAAGAAGTGCTACGAAGAAAGATCTGAAGTTCTAGGCCCTATGCATCCTGATACTCTAGAGTCGATGAGTAGACTTGCAATGCGTTATTTAGATTTAGATGAATATGATAAGGCATTGGATCTTCACACTAAATGCTATGAATACAGCAAGAATGTTCTTGGTGAGAAACATCGCAATACTTTAGAAGTTTTAAAAAATATTGCGTATGACTATTCGCTTTTAGAAGATTATGAAAAAAGTCTTACTCTCTGCCTAGAGTGTTATAAGGATTTGAGAGAAACTGTGGGAGATAAAAATGCTAATACTAGCGGCATAATAATGCAACTTGGAGATGTCTACTTTGATTTAGAGCGATATGACGAAGCATTAAATGCATATAAGAAAAGTTATGACTTATGGATGTCTTCCGTAGGACAAAACAGTACAGATACTCAAGATGTTATCAGGCTAATTTCAAAAACATATAGAAGGCTTGAAAAGTATGATGAAGCGTTAAAAATGGATTTGAAGCTTTATGAAATCGTTTCAAAGTCTGATGATGTAAATTTAAATTATCTCTTATCCGTCTTAGCTGGACTATCTCTTGATTATCATGGTCTTGAAAAGCATCAAGAAGAACTTAATATCGATTTGAAGAGACTTGCTGTAACAAGCGAACTATATGGAGAGAAGAGTTTAGAGGCAGCTGATGTGTATAGCGATGTTGCATACGATTATTCATTCTTTGATAAAGAAAAAGAGATTGAGGCTAGAAAAAAAGCATACGAGATAAGATCTTGTATTCTTGGAGATAATTCGGAAGAAACTCTAGATAGCCTATATATATTAATTCGCTCTTATGTTGACAATAATGACTACACAAAGGCACTTGGACTTTATACGAAACATTATAATTCCCTTGTAAAAACTGGTGAAAATTCAGAAACGGTAATAAAAACTTTAATAGACATTGCAAAGTGCTACGAAGAAGTTAAAGACTATAAAAGTGCTTTAAGCGTTAACCAGGTGTTATATGAAAAGATTTCTTCTTTGCTTGGGCCAACACATATGGATACTGTTCATACTTTCATAAATATTATTTGGGATTACTTTTTCCTTGGCGACGATATTAAGGCGATCTCTTTATGCAATCAAGTGCTGTCATTAAAGTTTGAAGATGTAGCTACATATGATTTTGCAGTTGATTCAGTCATGTCTATTTTGGAATCATTGAGCAAAAAAGTATAAAGCATGAATTATGCGGGCTCTTGATTATCAATTGTAAATAGAGAGGCCGAAGAGTGACGAAGGCAGCCTCTCTTTCTTTTCTTTCAAGTGCCATTGCATTATTATTAGAGAAGAAAATTTTGTTGGAGAGTCTAAAATGGCTGAAGAAAAAGACGAGTTTGAACTTACGAATGAGCGCATACGCTCTCGTATGGATAAGATCGGAAGAAAGATAATGGTCATGAGCGGCAAAGGGGGAGTAGGCAAGACTACAGTTACCGTAAACCTTGCAAATGAACTAGCAGAGCTTGGCTGTAAAGTTGGCGTATTGGATGTAGATTTACACGGACCGAATGTTGCTAAGATGTTCGGCGTTGAAGGAGAGAGCCTCAGCAGTGCGGACGGGGTCTCGTTTTTGCCTGTTAAAGTTAAAGAGAACCTTTCTGTCATCTCGCTTGCTTTTGCTCTTGAAGATCCTGATGCTCCTGTTATATGGCGCGGCAGTATGAAGATGGGTGCAATCAGGCAGTTCTTAGCTGATGTGGAGTGGGGTGAATTGGATTATCTTTTAATAGATACGCCTCCAGGAACTGGAGATGAGCAGCTCACAGTCTGTCAGGCTATTCCTGAGCTCACAGGAACTATCATAGTAACAACTCCTCAGGATGTTGCAGTTCTCGATGCAAGGAAGAGCGTGAATTTCTCAAGAAAACTAGGGGTTGCGATCCTTGGCGTAATAGAAAATATGAGCGGCCTGAAATGTCCGCATTGCGGAAAAGAGATTCCAATATTCGGAAAAGGCGGCGGAGAGAGGATGTGCCTTGATATGCACGTGCCTTTCTTAGGTGCCGTTCCTATGGAAATCGATCTTCGCGAGGCAGAGGATGAAGGAAAGAACTGGATAACAGAGGGCGCTAGCCATCCATCTAGTCAAGCTCTTGCTGAGATCGCAAAGATAATCAACGCAGGAACTGCATGCTCTACAAGTCGTGATACTTCATCTTTCGCAAAGCCTGCATCATGCAAGCCTTCATCTTGTGCGACCTGCACATTAAATTGTCCTTCAAGGAAGAAGTAATGGATAAAAGTGAATTTAAAAAGCCAAGGGAGGCAGAAGACCTCCTTTGGACTGAAAAGTCAAGAAGTATTGAACTTCATACGCCTATTTTCGATGTTATAAAGATCGACAGGGAAAACAAGGATAAGAATAAGAAAGGTTCGTTTGTCTCTTTAGACACTACGGATTGGATTGTTGTCATCCCATGGTTTAAAGGTGAAGATGGAGAACCGAGATTTATCATGGAACAGCAGTACAGGCACGGAAACTCATCCGTTACATGGGAGTTTCCTGGAGGACTTGTGGATGAGGGAGAGAATAGCCTTCATGCCGCAGAAAGGGAACTCCTTGAGGAGACTGGGTGCAAAGGCAAACTGACTCTTTTAGGAAATGTGTGTCCGAATGCTGCTTTCATGTCAAACAGACAGAACTTCTATCTTGCTGAAGATTTAGAAAAGGTAGCAGGACAAAGTCTCGATGAGAATGAGGAGATCGATGTATTTTCGCTTCCTGTCGAAGAGGTTCTAGAGAAAATGGGTACCGGCATATATGATAACGGCACTATGATGATGGCTATCGGCTATTTCATGCGTTATGCTGAAAAACATCCTTATCTGAGAGGAAGAAAAGGTTAAGAACAGAGAAATTCTACCATAAGTACACTCAGAATTAAGAAATGCGTCTTACAATAAATATGTGAAAAATTGCATTAGGAGTTGTTTATGAAGAAGGCACTTATTTCACTTTTAGCTCTAGTCGTATTATTCACATCATGTTCTACAGTGGCTTCAAATACAGATAGCGGAACGATAAGCGTCAGCGGAAGTTCTACTATCTATATGGAACCTGATATGGCATCATTTACCGTTTCTGCGGAGGCAACCAAGGAAACAAGCGAAGAGGCTAGAGGCGAGACGGACAGGATAATAAATGAAGCTGTAAGCGTATTAACAGAAAAATACGGCGTCTCTGTTGATGATATTAAAACAAACTATCTTACATTAAGCCCTGAGTACTCTTATGTAGATAACCAAAGGGTCCTTGTCGGTCAGCGCGGATCCCAGAGCATAGATATCAGTTTAAGCGATATAAATCAAATTGGACCTATTGTAGAGGATCTGGCAAAGATTAACGGCATATCTGTAGGTTCTATAACACTTGATAAGAAAGATAAGACAGCAGAGATAGAAGAAGCCAGAGTACAGGCTGTACAGGATGCTCTTAAGAAGGCAGAGACATATGCTAACGCTCTTGGTAAAGAAGTCGGAGATGTTGTTGCATTAAATGACTCAAGTTCTCCAGTTCCTTATAATAAGGGATTAAGGGTTGAAGCAACGGCATTTGCAGCAGCAGATCAGTCATATTCGACTAATTTCTACAGCTACGATTTGACGCTATCAGATAACGTTAACTTAATTATTGAAATTCAGTGAACATATTAAAAGCTCCATCTATCTTTTTGAGGGTGGAGCTTTTTGTAGAAACTAGTAATCATATTCCCTTCAGCAATATAAGCGTCAATTATTATTTAAGAAGTACAACCAATATCCATAAGTTTGCTTTTTCGTGCAAAATATTAAAAATAATGTTTGCTTTTTCGTGATCATAAAATAATATTCGATTCTAAGTTTGAACTCTAGAAAGTTTTAAAGCTAAAAAGAACCTCTTCTCATTAAAAAGTTATACAACTCTTTTTATTCTAAAATTATCTTGGGAATTTTTTTAATACAAATGTATAATATTAAGGGTTGACAATTTTAAACCCTTGTAAGAATAATGTTCTTATGGATGTTGATGTTTCTAGGCTGAGTCAAGAATTATTATTTTCTAAAGAAGCTGCTGCTTATCTTGGAATTTCTGTTCAGAGATTAATGAAGCTTACAAAAGATGGAAAAATAAAACCTTTAAAGAAAAATGCATCAGGTACGATATACCATATATCTGAATTGGATGCGAGAAAAAAAGAATTATCTATTTTTGATGAGTTTTGGGAATCTTCTACTAATATGGAAATAATGGCATTTGATCTTTCTTCCGCCACTTGCAGGGAAGCATTAAATTTTGCAATAGTGATGAACATTTTAAAAATAAGTGAGAAAAGGGCTTCTCTGCTTTTTGATTCCTTGCCTCAGGAGCTTGTTTCTTCTTACATGAGCGATTCCTTTTTAGATTGGACTTCTGTGTTAAAAGTTAATGAAGATGAATTAAGGAGAGCATATGATTTTGCTTTTTCTAAGTTTTCCTACTTAAAAAAGGGTGATGGAATAATAAAACGTGGAGATATTGATTATCCAGAGATGTTATTAGCAACAGAAGAGGCTCCAAGGTTCTTGTATGTAAGAGGAAACAAAACATTGCTCCATGACAATAGGACTGTAGCGTTAGTTGGAAGTAGGATGGCTAGTGACGAAGGTAAAGATAATACTAGGCGTGTTGCTGAAAACCTAGGTAGAAATGGAATAATTATTGTTTCTGGTCTTGCAAAAGGCATAGATGTAGTTGCGCATAAAACAGCTCTAAGTAAAGGATATAATACTATTGCGGTAATAGGAACCAATATTAATCAATACTATCCAGCTGAAAATAAAGATGTGCAATTAGAGATTGAAGAAAAAGGATTGGTGGTCTCTCAGTTCTCTCCTGCTACAAAGACTGAAAGGTGGTTTTTCCCGTTACGTGATGGCGTTATGAGCGGATTATCTCAGGCTACTGTTATAATGGAGGCTGGAGAGACTTCTGGAGCTTTGAAACAGGCTACGTTTGCTTTAAAACAGAAGAGGCTTGTATTAATACCACAAAATGCTTTTTTAATTAAATCAATTACATGGCCTGCTAAGCTTGTAGAAAAAGGTGCCATATGCGTAAAGAGCCCTAAAGAAATAATAGATCAATTATCAAGAAAGAAAGTTTTCAAAAAGAAAGAATATGAAGAAAATTTAGATCTTTTTGATTTGAACTTAAATGATATCGTTGTTTGTGATAATGAGGAGAATTAATGTTATTCGATAATTCTCTCTTAAAGATATTTGTTTTTTATATTGACGATTACATTGCAAGGGATACAAATGAGATAAACAATTTGTTAGCATTTGCCAATATTCATCATTGTATTATTTTGACAGAAAATGGCTCACTTTATCATGGTATGCAAAATGAAAATATTGAAATAAGAGAGTGGAACTTTTCTCTTCCTAACTATTATTTCCAGTGTGAAATTATGAGAGAAAATAATGTTAAACTGGAATCTATTGCATACATTTCAGATCATTTGGATTTTTTAAACAATGCTAAAGGTTTATTATCATGCACTGTATTGTTATCATTGAATAAGATATTCGAATTTAATAGAGAGGCATCTTTTATACCAGATTTATTAGTGCCTGATATAAATTCTCTGGAAATGATATTAAAAGAAAGGTCTTATGGCTTTATTGGAGAGATAGCAATCTCTAAAATAAAAAGTCCGAAGGGTAGGATTATTGTTTGCAGAAATACAGAGATGGATTATTTGTTGGTATCTGCAGGTCGTTATTATGGTATTCAACATTATCTTTCACTTTTCAGTACTTATTCTTCTGCCATAAGATTAAATAAGAGTTCTAGAAGTAAATTATTTGGTTCTTTTAATGAGATTTTTTCTAACATATTTATTGCGGAAATAAAAGCAGTGATGAAAAATAAAAAATCTTGCGATATAAATCTTTGTAGCGTGCCTGATAAACTAAGTAAAAATACAGGGGATAAATTTGCTGTTGTAAGAAATGAAATATGCAAGACTTTACGTATAAAAGACATAACTCCAAGGTTTAAATGTATAAGAGATTACACAGACCAGAAATCTGTTTCCGGATATGATAGAGCAGCTAATGTAAAAAATGCCTTTTCTTATGATGGTTCTTTAAAAGATAAAACTATTTTGTTAATCGACGATATAGTAACAACAGGCGCTACAATGTCTGAATGCGTTAAAGTTTTAAAAGAAAAAGGGGCGAAGAATGTAATTGGGATTTCTTTGGCAATCAATCAAATTGCATGTGATAATATATTCCATCATTTGCCATTTTTTGATCTTTGCAATAGTTGCAGAATTTTATTTAATTCGAATGATTTAAAGCCTTTTTATACATCATTGAAGTCTAAAAGTTTTAATAAAGCAAAGAATAATATATTGAAAGAGTTTAATAAAGAATTCTTAAAAAATAATTATTCCAATAATTCTCATGATAATGAATTTTTTTGATGCATGAGTGTATATTTACACTATGCTTTGATAATAGATTGCAAACAGTATAATCTTTGTTTATCACATAAAAATGTGAATGTTTTTTCGCATATGCTTAATAATATAAGGACAAAGGTAATATTTGTTTACCTGTTTCTTCCATATTCAGCTATAAAACCATGTAGAATAGTTTAAAATTGATTTTGGCTTCGATTATAAAAACATATCGAAGCCATTCTTATCAATATATGCTGTATTTCATTGACAGCGTCCATTGGATATCAAATTCATCACTGCTTCCATGTTCGAAATTATCTATGTAAACGAAATCCAATGAAGTGGCGAAATTCAAGTTCTTGAGAACGTAATATTCTCCATTAAGACCTACATCATATGTAAATGATATCTCTCCTCTTTCGCTAGGATCGAATGGATTTTGTGTGGAAATAAAGCCTGGAACGTCTCCTCCATTCTCATCATATTTTCTTACGACGCTATTTACGTTTGTCACTCCATGCATCATAAAGAAAAGTTTCACGCCTGCACTGTAACTATAAGGAACTGTGTATGATGCGCCTCCATAGATTGCTAAGGCATCTGACCCAAAAGGCAGACCTAGATATTGTCTGTAGAAATTACCGTTTGATAGCCTTATTGAACCGACAAAGTCCAGGACGTAGTCCATATTGTCACCTTCCTGATAGCTGTCCTTATGATACATGTAAGGGGATGTATAGACAGTTTCCAAGTTGAAAGAGAAATAGCCGTTCTTATAGGGTAAAGTACTTCTCAGACCTCCCATAACGCCCCACATGTTAAGGGTTGAATCATTCTCAGGTGGTTGCGGCTCATTAGGAAGAGCAAAGTCATCAAGTGCGAATGAAAGATAAAGTTGCAAGTTCTTTATTGGCGCATATTCAAGTTCAAGCGATGCTAAAGAATTCGCATTTGCGGGAATGTATAATCCATGAAGGATTAGAAGAGGGCTGAATGCTCTGAAATCCACAGTGTTATCAGGACTATGATACATTACAGCCTCATTCAGTGTGAGACGTAGTTTGTCTTTCAGCATTCTGAATTCAAATCTATGTGCGATAAACATCTGTATGCCATGAATTTCACTGGCAAACCCTTGGTAATAATTCTGAGGATGTGTGAAGAAGCTTACAATCATGTTGTAATCAAACCATGTATTGTTAGATGCCTGAAGTCCTATGTAGTCATGGTAGGGCAGGGTATTGCCAAGCATTAAATTTCCCATTCTTCCATTTCCCCATGAGACTTGGCCACGGGCTATGGTTGCCGAAACGTATGGCATTCCAACAGACATGAAAGAGTTGTCGGTAAAGTCCAGATCAAATGACCCTGCAGATAAAAAAGGAATATTTGTAGAGAAAACAGAATTGAATCTGTCCTCGTTTGAACTATCATGGAATGTATATGTATATTCGTATGAAGGAACTTCGTCTGTTCCTACATTTGTTGCAGTTCCTCTTGCATTTGACGAATTCATAAGTCCAACAGAGAGTCCCATGTTTGCAGCAAAGAAATCGTGTGTGTAAAGTCCTAAATTAAGTCTTATTAACTTATCATTTAAAACTTGGGAGAACCATTTGTTGCTTTCATCAAATTTATCTGCATTACTATGTGCTGCAATAGAAGGGGTAAGTGATAAGTTCCAATCGACTTCAGTCTTACTGTCAAAACGATTTAGATACTCATTTATTATCTCTACAATCCTACGGGATGCATTGCTTGTCGGCGTTATTCTCGCCATTTGCTGTTTCAAGTCAGCCTCATTCCATGGTCTTGCGCCCTGCGCAGGTGCATGCCCTTCTAGCGTATATAGAGCATCTACATAATCGTACAAAGGGGATGATAGCGGTATGATATTCATATCGCTTGATACAGCAAACAATGAAGAGAGCGAGAGTAGGGTGAAACACAATAGTGCGATGCACCTAACCTTTTTAAACAGCATGATAACTCCTTTTAAGTTATATTTAAGTATTTATCTAATTATGTACATTATGTGAAATATTTTTCCAAGAAGTCAAAACAAAATGAATAAAACAAAAGAAGTCGGGCAAGCGGGAATTGAACCCGCGACCTTCTGGTCCCGAACCAGACGCGCTAGCCCCTGCGCTACTGCCCGATATAAATCACTCTAAAGAAAATAACATAGAAAATAAAACTCTTCAATCACCAACATACTTATTGTCTATTAACCATTCAATAAAATCTCGAACAGCACCTTCTCCTCCTTTTTTCCTGGAAACATAATTAGATATTTTTTGCACTTCTTTTGCTGCATCATTTGGACATCCAATTAATCCGCCATTCTTTTTTATCATTTGCATCGATTCATAATCGTTTAAATCATCTCCAATATAAGCTGCTGAAGATAAATCCGTAATTATTTCTTTTATAATTTTGCTTTTTTCTTTTATGCCTTGATAGATATTTGAAATCCCTAATTCCTTGCATCGTTGTAAAACAATTTTGGAAGAACGTCCTGTAATGATAATTGGGGTAATTCCTTTTGCTATCGCCAGATCTTTAATGCCAAGGCCATCTTTAATATTGAATACTTTAAAAATTTCTTTTTCCCCGTCTAGGTATATTTTCCCATCGGTTAATGTTCCGTCAACATCAATTATTAAAAATTTAATTTTTTCCCTCATAGGCTATTTCTCTTGATTTGTTACATCTTGCAAAACCATTTCTGCTAGTTTCTTTGCACTAAATTCTATTGGTAAAGCATCAAAGTTTTTATCCATTTCCTCTAAAATGCTTGGGTCTTTTATTAGCCTTTTAATGATTTCAAGCTGCTTTTCTGGGTTTCTATTACAGTCCCATCCGAGTTTATATTTCTCTACATAATCTGCAGAACTCATAACAGTATAGACAAGTTCTGTAATGAGGAATGGTCGATGTGCATAAAATGCTTCAAGAAGCGTATTAATTCCTGATCTTCCAACAATTATGTCTGAAGCTGCTAAATATAGATCGACTTCTTTGATAAAACCTACGCAGATAATTTTTATATTTGAAGGAAGAATTTTACTTAAAGCAGAGATCTTTTGTTTCATCTCTTTGTTAATTCCTCCTACAACAATAATCTGAATATTTTTTTCGCAGTTCTTTAGTTCTTTTAAAATTTCAAGCGATCCAAGTCCTTCTCCTCCAAGGTTAAATTGGATTGTAAAAGTATTAGTAGAGAGGTTAAGCTTTTTTCTTGCTTCTTCTTTTGACAGAAGTCTGTTATTTGCAAGACAATCTTGAAGGGGAAATGGAGATAAAATCACTTTATCTTCCTGCATGCCCATTTTTATTACAATGTCTCTTCCTTCCTCTGTTGATATGTAAAACCTTCTTAAATTATTACATATGGATGCGATAGGGGCAGAAAATACATCTGTTGCAAAGTAATAAACAGGAACATTTATTTTTTGTTTTGCAAGTATTTCTGATATTACAGTTCCTGCATAAGGATGTGTTGTAAAGAAAAAATTAATCTTATTATCTTTTATATATTTTAGAAGTCTTTTTGTGCAAAAACGATGTCCGAATTTTATTGCTAAATCCATTCCGTTTGAGGAGTCGTTCATTTTGCTGATTTTGTTTTCAAGTTTTGAATTTCTTAACATCATGCGCCAAAATGTCTTATTAATTTTACCAAGCCACTTTATGTGCATGAAATCAAAAAGCTCTTCTAAAAATATGGTGTTGCCTAATTTCTCCAGTTCTTTTTTTACAGCAACAGCAGGAATGTAGTGTCCTTTTCCACCATCAACATAAACACAAGCACCGTTCATACAAAAAAACTCCAAGCTTAAATAAGCCTTGGATTATCTCTCTCCTCAAAACCTCGTTTTTATATAGTAACAAAATATTTGATAGAAGTACACTCTAATGTTAGAGTGTCAAAATCAGAAATCAGTTCCAAGCAAGAAATCAGAGAGATGAACGATTTTTACTCCATCGATATTTCCTACATCGAGATCATTCATAGTAATTACGAATTTTGGGTAGTTATCCTTTATATCGAGAAGATTGCCAACTTCGCAACCGGAATCTTCAGGCAAACTTCTGCACACTTGTATGTATATACGTTCATTTTGCTTTACTGCAACAAAATCAATTTCTTTGGTTTCTTTTTTCCCTATATAGACCTTATAGCCGCGTCTTAGAAGTTCAAAATACACGACGTTTTCCATCATCGATGAAATTGATTTGGGATTGAATCCCATTATGCAGTATTTAAGAGAGGGATCCGCAAGATAAAACTTTTCCTGCGTCTTCAAAATAGATTTTCCCTGAATGTCATATCTCTGGCAACGGTATATGATAAATGCTTTCTCCAACCACTCTAGATAATTATAGACAGCTTCTACAGATAGTGACCGTCCTTCTCCTTTTAAAAATTTCACAATGGAATTTGCAGAGAACGTTTTTCCTATATTTTCGATAATGAATATTACTACTCGGTTGAAAAGGTCATAATTTTGAATATTATGTCGTTTTCTAATATCATTTGTAATGATTGAGTTGTAAATTCCTTCCACAATCTGATATGATGATCGTTCATCGAAATTTCCAAGTGCAGCTATAGGAAAACCTCCAAAACGCAGATAATCATTCAATAGATCTTTCTCCACTCGTGATTCTTTTCCTTTGAATTTAATGAATTCTGCAAATGACAATGTGTATACAGGAATAGAAATATAGCGGCCAGAAAGATATGTCGATATTTCGCTAGACATTAATCTTGAGTTTGATCCTGTTACATATATGTCTGTGTCACAATCTTCTAATAGGCTGTTTACTGCCTTCTCCCATCCATTTACTTCCTGAACTTCATCCAAAAGCAAATAATAACGGCTTTTGTCTGTAATTTGTTCTCTGATGGCTTTATACATATCATTACTAGTTAATACATCATCAAGTGTCTCTGACGTATATCTCATGCTTATAATATGATCAGCAGGAACACCGCTTTTGATGAGATCTTCATATAACATATCCAGAATTGTAGATTTACCGCATCTGCGGATTCCTGCCAGAATTTTTACAAGCGGCACATCTCGGAATGTCCTTAATGCATTTATATATTGTTCGCGTATGATCATATAAACCTCTTTTTTGTTTATTATATCTAAAAACTTTAGATAATTCGAAAGTTTTTATCGAGTAATCAGTAAAAACTTTGAATAATTGAATTTTTTTTGTCTTTTGATTTCTGGGAGCTCTTTAAAATAAGAACATATATTAAAATTATTATAAGTCCTCAATTATTGAAATATTCGAGCGTTTTGACTTATTTTTCATGATATTTCTGATTAAATTTCAATAATTTTAAAGATTCCTTTTTATTTCATCAGATCTCTATAAAATTAAGCATATTTTTTGTTATCAATTAGTTCTGTTTCCGTTATAATTCCTTTGCTATGAATGATGATAAAGAAAAAATGATGTTGTTTACGAAAATATTTTATCAGTTAATGCGTTTTATTACGAAGTTCAGTATTCCGATTTTAGTTTTAATTATTGCATTGACTCTTTTTTTCGCATATGAGATCACAAATCTTAAAATAGATGCCGATGTATTTTCATTCACATCCGGAATAGAAGAAAATCCTTATGTCGAGACACTTCAAAATTCACCAGGCGGAGAGCCTTTGACATACATTTCTCCATATGAAAGGCAAACAGAAAACATTCATTATGGATATAGCGAGAGAAGTGAAGATGAAAAACTTCACGCAACAATACCTGCTCAGACAGGAATAAAGCCAGATTCATATTCAGATGGGTATGTTGTCCTCTTTACTTCGGATATTCTTTATACCCCTGAAGTTCTTAATACAATAGAGAAGGTTAAATCAGATATCGAGTCTCTTGATTTTGTTGGCTCGTGTCTTTCCCCGTTTGATTTCGTAACAGCAGAAAAAGTTGGTTCTCGTATTGCTGTAGTTCCAATGAGCCCATTAATGGGTAGTGAGGAATGGACTGAAGAGAGTGCAGAACTTTTCCGCAACCGTTTAATGAACGATAAAATTGCAAGGGGGTATATTTACAGCGATGATGGTACTACGATGATGTTCTATTTCAGAACAGATCGTTACGGTAGTGAAGAATTAGACTTATTAAATGCTATCGTTGATCCTCTTAGGGACTATGGAAGAGTCAGCATAAGCGGAAGCAGTGCCATCACAGAAAGGGTTACTTACTATATACAAAGAGATCTTGGCCTTTTATTAACCCTTTGCTTTATCATCATACTGATTACTTATTATCTTTCATTCCATAGTAAAAGAAGCGTTCTTGTTCCCGCGTCAATGTCTCTAATGGGTATCATATGGACGCTTGGAACTATGGCCTTAATGGGATACAAACTTACAATAGTTACGATATTAACCCCATGTCTTGTTCTTACGCTAGGTTCCTCTTATTCAATACATATGATGAGCGAGTATTTCAGCGCATCAAGAAGCAGAGACAGGGATAAGATGAATATTGCTTTTGCGAAGATTACTAAGACGATACTCTCTGCATCTCTTACGACGATTGTGGGATTTATTTCCATGTTGGTTTGCAGAACGACACTTCTTAAGGAATTTGGAGTATCCGTATCAATTGGCGTCGCTTATTGTGCCGTTCTTGCGATAGTATATCTTCCTGCCGTATTTTCTCTTCAGAAATTCCCTAGTGAAAAGAAATATAAGATGATCGACCATGGAATAATTTCCAAAGTTCTAAGTTTTGTTAACAAGGTGATCATTAATTATTGGTATGTGGTTCTAATTGTTCTTGCTCTTATTGTAGCAGGATTTATATATACAAAAGATCGTGTAAGCTTCAATGCAAATTATATGGAGTATTTCCCTGAAGATGATCCTCTTGTTGAAGATTCCCTTTATCTTGCAAGAACGCTAGGTGGAACCGATCCGTATTACTTCACAATTAAGGCGCCTGAAGGGGAGGATGGATTCTTTTTACGACCTGAAAATCTAAAGAAGGTTTACGAATTTGAAAATGCGATCAAGGGTGCAAGTTCAGATATCGTACAAATTCTTTCTTTCAGCCAGTATGTAAGTTTCCTTAATTATGTTTATACGGGCAATGAATCAATTCCTGATAGCGCTGGATTGATGAACCTTCTTTACAGGCTTCTTCTTCAGATGCAAAGTCAAATAGGATCAGATGTTTTATCTGTTATGACGAATGAAGATGCAACAGAACTTACGCTTTCAATTAGAACGTATGATTCTTTTGAACAGGACCTTACGACAACGGCTAGCGCTAAGAGACTTGAGCAGATTCTGGATTATTATAGGTACCTTCTTCCTGAAGGAACATCATCTAGATATTATTGCCCGACATCCCTGATGGTAAAAGCAAGCGATATGATAATGCAGGATCAAAATATGGCAACGATAATATCTTTAATTGGTATTATCATTATTGCAACATGTACATTAACATCGCTTTTCAGAGGTCTTGCTGCAATTATTCCAGTTCTTGTGGGTATTATGTTTAATTACATATTCATGTATTTATTCTCAATTCCTTTTGATCTTGTAACGATTATGTTCTCTTCAGTTACAATAGGCGCAGGAGTTGATGATGCACTTCATTTCCTCCTTCATTACCGTCAAAATAAGAGTGAAAAGCCTGATATTAAAATAGAGGATTTAATTACAATGACGATAAAAGAGACAGGACGTCCTATAATGCTTACATCGCTTGCAATAGATGCAGGATTAATAGTATTAGTATTCGCATCTTATACGCCTATTCAGTATTATGGCATGCTGATGGTTGTATCCCTTACAATAGCAATGCTATCAACGCTATTTATCCTACCTGTAGTAATGTTACTTTCAAGTAAAATAAAGAGTAAGCTATTATTAAAAAAGAATAATTAGTTGGCATTTTTTGCCAGCTAATTATTTTGCAGTTCTTTTTTTATTTTAATAGTTCTTTCTAAACCTTGTGTAATTCCATAAATTGGCACCCATCCAATTGATTTCAATTTATTCCCATTTAGACGAGCTTTTGTTGCTGTACTATATCCAGCTCGTTCTTTTTCATCAGGGCTTTCAAAAACGACTTTTGTACCAGCAATTCTTGCAATAGTTCCTGCTAATTCTTTTAAAGTAATATCAGATATTGGATCTGCAATATTATAAGCTTCTCCATCTTTCCCATCTGTCAGAATTTTTAATAATCCTGAAACAGCATCAGCAGAATATGTATATGAATAATATTGATTACCTGCGCTTTTTAAGACGATGTTTTCTCCTTGTATTGCTTTTTTTATGAATTGGGCAATAGCTTTTGAATCTTCATTTTGCATTGTTGGGCCATATGATCTAGCCAATCTTGGGATAACTGTTTCTATTCCATATTGCTTTCTATATGCTTGGCATAAGGCTTCTCCGCATCTTTTACTTTCAGGATATCCAGCTCGAAGTGTGTTTGAATCTAAGTATCCAAGATAATGTTCATCAAAAAATTCTACATCACCTTTATTTTCACCATATATTTCAACCGAGGACGAAAATAGAAAACGTTTTGCATTGTGTTTTACTGCAAAAGCTAAAAAATTATTTGTGCCAATTATATTTGTAGAAATGGTTCCTATTGGATCTGATGAATATGCAATAGGGTGTGTATTACTTGCCAAATGAAGTACATAATCTATATTTTTAATATTTTCATTTTCCAATGGAATATTTATATCATGTTGCAGAAATGAGAATAATTGAGAATCCCAATAAATAGAAAAAATACTTTTCGCTTTTTCCTTGTTTCTTCCGATTGCTATTATTTTGCAATTTAGGGAAGAATGAATATTTTTGTGCATGATTACATCAATAAGAAAATGTCCCAATAGGCCACTTGCTCCAGATAAAACTAATATTTTATTTTTTAATTGATTCCAATTAATATTTAAGTTTGAAATATTGTATATGTCTTCTAAATATAAATTATGATTTATCACTTACTATCTCCTTTCTTTTTCATAATGCTTTTGTCATATTATCGTATTTGGTAAAATATGTAAAAAAATAATTTTAATTATAACATGTGTAAAAGCATAAGCTTTTTATCTATTTGTTATCCCTTTGCAAATATAAAAAATAATTTTATGATTGTTTCATGAGAAAGAAGGTTTTGTCATTTTTTGTCAGTTTTTTTTATGAGATAGCTTATTTTCTTCATAAGCTTTTTTGTTGCCTTTTATGTATATTCCCTATAGATAGTAAAAAGATTCATATATCATGTTGGAATGGAAGAGGTGGATATAGTGATAATCCTAAATACATTATAGATGAACTAGTGGCAACATATCCCAATGAATACAAGATCTATTGGTCTGTTATTGATCCTGAAAAAACGACAGGTTTCCCTGAGTTTGTACATTTAGTAAAATATCATTCATTTATATCTCTTTTTCATCAAATTACAGCATTTTTATGGATTGATAATTGCAGAAAAGACATGCCATATAAGAGAAAAAAGCAATATTATTTACAAACATGGCATGGCTCAGGCCCGCTTAAGAAAATTGAAGCTGATGTAGAAGATGCTTTAGTAATGGGATATAAGCAAAATGCAAAAAAAGATTCTAAAATGATTTCGGCCATATTATCAGGATCTGAAATTGAAAGTAATATTTACAGAAATTCTTTTTGGTATAATGGGCCTGTGTTGGAATTCGGTTCTCCTAGAACTGACTTCATGTTTAAAGTAAATAAAAATGATTTAAAAGCGAAGTTTTGCAAAGAATTTAGAATCCCTGCGGATTCAAAATTAGTACTCTATGCTCCTACATTTAGAGATAAAGCATCTAAAGAGTTTTCTTATGGCATGAATGTAGATTTAGTGGTTGGAGCATTAACAGAAAACAATGGAGGAAATTGGTATTTCTTGCTGAGAACACATAAGAATAATAATATTTCAGTTTCTGATTTAAAAACTAATACGAAGTGCATTGATGTAACATCTTATCCTGATATGCAAGAACTATTAGGGGTAGTAGATGTTGCAATAGACGATTATTCATCTTGGATGTTCGACCTCCTTTATAATGATTGCCCCTGTTTTCTTTATGTTCCTGATTATGAAGAGTATGTAAAAGAACGAGGCTTTTATATAGATTTTTTGTCTTTGCCTTTTCCTTTAGCTCATAATATTGAGGAGCTTTGTTTTAACATTAAAACGTGTGATAATTCTCTGTTAAAGCAAAATAGAGAGAGTTTTAAAAAACAGATTGGAACATTTAATGATGGATATGCATCAAAGAGAACTGTAGAGTGGATACATAATTTATTGTAATGAGAGGTACAAATGAGTGTTAATTGGAAGCAAGTGAAAATACTTATAAAGCAATATATTAAAACAAATTCTTTATTGTTCAATATAATTTCATTTGCTCATTTAGGGAGCTCGAATACAGCAACGTCTATCATTGCGTCTTCAACTCAATTGAAAGCTTATAAGAAAATAAAACGCAAATATACTAAAAACATTTTTGTTGATTTATCAAATAAAGATATAAATAAAAAAGAATCTCCTGCAATATGGATTTTTTGGTATCAAGGCTTTGATGAAGCTCCGGAACTAGTAAAAATTTGCTATAAATCAGTCAAAAAGAATTTTGCTAGTCATAAAATTATTTTAATTGATAAGAATAATATTGCTAACTATGTATCATTTCCATCTTTTATTTATGAAAAAGTAGAAAAAGGAATTATCTCAATTACTCACTTTTCAGATATACTCCGTTTGGCACTTTTATCTGAATATGGAGGAATATGGATTGATTCAACAGTGTTTTTCACTACACCGCAGAACGTTTTGATGGAAGAGAAAATGAAAAAAATTATTAATTCCGATTTCTTTATATTTAGATCATTACCCCCATCAAATTCTTGCAATTGTTCAAAAATTTCAAGTTGGTTTATCGTATCTAAAAAGAAATCACCAATCGTGACTACGGCTTATAACATACTTCTTAAGTATTGGGAAAAAGAAAATAGCTTGATAGACTATTATCTTTTACATTTGTGTTTAATGCTTTCAATTGAATTAAATGATGACGTGTGGAAAGATACAATTATTTTAGATAACGGATATCCTCATTTATTACAGTTTTTATTTGACAGTACTTTTGACTTGAATAAGTATAGTGAAATTAGAGAATTAACTAACATTCATAAACTATCAAATAAGTTTAAACCAGATACAATAAAAAGAGGATCTTTTGGAGAAAAATTTTTTCTAGAGAAACTTTGATAAAATTGATTATGAAAAATAGGCCTTTAGAAAATATATGGAGCTAAATAATGTCGATAGGAAAAAGAAATAAACACGCTTATCTTCTTTTAGTTGATAAAAATCCTTGGCAAATAAAAAAACTTTTACTTCTTTTAGACCATAAAAGAAATGATATTTTTATCCATATAGATGCAAAATCTTCTATGACTGCTAATGATATTGTAATTCCAGAAATGGTCTCTGATGTATATGTGTTTAAAGAAATAAAAATATATTGGTCTGATATTTCATTGACAATGGCAGAAATATTTTTACTGGAAAAGGCTAAGAGTATTCAGCGTTATCAATATTATCATTTATTGTCGGGATCGGATCTTCCTTTAAAAAAACAGCAGGATATTCTTCAATTCTTTGATGACAACAATGGAAAGGAATTTGTAGAATATCAAGTGCCTGGGCAATACTTGGAAAAACCATATTATGAAAGGATTAAATATTATCATGTCCTTTCGAAACACTATAGGCATCATGGAAAATTTCATTTAGTGAAAGATTATTTTTTTGTTGCAGTTGAGTATACTGTCATTTTCTTTCAAATGATATTGGGTGTAAATCGAATTAAAAATTTTAAGTTTGCTAAAGGTTCTCAATGGTTTGATATCACAGATGATTTAGCTACTTTTGTTTTGTCAAAGAAAGAATGGATAAAAAAACAATTTAATAGAACTAGAGCTAGTGATGAATCTTTTTTGTCTATATTAGTAGAGAACTCAGATTTTAAAGAGAGGCTATATAACAAAAAACTTAATGGTGATATGACAGGAAATATGCGCTATATAGATTGGAGTAGAGGAGAACCATATGTTTTTAAAAAAGAAGATTTAAATGATTTGATGTCTTCTAATTTACTTTTTGCTAGAAAGTTTGATGAAAATGTTGATAAAGAAATTATCGAAGCTGTTTTTTCTGTCTTGATGAGTTGAGGTAAGAATGATAAAAGTTTTAGCCGTTTCTAATAGTTTAGATCCTCTATCTGGAGGTATTGAAACTTTCTTAATGAGTCTCTTTAATAATATTGACAGAAATATTATTCATATGGATTTTGTTGTCCATACTCAACAGCCGCAATATATTATCGAATTAATAACAAAACGAGGGAGTAAAATATTTGGAACATCTCCATACAATGTATTCAAGTACAGAAAGTTTTGGAAAAATTTACTTAAAAAGCATAACGATTATGATTTTATTCATGTTCATTCTTACGATCCTGCTTTCTTGTATTTGAATATTGCAAAAAAATACGGAATAAAAACTATCGTACATAGTCATACAACTAATATGCCTCATTTTGATCTAATTGATAGAATATGTAGATTGAATCAGTTTTTATCGCATTATTCAGCAAATTATTTCTTTGGCTGTTCTTATCAAGCCATATGCGACAGATTTGGGGGAAACGTTGCCAAAACAAACAGGAGTTTTATCATACCCAATGGTATAGATACAGAGAAATTTCGCTTTAACCCTGCTATGAGAAAAAAAATAAGAAAAGAACTTCAAATTGATTCTGATACTATTATTATAGGGCAGGTTGGTAGATTGTGTTATCAGAAAAATCAACTTTTTACGGTAGATGTTTTTTATGAATTTAATCTCATAAATCCCAAATCTCTTCTAATTTTTATAGGAAAAGGGTCTCTTGAGGAAGAATTAATAGAAAAAATAAGAAGATTTAAGCTTGAAGAAAAAGTAGTTTTCTTAGGAACAAAAAATAATATTCAAAATTATTTATCTGCTTTTGATGGATTTCTTTTTCCTTCTGCATATGAAGGATTTGGTATTGCTCTCGTTGAAGCACAGTGTTCAGGGCTTCCATGTTTAGTTTCTGATGTTATTGTTCCCGAATGCGATATGGGATGTAACCTTATTTCTAAGTTAAGTTTAAAAAATGACAGTCCTCAAAAATGGGCTGAAACTTTACAAGAAAAAATAAACTCTAGTACAGACCGATTAAATACTTATGAGGTTGTTTTCTCAAAGGGATATGATATAAAAATCAGCTCTAATTACCTTCAAAATCTTTATTTATCTCTCCAATCTAAAGAATAGAAAGATGATGATGTGCCAATTCAGTATAATTGTGCTTCATTTATTTATTATTTTAAATTATGGTTTCTTTTGATATAATTATCCAACATGAATAAAAATACAGCTAGAGATTCTAAAATAGAAAGAATATTTGAAAGTGTAATTAGAGCCATTCTGAAGTTTAGGATTCCTATTTTAATTTTAATTGCTGTAGCAACAGCTTTTTTTGTGTATGCGCTATTTTCGTTACAAATTGACGCAAATATTTTTGGGATGTACACTGGAGTTCCCCCTTCTGTTCATGTATTAACGCCTTCAGATAAACCTGATGGACCTCCTGTGTATTTTATGTTTCCTGATGATTATGAAGAATTTGTTCCAGAACAATATGGTTATACAGAACGGCCAGAGAGTGAAAAGTTGCATGCTTCTATTCCTGACTATATGAAACAAGGAAGGACTTACAATTCTTTTGGAGATGGATTTGTAGTAGTGTTTTCATCTTCTCTGCTTTATACTCCTGAAGTTTTAAATTTACTCTATGATGTAATGATCGAATTGGAATCTTTGGACAAGATTGGTTCCTGTTTATCGCCTTTTGACTTTGTGACTGTAGAAAAACATGGTTCTAGGTTGACGATTACTCCAATGGCTCCAGTATCAAGAGGTGAAGAATGGACAGCAGAGAGTGCTGCAATATTTAAAGAACGATTGCTAAATGATGATATGGCAAGAAATTACCTTTACAGTGCAGATGGTGATACTATAATGCTATATTATAGAACAGAGGCTTATACTCAAGCTGAGCAAGATGTTTTAAATGCAATTATAGATCCTTTAAGAGACTATGGTAGGGTTGCAATCAATGGAGGCAGTACAATAATTAATCGTGTTACGCATTATATTTTCAATGATTTAGGTATACTGCTATCCTTATGTTTTGTTGTTATTCTTTTGGTATATTATTTGTCTTATAGATCTTTAAGAGCTGTTGTAATACCGTCTACGCTTTCAATAATAGGTATAATTTGGACGCTAGGTACAATGTCGTTAATGGGGTATAAGCTTACAATAATTTCAATACTAACTCCATGTTTGGTTTTAACGCTAGGATCTTCGTATTCAGTTCATATGCTATCAGAATATTTTACTGAATCTAAAGATTTAAAAAAAGCTGTAATGGGGTATGCAAGAATTTCAAAAACAATACTTTCTGCATGCTTAACAACAATAATGGGTTTTATATCTATGGTGGTTTGCAGAATGGATATGTTTAGGCAATTTGGAATATCTGTAAGCATTGGAATTGCATATTGTGCTATTCTTTCAATTCTTTATTTGCCTTCGGTTCTTTCAATGCTTCCGCAGCCAAAAGAGAAAAAAGTAGAAAAGATTAAAAACGGAAAAATAATGGGAAGCTTCATAAATTTTGTTGGAATTTCTGTAACAAGATATTGGGCAATAATACTTATAAGCTTTGGCGCTTTAATTATTGGATATGCATATGTAAATGATAAAATACCTTTTAATTCAAACTATGTTGATTATTTCCCACAGGATGATCCGTTTGTACAAGACACTGAATTTTTTGCAAAAACAATGGGAGGTACAGATCCTTATTACATGGAAATAGTAGCTCCAAATAGAGAGCCTGGGTTTTTCTTAAAATCTGAAAACATTAAAAAGATTTATGACTATGAGAAAACTGTAATGGAAGCATGTCCCGATATCGTTCAGAGTTTATCATTCCCTCAATACGTTGGATTTTTAAATAAAGTATATTCAGGTGTTAACGAAATTCCTGAAAACAACGGGCTAATAAATCTTCTTTATAGGATCCTTCAACAAATGAAAGGATATATGGAATCAAATGTGCTCGATGTTCTCATTAATGAAGATGCATCTGTAATTACTCTTGCAATGAGGAATTTCGATGCTTTTGAACAGAATTTACAAACAACCGTAAGTGCAATGAGAGTTGAAGAGACTTTAGATTATTATAGATATATGCTTCCAGAAGGAACTACCTCTAGAATATATTGTGCTGCCTCTACTTCTCTTAGAGCTAATCAAATGATTGTAGATGATCAGAATTTAGCAACAAGGATTTCAATGATTGCAACGATAATAATTGCAGCATTTACGCTTTTCTCGTTGTTTAGAGGAATTGCTGCTATTATTCCTGTTGTTGTTGGCATAATGTTTAGTTATATCTTTATGTATATTACAGGCATTCCTTTTGATCTTGTTACTATAGGATTTTCTTCTATAACTTTTGGAGCGGGAATAGATGATGCCTTGCACTTCTTATTGCATTATAGAGAAATAAAGAAGAATAACAAAAATAAATCAATCGAAGAGGTTATAATACTGACGCTTAATGAAACAGGCAGACCTATAATTCTCACAACTGTATCAATTGTGGCAGGGATGTGCATGCTTTTGTTTGCTTCATTTACCCCCATCATGTACTTTGGTCTTTTTATGAGCGTATCCTTAACAATAGCGATGTTAGCGACGCTTTTTGTTCTGCCTGTTGTAATGATAGTGTCAAATAAAGTAAAACATTATTTTGCAAGAAGGCTTAGAAGATAATGGCTAATAACACGAACGAATACAGATTCAAAAGCTCAACAAGGAATGCAACTGTTGCCATTGTTACTCAAATAATAATGGGTGTCGTTAGCTTTGTTGAGCGAATTGTGTTCAATCAGTGTTTTATAGCCGATTATCTTGGTTTTTATAGCCTGTTTAAGAATATAATTTCGGTTTTATCTGTTGCTGAATTAGGATTAAATGTTGCTATTGCATATTCCCTATATGAACCTCTGGCAAATGATAATTTTGATGAGATAAAAGCGATAATGGATTTTTTAAGGAAAATCTATTTTGCCATTGGATCTTTTATATTGGTTGGAGGCTTGATTTTTACTCCATTTTTAAAATTTTTCGTTAAAACAGGAGTTTCAATGTCTTCTGTTCAAATATATTTCATAATTTTCCTCCTTAGTACTGTTTTTGAATATTATTTTTCGTATAAGTACATATTATTTAGTGCAGATCAGAAACAGTATATTTCAACCTTAATCACCAATTTATCTTGGACTACTCTTTACATTATTCAAATATTTATTTCTATATATACGCATAATTTTCTTTATTATTCTTTGACTCTGTTTATTATAGATTTTTTTAGATGTATTTCTATTAACTTAATTGCAAATAAATACTATAAATACCTTAAAGTAAAAACAAAGATAAAACTTAGTAAGGGAAGTAAACACAAAATTCTTTTTAATATAAGGGGATTGATGATTTCTAAAATCGGAGGCGTCGCTGTAAATTCTACTGATAGTATTTTAATAAGTGCTATTGTTGGTTCTTCCATACTAGGCCTTTACTCTAACTATCAAATGATTGTTACGGGATTGCTTGGCTTTACCACGATTTTTCCTAATGCGATTACTGCATCATTGGGAAATCAAGGGGCAACGGAATCTAATGATTCTGTTGCGACAGGATATAGGTCTATAGATATGAGTTACTTCATAATATATAGTATCCTATCCATCGTTCTTTTGAACATTATCAATCCTATTATTGGAACTTTTTTCGGCAAAGATAGATGCCTTCCTTTTAGTTCTGCATTAATAATTTGCATATTATTTTATCTTAACAATAATAAGTCCCTATATAACACATACAAGTCTTCTTTAGGACTATTCTGGTACGATAGATATCGTCCTTTAATTTCTGGAGCTACCAATATAATTGTATCTATTTTCCTTGGAAATATAATGGGATTTAATGGAATTCTTTTGGGCACAATATTTACTTACGTAGTAATAGATCTATGGGTTGAACCTATGATTATCTACCATTATGGATTTCACCTTAGCTCAAGAAGATATATTTCCTTTGCAATGATAAGGTTGCTTTTAATAGTTGTTATAATGTTTTTTACACATTATGTTACAAGTTTTATTCCAGAATTTGGAATATTAAACATCATACTAAAAGCTGTTATTTCCTTATTGATTTCAGCCTTAATACTCTTTATTGTTTTCCATAGAGATGTTTATGTTAGACAATCAATAAAGGCATTACAGACGTTCTTGCGTAAAAAGAAAGATCGCTGAGGGGTAAAATGAAAAGAATAACGATATTTGCTGTGCTAATAATGCTAATAAGTTCTCTATTTGCATCCAATTTGCAAAAGATCTATACAACAAGAGACGATACATACAAAAGGGTTGAAACTCTATGTTCGAGAGCTGGTGTTATCGGCCCATCATCATTTTCCCCTCTGTCTGCACGTGTTCTTCAAATAGCACTCGATAGGATAGACAGAGAAACATTAAGCGAAAGAGATAAGGCAGAATACGATTCCCTTTATGCTGAAATTATAGAAGATCATTACTTATACGATAGCAAAGGTTTTGGTATCTCTCCTATTGCAGGAGTTAACATTGGCATAAACATTGCAAATTATTCAGACTTTGAATATGGAAACACATCATCTGGAGGAACAGCACAAACAGACAGAAGAGAAGACACTTTGATTCCATATAGATATGAAGATCCTTCCCTATCTTTGGGAGCAAAGATGAAATTCGGAGACAATGTATATTTAGAAGGCCGAATCGATTTAAAAAATCGAAATCAAATGATGCAAGAAACAACATTTGGCTGGGTTTATAGCAATCAAATACCAGAGAGAGCTTTTTTCTCAGGCATTCCAGGAGAATGGCCATATAGAGCAGGAGGAAGTTTTGGCAATGATTACGTAAGCTTTATATTAGGTCGATTTCCACATAGCATGGGAAGTGGAATCACAGGGAACATGGTAGTAGGAGACAATTTTGATTATCAAGAAGTTGTCACCCTTTCTTTTTTAAGCAATTATTTTTCTTATAACATGTCTCTTACAAGATTTGATCAGCAAATTATAACTGATGCTGAAAATCAGATCACGCAATTTTCAAGAAATGAGTTTTCTGGGCCACAACAATATAGAGTCGTTCACCGCTTTGACGTAAATATAGTAAATAAAGCAAGAATCGTTTTAAATCTTGCAACCCTATATAACTCATCTAATGCATTTGACGTCCGTTTCTTCTATCCTTTCGTGATATCTCATAATTATTACAATTATTCAAACGATGTAGATAAAACATACTTTGATGAAGCAAACAATCTTTTATCTGTTGAAGTTGAATGGAATATTGTAAAGGGGTTGGATTTTAATGCGCAAGTTGCTGTAGATCAAATGCAAATGTTCTGGGAAAACGATTCAGCTCTTCCTGCTGCATACGGCCTTCTTGGAAATTTAAAATACAATACATCACTTGGAAAAGGAACGTTAAATACTTGGTTTGAAGTCGCATACACTAATCCTTATCTTTATCTGAACGGAAAAAGAGATGTCGATGAGAATGGAAATGTCATAGAAAACTCAATAGATTACAATCTAGATTATGTTGTTGGATATCTAACGCAATATTTAGATGATTATGGTTACTCGGGATATGTTTATGGACCCGATACAATCGCATTCTCTATTGGTGCTCAATATTTAGCAGATGATGATAAGTATGAAGTCGGAGGAAACCTACTATATAAAATAAAGGGCCGAAAAGGGCTTAAACATTACTCTCCTGGATGCTATGGCTCAATTGTTGATATGAGTAATGCATATATAGAAAGCGATTCAGATACTTTCATGAATACATTTACTCCATCTGGAGGATGGAAAGAGGCTGAACATCTATTGAAGCTTGCAATTTATGGAAAGTATAACTTTAAATACATATGGGGGAAGTTAACAGTATATTCTGCCTTTGGTTTTAATACGTATTTTAATTTTAACCATGTAGTTGGGAATACAGAATTTCAACCCCAATTGTTAATTGGAGCTAAATATTCTTATTAGTAAGGATAACGTTGCTATATTAATTTAAATTCAAATATAATACACAGGTCTGATGAGAGATAAAAATGACAAAATTATTACATGATATTCATACTTATTTATTAGTAACTATTTCGACATTACTTGCTTTGTATTTAAATTTCTTTGGTACAATCGGGTTAGTTTTGTATGGACTACTTATTTCGTACTCTATTATTTTCATTTTTTCTAATTATAGAAGAATGGAACAATATAAGAATCTGCCGCTCGTTTTTTTTGTAATAGTTGCATACTATTGTTATTACATTTTAGCTGTAAGTATTAATGGTAGTTTCTCTTATAATGGGCCGGCAATAATACAATTATTTTTGCTTTCTTATATTTGTTTCTTTAGAGAAGATGAAAGTAAAATGGTAAATGATGTTAATAGTATATCGAAGATTTTTACAATCTTCGGACTCGCTATGGGAATAGGGTCGTTTGGTATAGCAGTTTTTACTTTGTTCTTTCCTGATATAGTAAATACATTTCCATCTGCTGTTGCAAAAAGTTTTAATTCAATAAAAGGCTCATTCCCATACGGTAGACTTGCTGGATTAAGAAAATATCCTAATCCAACAGCCCTTGCTTGTTTAACATCTATTGTTTTTTCTTTTTATTTAATATCAATAGAACATAGAAAAAGATGGTTGATTTCTGCTTTGTTTAATATAGTTCTTGGTGGTTATTTAATAGTAGTTGCAACAAATAGTAGAACAAATATGGTGTGCCTTGTCGCATTTGCTTTATGCTATTATGTTTTTTATTTTTTTGTTCTATATAAAGACGATAATAAAAAGAGAAAAATACGTAATATAATTGCAGCTATTTTGTTACTTATTATTATTCTGTTTGTTGTGATATTAATTTGTTCTAATTCTGTAAGAGATTTCTTTTTTAATCATGTGTTTAGAATTTCTTCTATCAAAGATGCCTCAGGAAGAGATGATGTATATAAAATTACTTATGATTTAGGGAAGGGTAAGCGTCTCTTTGGTATAAATATGAATGAATATATGGAGACTACAGAATTGCCAAATGCGCATAATATTTATTTACAATTATTAACAGCAGGTGGAATTCCTTCTTTAATTTTATTTTGCATATGGTTTTTCTTTACCTTTTTTGCCGCATTTAAAAATTTGTTCTCTAAAGAAGAACCTAAAGAAATTCAAAACTTAAATTGTTTTTTTGTTAGTTTTATCATTTGTTATTTTTTACAAGGAATACCAGAGACTGGAGGTGTAGATATAATGTCGCCTTTTTCTATAGCAGCTCAGATTATTTTTGCTTACATCGATTTAATTTATTTCACTCGTGCCCGAAAATTAAGATCTTAAAATAGTTCTTTTATTTGATGCAATGGTATTTGATAATATTAAGTTAGTATAGTAAGGATATAGAAATGAATGTTGCTGTAATTTTAGCTGGCGGAGCAGGGCATAGAATGGGATTAGATATTCCAAAGCAATTCGTTACTGTTTATGGGAAGCCCGTTCTTTTATATACCCTCGAAGGTTTTCAGAATCATCCTTTAATTGATGCGATCGAAGTAGTTTGTATAGAAGGCTGGCATGATGTTGTTTGGGCATATGCAAAGCAATATGGAATAGATAAATTAAAATGGATAGTTGCAGGTGGGAACTCTGGCCAAGAATCTATTAGAAACGGGGTCTATAATTTAGAAGATAAATTAAACGATGACGATCTTGTTGTGATACATGATGGAATTAGGCCTCTTGTAGAGCCTGCGGTATTAACAGATGTAATAACGAAATGTAAGAAATATGGTAATGCAGTTACTTCTATGCCTTATAATGAACAAATATTCGTAATTAATGAGAAGAATCCAGAAACAACCACGCAATATATACCTAGAGAAAAGTTGCGTAGAGTGTCAACGCCGCAGGCTTATGGGTTTAGACTGCTTGATGATAAGTACCATGAGGCCTTTGAAAAGAAAATAGGGATATATGAATCTTCATATACTAACACTATGATGGTTGAATTAGGTGTTACTCTTCATTTTGCAGCGGGGTCAGATAAAAATATAAAATTGACTACAGTAGATGATTTGGAATTATTTAAAGCGTATTTGAAAAGGGATAAAAAAACATGATGTTCAAAAGTAGTTTAGAAGTTAACTTCTCAATTTTAAATATTGGTAATTCGTTTCAGTTATAGAATTTTTATGCTTTTGATTCCATACAAGTTTTGAAAATATGTTTTTAGATAATATTTCATTTAATTTATTTTCATCATAAGGATCGTCAAGAATAGCAACAAGGTCATATAGACCTTCGCTTGTGTATTCCAAGCCATCAATAAGCTTTTTGATATCATCTAACTTGTAATATTGATACATTATTGAATAATCAAGTAGATAATAATCAATTATGACATCATTGGTTTCCCAGTAAGTAGAAAGGAATTCCCTCTCGAATATAAATGGTTTTGACTCTGGAATTCCCCCTAATACAAAACAGTGTATTTTATTGTTTTGTATAAATGGCGTTTTTCTCTCCTTCGTATGTAAAGAGAATAACGGCATTTCAAATATCTTTTGCGGAATAGGAGATGAGACGTAAATAGTTGCGTCTAGCCACAGTCCTCCATGTTTTGAAATTAAGAATACCCTCATTATGTCTGATAGTTGGGCAAAAGAAATATATCCTGTATTATGTTTTTCAATAATATATGAGGGAATGTCTGCATATTGGCTGAAGTTATCTTTAGTAATAATGACGACTTCTGCTCCATTTGCATTTCTTCTGATGCTTGATAGGCACATCTTTACGAGATCTGGTGCATTTGCCTCTCCTTGCCACCACATTACCCAAATATATTTTTTATCTGGCTTTGTTGGTCTTAAAGGAACATTTTTATATTTATCAATTAAATACGAATATTTGCGATCAATATATGATAGTACATATTTGTGTTTCTTTTTCACAAAAGAATATACCCAACTTCGTTTAAAAAATGGAATAAAATACAAAAGTGATATTAAGGTTTCAAAACTTAGTTTCCATGATATTTTCTTTCCAACCCTAAACCAATTTTTAACTAACCACTTTGTATTCATTTTTTTTGCTACCTAATTTTTTTTAATTTTTTTTGTAGGTTAAAGAAGTTTAACATAGCATGTTTAACTTGTCATCATGTGCGATAACAAGTAAAAGATTATGAAGAATATAATTTCGCATTGATATTTAGCTTTTTGAAAGTACAATATTCGTATGAGCAATGGAATCAATCAGATAAATCAAAATAGTAAGAATAATCAAATTCATATAAATCAGATGTCTGATGACAAAGCAACGAAAAAAGATTTATATGAGAAGTTATGGAGCGCAAGAGATTTTGAATTAACACATCAATGGCAACGTTCCATTTTTCTTGCAACATTCATTGTTTTGCTATTTACTTTGTATTTCACTTTTGTCGGAATTATCGCTGATTATCATAATAACGACGTAACATATAATGTAGATATTACATCGTCTCTAAACAGTGATGAGGCAAATTTTAATATTAGAAATGCAGGAAAAGTAGACGATGAGAGTGGTTTTAATTTTCTTTCTAAATGGTTGATTAGGCTTTTACTTCTAGAAGTCATATGCGTTGCTGGATATAGCTTTTCTGTTTTATGGATTTGTATGGCAAAAGGCTCTAAATATATGTATGAGCGCTTGGAAGCAGGAATTAATGAATCTTATGAGCGTGATTTTTTTGATGATGATACAAAAGAAACATTTTATAGGGAGAAAATGGATAACTTATGGAATTTAGGAGACTATACTTTTGTCCCTAGACATGGAAATCTCCCACAATCAGAGTATGATTATAAAATGTTCAGTCTTAATGGCGCTAAGTTTTCCTCTTCAAAAATAAATATTTTGATTGGTTATATTCTTTGTATCGCTTGGATAGCATTGATGTTTTCTAGTTATTATATTGCTAATGAAGAGTGTTTTTCAAATCAAAGAATAGTAATTTTATTGATAGTATTGGTCATTATTGGTATTCCATTTTTCTTAAGTCCCAAAGTTCATTCAGGAGAGTGGGGGGTTTTTAATCATATTTTTCTAGTTGTTGAATCACTTTTTGCAAGGAAAAACGCTCCTTTGAAAAGGCAAATAAAATACATCGCAAGGGTTGTAAACGAAAAGTTCTCTTCTTGTAAAATTGAAAATAGCAATAGCCTAAGATTTATTGCATTGAATACTAAAACTGTTTTAAAAAAGTACAGTGAACGCACAGATAATCTAAGAGAGAAGATCTTGTTGCAAAGGTCTGCACAAGAAAAAAAACTTCTAAAAAAGCATATTAGGCGTATTCTCTCAGATGATAGATTACGTAATATTCTAGAAACTTCCTTAATGTACAGAAGAACTTTTAACACATATTTTAAAGGTAATTGGAAAAGTAATGATGGTACTACTGAAATAACTATAAAAGATTCCTCTTTAGACATAGTTTCTTCCAATTTCTTATGCTTTAAAAATAATTGCGATGCTTGTAATAATGTGATAAAACTTGAGCTTGCAGGAGACAGCCCTTTTACAGAAGTTCGATTTTTTGCTGATACCGATTGGAAGAAAATTAGGACAGGGGACGAATATGATTTATTTGGCGATGCAAGAGTTTATCATGTGATAGCTAAAAATGATTATGCTGACCTTTATTTTCATCTAAATTGCAAGAGCTCTTTAGCTGATAATATTTTGGTAAAAAATGGCAAGAAGATGAATGCTACAATGAGAATATTCTTTAATAGTATAGGTTGCAAAGAGACAAATAGAGGTTCTTGTAAAAAGAATTTTTGTGAAATGAAATTCACACTATATAAAAAAAGTACTTCTTCTAATTCTTGATTTTATTATGGGGGGGGGTATATATTTAGAAATTTGAGTTTCTAATTCCAACCATAACAGAGTTTGTTTTACGTTCAAATGTTTTTGTTTTCTTCAATACAAACTAACGCACTCTTCTTATAAAATAATACCCCATATTTAAGAATAGTGTTGTATGCGGAGAAGGTAGTCTCGTATTGCCTTTTTTCGATTTGTTCTAGTGCCTTCTTTGCATCGTTTTCCATATTCTCTTGTTTTGATGTTTTTTTTAATTCAAAGATTGCAACTCTTTTATTTTTGCTGTCTCTAAGAATAATGTCGGCTCTACCGAGTCCGCTTTCCATATTTGAGCTGATTTTATAATCATTACTTTTAAGGATGGCAACCATGAATCCGTGATAGAATGATTCACTATAGTCATAGTAACTTATGGATTCCATTAGCGTGTCTGAAATCAATATAGACATTGTTTTGCAATCACATTCCCATATGGCATCCATTAAGTTTTTATTGTCTGTTCTTTCTACAACCTCTTTAAACCATGAATCTATTGAATCTTTAAATATTGAATTTATTTCATTATTTGGAATAACGAGTTCGTTATCTTCATTTGGAACATACTTCACTTTTAGTGTTAAATATCCAGTTTGAAATAATAGTGTCCAGATGTTATTGGGTGAAGAATATAAAGAACCATAAGTAAGGTCCGTCAGAATCCTTTTATTAATTGATTTTTCTTTTATTAATGCGATGTAATCATTTTCTACATCGTCTTTATAAAGTTCGATAAGTTTCTTCACCGCTTCATTAGAACTTGTATTGATCCAATAGTTTTCAGGAAGCGCCTCCTTGTCTATTATCGCTTTTGAAACGTATTTTATTACATCCCAAGGGCAATATATTCTTTCCTCTCCGATGCGATATCCGTCGTACCAATCTTTTACAATGTCTGATCTGCTTTCAAGATCGGCTTCTTTTAATATTTGGCTTACTTCTTCTTTTGTAAAACCAAAAGTGGAAGAGTATTCACTGTCTGTAAGGGAATAGCCATTAAGGTTGTTTAATCCAGTAAAGATGCTTTCTTTTGATACTCTTAAGCATCCTGTGATTATGGCTTTTTCAAGATAGGGATTGACCTTTAATGTAGTAGAATAGAGTGGACGTATGATGTTAATCATATCTTCGTAGTAATTGTTGGCATCTGCAGATGCAAGTGGAACATCATACTCATCGATAAGAATTATTACTTTCTTTTTGTAATGTTTAAATAAAAGTTCCGATAGAAATAAGAGGGATTCTGTTATCGTATAATCTTCAGCTTCTTCATTTAAAAATATGTTGAATTTGCGTCTGTAGTTTTGGAAAAGTTCATCATCTAATAAAAATGAAAATGACTCAAATATATGTGAAATTAAAGAAGATATTTTATTCTTTGATGAAACGGAATTAGAAAATGTAACGTCCTTAAAAGATATGTAGATTACAGGATATTTGTTCATCCAGTTATCTACGATATTTTTATCTTTATAGATATTAAGGTTCTTAAATAATTCTTTACTATCTTTTCTTATATCGAGAAAAGATGCTGCCGTGCTTAAAAATGTTGTTTTCCCAAAACGGCGAGGACGTGTAAACATGGCGACTTTAGCTTCATTATCAAGGAGGAGTACTCTTAAGCTATCTGTTTTATCTATATAATAACATCCAGATGTAATAATAGTTTCAAAATCATCAATCCCTTTAGGTAATATCATATATGCATTATATCAAAATGAAGGATAAGTAGATCATAGAACTTATAAAGAAAATGATATATGAAAGTAGGCCTAAAGGAATATAGATTAAAGCTATTTAATAACAAAAAATATAACTTTAGCAACGTAATAATGTAATTTAATAACAAATAAATTGATTTTAATAACATAATATAATATTCTACAAGCGAGGTAGGTTGAGATATTATCATGTACACTGAAATTGTAAAGATTATAGAGGGTGGTCTGGTTAACGATAAAGAAAAAGTAACTAACTATGCTGAAGTTTTGGCTAATAATTTAGAACAACAGGGAGAGCTTGCATTAGCAAGTAAAATACGTAAAACGCTTAATAATAAAAGGGGAATGATGGTATCTTTAGATAGTATTACGACAAGGCCTGTTGATACTGAGTCTAGAATGGATATTGTTGAGGTTACAGTGCCTGACTTTGATCCTGATCAGCTCATATTAGATCAGTATTCACGTTCTTTAATTGATAACTTTATTGATAGTTATACTCATAGAGATTTATTGCTACGTTCAGGATTGGACGGGACAAACACTTTACTTCTTTATGGCCCTCCCGGATGTGGGAAAACAACCGTCGCACAGTATATTGCTAGTATTACAGGGCTTCCATTGGTGACAGCACGACTTGATGGCTTGGTTTCTTCTTTACTGGGGAGTACGGCTAAGAATATAAGAAAAATATTTGATTATGCATCAAAAAGAGAATGCATCTTATTTTTAGATGAGTTTGATGTAATTGCAAAATTACGTGATGATAAAAATGAACTTGGAGAACTCAAACGAGTTGTGAACAGTCTATTACAAAATATCGATACCTTTAATAATGATAGTATTTTAATTGCAGCAACCAATCATCATGAACTATTAGATCCTGCTATTTGGAGAAGATTTTCAACGATAGTTGATTTGGAAAAACCTCGAAGAGAGGAAATTGCGCGCTATCTGAAAACCATTCTTGTCGATAAAATTACTGATTTTACATTTAACGATAAAAAGTTTGAACGAATCATTGAGGCATTTGAAGGACTTAGTTATTCTGACATAAAGACTATCATCTACAATGCATTAAAGACCGTCGTTTTGTCTGGACGAGAAACTTTGACTAATTGCGATGTTTTAAGGTCAATTTATCTCTATGAATACCATGCTGTAGAATGCGAGGATAATTTTATTTTATTTTTACTTGAACATGGAATTACCCATAAGGAAGCATACGAGAGACTAGGGATTCCTCTGCGTAAGATTCAGTCAGTTTCTAGAACATTGGAAAGACAGGAGGTGTAAGATATGGATAACGAAAGACTACCCATTAAATTCTTTGCTCCAAGAGAAATCGATGAGCTTCGTATCGAAGGAAACGGAAATAGAAAACCTCCCAAATGGTTACTTACAGGACAAGATCTTGGTAATCGTTCTGCTCGATTGTTAGATGACTTTCATTCGTTCTCTGATGTTAAGCAGAGGCTTTCATCTCCTATACCATTTGTCTTTGTTGCAAAAATTTGTGAAGATGCCACTGCCAAATCTTGGCGCAAAGAAATCATGAAATTTTTTCAGATGAGAGAAAAAAGCAATGTTCTTGGGTTAATAAGTTCCGATGAACTTATTGTTAAAGTAGAATCAGCTGCTCAAATGGATGAATTGGAATTCCGTATTGGAGATTGTGAGCGCAATAGTTACGCCATTTCCTGTTTAGAAACATTTAGACAATTTGAACCTCATGTTCTTTGTGGCGAAGATGATAAAACGTATAAAATCAAGTTAATTGATTATCAGGATTACGAGACAAACATAGCTATGCAAAGGCTTTTTGAACAGAACTTAGCAGAACAAGATATTTTTATCAAAAAACTTTCTATACGAGAAATATGCCCGTATATAAAATTAAACAAGTACAAAAGATTGTAATTGATTCTCTAGTACATGACCCTTCTTTTGAAATGATCTTTTCTATTGATCCTATGCCTCAGCATACATTGTTTTTGGATTTTTTAGATCAAAGTTGCTGTGTTCCTACTAAATATCCTGTGGAAGGGCGACGGTATGAAACTTTGGGGGTTCTTGATAATGGTATTGCTAATATCCCTCAACTTCAGCCGTGGATTGATGGAAAGAGATGGTCCGTTTATCCAGAAGATTTTATTTCTCCTACGCATGGTACTTTTGTTTCAGGGGTAGCTCTATATGGGGATGATTTGGAAGAGAAGCCTTGGATAGGGCATAACGGTATTAAATTGTTTGATGCAACTATCTTTCCAGATACTGATAAGGAACAGTTGGATGAAGATAATTTAATTGCAAATATTCAGGAAGCAGTTAAAGCAAACCACGAAAAAGTAAAAGTTTGGAATCTGTCTATTAGTATTTCCAGAGAGGTTAATGACAGAAGTTTTTCTGATTTCGCAATAGCGTTAGATGAATTACAGAAGGAATATAACGTTTTGATTTGTAAGTCCGCTGGTAATTGCATGAATTTTAAAAAACATCTTCCCAAAGGGCGAATCAATGAGGGGGCTGATTCTGTTCTTGCTTTGGTTGTTGGCTCAATGGCTCATAAAAAGGGGCCTTTTGACTATGCAGATATTGATAATCCATCCCCATTTACAAGAGTGGGACCAGGTCCTGAATTTATTATAAAGCCAGAAGTAGTACACTATGGGGGAAATGTAGGAATAAATAATGATGGTGTATTGGTAAAGTCTGGGGTGAAATCATTTTCTACTAATGGAACGACTATAGAAAGCGTAGGAACAAGTTTCTCTACACCTAGAGTTGCTGCTTTAGCTACAGGACTCTATCAAGAACTTGAAGGAGAATTTGATCCGCTACTGATAAAGGGATTGATAATTCATTCTGCATCTTATCCTTATAATCTTCATATTCCAGAAAAAGAGAGGGCTTATCAAATTGGTTTTGGTATTCCCCAAAATATACCTAGTATTCTTTATAACGATCCTTATGAAGCGACACTGATTCTGCGCGATACAATGGCTAAAGGTAAGTATATTGATATTATGGATTTCCCAATGCCAAAGTCTTTAATTCGTAATGGTTTTTATACAGGTCAAATCATTGCTACTCTAGTATATGAACCTGTATTAGATTCGACGCAGGGAATTGAATATTGTCAATCTAATATTGATTTGAATTTGGGAACATATGATTATAAAACTGAACGAGATACACGCAAAAAGAACATTTTAAATCCTGTAGGACGCCATGGTTCTCAGAATTTGTTCCTTAATTCACTTTATAGCAAGCGATTAATGAAAGATAATTGTAGTGACTTTGCAATTAAAGAACGTTTGTTGATTCAATATGGCGATAAATATTATCCAGTCAAAAAGTACGCTGTTGATTTATCAGAACTTTCTGATACTAAAAAACTGCGCTATGTAACAGAGGATAAAAAGTGGTATCTCAAACTACAAGGACTTTTTAGAGAACATACAGAGCAACAAGCAAAATTAGAACGTAGTGTTCCAAAGCAAGACTTCTGTCTTATTATTACAATCCGAGATTCTAACCGAATTGCACCAATTTATAATGAGGTTGTACAAGGTTTAGACTACTACAATTTCTGGCACAGAAATATTGAACTTGCAAATGATGTACCTATTAATGTCTGATTAACTTTTTTCAAAAATTATAGATTGTTATGTCATTTGATATGTGTTGTTTGCAATGCATAATGGAAAATTTTAGATGATGGCGAAAGTTTAAATTCGATTGAAAAGTTCCACTAACATTTAATTGGGTAAGAGTATCGTCCATAAAAACTAATGTGCTTTCCTTATAAAAGGATACTTCAATATGTATGCGTAGATAGTAATCTCGTATTGTTTTTTCTTAGAGTATATATGTGCAGTTCATGCTTCCTTTCTTAGAATTCTGAACTGCAATATTAAAATAATTTGAGAGTTGAATCCTTAAAATTAAGTACTTATATGAATCGAGCTACCGATACGTCAAAGATCTTAGAAAGTTTCTTTGCCATTTTTTTACTTATTGGTTTTCTTCCATTTTCCATATCAGAAATAAACTGCTTTGAAGTACCAAGTTTTTCTGCAAGCATAGACTGTGTCAAGCCAATAAGCTTTCGATAGAACCTAAGATTTTTGCTTGGAGTATCCTCTGAGTCAAGATCTTTGAACCATTCCATATCCATAGCATTTACCATATCATCTCTTTCAATTTTTACATTCTCATCCCCATACTTTTTTATAAGGCCAAAGATAAGGTCATCTGGAATATATCCAGTGATTTCAAAATTAATAGGGGGCTTTTTCACGGCTACCAACATATTCAACCTCCACTATGAACTTATCGTCTTCACATCGCCAACAGGCGATCCATTTGTAGGCTAAGTGACAATGATATGTTACTTTTCCTATTTTGCTGTAGTTATGATATTGGGGCTGTACAGGCCCTGTCTCTGAGATATCAATAATTAGACGTATTAAAGTATTTTGTGCATTTTTTATCTTACTGAACTTTTGAGACATTCTCACAACACATTTTATGAGTATAAAGTACTATGAATTTTAGTACTTATCAATATTTTATTTTAGGTCAGGTTTATATATCTTCGTGTGATATATGCTAATCTTATATTTAGCTCCGATTAGAAGAAAATATGCTTGGAATTATGTGTTTCTATCTCATGATTGTATTTTATATTGCTAAATGGATTTTTCAAATCTATTGCAATTCTTTGTGTTTAGTTGTCATAAATGTAGACAATAATTAAATTTAATTGACTTGATCAATATTATTATGATATCGTTTTAAACTGTTGGAAAAGCATTGGAAAATATGAAGAGAGTTCTTGTTGCCGTTTTCATTATCTTATTAACTATTTTTCCACTATATTCTGATGAATATAAAGAAGGGGTAACTTTAAGAACTGAAATAAACGGGGTAGGGAATTTCTCTGGTTTTGGTTTTGGACTTTTCCCTGTATCGACATCGTTTCAGTTCTATAAAACAGATTTAAACGTATTCTCTGGTTCTACATTCAAATCAAAAATTTATTATTATATGTCATATGGGTTTTCTAATGTCAGTGAATCTGGTAGGCAGTGGAATACAGGCCGCCCTACTTGGGATATGACAATATTTGAGAAAAATCAGATAGATGCTATGAATCCTGAATATGATGACTTTGCTGTTGGCTCAGCATTTAGGCAGTATGGAACTCTTGAATTATGGTTCGGGCAGCCTTTTATAGAAAATCCTGTAAGAGAGCCTGAATATGATCAGTTGTTTGAATTTAGATTAGGAATAAATACAAGATATACGGCTACAACCGAAAGTCTTAATCTTGGAGCTGGTGGGAATCCTACTTTTGTAGATATTAATGGCGATCCTACAGGAATTTTTGCAATTTCAGATCCCTCGAATCCCATTGTTGCATGGCCATGGCTTAACGGAAATAGGCAGAGCCTTTCTAATTATTTATTTGCTCGGCTATATTTTTATCCTTTCAGAGATATAAGGGAAAGCGTCCAAGATGGCGTCTATGGTTATGTTAATCTTGAATATGGGCCTAAGTGGCTTTTAAACGATATCTTTCCATCAGGTTATACATCTTCAGATTTTTTCAGGGCGGAAGCGTATCTTGAAGAGAAGTTGTTGCTTTTCGATGATCGCCAGGAAAACGGATGGAACTGGTTTGCAATTTATTTGGGACATAGTAACACATATAATTATACTGCAGGAGATGTTGTCCCTTATTACAAAATTCCGACAGATGGTTTGGAACACAGTCTTACGGACAGGTTCTGGTTTCACTTCATGCTTCCTAATTTCATAACACCTGACTGCTATGCCTACTTTGAAGCGAGTATGACTAATAGTCTTTATTGGGGTAATGTCGTAAATGCGACTGGAAAATACAGCGGCCTCTCTTATACAGGTAGATTTGATTTTAAATTCCATCTCCGTTTGTTCGGCTTTATCAGGATAGAGTATAATTGTTACTACGATTTTGCCAGAGGAATAAACTCAAATAATCCTGCATGGTCTCAAAATGCATCGTTAAATTTCTATGTTTCGGTTTAGGAGGAAAGATGAGAAAAGCGTTAACCATGATAATGATGGCTTTATTTATACTTCTTCCCCTGAATTCGATAGGTTTTGGATATCATGTTTTAGATATAAACACAAGTCCAAATTTCAGCATTGGCGGGCATTTCGAACTTCCTGTCTCTGTTGTTTATCAGTTTAATTTTCCTATGCCAGATTTCGTGAGAGGATCGGCTACTGTCCTTGCCTTCCGTCTGGATAATGGTCTTGACTTCAGAGAACTGAAACAGGATCCAGTAACTGGAAATCTGCTAAAAGATTCTGACAATCGATTCCCTGAACGTGATTATATGACTATGTATGACGAGTTCAATTTGGAGTTTTCCCAAGGACTAATGCATTTGGACTTTTCAGATGAAGATCTTATTACTTTGAAGATTTCTGTAGACGGAAGATTTGAAAACGCATACGAAAGTCTTGATTATTTTTCTTCAAAGGACAATAGGGAAGGGCTTTTTCATACTATAAGCGATTCTGGAATTATTAACCGCAGTCCGTTTAGCGGAGATTTTCTTTCTGGCACTCCTGAACTCTCAGGCTCCAGATCTGTATTCCAGCTTTCGTTTTCTGCAGGGCTTGATATCAACTTAATGAGGGATGATGAGACAGAGAAGAAAGGCTTTAAATTTTCTTCTTATTTCAGATGGACTCCGCCATGGCTTCAGTTTTTTACAGACACTGCGGATTTTATTTTGTGGAAGAACTCTCTGGATCTGGCATGGACATTCTTCAGTTTTAATATGACGGACAATTTGAGAGCCGTAAGCCTGATGCTTGAGAATAAAACGGAATATAGGTATGTAAGCGGAGAGAAGGTGCCGTATTATGCAACTGATGCAGAGATTTGGGAAGCATATGCCCTTCCAACAGAACACATGATAACAAACAGCACTGAACTTGTGCTCTTTGGACCTCAGCTTGGAGCGAAAGACTTCTATCCTTATGTTTCTGGTTTTTTTGATTGCGCCTATAATTTTGGTAATGTAGTTAACTCAAGCGAGCATATCGACGGAGATTTTATAATGAGTTATGGCTTCAGAGCCGAGCTTATAATATTTAACGTCTCTACCGTTTATTACGAGATTGGCTTTGTCTCTGAAAATTTTGGAGATATGTCATCGCCTATACAGAAATTTGGATTCAGGGTGGGAATATGAAAAAAGGCATACTGGTTTTCATAATGCTTTTAGTCAGCTTCAGTCTCTTTGCAACAGAGTATAGCGTAGATTTTTTAGGATATTGGAGCTATGAGACAAACATGTTTTCAAATCCTCTTCCTAAGAATGGAGGAAATGACTTCCTTGAAAATAAGGTGGAAAACCCATATTACAAAAGAACCGACGCTGGCGGAAAGATAAATTTAAATATGTTCTTTATTCCTGAGAGCAGAGCAGGGCTTACATTCTCTTTTTCATTTGGTTACCCTCTGACAGCTATTGAGTCCGTCCCTGTTAAGGAGGATGAGAGCGTCAGCTTTGATGACGGGCCTTGGCATTATGAGGAGAGGGATGCTCTTTCTAGCCAAAAAGGCAGGATATCCTTGGGCGTTGGCGGAATTTTCCGATATTATAATTCATTTGTAGAGATAGGTTCTTCTATCAGGGCTGTGATATCGACATTCGATTACTTTAGGACTTTCAATATAGGTGTAGAAGCCGAACCGTTTTTTAAACTTTATTTCAGGGATTTTTTCTATGTTGGAGTAGGCGCCTCTTTCACCGCTCATATATTCCATTTTATTTTTAGTGTAGACCAATTTTATGAGAAAGGGTATAGTGCTATTTCCGTAACGCCTTATGTAGGTTTTGGTATCAGGTTTGGAGCATAATTGTTTATGAGAAAGGCTTTGTTTGTTTTTGCATTATTTGTTGCTGTTTCATCTTCTGCATTTTCCCATCAGATACATCTTGGTGCTGGTTTTATGGCCGAATATGATTATGTTTCATCTGATAGAAGCGATGAGTTTCTGACAATGCAGAAGGAGAACACTTCAATTAACAATATAAGGCGGCTAGGACTTGGACTGTCTTTTGCATATTATCCTTATGATCCAATTCAGATCGGAGTTGTTGCGAATTATCAATTGAAGCTTCCAACCGGTGTTAAATGGTCAGATGGAAGCGATTCCTCCTATATTTGCAGGACGTTTATGGCGGAACACAATTTTAATATTGGCGCATCTTATAACGTAATGTTTACTAAAGATCTTGGAATGTATGTAGATGCTGGAGCAAGTATCGTTATTCATACGATTCCAAACCATAATAATGCGAACGACAGAAGGGAAGTCGTCTATTCTTCATTCGATGAGTACGGAGTTTATGCAGATCTCGGAATAATGGTCAAACACAAGGCGTCTTTCTATAAGGTAGGCCTTACTGGAGATATGATTCTTTCAAATAACGACATTGGCCTTTCCTTTGCAATAAAGATATCGGGAGGTTATTCTTTCTCTTTCTAAAAATCGTCTGTTTTTGTAACTATTATCAAAACGGAATGTTATATATATAATATACAGGAAAAATGAAGATAGCATTTGGCATTGAAGTTTTCTACCCCGAGACTAACGGGGTAATTACAGCGACTATTAATTTAGCGAATAATCTCATCGACATGGGGCATGAGGTCTATTTTTTCGTGCCTAAGGATAAGCATTTTACAGACGACGTAATTGAGAAAGGAATCCATATAATACATGTTAATAACATACCATCTGGAATTTATAAGGGAGTTAAGCTTCTTCCTTACTGGGGATGGTATCTTGCAAAATATTTTAAGAAGTACCATTTCGATATAGTTCATAATACGGGCCCCTGGATGATGGGTATGGCGTTAAATCATGCGGCGCGCAGATTTCATGTTCCTGTTATCGCCACTCATCATACTTTAATCGATAACCCGATTTATATAAAGTACGCATTAAAGACAGAGACTCTTGCAAATGCTGCAACTGAGGCTATATGGCCTGTCGTCTTTCATCCTTTTTATCGCTTGGTATGGCTTATTACAGCCCCGAGCGAGGCAACGTGCGAGCAGCTTAGAGAAAGAGTTCCGGATCATGAGGTGCGATATGTGTCAAACGGAATAGATATAGATCGCTTTAATCCGAATCGTCCGACTTTGCCTATGCCTAAAGCAATAGATGAGAGCTTCATAGGGGATAAAACGTTCCTTTTCGTAGGACGTCTTGGCTTTGAGAAGGCATTAGATGTTACGATAAAGGCATTTGCTGAGTGTAAAAAAAGAAATGAAGAGGCAAAACTTCTTATAATCGGAAGAGGTCCTGCAGAGCATGAATTAAAAGAGATCGCAAGGTATGAAGGCCTTATTGCGGGTAAGGATATCCTATTTACAGGACTAATCCCTAATGACGAAGTAATCGGTTCTAAAATAATAAATAAGACGCTATGTTTTGTAACTGCTTCAGTTACGGAGAATCAGGCAATGACGGTTATTGAAGCTCTTTGTTCTGGATCTGCTGTAATCTGTGCGAATGTTCCTAATATGACAACGCTAGTTTCTGAGGATCAAGGATGGTATTTCGAAGGCGGAAACTATCTTGATCTGGCAGATAAGATGGATTATGCGTTCAACCACATAGAAGAAGTCAAGGTAAAAAGGGCGAATGCATTGAAAAGCCTTGAAAAGTTTGACGGAAGATCTGTCGCAAAGCAATTTGAGGCTATTTATAAGGAACAGATTGAAAGAAAGAACAAAGGTTTTTATGTCCCCGGCGGAGAGAAACGAGCGAAAGTATATTTAAAACAGCTTGAACAGGATTTTAAATATTATTAATGGATATGCAAAAGATTTCATGAGTAAATGACCGTCGAAGAGTACGGCGGCCATTTCCCCTGATTTAGTTTATTGCAATAAAATGCCATAGATTATGTATTTTAATTGAGCCCCAAATATTCCCACATTTTTCTTGGAAGTTCCCTGTCTCTATCTATTTCAGGATAATATTCGTCTGTCAGAGGTACTAAGATTATTTTCGTACCTTCCTTTATTTTGAGGTTCCAATTATTGTCATAATAATCTTCTTTATCATTAGTGTACTCAGAGTCTAAATAAACAATAACTTTACCAGAATACTTCTCTTTGCTATGGTTAGGATTATCTGATGTACGGAATACTAAATTATCTATATGGTAACTATAATATGGCCTATCATAGTCGTGATCATAATAGCGATCTCTATAGTATTCAACATGCTCGTAATACCCATTAAGTGTTGCTATTAGTTTCTCAGGTTCGTTGTCTGGCTTTAAAGGATCTTTTATGTATATATTTAGAACAGCATTTTCATTTCCACTTGAAATGATTAATTCATAAGTTAGGCTTCCTCTTTGGCAAATATAACGGCCGTCAATTAATTGGCTATGCCTTATTTCATTATAACTTAGGGCATTTGGATCGTATATGCAACTTACGGTAAGTAATAAAGCAATGAAAACGGTAATGATTATCTTTTTCATAATTACCCCTAGTAATAGCATAAAAGAAAAAGAATACTTTGAGTAGTACTTTTTGTATTGTTTTTTGTGAACTAAAAATGTTTATATAAAAATAATGAATTTGTAGATTATGGAAAATTGCTTAGGTTCCTCTGGACATGGCAACTTAGATTCCATAAAGTTATCCTGTTATGGATATGAATTCTGATTTTACAAGTGGCAGCATATTTAAAAAATTAACATTATTCATGTTTCCAGTTTTAGGATCTTTAATACTTCAAGCCATGTATGGCGCTGTAGATGTCATGATGGTCGGATGGTTCGGGACCACAGAAGGGCTTTCAGGCGTTTCTACGGGATCTAGCATAATTAATCTCGTTACCTTTGTGCTTTCAGGACTGGCCATGGGCATAACGGTTATAACGGGAAGGTATTTGGGGGAGAAGAACGAAGATAAGATCGGGTCTCTTATAGGATCGTCTATCGCATTCTTTGCTATCATAGGAATTATATTGACTTTCATTTTAATCATATTCGCCCGTCCTATATCGATATTGATGCAAGCACCTGCAGAGGCTATAGATTCTACCGTAAACTACGTAAGGATTTGTGGCGCAGGCATTCTCTTTATAATTGCCTACAATGTTATTTCCTGTATTTTCAGAGGGCTTGGAAATTCCAGACTGCCTCTCTTATTCGTATTGATTGCATGCATAGTAAACATAATAGGCGATTATGTATTGATTGCGATATTCAAAATGGATGAGTCAGGCGCTGCTCTTGCCACTGTTGCCGCTCAGGCTATAAGCGTGATACTTTCCCTTATAATCTTAAAGAGGCAGAAACTGCCTTTCTCTATCAAGAAGGGTGATATTAGATTGAATGACGAGCTTAAGGGGTTGCTTGTTGTCGGAACTCCCGTAGCTCTTCAGGAACTGCTTACGCAGATATCTTTTCTAGCGTTAGTCGCATTTATAAACAGAATAGGGCTCGAGGCCTCTTCTGGGTATGGCGTGGCAAACAAGATCGTGAATTTCGTAATGCTGATTCCTTCTTCTCTGATGCAGTCCATGAGTTCTTTCGTTGCTCAGAACGTAGGTGCTAAGAGGGAGGACAGGGCGAAGAAAGCACTTGTTACTGGAATGAGCATTGGGGTTGTGATAGGCGTATTTGTTTTTTATGCGGCATACTTTCATGGCGACGTGCTGAGTTCTATCTTCAGTCGTGACACTAGGGTTATAGAAAGAAGTTTCGAGTACCTCAGAGGATTTGCTTTTGAAGCCGTCGTAACTAGCGTGCTTTTTTCTTTTATCGGGTATTTCAATGGTCATCAGCAGACTTTGTTCGTAATGATACAGGCGATTATGCAGACCCTTTTAGTCAGGTTGCCGTTTGCTTACATTATGAGTGTTCAAGAAAGCCCGAGTCTTGCAAGGATAGGCCTTGCGGCCCCTCTTGCAACGGTGTTTGGAATTGTGCTTAACGTGATTTACTTTATTTATTTTTCGCGTCGAATCAGCTCAACGCGCTTGTAATGTAATCGTTTAAGCTGCTGTTCTCGTATATTAGCTTATATAATGCGATAACAAGGGGAAACTCGTCTTCTTTCCCCTCTTTTCTTACTTTTTCTCCAATGAGCTTTATAGTTCTTTTCCCTTCAATTACGGTTGCTCCTCCCTTTTCATCGTATGAAAAGCCTTTTCCAATCAGCATCCCGAAGGTTCTGTTTCTTGACAGATCATTCAAGCTTGTAAGCCCGAGATCCCCTATGCCGCAGTAACGGAAGATAGCCTCTTCATCACACTCAAACAGATGTAAAAGGCCTCTCATCTCGTTTACCGCTTTCGTGTATACGAGGAAGTCCACGTTAGGACTGTTATAACGGCCTGATACAAGGCCTATTGCAATTGCATACATGTTCTTTAGTATGCTTGCCAATTCGACTGCTCTTACATCTTTGCTGTAGTCCAATGAGAATCCCGTATTTGCTATTATATATGTCTTGAAATATTCGTAATCCTCTCTCTTTCCGCCGAATGTGAATGCGGTGGGAAATCCGTTAAGAGTCTCTATGGCGAATGAAGGACCTTTCATGCTTGCAGTGCGGGAGAATGGAATTTTCTCAGTTATAAATGCTCCGTCGTCACTCATTCCTTTCGCAAGATTGACTACGAGGGGATTTTTCTTTGTATGTTTTTTCATCTCAAGTGAGAAACTAACAATTGCCTTTGAAGGTATTACTAACATTATTACGTCAGCATTCTCGAATACTGAATATGATGAGCTTGCTCCTATCGCCTGATTTAAAAAACGGGTAGGGAAGTACTTCGTATTTCTGTGATCACTGCTAATCTCTTTTGCCACATCTTCTTCGATTGTATGTAGAATTACCTTGTTGTCCGTATTCCATGCTAAGCGCTCTGCAACGCTTGTGCCGAATGTTCCAGCTCCTGCTATTACTATGTTGTTCATTTGACTTTCCTTATTATATAGAGTCTTGAGCTATAGTCTTCCATCTTCCTCATGTTCTCTGTGAAGAAGCCGACTCCGCTCTTATCAGATAGTGCGAGGCCTGCCCACTTCAATGCATCTCCATATGCATCGTAACATTCGATTTCCAGCGGGTATGCAAGCTCTTCGCTCTCGCTCTGCACGTGGCCTCTTGTGTAAATTCTGTATTTATAATCTTCTTTTGCGTCCCTTACGTAAAGACGCTCTTTAATTCTGTTGACTGAGCATCTTTTGAGCAGATATAAAACGATTATCGTCTCTCTGTCTTTGCTTGCGGCACTCCAGATTACCCTGTCTGACGATTCTTCCGTTCTGATCGTACCGAACTGTATGGCCTCGCGGTACATCTTATAAAACTCTAGCTCCTCTCTTATCTCTTTCTCTTCAAGCTCGTTTAACTTGTTTAAATCCATGGAGTATTCAAATGCCGTGAATACTGACGAATTGAATTTGCTCTCTAAAGGAGTAGATCTGAACGTGTACTTATCTGGCGATTCTGCAACTGTAACAAGACTTGCATATTCGGGATAGAACAGTCTTAGGCCTTCAATGCTGCTTAGTCTTGAAATTGCATCTGTGTTCTCAGTCGCCCTGATAATAGAAGAGTATGCAAGCATAGCAAGATCAAAGCGTCCAGGACCGTTGAAACTGGTTTCTATTATGATCGACGGATATTTCTCTCTAATGGTGTTTAATACGTTATATACTCCCATTATATATTTATGAGAGAGGGTTCCGTTTTCAAAGCTTATCTCCGAAGGATGGCGGGACTTATCATATCTCAGGTAATCAAGGCGTGTGGTTTCTATTATATCCGATAACGTTTTAATAGCCCATTCTTGAACATCGTTCCTGCTGAAGTCTAGGAGGAAATCATCGCCTCTGGAACTATAATCTCTTTTCTTACCATCGTTTAAAACCCAGTCCTTGTGCTTTTGATAAAGATTGCTTCTGATGCTTACTGTTTCGATATCGAAATAAAGACCGAATAACAAGCCCATGCGATGTATGTTTGTCGCAAGCATCTTCAATCCCTGAGGAAACTTCATCGGATTTACATACCAGTCTCCCAGGCTTTCAGTATCGTCCCTTCTTACTCCGAACCAGCCGTCATCTAGGATGAACGTTTCAAAGCCTAAATCAGAAGCCTTTTTTGCTAATGAGAGGATTTTATCTTCATTTATATCAAGTCCAAGCGCCCTTGTTGAAAATAGGGCGGGGCGCACTCTGTTTTTCCAGTTCGACCTCATTATTAGGGATCTTACTGCTTCTTTAAAATTGTCAGACGCATCATTAAGCCCTTTTTCGGAATATGTTATGATAGCCTCTGGACTTTCAAATTCTTCTCCCTTTTTCAACGGCCAAGAGAATGTTTCCTCATTAATGCCGCTTACTATGTGCAGCTTTCCATCTTCTAAGGTTTCGATGCTTGTTTTAAAATCTGACGAGTATAAGAGGCTTAAGATGTAGCACTCGCCTCTGTTGCTGAGAATAGAGAACGTATTGTTCTGGTTAAATCCAGTTGCCATTGAGACGGATGACAGTTCTCTCTTCCCTGAACTAAGTTTTTCCTTGATGACGTTGTTTTCTCTGAGGTACGCCCCTTGCAGCGTTATTAGTTCATATTCCATTGATGGAAGATCAAGCTGAAGCGATGCTGCTTTTTCTATTACGATCTCTTCATCTCCGTCGTTTCTGATTATCGTTCTTCTTGCAATGACATCCTCTTTTTCAAAGATGGTGTAGCAAAGGATGAGGCTTATTTTCTCGCTCTTATCTTCTAGAAGAATTTCTACGCTTTCTGCATCCTTCTCTTTTAGAGCCTGGGGAAGCGTAGATTTATTATACTTCTTGACTCCCTGGTATTTTTTTATCTCTCTTACTTTGAAATCCAGAGTTCTTTTCCCTCTAATTTTTACAAGAGGAGATTTATAATCGCCTTTTCCTTCTGTAGAGGCTTCAAGAGAGATGCTATTTAAATCGAGGGTGGGATACTCTTCGCTGTAGCTGATAGCAGATGGAGATTTTGAGAAATTCTTTTCACTTATCGCTTTTTCGCTTTCTGTTATGTTTTCAAGCCTTTTTGCGTAATAAAAATGCTCTGCCTGCCCGCTTTTTAAGACGTTTATTATATAGCTTGTCCTATCTCCTTTTAAGTGTATTAATCTGCTATCGCTAATTTCTATCATTAAAGGCCTCTTGATGGTATTATAATATAGAAAAGAGGGTTTTTCCATGGATATACGCCGATTGCCGCTTTGGGAAGGCAGAAATGCCACATACATGAGTAATGACATCATCAACGTTTTAATAGAGGATCAAGGGGAAGTTTGTCTTGAACTCTCTAATACATGCATAACCGGGGCAAGGGTTAATCCTTTAAGTCTTCCGTATTTCAGAGGTTTTGGCAGCGGCGTGCTTTCTGATGCCAATGGAGAGTGGTATCAGATGAAGCAGTCTCTTTATCAGGCTGGAGGAAGTTATTTTACATTTCCTTATTCAAGCGAAGATGAAATTACAAGCAACAATACGTATTGGACGCTTAGAAAATACGGAACGGAAGAGAAATATGGGGGCATTTGGCGTCTTTCCGAGATGAAAAGCAGGCAGGAGGGTAACCGTTATAAGCTAGAAAAAGTCGATTTGGTTCTTCCTGGACAACCGGTGCTTTATACTGCGATAAGAATGACGAACCTGTCTGAAGACGTGTTTTACGCTTCTCCATCAAATACCGTAATGCTTGGGCCTCCATTTTTAGAATCAGGGTGTTTTATAGATACTAACGCAAGTTCTTTCAGCGCCTACCATAAGGCCCTGAGGGAACTTGCTGTAAACAGATTTCAGTCAGGACCGGTATTTTCCGAGCTAAAAAAATCTCCTCTTATTAACGGCGGATATGCTGACGCTTCATACGTTCCGGCTCCTACTGGCACTTATGACTATTTAATTGGGAAACTTCCAGAGAGGGGAAGAGCTGGCTGGATCAGCGTAATAAATCCGAGGCTTCAGCAGCTTTTCATCCTTTTTACGCCGATTGAACTTTTAGACAGTTATCCGAATATGTTCTTAGTAGAGAACTATCTTGGACGTATGGACAGTCCTTGGGCGCTTTATGATGGTGCGACTAGCCAGGTGTTCAGCCTTTCTATAGGTTTTAATTTCGGCCCTAAGAGGACAAAGAACTTCATCCTTGAAAAAGGAAAGAGCAAGACTATTTATTATGCTAAAGCCTTCCTTGGCTATGACAATCCAAGGATGAATCTTGGCATATATTCGCTTGACTTCATCGATGGCGGAATGCTTTTAAAGAGAACGAAGAGCACGATATTCGTTCCATCCGATCATAAGTTCGAAGCGATTATGAGCGTATCTAAGAATCTCTTTCAAAACGACCAGGAATCTTGAAGTCCGAACCTTTCTGAAAGATCAAGGATCACTTTCTGCAGCGACTTAGGAACTGGGCAACCGTACTTCTTTCGGATTTTATATGACTCCCATTCCTTTTCGCCTGCTGTAAAGATTCTATCTTCTCCTGGTGCTTTTCTGCTGTTTCTAAGGTCGTTTAATATTGCGCTTGATATCCTTTTGAACGTCTCCCTTCCCATGAAGAATGCGGGATCTATTGCTATGAAAAAATGGCCTAAAGGATATTTTATCGCATTTCCTTTTTCATCTTTTCCGTTTAAGGCCTTTAAATACGATCCGTCCTGAAGGGCTGCAGAGAGTATTTCAACAACGGTTGCGTATCCATAGCCTTTGTAACCGGCTCCGTCCTCTCCGATTCCTCCAAGAGGGGCTAGAGCCGCCTTTCCTTCTGTAAGATCCTTTAGGATTTCATTGGCATTAGTAAGGCTTTCGCCTTTTTCTCCTATGACCCAGCCCGAAGGGATTTCTTTATTCTCCCTGGCATATACTTCAATCTTTCCCCTTTGGCTTACGCTTGTGGCACAGTCAAGAACGAAAGGAAATTCATCGTTTGTCGGGATTCCAACTGTTAGCGGATTTGTACCGAGCATGTTCTCTATTGAGAACGTCGGTGCAATTGACGGCCTTGCGTTCGTACCTGTTATGCCGATCAGATCTTCTTTTGTTGCCATAGTTGCATAATAGCCTGCAATGCCGTAATGGGTGCTGTTTCTGACAACGGTCATTGCAATTCCGTACTTTTTAGCTTTTGCAATTGCCATTTGCATGGCTTTATGTGAGACTACGTGTCCCATGCCGTTGTTTCCATCTAATACTGCAGTTGCATTCTCTTCTCTGATTATGTCTATCTTCGTTATAGGATTCAGTATTCCTTTGTCGATTCTATCGATATAAATTGGCTTTAGCCTTCCTATGCCGTGGCTGTCTATTCCTCTTTTGTCGCTTTCAATTAATACGTCTGCAACGATTTCCGCATCGGCTTTAGGTACGCCTGAAGCCATCAAAACCTCTTTCATGAATCTCTCAAGCTTGTCAAATGGTACGAATGCGCAATCTTTATACTTCTCAAGATAGTCTTTTACGTAGTCTCTCATAATACCCTCTTTTCTAATTATAAAAGCAGAGGGCTCTGCTAGCTAGAAAAATTTATCCAGAAATCGACAAGAAGACACCATCCTCTGTAGGGTGGAGATGAATTGGCATGCATCGAAAAGAACAATTCCATCAACGAAGGCATCACGCTCTCCGACAGGATATTCACATGCGAATGCGGATACAGCAAGAATCGTGATGTGAAAAGTGTAAAAAACAATGCTTTTTGCAGAGCGCAAGTGTCCTTTGGAGGAGTCCTCCTATGAGATATGGAAGCATTCTGCGAAACGCTCTGAGAAGGGAAAGAGATCGGAAGCTCCATCTTCAAGCATCAGCTAAGATGAAGCAGTTTACAGCGCAATATAATCTATGTACTCAAATCCAGGAGGAAGGGATGTGTATGTGGCAGATGGAATTCTTACTGTTATTCCTGCGTATATGCCACCGTAATAACCGAAAGTGAATCCAGGCTCATTAAATAACGTAGCACTTAGATAGTTGACAGATCCGAAAGAGAAGCCAGAGCTTTTCTGATCGTCAAAATAGTAGGTGAGGCCTATATCAAAACCTCCCCCGAAACCGACAAGAACAGGATCGTCTGAGAATGTTGTGGATACTACTGCTTCAGGGCCTGCTAGCAGATAGAGATCCCATCTGTCCGTTATTGAGACATCCATTGATAGTCCTGTTATGAATCCTAAAGACAATGTGTTTATAGGCAGACTGAATGAAAGATCAAGCCTTGTTCCGAAACCTAGGCTTACGGGGCTGTTTGCAATTGGGAATGTGTAACTGTAATTGGAATATAATCCAAGTTCAAATGCATTATATGGTTCGTTATAGATCGCACTGATTCCAAGACCTGAAAAAGATGTTGCGAATAGGGATGCCGCTAATAGCAGCACAGCTGTTAAGACTAGGATTTTTTTCATTTTCATCTCCTCTTGCTAGTATATCTGAGATAAGTGAGGACTGACAACAAATAAGTGGATGCAAAACGCTTATTCTTCAAAAACTATGAAATATATCTTGATAAAGATATTTCTTTCTGTTAAAGTCAATAAAGCTTTTAGGGCAGTTTGTTATAAAAGAATATTTGGTGTCGTACCCAAGCGGCCTAAGGGAACGGTCTGCAAAACCGTCTTTCAGCGGTTCGAATCCGCTCGACACCTTGACTCCTTACGTTTGTAGGGAGTTTTTTTATTCTGCTTCATTTTGAATTTGAACGTCTATGAGGTTATCTAAAGTTATGCATACTTCGCTTTCAAGCCTTATAGTCTTTTTTAGAGAATCTATTTTCCTGATCGAAGACATCACATTCTTATATGATCCTCCGCTTTTCCTTCCATCTTTTTCAAAATAAACAAACAGAGCTTTCTTGCTGTTATCTTTTAAGAGCTGTTTTAAGTTCTCTTCGATCTCGATTTCTTTATCTTTTGCCAGGCTTATCAACTCATTTGTCAGTCTTGATTCTTCTGCGATTTCCTCTTTGTGCCCAGATAGCGCATCAAAGCTTTGAAATTGCGCGGCTCTTTCTTCTCTTCTCATCGGCTTTCTCTTTTTTGAACCTTTATATTCATAGTCTATGAAAGCGTCATTCATGCCCTGTGCCCTCCGATTTGCATGTTCCTCTTAATTGCCGTAGCTCCGTCTAAAAAACTTATGCCGCGAAGAAGCGAGTTCTTCCCGTATCTGTTTTTTATCTTTAATACTGATGACAGCAGCATCTTTTCTTTTTCGTATGTCTCTGCGCTCTCTTTTTCCTCGTCTGTAAAAAGATCCATCTGATCTCCTTGCTCCTCTTTTATTGATGCGGCTATGTTCAGTCTTTTTATTAATAGGTCGGTATTGACGGAAGTTTTGAATAGATAAGCGAAAGATGCTCTTATTTCTGCTGAGGAGCATGATGCCGTTTTTAATGTGGCGGACGCATGTGAGTATAGAGGAATTTCCCTGTTGTAGTGGTCTATCATGGTTGCTTTTATTGCTTTTGCGCGATTCTTATCTTTCAAATTAGATATGTCATATCCAATATAAAGCGACAGATGATCGCATTTCTGTCCTTTCTCAATTAATTCAAGGGCAAGCGAATCGGCCATCTCAAGAAGAACGAGCAAAGCCTCTTTTGCCTCGTAAGGACATTCAAGCACCTGTCCTGATGAGAGACTGTTTGCTTTTGGACGGTAGTTCTTGATGTCTTTTAAAGTGCAGCTTTCAAGTCCCCATGCGTGATCTATTAAGAGTTCTGCATTCTTTCCAAATGTCTTATAGAGAAGATCTTCGTTTTTATCGTCCTTCTCAGAAATAGAACAGATGGCGATATCCCTCATGGTGTACAGCCCTATATCTCTTAGTCTTCTCTCGATTCCTCTTCCAATTCTCCAGAAGTCGGTGAGGGGAGTGTGATTCCATAGTTTTTTCCTGTAGTCTTTTTCATCTAAGGTGGCAACCCTTACGCCATCTTGATCTGCTTTAATGTGTTTTGCCTCTATGTCCATTGCAACTTTTGCAAGGTATAGGTTTGGACCGATTCCTGCTGTTGCGGTAATTCCTGTTTCTTTAAGTATCTGTTTTATCAGGAATGTCGAAAAACTTTTTGCATCCGTTTTATAAAGTCTTAAATAGTCTGTTGCATCAATGAATACCTCGTCGATTGAATATACGTGGATATCATTTGGGTCTATGTATCGTAAATAGATAGAATATATTTTCCTGCTGTAGGTTATATAAAGCCCCATTCTAGGGCATGCGATCTCAAAATCTATTTTTAAACTTTTATCAGAGTCGAGTTCTTTTTTTGATTTTGAACTTCCTTTCAGCCAGCTTGTTTTAGACCTCTTTATGTTCTCTTTTCTTACGATCTCTTTTGCTTCGAATAGGCGTGCGCGAGATGGAACAGAAAAGCTTTTAAGAGGCGCAGAGACAGCAAGACATATTGTTTTATCCGTTCTTTCCTTGTCGGCCACTACCAACAGGTAGTCCAAAGGATCTTTGCCTCTTTCATTGCATTCCACAGATGCGTAAAAGGATTTTAAATCTATTGCTATGTATGTTCTATCTTTCATTTTAGTTTTCTATAAAATACTTTAGCTTTATGTAAGATACTTTTCAATATATTTTTTTAGAAAACTTAATTGCAACCATCTCAATATTGCTTTACACTTTAGCCATGCAGGAAAACATCACCATAGAAAGAATCAAAGAAGCCATGAGAATAAGAAATATGAATCAGTTGAGAGTGTCGGAGAAAGCCGGTGTCACGGTAGGAGCTCTCAGTTCTTATTTAAGCGGACATTATAAGCCTAAAAGAGAGCAGGTGGCTAAGATAGCTGAGGCTTTAGACGTTTCTTATCTCTGGCTTTTAGGTCTTGATGATAATATGGAAGGAGGAAAAGTCAATTCCATGATAAAAATTCCTTTTGTAGATCAGAAGATCTCTGCTGGGTTTCTGCAGGAATTCTTATCGAGCGATGACATATTCCCTACAAAGAGCATATCGGTTACGAGAAAGATGGTAGCGCTTTATCCAGAAGACAGTCTTGTAGCCGCTGAAGTGTCCGGAGACAGCATGGTAGACGCAGGCATCGATGACGGGGACTACGTAATCTTTTCTAAAGGTACGATAAAGGGAAACGGTATTTACGTTCTAGCACTTGATGGCATAGTCATGGTGAAACGTCTGTTTTTTGATCCTGTTGAAAAGACTATAGATATAATTAGCGATAATAAGGCTTATAAGCCTCTTAAGGTTTCAGCCGAAATGGATGGCCTTGTGATACTTGGAAAGGTTGCAGGGTGCATACATGCTATTTAGCTGTCGCACCTGAACCATAACTCTGCGCTTTTGTAGCGTGCGACATCTCCTTTTCTAAAGCCCCTTTGCTCATATTTCCACAACACTTTGTTTTCTAGTATCATGTCGCTTAATGTTTTATAGTCTTCTATAAGGCTTTTTTCTGCAAATGGGCCGCCATGTCCTATTAAAAGGACATCGTAAAGAGGGGAGAGGGATAGTAGTTTCTCACACATTAGATTGAATTCTTCTACTTTTTTTAATGAGTTCTCTTCGTCTCTTAGAAGTATTACGCTGCAATTTATGCTGTCTCCGCTGAATAATAGGCGCTCTTCTTCAAGCAGATATGAAACGCTTCCTTCTGTGTGTGATGGCGTCTCTATTGCTTTTATCGCAATGCCTCCAAGATCTATTTCATCACAATCTTTTATATTTCTAAAACTGTATGAATTATCATCATCTGCAGGAATCATGGAATAAAGATCATCTAGGTTGTCTTTTCCTCTCGTCTCTACGTACATTCTTCTGAATGCGTTGTTGCATTCATATCCCCAGAGTTTCAGATCCTTATCTTTTTCATTCATATAAATTTCAGAGTCTTTAAAGTTATGAGCACCTCCTGCGTGATCAGGATGCCCGTGTGTTAGAAGTACTACAATCTCTTTGTCCGTAATCTCTTTGATGCATTCTTTTAAACCTAGCAGGCCAAGCCCTGTGTCTATTAATGCGGCTTTTTCATCACCGACTATTATGAAGGCATTGACAAGCCCGAACTCGTCTATTCTATAAGATCTAGGACTTATCTTGTCTATTTTGTGCTTTATCATACCATCATTATATTCCAAGCACGTATTGACTGTAATATTTGTTTTCAAGAAGATAGAAAAATAGTCTGGAGGATTTATGTTAGACGACAATAGACTTAGATTGTTTGAAACTGAGAGCATAGGAAGGTCGATTGCGACCCTTTCAATTCCAACAGTTCTCTCATCCCTCGTAACTGTTTTATACAGTCTTGCAGACACCTACTTCGTAGGCATGCTCAATAACAGCATTCAGAACTCTGCAGTAACTCTCGCCGCTCCCGTTTTATTGGCGTTTAATGCTATAAACAACCTCTTTGGAGTAGGAGCTTCAAGCATGATGAGCCGTGCCCTTGGAAGGAAGGATTATGATACTGCTAGAAAAAGCAGTGCGTTCGGTTTCTATTCCTCGATATTCTTCGGCATTTTCTTCTCCTTGATCTGCACAGTCTTTTCTGAACCCCTTTTACGCCTGATAGGAGCCGATTCGACGACTAGGGATGCAACCGAAGCATATCTATTCTGGACTGTAAATTTAGGTGCGGCCCCAGCGATTTTGAACGTCGTTATCGCATATATGGTAAGGGCTGAGGGATCTGCTCTTCATGCGAGTATCGGCACTATGAGCGGATGCCTGCTTAATATCGTGCTCGATCCGATATTCGTTCTTCCTTGGGGCTTTGACATGGGAGCTGAGGGAGCTGGACTTGCGACATTCATATCAAACTGCGTCGCTGTTATCTACTTCCTTATATTGATCGCCGTTAAAAGAAAGAATACGTTCGTATCCGTAAATCCTAAAAATTACAGCCTTAATAAAGTTATCGTAATAGGGGTATGTGCCGTAGGAATTCCTGCAAGCATTCAGAATCTGCTTAACGTTACCGGCATGACGCTCTTAAATAATTTCACCAGCTCTTATGGACCTGATGCGATTGCAGCAATGGGAATTGCCCAAAGGATTAACAACGTTCCTATGAACGTCGCTTTAGGTTTTTCCCAGGGGATTATGCCTCTTGTAAGTTATAACTGGGCGAGTGGAAATATAGAGAGGATGAAAGGCGCTATATTCTTTGCTCTTAAGATCATCATCGTAAGCATGGTCTTTCTTGCCGTACTCTTCATCATATTCGCACCATCGCTGATTTCGTCATTCATGGAGAATGATGCTATTGTGGATTATGGTACTAAATTCTTAAGAGGGTTCTCTCTGGCAATTCCTCTTCTTACTGTGGATTTTTTGGCAGTCGGCGTATTTCAGGCAGTTGGAATGGGCAAAATGAGTTTCATATTTGCGATATTAAGAAAACTCATACTGGAAATCCCTCTGATTTTAATTCTGAATTACATTTTCCCGCTATACGGACTTCCATATTCTCAATTTGGAAGCGAAATCGTTATGGCAACGCTCGCTATTTTCGCTTTAAGATATATTATTAGAAAGGGAAATGAAAGAAGTGCCAAAGAAGAGGCATGATAAGGAGAAAATTATGGACGATTTAGAAAAAAGAGCCCTTAGCTATCATGAGGCGGATGGAAGACCTGGAAAGCTTTCCGTCGTTGCTACGAAACCATGCAAAAGCGCAGACGACTTATCTCTTGCATATACGCCTGGTGTTGCAAAACCAGTTCTTAAGATCGAAGAAGATATAGATAACGCATATCGCTATACGAACAAGGGAAATCTTGTTGCCGTAATTTCAAATGGAACTGCGATTTTAGGTCTTGGAGATAGAGGAGCGCTTGCTAGCAAGCCCGTTATGGAAGGAAAGGGTGTTCTTTTTAAGAGGTTTGCGGACATAGACGTATTCGATATTGAGATAAACGAAAAAGATCCTGACAAGCTTATTGAGATTATAAAGGCGATATCTCCTACTTTCGGAGGCATTAACCTTGAGGATATAAAAGGGCCTGAATGTTTTAAGATCGAAAGCGAGCTGATCTCTTCTTGCGACATTCCTGTATTCCATGACGATCAGCATGGAACTGCGATAATCGCCTCGGCGGGACTTATGAATGCAGCTGAAATAGTAAATAAGGATCTCTCCGAGTTGAAGGTCGTTGTAAACGGCGCAGGAGCTGCCGGAATCTCATGTGCAAGAATGTTCGCTTTAATCGGAATTAAAAAAGATAATATTATCATGCTAGACAGCAAAGGCGTTATTTACAGGGGAAGGGAAGGCCTTACGAAAGAGAAGGCGGAATTTGCTTCCTCTTCAAGCCTCAGAAGCCTTAAAGAGGCGGTAGAAGGTGCTGATGTCTTTATGGGATTAAGCAAACCTAATGTTTTAACAAAAGACATGCTTAAGAGCATGAACAGGGATGCGATCGTATTTGCAATGGCGAACCCTGATCCTGAAATCACATACGAGGACGCAATCAGTGCAAGGAAGGATATAATCATGGCAACCGGACGCTCTGATTATCCGAACCAGATTAACAACGTCTTAGGATTCCCTTTCATATTCCGTGGGGCTCTCGATGTAAGGGCTAAGCAGATTACTGAAAAAATGAAACTTGCGGCAGCAAAGGCTCTGTCTGATCTTGCCAAAGAGGATGTTCCCGAGATCGTGTCGAAGGCATACGGCGGTGAAAAATTCAGCTTCGGCAGATCTTACATCGTACCGAAGCCGTTTGATCCTCGTGTAATCGAATATGAATCTGTCGCAGTTGCGAAAGCCGCTATTGAAGATGGCGTTGCAAGATCCGAGATTCAAGATTTCGATGAATATAAGGCATCTCTTAGAAAGAGGATGGAGAAATACTGGGCTTAAAAGAATGATGATATAGTATCTTTTGCCTCTTTTAAGTTCTCATTATATTGTTTTTCAAGACGCTCGATATTCTGTTCTATGATTTCGAGCGTTTCTTTATCATCCTCAATGCTTAAATGCACCTCTCTTCCTAATTGTTTGCTCATTGCCTCCGACTTTTGATCAAGAAGCGGCTTCAATTGTGCTTCAAGCTGTTCTAGAAGCTGTTTCCTGTGTACGGGGTACTGCTTTAGAAAAGCAAGCACCTGATCGTAATAGCCTGTCTTTTCGCTATCGTTTCCTACTGCAACAGAAAACAGCGTCTTTAGGCGTTCGTATCTGTCGTCGCTTACTTCGTATGTAGGGAGGCTCAACGATGAGATAATCAGGCTTTTCAGGCTTTCCCTTATCATTTTTGAATCAAATCCTGACAAGCCTTTCAGCAGGCTGTCGTCTCTTTTGTCACTTGCAAGATACTCTCCTGCAATACGCTTTATTTTGTTCTCTTCTTCTTTTTCTCTGAGTTTGTTTTCATCTATTGCAATGCTTTCAGCTTTTTCCATTGCAATTTCAAATGCACTTTTAATTTTTCCCATGACACTAATATAATTCTATCTTTGAAAAAAGAGAATAAGCTAATTTGCAAGGCATTGTTTCAATCTTCTCTTTTGTTTATGCTCTTTGCTATGGACTTGAATATAATACTCTTTTTCGATCTTTTCGGAACTTGTGTCTTTGCAATTACAGGAGCGGTAAAAGGCATTAGAAACCGTCTTGATCTGCTTGGGGTTTTGTTTTTTGCCGTGACTGTAGGATGCGGCGGCGGAATGCTGAGGGACGCTCTTATCGGAAGCACGCCTGTTGCCGCCTTCAATGATTATAGATATTTTCTGATCTGCATAATAGCGGGACTCGTCTGCTTCATAATATCTCCAGTGGCAATCGGACGCTGGGCGATTATGATCTATTCGGATGCGATCGGGCTTGGAGTATTTACAGCGCTTGGAGTTGCAAAAGCCGCAGGTCTTGGCGTCAGCGTAGTCGGTCAGATCATGAGCGGTATGTTCACAGCCGTCGGCGGCGGCATAATACGCGATATCTTTTCTAAGGAAGTGCCTATGGTATTCACTTCCGACTTTTATGCTACAGCCTCATTGCTTGGCGCAATCTTGTATGTGTTTCTAAACTGTTTTACATCCTTAGAGGCGAATTCGCTTCTTTTCATAACAGCTTGCGCTACCACGCTTTTGAGAATAGTCGGCTTCAGGCATAAGTTCAAACTGCCTGTTGCAAGAATGCATGGGGAGGAGAAGAAGAAATGACCCATTCTTTTTATAAGCAGCCTTATTTAAAAGAGCTAGATGTTAAGGTAGTGAGAATTGATGGGAATAACGTCTTTTTTAACGATACGATATTCTACGCAGAAGGGGGCGGACAGCCTGGGGATATCGGATTCTTCAATGATTATGAGATAGTAGACACTAAAAAAGAGGACGGAGAAATCGCCCATGTGTTCTCATCTGTAGAAGGGCTTTCTGTTGGCTCTGAAGGGCATCTGAAATTGGATTGGACTCATCGCTATTCTTTTATGAAGAGGCATAGCGCTCAGCATCTTCTCTCTTCCGTTTTTTATAAAAGCTTCAATCTTTCAACTGTCGCAGTCCATCTTGCAAAAGAGTATATAACAATAGAATTAAGCGTTAAGGATGTAAGTCTTGACACCCTTTTAAGCGTTGAAAAAGAGGCGAATGATCTTGTGCGCCGAGGTCTTAAGATCGAGCAGAAAGATCTAAAAAGGGAGGATGCAGAGGCTCTTCATATGAGACGAAGCATTAAAGTATCTGACGATGTGGTGAAGGTTGTCTTCATCGAAGGACAGGACCGCGTCGCATGCGGAGGAGTTCACGTTCGCAGTACCAATGAAATAGGGGAGATATCATATTATGATTATGAGATTTTAAGAGGGCATATCAGAACTATCTGGAAAATAGACGACGAAGCGGAAAAAGAGAGAAGAGACAATCTTTTCAGGATTAAGGATGCCGTTCATCTTCTTTCTGCAACGGAAGGGGATGTGATAAGGGATCTTAAAGCAAGACTTGAAGAGCTTGAGAAGCTGAGAAAGGAAATAAGAGACATACAGAATAGGGAGGCTAGGAAAGAGGCTCTTTCAATTGATGCAGACTATTGTGTTGTCTCAAGCGAATACCCCTTAGATGAGTTTAGGACGGTTTTAAGCAAGGAAAATAAACGAAAAGGCGTTCTGATTGTCAGAATTTTAGAGAAAAATGAATTTTTGTATATAGGAAATGAGGAGCATTTTTCTATTTTAAAAAATTGTTTATCTTTAAATGGAGGAGGAAGAGGAGGCCTTTATCAAGGATCTTACAGCATGAGAGCTGAAGATATGATAGCTAAGGCAAAAGAGGTGTTAGATGGATTTAAAGGATAAGGTTTCAAAAAATCCGAAGATAAAACTTTATATAATAGTTGGATTCATCCCGATTATTCTAATGTTCGTCGGGTTCTATTTTGTAGTTCAGAAACTTGGGCAGCAGAACGTTTCTACGATAGCGGCAAGCATAAACGAACATTTCAATCTATTCACTATGTGCGTCTATATCTGGGTAACCGATACGTTCATACTTCCGCTTTCTCCGATGTTCGTATTCCCGATGCTAATTCAATACCCATGGTATGTTGCAATCCCCGCAACGGCTCTTGCTTCCGCTTTAGGGGGAATTTCTAGCTACCTGATTGGACGCCTTTTGGACAAGATTGGTTTTATTAACAGGGCTGTTTTAAGAGCATATGAAAAATGGGGAGGACATATAAATAAATATGGTACTGCATTCGTTCTGATCGCTTCAATTTTTCCCCTGCCTTTTTCAGCAATATGCATGGCAGCAGGGGTGATGAAATTGAATTTCAGAAAAGTCTCGCTATATTCGTGTACAAGAATACTTAGAATGGCGATCTACTATTTCATGTGTTATCTTGGATTCGTTGCAGCCTGAACGACAGCTTCCGTTCTCTCTGCAGCCTCTCCAATATAGCTTGATGCATCTAATAGGTCTGCTATTTCATCCTTGCTTAGGTATTTTAAAAGGTTTTCGTCAGCAGATGCATCCTCTTTTAAATTGTTTATACCTTTTGTTTGAACGTCATCCCATGCCTTCAGGCATAATGATCTTATAACTTCGTGCATCTTCTGTCTGTCCGCACCTCGTTTCACAGCTTCCATCAAAACCCTTTCCGTAGCGCTGAATATTCCGTAATTTTTCATAAGGCGCTTAGTTGCGCTTTCATGGACGTTCATGCCGTTTACGATCTTTATTTCTGTTAAGAGAATCTCGTCAAGAGCGATGAAGCTTTCGCTTATGAAGATTCTTCTGTTTGCAGAATCGTCAAGACTTCGCTCTAGTATCGTCTGAGATGCGTTCTGCCATGCGCTGTTATATGAGGATGATATGAGTCTTGCAAGGGAGTTGATCTTTTCGCTATTTATCGGATTCCTCTTAAACGGCATTGCGGAAGAGCCCACCTGATGCTTTCCAAACGGCTCAGAGAACTCTCCAATCGGAGGGCTTTGTAGGATTCTGAAGTCTAAAGAGAACTTAGACAGCGTGCAAGCGATCTTTGATAGCACTTCGATAATCCTCAGATCCTGTTTTCTTGTGTATATCTGGGTCGATGCTGTAAAGGCATTAAGCCCAAGCTCGTCCAGCGCCCATTTCTCCATGTCCGCCGCTTTTATATTCGTACCCTTTAAAAGCTCTGCATAACTTGACAGCGTTCCAACCGCGCCTTTGAATCCTTTTGCCTTGAGACGGTCTTTCACATATATTAGATCATCGAGATCATCGCTTAGATCCTGAATGGTCTGTGCAAGACGGTAGCCGATAGTTGTTATCTCAGCCGGCTGTATATGGGTAAATGCCATTGTAGGCGTATCCTTATATTCCATTGCTTTTTCAGAGAGTTTTGAGATAAGCAGGGTCAGCTTATTTTCTATTATCTCCATAGCCTCTTTAAATCGGATTACGTCTGCATTGTCTAGCGCATCCATGCTTGTCGCACCTAAATGTATTATTCCTCCGGCTGTAGGACATTGCTCTGCATAAGTCTTGATCTCTGCCATCAGATCGTGCTTGATATCCTTTTCGATCTCGCTAGCTCTTTCTATGTCGATGTCATCCTTATGTTCTATGAGCTCTTCGACCTGCTCTTTTGTAACAAGCCCGGCTTTCATTTCTGCCTTTGCCAGTGCAATCCAGACCAGTCTTAAAAGTTTTCTCTTATGCTCTTCTGAAAATGTTCTTCTCATCTCTTGTGAGCCGTAACGCCAAGTATAAGGACTTATGAAAGTATCATGATCGTAAGACATCTTTTCCTCCTAAGATAGATAGAAAATAAATTTATCTTTATTTTTCAATTTAAATTTTGCACTTTCTAACGGTTCTGAGCCCCAGCTGTCATCCCCTGCAACTCCTCGCGCTCCCATAAGGATCCTGACTACAGTCTTTTCCTTTGGCGGAAGCATATAGCCGTGCGTTGCATTTTCAACTTCAAACGGGGTATAAGATGTAGCAGAGAGGATGAAAGAATCTTCAGCTTCTATCTCAAGTTCTCCGACTCTTGCTCTTTTTACAGAGCATCTTGAACCGCTTTCTTGCGGCACTATGTATTCGCTTAACGCTTCATCTGCCTTGTAACGGTATAAGCCAAAGAGAGAGCCTTCTTTTCTGTCCACAGTATTCTCTCCATCACCAAGGCCTAAGTATGTCACATCGTTATTGTCTTTATACAGTATGAAGGCAAGTCCGAATTCTGGAATCTCTGCATTTTCGCCTAAATACTCCATTTCAACTTTTAATTTGTTCTTAATCATCGTGTAACAGATGTTTACTTTTGCGTTCATTCCTGCAAGAGAGAATGTGCTTACTACATTGTTTCCGTTTAAAATTACGGATTCTTTTTTCGCATAGCGTCCAGCTGCTGCGAAAACGGCAGCCTTATATGGGTAATCCTGTCCCTTGTCGTTATCTGTAGGAGCTCTCCAGGTGGATATGAACGGCATGGCCATAAGCAGTTCTTTGTTGTTCTTTCTAAGAGATATCAGATGGCCTTTGCTTCTGTCTACAAGGGCAAATAATCTCTCTGATTTTAAGCCGTAATTGACATCGCCTTTTATTGGTGGAATGGAATCTTCATCTACTATTGTCTTTGCTATGCAGAAGATCTCATTGTGTCCTATTTCAAAGCCTTTATTCGCATAAGCCTTATCCTCTTTCAAGGCAAAGACAACTCTAATGGATGAAGACTTTTCTTTATTTAAAGAGTAGGGGTTTTTTACTGTTTCAATCTCTTTAGGTCCAGCAGTTAATTCAAGCTTGGTTTCTTTAAGTTTTATTCCTTCTTCGTAATATTCAAGTTTTATATCAATTTCGCTGAGGCTTGTGGCGATGCTGTCGTTATGAAACTCTATCTTATCGTCTTTAAAGTAGGCATAGAAGTCTTGGTATGCATACTTTACTTCTTTCATTTTGTCGCTCTCTTTTCTATTTGAAAAAAGAAGTCCGTTAGAGCAGAATGAAAAGTCGCTTGGACGATCTGAAAAATCTCCTCCATAATAGATCTTGCCGTCTTTTAAAATACTTTGGTCTATGAAATCCCATATGAAGCCAAGCTGGAAGTGTTCGTTTTCTCTTTCAAGACGCACGTATTCCATTAAGCCGCCATTGCTGTTTCCCATTGAGTGCGAGTACTCGCACATTATAAAAGGCTTCGCCGAGTCCTTAAGTAAAAATTCCTCTACCTTTTTTGCCGGCGTATACATCTGGCTTTCTATGTCGCTTGTCTCTTTTGAGTACCTTCTGTCTCTGAATACCCCTTCGTAATGTACTAAGCGTCCATCGTTTTTAGATCTAAAATAATCGGCTGCCTTTTTAAGTGTTTCTCCTCCAGCGCTTTCGTTTCCTAGCGACCATATTAGAATTGCGGGATGGTTCTTGAAACTTTCATAGTTGCTTATCTCTCTGTCCATTACGGCTTCAAAATAATCTTTTCTTCCGTTTGGAAGTGTTCTTTCATCTACTTCTACCTCTCCCATTCTCTGCCATGTGCCATGTGTCTCAAGGTTGCTCTCTGCGATCATGTAAAGTCCGTATTCGTCGCATAGATCGTAAAAGATTGGATCGTTAGGGTAGTGTGACGTCCTTACTGCGTTTATATTGTTTTTCTTCATTGTAATGACGTCAAAAACCATTTCTTCTTTTGTCAGAACTCTTCCTCTTTCATTGCTCCACTCATGCCTGTTTACTCCGTGGAAGATTATTCTCTTCCCATTTAAATACATTACTGCGTCTTTTATCTCAAAACGTCTGAAGCCTATGTTAAGCGAAGTGCTTTCACACTCTGTTTTATTATCATCTAGGGCGCTTATTTCAAGCTTTTCAAGATTGGGCTTTTCTGCTGACCAAAGAGGGGGATTAGAAATGGTGAAAGCTGCATTGGCAGTCATGTCTTTTACCTGTTTTACAATCTCATTGCCCATGAAAGAGAGCTTTACAAACGGAGCGCTGGTTATCACTTTTACGTTTAATTCTCCCTCGTCTAAAGATTCATTAAGGGTGCTTCTTGAATCGATATCGATTAAGTAGTTGCTGCTTTTTTTGAGCGTCATCACTACAGGGCGGAATATGCCGGAAAAACGCCAGAAATCCTGATCTTCAAGCCAAGAAGCGCTTGAGAATCTGAATACCCTGACGATTATCTTATTTTCACCATGTATTAGATGGTTTGTTACATCGAATTCTTTTCTGCTGAAACTGTCTTCTGCGTAACCTACGAACTTTCCGTTTATAAAGAGATCAAATGCTGTTTCAACTCCATAGAACGCAATTAACGCTTTCTTTATATTAGAGTTGAGTGTGAATGTCTTATAGTACAGTCCTGTAGGGTTATATAGCTTAGGAATTTCAGGAGCCTTAAGCTCTTCATGTCCGTCCCATGGGTATTGCGTATTTACATAATGAGGGAAGCCGAAGCCCTGCATCTGAATTTCCCCAGGGACATCTATGTCAGATGTGAAATCATCGCTATTGAAGTTCTCAAATCCTTCAGGAACGTCTTCTGGCCGTTCATAATAATTGAATAGCCATTTTCCTGAGAGATCAAAGTCCAAAGTATCTTTTCCTTCGGTTTTAAATATGCTTCTCGCTTTTTCTTTGCCTATTTCAAAAGCTTTCGGATTGTACAAATACTCTCTGTAATTTCTCATGGCCATATATTAGCATGTAAAGAGGAAAAACAGAATAAAAATGGCAGGAAGTCCTGCCATGTTGGGGAAATATGTCTTTAGCCGTGCAAATACCCTGGTATGTTTTGTATGGGGTAAAAGGTTTTAAAGGATCTTTGCACGCTCTTAGAATCTGACACTATTGGCAATTTGTCAAAAAATGTTAATGAGGAAATGAAAATAAAAACAGTAATTTATTGTATTTGATGAAATTGTAAAAATAATCCCTTCAAGTATGGCTACTTAAAGGGATATGTTCATCATTATCTGACAATAAGCTGTTCTCTCTTCGGGCCGACTGAGATGTAGCTGATTTTCGTATTCAGCATTTTCTCTAGTTCAAGCACGTACTCTTTTGCTTTTTCTGGAAGATCTTCCCATTTTTCGCATTTGCTTGTGTCTTCCATCCAACCATCGAATTCTTTATAAATTGGTTTTGCCCTCTCCTGAAGGTTCGTCTCAGGAAGATATGAGTAGTATTGTCCGTCGATCTGATAGCCTGTGCAGACTAAGATTTTTTCAAAAGTATCGAGAACGTCCATCTTCGTAAGGGCTAAATCGGTAACGCCGTTCATATAGCATGCGTAGTCTGCAGCAACTGCGTCAAACCATCCGCACCTGCGAGGACGTCCTGTTGTTGCTCCATACTCTCCGCCGATCTCTCTTAGCTTAGTAGCGGTCTCGTCAAAGAGTTCTGTCATGTAAGGGCCGCCGCCAACGCTTGTAGAGTAAGCTTTTGCTACTCCGATTACCTTCTGAATCGCCCATGCAGGTACTGCAGAGCCGTTTGCCGCTCCCGCAACGGTAGGGTTGCTTGATGTCGTATATGGATAGATGCCCCAGTCGTTATCTCTCATTATTCCAAGCTGTCCTTCAAGAAGGACTTTTTTATTGCTTTCCACAGCTTCTCTTACTACAGGGACCGTGTCGATGATGAAAGATCCGAACTCTTCTTTCCACTTTGCGCATAGAGCAAGAAGGTCTTTGAGCTCATATGTCTTAAGGCCGTAGTATTCTAGCTCTCTGTTCTTTCTAGGGAGCAGCATTGAAAGTCTTTTCTCAAGGAATTCTTCATCCAAAAGATCTCCTGCTCTTAATCCTGATCGTGATGCCTTATCTGTATAGCAAGGGCCTATTCCTCTTTTAGTCGTTCCGATCTTCTGGCTTGAATCTCTCTTTGCTTCCTCTGCACCATCAAGATCCTGATGGTATGGCATGATAAGATGTGCTCTTGAATCGATGAATACGTTCTCAATCGGCATCTTGGAAATCTTTCTGATATTTTCAAGCTCTTCATGCATCGTATTGAAGTTTACGACCGTTCCTGCACCTACAATGTTCATCGTATCTGGATTGAATATGCCGCTAGGAAGGATGTGAAGAGCGAACTTACCCTTGTCGTTGATAACGGTGTGTCCTGCGTTATCTCCTCCTTGGTACCTGATTACGATATCTGCATCCTGTGCAAAATAATCTACGATTCTGCCTTTTCCTTCATCTCCGTATTGAACGCCAACAATGGCTGTTACGTTTGTTTTTTTCATATGATAAACTCCTTGCCTTCTTTCTTTAGACGGGCAAACATCTCTTTTTCAAGTCTTTCCTGTTCGTCGATATCCTCAGCATCCCATGGATATTTGATCCATATGTCTTCGACTTCCATCGCAGGGTAATATCTCTTGATCTCTGGCGGGAACTCAACGTCTTTCTGCTTCAGCTTATTGTGAAGTATCAGTACTGCAATCTCTTCTGGTTCATAGCTTAGAAGTTCTCCAACACAGTAGGCGAGAGTAGCTCTTGTATCGTCAACTTCGTCAATTAAAAGAACCTTCTTCCCTCTTAGTTGTTCTTGAACTTCATCAATCCACTGGATCTTGGTTGGATGTTCCCTATGCTTATGATCGATTCCGTAATATGATATCCCGACTGCATAAATAGGGCGGTTTATGAAAGTCTTTATGATACGTGCAGGAATGAATCCTCCTGATCCGATTGCAACGATTACATCTGGATCGAATCCAGAGTCGAGAATTTGCTTCGCAAGCCTTTTAATAAGCTTATGAACCGTGTTGTAGCTAACATAGAGTTTCTCTTCAGCCATTGTTCCCTCACTTCTTTGGATACATCTCTGCTATGTAAGGCAGAGTCCTATATTCTTCTTTATAGTCCAAACCGTAACCGACGACCCATACATCTGGAATTTCAAAACCGACATACTCGACAGGAACGTCAACTTCGTGTCTTTCGCTTTTATCTAGAAAGACCGCTGTCTCAATGCTCTTAACGCCTCTGCTTTTAAACGTCTTTATCAGATAGGCTAGGGTGTTGCCGCTATCTAAGATGTCTTCGACTATTAATACATGATGGTCTGCAAGATTTTCCCTTGTGTCCATAAGTAGTCTTACTTCCCCTCTCTTGTCCCCCTTTTCTCCATATGAGGAGATGGCGATGAAGTCTACTTTGTGCTTGATAGTCAGTTTTCTAGATAGGTCTGCCATGAAAATAAAAGAACCTTTCAGAACTCCTACAAGAATTAGAGGCTCGTCAAGGTCCTTGTATTTTTCGTCAATCTTATGTGCAAGCTCGTCCACTCTTCTGGAGATGGTGTCCGCATCAATTAATATCCTGCTTAAATCATTTGTTAAAGGTGGAATAGAAAGAGATGATGTCATTAGCTGTCCTTCCTTGTTGAAAATACCCTTTAATTTTATAAGATTGTTAATCCTATGAAAAGGGTATATGAGAAAATTATGCGTTATCTTAAATTTTGAAGATTTTCTTTGTCTTTACATTTTTACTGAGGTATACTTAGAAAAAGCAAAAACAGGAGGAAAATAAAATGGACATTAAAGAGTTAAACAGTGTCAGCCCCCTAAGGGTTTTTGAAGAGTCGATTAATGGAGGCCTTGGAAAAGGCAATCTCGGAGTTATCGTCTCCCGCCACGGGGTAGGAAAGACAGCCTGCCTTGTTCATTTAGCAACAGACAAGTTATTTAAAGGCGAAAGCGTTATTCACGTATCTTTTTCGGGAAACGTCGAGCATGTTATAAACTGGTATAAAGAGGTATTTAAGGAGATAGCGGAACTGCAGAGCTTAGATGACGCTACGATGGTTTATAATTCCATCCTTGCAAACAGAGTCGTCATGAACTTCTCTCAGGATCAGGTTCCAGTTGAGAAAGTGCTATCCAGTCTTGAATCTCTTATAAGCCAGGGATCATTTAAAGCGGATGCGGTTCTCTTTGACGGTTATAAGCTTACCGTAGCTGATGAAGAGGATATCGTAAAGATCAAGGAATTTGCAAAGAAGATGAACTTAGAGGTATGGTTCAGCGTATCTCCTACGCGTCCTGATGTCGTATATGATGAGCACGGAGTGCCTAATACCCTCCTGAAATACTATGATTTAATCGATGTGCTTGTCGCTTTGCGTTATGACGATAAGATCGATAAGGTCGTTATGACTGTCGTAAGAGCCCACCATGAGAATGTTCCTAAACCGATGGGCGTAAACTTAGATCCTAAGACTATGCTTATCTCAAAGTAATTTCTCTTTATATTATTGCTGCCTTGGTCCTTCCAATGGCAGCTCTTTTTTTCTTTTGTATTGTATTGGGCTGACTCCAATGACTCTTTTAAATGCTGCAGAGAATTTACTCTGATTTTCATAACCTGAAACTGACGCTAAGCGTTGTATGCTTATAGAGCTGTCTTCGTCAAGAAGTCTTGCTGCTTCTCTGATTGTCTTCTCTTTTTGGAATTTGCCGAGAGGAATGCCGTAAATTGATTTAAAACATTCTCTTAAGGACGTTTCTGCAAGTTTGAACTTTTCACTTAGTTCTTTTGACGTATAATGCCTTGTGTTTTTCAAGAGGAATGAATAACACCTCCGTGTTCTTTCAACCACTGCTTTTGAGAATTGAAAATCTTTCTCCGCATCTCTTATTTCATTCTTTAATTCTATGAGAAGCTCTGCAATTTTAAGTTTTAATAAATCATTTTTCTCTGTGTTTTTCTCTATCTCGTAGAAAATATGGCATAGTTTTGTGGAACCCCTTATTATGACAACGTCATTATCCATTATGTCATTGCTAAGATTCTGAAGCGACAGATCTAGAATAGGGAAGGTTTCTTTTAACGTTTTTTCCGCTTCTTCTGTTTTTATTAGCAGTGAGATCATCTTGAAATGTCCTGAAGGGACTCTGCTTGCACTAATCTTAAAAGTATCACTGCTGCTTATTGCCGTATCTCCACTGCTGATAAACTTTACGGATGAATTATTCTCGAGAGTCTCGTAACTTCCTTCTTTTGCAAATACGATCTCAATGTATCCGTGCTTCCTTTCAGCTCTTTGGTAGCAGCTTTTTAGGTTAAGCGTTCCGTTTGATAGGGCTATGCCAGGAAGAACAGGCTTTATTGTTATCTCTCCATCTCCTTCTGCTGATGCGCTTTTAATCGAGAGTATGATTTCATTATTTTTCTCAATTCTGTTTTGAAAAACAAATGATGATAGGTAGTCGTATATGAATTGCTTATTCATGTTAGCTAATGCTAACTCTATTCTTCCTCTTTGTCTACCAGATTATCGCCCCATTCGTCTATGTCGTCTAAGATTGGAAATAGCGTTGATGCGAATTTTGTAAGACTATATTCAACGCAGAGGGGGAAATGCGATATTTCATTTCTTACTATAAGGCCATCGTCTTCCATCTCCCTTAGCGTCATTGTAAGGCTTCTTGCCGATATATTGGATACGAATCTTTTCAGTTCGTTGAATCTCATCTTCTCATTGATCATCAAGGCATAAAGTATTGGAAGGCGAAAATTGCCTCCAATGAATTTCAGGGATTTAGAAAAGCCTGACTGTAAGATGTTTTTCTCGTTTCCTTCTTGCTTCATACTAAGTAATATAGCACGTTTTATCTTTCTTGACCCATAGAGGTTAATTAATTAATTTAAAGAAAGGAGGATGAGAACAATGCAAGATTTACCAGCAGCTTTTTTAATTGGTAAGCTATCAAATAGAATGAGAAGGACGCTTGCCGAAATGTCTTCTTCATCGCCATATACGGGAACGCAGGGAAAGGTATTGCATTATCTGATTGCAGGGAAAGAGGATGCTGTTTATCAGAAGGATATAGAGCAGGAGTTTACTCTACGTCCGTCCTCTGCAACAGAACTTTTAAAGAAAATGGAAGAAAATGGGCTTATATATCGTATTGCTGAACAACATGATGCAAGGCTGAAGAGAATCATGATAACAGACAAAGCCCTTGAATATGCAGAAACGGTTCAGAAAGATATGGATGAGATGGAAAGAACCCTGACAAGATCAATTAAACCGAAAGATCTTGAGGCATTTAAGAAAGTCTGTCAGAAGATGCTCAGTAATTTAGAGTATTAGCCTTTTAAGCTGAATATGTCTTTTAGCGAGATGTAAGTAAAACCATCGCTTTGGAATGTGAAGCCGTTAGTGGAAAGCAGGCCCGCTTCGGCTTTTCCTCCTGTTATCTCTTTTATTCTCTTCTTCTCTTTTAAAAGCATCTCATCATCTACTCTCATGCCATAAAACAAAGAGTAGATCCTATGGGAGTTTTCTGTAATCAGCGCTATTTCCTCTTCCTGATCGTCGCTTATATAGTAACGGCCGATGAGACTTATGCTTCCTGTCTTTCCGTCTAGGCTGAGCTTCTCAAGATAGTCATAGAGGACAGTTCTTAGACTCTTCTTAAAATAGTTGTCGAGATCCTTTTCTATGAAACGTTCATAAAAAGCTTTGCTTCCTATTATTTCGACAAGATCTGAGTGGGGGTAGATGAACCTGAAATAGAAACGAAGCAGATTATCGCTTATTTCATAAAGCACTTTCTTTCTGTCTACTTTCTTATTTATAGGGTAGCTCTTTTTTACTAAGCCAAGGGATGAGAGTATGTTAAGCTGCTTATCAAGAAGGCCATTGTATTTCTGTCCAGTCTTTTCTACGAGATCGCCGTATTTCATCCTGTCGTCTTTTAATATGGAAAGGATTAGGAATGCGTAGCTCTTCTTTCCAAGATCTTCGAAAAGCTCATGCTCTATATATTCTCGAATTAGGCTCTCTTTCTCTATAAGAAGTGCTCTTACATTCCTTTTCAGCGATTCTTCCGGATCTATCTTCTTAATGACGAAATCAGAGGAACCGAAAGTAAGGTAGAATTGCAGCTGTTTTATTGGCTGAAGATTTCTCAGCGGTTCGAAACTTTCATAATACTTTGCGCTTTTCTTCTCTATTGAATAGATGAAATCGAACTTATCGAGATTTTCATAGGTTTCTTCATCGCTGCTTGAGATTATAAGGCGGTGAATCCTCGTCAGTTTTCTAAGGGTATTCACTATTTCAAGGGATGTGAATTTTATTAAATGCTGTACATCTTCAAAGACGACGATATACCTCTCTCTTGCGTTCGAAAGTTCTGTAAGAATTGCTTCGGTGCTATCTGTATTCAAATATAAATCGAGCATCAAGGAGATTCTCTCTTTCAAAAGTTTTGCATTCTCCTTTTCGCTTGTGTTGTGAAAAGAATAGTAGAGCAGGCGTTCTTTTCTGCCTTTTATTTGGCTTTTAATATATTCGCTTTTTCCGCTTTTCTTGATTCCATAGATAAAGAGGATCTCTTCATCTTTCGAACTGAGGTATTTTTTTATAGCATCGTCCATGGCTCTCTCCAATTATATAATCTCATAGAGCGTGAGAAAAAACTAGCTATTCCTGGCTTACATCCTTGTTTAAAGCTACAAATTCTTCCATGCTCCTGTTCCCTTCGCCAAAGACATGATAGGTTTCATGGATGATTAAAAAGGCATTTGGATCTGTCATATGTACCATCCTTGTGACACGGCTTACGCTTTGATTGGGTATTACGACCATTAAGACGGGTTTCCTTTTCATGCTGTAGAGTCCTTTTGCTTCTATGAGGGTTCCTGTTTTATCGAGGTCGTTAAGTATGAAAGTTCTGATTTCGTTGATTTTGTCAGAGATTATGTAACAGGTCTTTGCATAGTTCGTTCCCATCATCAATACTACTTTATTAACCATTACCTGCGTAATATAGGCGACGACTATCGCATAAAGTGCGCTTTCTATTCCAAATATGAATGCAGAAAGGATGATTACGACTCCATCTACGAAGAATAGAGCGCTTCCAAGAGGCACGTGCATGTATCTTGCTATGATCTGCGCAATAATGTCTGTTCCTCCCGTGTTTGCGCCGCTTTTCATGACAATGCCAACCCCAAGGCCGGAAAGAACTCCTCCGAAAAGACAGCTTAGCCAAAGGTTCATATCCCGGCTTAAATCTAAAATCCCTTCAGTCCCGATCGTAGATGATATCAAAGAGGAGAAAAGGGAAAGCAGCAGAGAACCTAGAAGGCTTTTTATTCCGAACCTTTTGCCAAAAAGCGCGATTCCGATTATGAAAAGAGGGATGTTCTGCAGTAGCATTGTTAGACCAAGATCCCATCCGAATGTATGATATAAGATCGTGGATATGCCAGAGACTCCTCCTGGAGCAATTTGAGCAGGGTTTAAAAAAACCGTTACGGCAAATGCCGTGATGAAAGATCCCAGAACTATGTAGAAATACTCTAGTGCAGTATATTTGTTTAGAGTTTGCACGGCAGCTCCTTTGCATCCCTTTGCAGCATTTCAATAGCTTTTGACGCATCGCTGATTACGATAAGCTCATCAAGAACCTCTTTTTTTAGAAATCCCGATCTGACGGCATCAGAAAGGAAATTTATAAGGCCGTCATAAAACCCAGAACTGTTTAACAGGCCAACGTTCTTCTTATGGTATCCAAGCTGCCTCCACGTAAAAATTTCAAACAGTTCTTCAAAGGTACCGATGCCACCTGGCATTGCTAAAAACGCATCAGAGAGGTCATACATTGTTTTTTTTCTTTCGTGCATGTCTTTTACAATTATGAGCTCGTCTTCATTATCTCTGCTTCGTACGTTTTTTATGTTCATCGCTTCAGGAAGCACTCCGGTCACATGTACTCCAATGGTTTTTGCTCTATGTGCGATCTCTCCCATGAGCCCTTTGTTACCGCCTCCGTATACGAGGCCTATATTATTCTCTTTTAATAACTCTGCTATTGTTTTTGCATCTTTTAAATACTTTTCGTCATTCCCGAAAGAAGACCCAGTAAAGACGCATAAATTATTTATTTTGGTCATGAAATGAGTATATCATGAGCCACTTTTGCTTGCCAGTCCCTCCTTCTTTGCTCTTCTAGTTAGATTTTTTCCTTGATAGTGTCACTTCTTTTAGATAAAATCATTTTAAAGATATATGAGGGAAGATGTTTTCTTCCCGCGTCGCAAGAGAGATTTTAATAAATAGGAGGAAGGGCGGATCCACCGAATTGATGGTTTCTGCGCCGAATGATTATGAGAAAAGTTCTTTTAGTTCTTTCTGTGATGCTACTTTCTATAGCTACATTGTTCGCAGCACAGGAGATGAGCGTTACATGGGAGTGGTTATTAGATGATCCTGCTGTTAACTACTACCGCTATCAGCTAAACGGCACAGATGATGATGCATGGACCGTCGTTTCTGGAGATACATCGAGTTACACGGCAGACGGCTTAGATCCTTACGCAGACTATACCCTATATCTCCAGAGAAGTTACGATGGAGAGAATTGGTCAGAGACTGCAAGCGCAACAGCTGAGGCATTATTATATTTGGAAGTTGAAACAACACCTGTCACAGATCCATTGACAGTTGTTGATGAATCATCTGAAGAAGTAGTAGCAGAGGAAGAGGTTGTTGAAGAGACAGCTCCTGTTGAAGAGGCTGTAGTTGAAGAAGTAGTAGCAGATGAAGAGGTTGTAACAGAGGAGACTGTAGTTGTTGCTCCAGTTGCACCAATTTCATTGGCTGAAGAGAAAGGCAATTTTGAGTTCTCATTACTTCTTCGCCCATATGCAGCAGTAAGCTTCGACTATGGCGCAAAAAATCCATATATGGCTTCTGGCGTTGGCCTTGGCTTAAGTTTTGACTTTGATAATATTGCAGCATTCAATGCAAATTCCGGATTTGGAATGAGACTTGACATCGGATCTACTCAGTATCCATCAGGCGGATTCAGACAGCATCTCGGAGATGGTAAGGCAGCTGAATTCTGGAACTGGAAGTGGGGTGAGCTATTCGACTTTGCAAACAACTATGCAAACGACGTGAATGCAACGCTTCTTCTTACTATTGATGCTCAGGCTGGAGTTGCTGACTTCTCATTCGGTCTTGGTGGTGGTGCAGCAGTACTATTTAGCAAAGGCGATGATGTTAATAAGAGCGCTTACAACTTCTCCTTGGCAGACGATATCGACTTGGCGGCATATGCGGCTGCTAACTTCGGCGTTAAGTTCTACTGTGGCTCTGTATTCTCAATCGGAGTCGACGCAGTATACAAGGTTATGATTCCTAACTACGAGATCAATACTCTTGATGCATCTCTAGTTCTTGGATTTACATTCTAAGTTGGATAACCTACTTACTTATATTAAATGGAGGGGAGATCTGAGTTTCAGTATTCTCCCCTTTAGTATTGAAGATCAGTTAATCTTTGCAACCCTGTCATATGTTAATTTCGCCTCTTTCGTAAGGAAGGATGAGAATATAACACTGCTTGATGCGTGTTCTAGAGTTCTTAACGCGCCATATGATGATAAGAATTTCAGGGTTAAGAAAGATATGGAACTGCTTGAAGCGATAATAAAGGCGCCAAGATTTTCATCTGTTATAATTAGCGATATAGAAGATCATTTTGATAAAGGCAGAAAGCAGTTTTTCGCATGCACATTCAGCGTCCTAAAAGATGTTGTAATAGCATACAGAGGGACGGATAACACAGTAACGGGATGGAAAGAGGATTTTGATATGGCGTATGAGGATGAAGTGCCATCTCAAAAGGAAGCCCTAAAGTACCTAAGCGACGTTGCATCAAAAACACGTGGAAAGATCATCTTGACAGGACACAGCAAGGGTGGAAATCTTGCCGTTTATGCAGCTGCAAATGCGAATAAGAGGATAAAAAGAAGGATCTCTGCCGTTTATAATAACGACGGGCCAGGCTTTAATGAAAACAGCAAGACACATGAGAAGATACTGGATATAGAGGATCGCATCGTCACCGTCGTTCCTGAATCTTCCATGATAGGCATGCTTATGATTCACAGCCATGATTATCTTATAGTCGCATCTTCTGCTCGTTTTATAATGCAGCATGATCCATACTCATGGCTTTTTGACGGGCCTCATTTCAAGTATGAAAAAGAGAGGAGCAATGACTCTCATCTCTTTGAAAACGTGATTTCCTCCTGGCTTTCTGAGGCAAGCGGGGAAGATAGAATGATCTTTGTGGAATCCCTCTTTAAATGCATAAATGAAGTTGGCATAGAGGATTTGAAAGGAAACACTTTTGAAATACTGGCTAAGACACCTAATATGATCAGAAGCTTTAAGAGTCTTGACGAGGGAGAGAAGAAGACAACTATAAGAGTATTGAAGAACTTGGTAGCATCTGCAAAGGACATGATGTTCCAAAGCAAGAAAGAAGTCAGTTCTTGAATTCTATCTTTTTAATGTTTCCATGTCTTTTTATGTTGTTTAGATCAATGTTCTTAGCAGCTTTTTCTCCAAGAGAAAATGAAGATGAGCTTGAATAACGGGTCTTATTCCTGCTCCTTTTGATTCTGATTCCTCTGTATATGCTTTTATATCTTGCTCTGTTATCGTCATAGCTTACGATAAGAGCCTTTGAAGCATCGCTTTCATCAAGACTTTCAACTCTTTCATAGAGAGCGGAAGAAAGTCCGGTATAGAATGAATTCTTGTCGACTTTAAGACTGTTTGCGACCAATGCGTTATAATACGCCTTTGAAAGAGAGTCGAGGAGGAAATGATATGTCTCATATGCAAATACGACCTGCTCTGAACTTCCGTATGCGTTAGTGTTAAACACCCCGTCTTTGTCTTTCTCTCTGATTATATATGTGCCAGATAATTTTGAAATTATTGAGAAAAACGCCTTTTCATAATAAAAATGCTTTTTAGCCTTATCTAGCGTAGTGGAGTAGAGCATGTCTTCATTCTCTTCATTTTTAATGGCATACTTTGCCATAAGCTCCTGAGCCTTAATGAGTGCTGAAGAGCTTTCGCTTTCAAACGGACTTTCGCTCAGCCTTAGGAGCTTTTCGACCTTGTCTTTTCTCTTTTCCTGAAGAACGGCATCCCCCTTAATCTTTGCTCTATCAAAACCTTTAGGCACCCCAAGCGAATGGCAGATTTCTCGGAACGTGTGATCGTGCTCTGAAAATCCACGTCTTGCATAGTCTTCGCTGTGTGCAAGCTCATGAAGAAATACCGCATCAATATCTTCTTTTAAAAGCGTCAACAGGCTTATGTCAAGGACTATGAGCTTTTGATTGTTGTCATAATAGCCAAGACGATCATCCTTGTCTGTTTTTGCAAATATGATATCGACATTCCAAGGCATCATAAGGCGTGGTCTTAATGATTCTTCGATCTCTTTCAGCCTTTTTATCTCTTCGATTATTTTTACGCTGATTGCTTTGACTTGCATACTCTAAGATTTTAACTTTATTCTTCTTCAGGTTAAAGGGTTCTTGCTATTCTTCAAGAAGTCTTTTTGTTATCTCGTTTTCCGGTCTGTTTATTATCTTTTCTGCGTCTCCGATTTCTATGGCCTTGCCGTTTTTTAAAACCAAAATTCTGTCAGATATCGATTTGACGCTTTTTATATCATGGCTTACAAACAGAATGGATGTGTTCATTTCCTTGTTTATATTTCTTATGAGAGAGAGGATCGACGCTCTGTTTTCCATATCGAGCGAGGATGTTATCTCGTCGCATAGAAGTACTTTAGGTCTTGTTACGATTGCTCGTGCAATTCCAATTCGCTGCATTTCTCCGCCAGAGAAAGATCTTATGTTCTTGTTTTTGTCGCTTTCTTTTAAAGAGACGCGCCTAAATGCGGAAAGAGCCTCGTCCTCTATTTCTTTTTTCGTATGCTTTTTATCTAAAAGTCCCTTTTTATTGTAAAATGCAAGAGGCTCTTTTATTAGTTCGATAGCGCTGAATTTATTGTCTAGTGCGGAATAGGGGTCTTGGAAAATTATCGAAAGGTCCTTTCTCATTCTTAAAAGGTCTTTACCTTTCAGCGTTTTTATATTGGTGCCGTTAAAGAAGACGTTTCCTGATGTATTTTCATATAGAAGGGATATGCATCTTATAAGAGTGCTCTTTCCAGACCCGGATGGTCCTACTACTGATAAGATTTCACCCTCTCTAAGGGTAAAAGAGACGGCATCTAATGCAATGATCGTCTTATCCTTCTTTTTGAACTCTTTTGTAAGGTTATCTACTCTGATTATATCTTTCATCATAAAGCAAGCACCTTACATAACGATTATTTGTAAAAATAAAGGGGATATCATTGTTTTTGCATAAGTCTTTTCTTTCATTGCACCTGGAATAAAAAGGGCACGAAGAGTCGCTCTTTCTCATAATGCCATCATCTTTCCTGCTGTCATTTAGAAGATGTTTCGTATACGGATGCATAGGGCGTAGCAGTACGTCATCCGCACTTCCTTTTTCAAGGACTAGCGATGAGTTCATTATATAGACATAATCAGCAATTGAAAGGGCGTTTGAGAGATCATGCATTATGAGTATTAGCGAAGTCTTGTTATCTTCTTTTTTCTTCTTTAGAGCCTCAATTACCATTTCTTTATTGATAGTGTCGAGAGATCTTGTAATTTCATCTGCAATTAATACTTTAGGGTTGTTGATAAGAGTCGCAGCAAGCATAGCACGCGCTCTCATTCCGCTTGATAGTTCTCTTGGATAGCTATTGAAAACACGCAGGTAATCTGAAGGGAAAAATTCTTTAAGCCTCTCTTTTGCAATTTCTTTAGCTTCTTTTCTGCTTATCTTATTATGCAGTCTTATCGCTTTTGTTAAGATTTTCGATATCTTCTCTGATGGCTTTAGTATCATGAATGGATCTTGGAACGCTATCGATATCTCCTTTCCCCTTATCTCTGAGAGTTCTTTTTCACTTAATGCTAGAATGTCTTTTCCATTATAAAGAACCTTTCCGCTTACTTTTGCTTTTTTCTCATCAAGCAGATGCAGCATGCTAAGAGCGCTTAGGCTCTTTCCTGCTCCCGATTCTCCTGCGATTATTACAGCCTCTCCCTCTTTTAGCGATAGAAAGAGGGAGGATACTGCATGAAAGTTATTAATAAAAACGTTCAGATCCGAGACTTCTAACATTTAGATTCTTTTTCTTTTCAAGTTCACCTTCACTTTGTTTCTGATAAGGTATGTATGATGGATCTTCTTATCTCTGAAGTCTTCTCCAATAGTCTCTTCTGTTATGTCTTTTACGACAAACTCGTCAAGGATCTCTTCGCTTAGCTTGAAGCGTCTAAAGTTGTTGCTGAAGATTAATAGTCCGCCAGGATCTAAATGCATCATGCATGCTCTAATTAGCTTTTTGTGATCCCTTTGAACGTCGAATGTTGCTCTCATTTTGCTGTTTGAGAAGGTTGGAGGATCGCAGAAGATCAGATCGAACTTGTCATATGTTCCAAATAGATAATCCATTACATCGCTTTTATAGAAGTAGTTGTCTATTACGGTAGGATAGCCATTTACTCTGAGGTTCTCCATTGCCCAGTCAAGGTATGTGGAGGATGCGTCTACGCTAACTGTCGATACGGCTCCGCCTTTAATTGCGTTGAGCGTTGCTGTTCCCGTATAGCAGAACAGGTTCAAAAATCTTTTGTTCTCACTGTTCTCCTGTATGTACTTTCTAATAAGGCGGTGATCAAGGAATATGCCGGTATCCAGATAATCCTGAAAGTTTACTAATATGTTAAGTCCGTTCTCATGTACGATGTTAAACCTTGAAGAGGATGCAAGACGGTTGTACTGGCTCTTTCCTTTCATCCTGCTTCTCTGTTTTACATATATGTTCTCAATATCAATTCCCGTTGCCCTTTCTGTTGCGTAAATAAGCTCATTAAGCCTTCTTTCTGCATCTTCGGGATTAATAGAACTCGGAGCCTCGTATTCACTGAGATTTATCCACTTGTTTTCATAGATGTCGATTGCCGCTGAGTATTCAGGCATATCTGCATCATAAATGCGGTAGCATGTGACGCCTTCTTTTTCCATCTCGCCTTTTAGCTCTTTGATATTCTTTACAAGGCGGTTATATGCCATCTCAGCTCCAGCTGATAGCGGTGTGTTAAGCCTTTCTTTCTTCTTCTCAAGGCTTTTTCTCTTCATCTCCTCTTTCTCTTCATCTGTAAAGATGGAGTAGTGTGCCGCCTGGCAGAATAATGAGCCGTTATAAAGGCTGTTGACGCGCTCCGGCTTTAGTGCGATGTTGGACAAGAGTTCGCTGTCTGCCGCCATGATTGTCGCCTTCCATCCCTTAAATACGTTTGAAAGCTTTTCACCGATATCGTAATAGAGGTTCTCGATATCTTTTTCTTTCATCCTTACTCCATATGGAGGATCGGTAACGATATAGCCCATCTCGCATTTTGGCTTGTCTTCTTCGCTGTAATCGTTAAAGTCTTTTACCTGAAGATCGATAAACTCCCTGACACCTGCCGCCTTTGCGTTCTCCTCACAGATTCTTATGGCCTTTGGAGATACGTCAGAGCCGTATATGTAGATATCCCTCTCGTCTATCGCTTTTTCTCTTTTCTCCTCAGCTTCTTTTACTATGCTTTGCCATAATTCTTCGTTGTAGCTTGGAAGCTTTGTAAAAGCAAATGGTGACTTTCTTACAAGGCCAGGAGCTGTATCTGATGCGATAAGGGCCGCTTCAATTAGAATCGTACCTGATCCTGCAAAAGGATCTAAAAGGACTCCGGAAGTCTCTTCTGTGATGCTCTTCTTCCATTCGCTTCTGTAGAGAAGCGCTGCCGCCAGATGTTCTTTCAGTACGGCATCTGTTTGATCGACCCTGTATCCTCTCTGTTGCATCCCTTCTCCTGAGAAGTCTAAATACCAGATCGCTCTGTTCTGATGGAGATGGATGTGGATTGTCACATCTGGATTTTCTGTATCTACGTTGGGTCTTTCATCATCGAACTTGCTTTTTATTCTGTCAATGATTCCGTCTTTAACGCGTAGGGCTGCAAAATGGGAGTTCGTGATATATGGGCAATCCTGTGCCGTTTTTGTGACTTTTATAGTCGTTTGCGGTGTTATATACTCTTCCCATGGGATGTTCAGAGTGCTCTCATATAACTCATCTGTATCGGCAACGTCGTCATCCAAATAGATTGCTTCTAGAAGACGCGTCGATATCCTGCTGTACATGCAAAAGCGATATCCTGCTTCAAGCGTTCCGACAAATTCAACACCTGCTTTTGTCTGTCTGATTTCGCTAGCTCCTGCCTCTTCAGCCTCTTTAGCAACTAGATCTGCCTGATTTAATGAACAGTTTGCAAAGAAAATCATTGCTCTCCTCCTTTAAAAAGGTTTTCTATCTCCTCTTTAGAGAAGCTGTAAACGCTTGAACAGTTGAAGCATTCAATTGAAAGAGGAAAATCGCCATTTAATATTTCTTCCCTGTTCTTTTCAGGAAGGTTGGCCAAATATTGTTCAAAACTGTGTTTTGAGCACGGACATGAAAATCCTATAGGGGAGCGTTCTAAGTATTCAGGGCTGAAATCTTTAAACTCCTCTATAACATAGTCTTTTATATCGTTTCCTTTTGAAACGAATTCTGCCAGATTGCCAAGCTTTCCGGCTTTTTCCTGAAGATCTTCTAAAAGACTGTCTTCTGCACCCGGAAGAGCCTGAATAAAGAGGCCTCCGCTTCCTATTATTCTGGCTTTATCATCATATTTAATGGATAGGTAGAACAGCGTAGCAGTCTGCTCGCTCTGCTTAAAGTATAAGGCTAGGTCGTTTGCCAAGTTTCCATACTCTAGCATTATCTGGCCTGAAAACGGAGTTTTCGATCCCTCTAGGATCTTTGTTATTGTTAAAAAACCAGGTCCGTATAGCATGGATGTGTTAAGACTTTCTAATGGCTTTTCAAGTTTTATCGGGTTTGAAAACAGATACCCCCTTACCGCTCCGCATGCCCATGATTCTACGCTCAGTCCTTTTATAGGGCCGCCGCATTCGATATCGAGACGGATTCTATCATTGCCTTTTACTGTGGAGGATAAAAGCGCTCCTGCGATATATGCCTGTCCTAGTACATGGCTCTCAAGAGGTCCGAGTCTATGATTTGCTCTCATTTCATTCAACATCCTCGTTGAAGAAACCGCACTCAATCTCACTTTGCCTCCGCCTAGGAGGAATATCTCCCTGCCGTCGTCTGCGAGGGAGGCAATGTGCTCATTGAGCTCATTGTCTAAAATACTCTTTTTTATCATATGGGCAATCTTATAGTTTTTATGTAATTATTTCAATTTGATATTGACGCTTTTGCGAGCACCAATTATATTCATTTCGTTAAGAGGTTAACTAAATGACGAGACATTTTTTACCTGCTTTAAAAAATTTCACACATCTTTTTGACAGTTACATAGAAAAGGTTACGGGTTTTTCCTCTTCCCAGCTTAGGATATTAGGTTTTCTTGCTCATGAAGAGGATTCTGTGTGTCAGAAGGACATAGAAGTTATGGGGCTTGTAAGCAGAGCGGCCGTTTCTACGATATTGGATAAGATGGAAGCTTCTGGCTTGATTGAAAGGAAAGCAAATCTCAAAGACGCGCGAAAGAAAGAGATAGTGCTTACAGCAAAGGGCAGGGAGGTCTCTGATAATGTTTATAAGCTGCTTACCGAGACAGAACGTCAAGTATTCTCTGTCTTAAGTGAAGAAGAGAAAAAAACAATGATTGAAATTGGAAACAAACTAGCTATGAAACTGGAGGAATTGAGATGCTGAAAGAGCTTGCCTCCCGAATTAGGGAATATAAGAAAGAGAGTATGCTGACGCCTCTTTTTATGATAGGTGAAGTTTTCATGGAGGTCCTGATCCCTGCATTGATGGCAAGGGTAATAGACGTCGGAGTAAGCCAGGGAAATATATCGTATACGATCAGGATGAGCATACTTCTTGTCATATGCGCATTTTTCTCAATGCTCTTTGGCGTAATGGGTGCAAAGACCGCATCTATTGCGAGTTCAGGATTTGCGCGTAACTTACGTCACGATCTTTACTATAAGATACAGGACTTTTCATTCTCGAATATCGATTCGTTCTCAACATCATCTTTGATAACCCGTCTTACTACGGACGTTCAGAACGTGCAGATGGCGTTTCAGATGGTAATCAGGATGTTTGTCAGAAGTCCTATCATGTTTATTTTTGCAATCATAATGGTTGCCCGCAACGGCGGATCGCTGATGTTTACCTATATCGTAGCAATCCCAGTCCTTGGCTTGGGCATATTCCTAATGATGAGCAAGGCTCATCCAAGGTTTGAAAAGGCGTTTAAGAGTTATGATAATTTAAATCGCGTCGTTGGCGAGAACTTAAACGGAATAAGAACCGTTAAGGCTTATGTAAGAGAGGATAAGGAGACTGAGAAGTTTGATCAGTCGGCAACGGAGATATATAACAATTTCGTATCTGCTCAGAAGATAATGGCATTTTCACAGCCTATGATGAGCTCTGTTATGTATCTATGTATCATTGCCGTATGCGCAATTGGCGCTCATTTAATCAATGCAGGAAATATGACGACAGGACAGCTTATGAGCGTATTCACTTATAATGGTCAGATTCTCATGAGCCTAATCATGATCGGAATGTTCATGGTGATGGTAACAATTGCACGTGCAAGCGCAGAGCGTATAATGGAAGTCTTAGATACAGAGCCAGATATGGATACTAACGAGAATGGGCTTAAGCAAGTCAAAGACGGTTCAATTGAATTTGATAACGTTACATTCGGCTATAAGAAGGACTCTCCTGTTCTTGAGAACATCAATATAAAGATTGAAAGCGGAATGATGGTTGGAGTTTTAGGTCCGACAGGTTCTGGAAAAAGTACTTTAGTAAGCCTGATTGCCCGACTTTATGATGTTACATCTGGAACTATAAAGGTAGGCGGAGTTGATGTAAAAGACTATAACCTGAAGGCATTGAGGGATGAAGTTTCTGTTGTGCTTCAGAAAAATCAGCTCTTTTCTGGAACTGTGAAAGAGAATCTGAAATGGGGCAATAAGGATGCAAGCGATGAAGAGATAATCTGGGCATCAAAGATAGCAGCTGCAGATCCATTCGTCTCGACAATGAGAGAGGGGTACGACAGCCATGTAGAGCAGGGCGGAACGAACTTCTCTGGCGGACAGAGACAGAGACTTTGTATCGCAAGAGCGCTTTTGAAAAAGCCAAAAGTTTTGATTATGGACGACAGCACAAGCGCTGTAGATACTCAGACTGACAGCCAGATCAGATATGCGCTACGTCATGACGTAAAAGATTTGACAAAGATAATAATTGCCCAGAGGATATCTTCTGTCCAGGATGCAGATATGATCATCATGCTTAACGATGGAAGGATTGAAGATGTGGGAACTCACGAAGAGCTCCTTTCTCGCAATAAGAATTATCAAGGTCTGTTCAATACGCAGGCTAAGGCTAAGGAGGCGTGATATGCCAAGATTTAAAGCAGGAAACACAAGAGCTAAAAATCCGGTTAAAACAGTAAAACGTCTTTTAGCCGAGATCTTCAAGGAACATAAGGCAGTGCTTTTCATAGTGCTTTGCTGTATATTCCTAACAGCATTTGCAACAAGTTATTACTCCACGTTCATGGAGAGTCTTATCGATGACTATATAACGCCGCTTGTAGGAAATAGCAATCCTGACTACACGTCGCTTTTTAAGGCGCTTACAACTTTCATGCTGATAATAATATGCTGCCAGGTAATACCATCATTCATACAGCAGAGGATCATGATCAAAGTCAGCCAAGGAGCTATGCTGAACATGAGAAAGAAGATGTTCAGAAAGCTTGAAAGTCTTCCTATATCATACTTCGACGCTCACCAGCATGGAGAGACGATGAGCCGTTTTTCTAACGATACTGATACTCTCAATCAGATGATGAGCCAGGCGCTTGTCCAAGTTATGAGCGCATCAATTACAATTGTATTTTTATTTATCACAATGTTGATGAATAACTTGTTTCTATCCTTTGTAGTTGTGCTCTTCATCATCCTGATGTTTAGGGTTACAGGATCTGTAGCCTCAAAGAGCGGACGTTATTTTGCAGTCCAGCAAAGCGACTTGGCAAATGTAAACGGATTTGTCGAAGAGATGATGAACGGACAGAAGGTTATTAAAGTTTTTACTCACGAAGAAGAGAGTAAGAAAGACTTCGATCACTTCAACGATGCTCTGAATGAAAGCATGAGCAAGGCTAATACGTATTCAAACGCAATGGGGCCTGTAAGTGCGAATATGAGCAATCTTCAGTATGTAGCTCTTGTCCTGATAGGTTCTTTGGTAACAATACTTACTGAGGATTATACGGTAGGAGCTCTTGCCGCTTTCCTAGTACTTTCTAGAAGCCTCTCAAACTCTGTAAGCCAGATTACTCAGCAAGCGAACAGCGTACTTCTTGCTCTTGCAGGAGCTGAGAGAATATTCGAACTCCTTGATGAAAAGAGCGAAGAAGACAATGGCTACGTAACACTTGTTAACGCAAAAGTCGATGAGAATGGAAATATTACTGAAAGTAGTGAAAGGACAGGGCTTTGGGCATGGAAACATCCTCATACCGATGGAAGCGGGGTAACATACGTACCTCTTGGGGGTGACATTGTTATGGAACACGTTGATTTCGGATATACAAAAGACAAGACGGTTCTTCATGACATATCTCTATATGCAAAGCCAGGACAAAAGATCGCATTCGTAGGATCTACAGGTGCTGGAAAAACCACGATCACAAACCTCTTGAATCGTTTCTATGACATACAGGATGGAAAGATCAGATTCGACGGCATCAATATCAACAAGATCAAAAAGGATGATCTCAGACACTCTCTTGGCATGATCTTGCAAGATACGAACCTCTTTACTGGAACGATTAAGGAAAACATAAGATTCGGACGCCTTGATGCAAGTGACGAGGATGTCGTAAAGGCTGCTAAACTTGCAAACGCACATGATTTCATAATGCGTCTTCCAAATGGTTATGACACTATGATAACCAATAACGGAGAAGAGCTTTCTCAAGGACAGAGACAGCTCCTTTCGATTGCCCGCGCAGCTATTGCAGATCCTCCTGTAATGGTAATGGATGAGGCAACAAGTTCTATCGATACCCATACAGAGGCTCTCGTTCAGGCAGGTATGGATAGGATCATGGAAAATAGGACTGTATTTGTTATCGCACATAGGCTTTCAACAGTCAGAAACAGCGATGCGATTATGGTTCTAGACCATGGAAGAATCATAGAAAGAGGAGATCATGACGATCTCATAAGACAAAAGGGAACTTACTATAAACTATACACAGGCGCATTTGAGCTTGAGTAATATGGAATAGGGGACTGTGGAAAGAAGAATTCTGCAGTCCCTTGTTTTGTACTTATAAGTGAAAATCTTCCTTTATATAAATTCCTGCAAATTAAACAAAATGCATCTTTTCCCATATAGAATTATATGGAGAAAACGTTTCATGAAAAGACTAGGGTCTTCATCATTCCTGAGTATCAAGAGGATGTCATCTATCTTGATAATGACGGGATAGTCGATGGAGATGTGACGGTTAAAAGGGCTGAGGCCTTTTTAAAGGGAATAAAGGATGAAGTTCCATTAAACAGGAACTCGCTGCGCTACATGGCAGAGAGCAGC
>CASENB010000025.1 GCA_949289305.1 uncultured Spirochaetales bacterium
ACTTGAATGCGCTGTCCTCCATGAAGTTGGAGCTCATTACGCTCTCTACGAACTCGTCCTCCTTCCTCCTCTTAGGATCTTTTTCTCCTCTATTCATACAGATCCTCCTTTTTGATACGAAGGACAAGACTCAGGCCTTTTTATTCCTTCTATATATCTAAGGAGAAAAAGTCGCGTTTTGTTCAAAAAATTTGGAAAAAAATGAAAAATTTTTTTAATGGTATAACATTTCAGAGATAGCTTTTATATGAAGTGCCGTGGCATCTAGATATGGTCTATCATACTGAATACCTTTAAAAAGAAGAGGAAGAGAGCTACTAGCAAGAACGCTTGCATCAGTATCTTAATCAATTATAGCATCCTAAGGCTTCCAAATCTTCAGAATTTATAACCTTGCTCTCCGCTTCCCTCCTTATTAGATTATCCTCTCATAAAAAACGGAACATGCATTGGAGCTATCGCCTGTGGCGGCGGAAGTTAAGACCAATATGAAACTACTGTAAAACATCTACTAAAAGTATTTGAATGTTTGTGAAAAAAAATGACGTGTGGCTATCTGTCACACGTCAAATGAGAACATCTCATATAGAATTGGTTATTCTGCAACTACAGCTTCTTCTACTGGAATAGGGATGAGCTCTCCAGTTTCCGAAAGCATGTAGCCTTCTGGGATCTCTGTAACTGCTGCCTCTGTTGTCTCTTCTAGAACAACAGGTGCTTCCTCTGAAATAACCTCATCTGCAAATGCAAAACAAGCAACGGAAGCAATGACTAGAAATAGAATTGCTTTCTTCATTTTCTCTCTCCTTGAGATAGGAGTATGCAATTCTAATTTGCTATTTTTATGTATGAAAATATAAATTGCTATATAGTATTGCGTAGGGAATATGTGTATTTATGAAGATAGTGTTGATATTTAAGCTTAGTTTAAGAAAATATGCAAAAACCTCATTTATCTTACAACATATTTCGATACTATATGCCCTTCAATCTCAAGCAGCCTTTTCTTTCTTTCAATTCCTCCGCCAAAGCCTGTAAGACTATTGTCTGATCCAATGACGCGATGGCACGGAACAATGATTAAAATATGATTCCTCCCAACAGCTCCTCCTACGGCCTGAAATCCTTTATTCATTCCAAGGCTGTTTGCAACGTCCTTATATGTCATAGTCTTTCCATAAGGGATTTCCAAAAGCTTATTCCATACTTTCAGCGTAAAAGTAGTCCCTTTTAATTTTAACGGTATAGCGAAAGTTGGCATTTCCCCTCTAAAGTAGGTATCAAGCCAAGCCTTCGTATCTCTTATTATTTCATTCTCTTTACCGTCTGAAATAAAACCTTCACACTCTTTAAAATCTAAGTATTCAAGAGATTCATCATCTGCTTTTAAATAAATATCTCCTAAAGGAGATTTGTATACCGAACAGTAATTCATACATTTAATTATAAAACACTAAAAGATGATGTAGAACAAATATTCTCAGTCTATCGCCCATCCGTCATTAACAATATCTTCAGATTCCCAATTCCTTTGAGATTTTACACTATAAAATAAACAGGATGCGTACACACTATATAAAGGAAGGAACAGAATAAGTTTTAACTAAATCTGCTTTATCAAAATTTATTCCAGCCTCTTCTTATGTCTCCCTAACAGCTGTTTCAAGCAGACTTTCATCCTTTGCCGAATACCCTCCTCCGGGAATTGCCTATGTATGGTTATCCGATCTCTTTTCTAAAAAAATAGATATGCCTTCTTTATCCTTATGATAAATAATCATGCCTGCCCCGTTATAGCTTTTCAAACTCATAAGAACTCAAAACATTTATTTATTTTTTCATGATTGGCAATGCGCTAATCTTTATTATTTAATAAGCGTCTGCCTAAAAAAGTATGGTCAAATTCTCATAATGAGCTGAAAAAAAAAGGTTTGTTTTGCCCCGTACCAAAAGATATATAATTAAGGAGGAAAGGAGTATGAAATGGGGCAAAACACATCGAAGAATACTTCGAAACTATATTATTCATAAGAAAACCCCACTGCGGACAAAAGGAGGTAAACCGCTCTGTGGGGAACAAAAGGAGGTTCGGAATTAGGATTGCGTCTTCCTTAATTCCACGCATAATATATACACTTTAAAAAACCTTGTAAAGAGGTTTTGAAAAAAATTTTCAAAATTTTTTATTCAAGATATTTTATTTATAAAATTATATTTACATATTTTATTCTCTATATTTCACATTATTTGAACATATTTAACAACAACTTTCACATATTATTAACTTTATAGTTAATTAATAAACATATTTGCATATCGTATACACTTTTTGTGGTTGTATACAAACTTTTTATTTGAATAAAATAATTACTTTTTCTTATGTTTTTTACTAAAAAGCTGGAAGGAATTCCCTTCCTGCTGTGAATTTTAAGATAGAAAATCTTTTACATCGTCTATCATGGAAATGCTTCGTTTTAAAATTCCATTAAGATACGATATTAAAATACCATAATTAGTGAAAGGAATGCCCTTCTCTTTTGCCAAATTCAAACGGGAAAGCACTTCCTTCTCATTTAGCATGCATCCTCCACAGTGGATTACAAGGCTATATTCTTCAAGTTTTTCAGGGAAGCCGATTCCTGAAGAAAAAGAGAAATCAAAATCCTTTCCTGTATATTCTCTTATCCAAGATGGTATCTTAACGCTTCCTATGTCCTGACACTGTCTATGATGCGTACACCCTTCAGCGATTAAAATCTTATCTCCGTCTTTAAGTTTTTCAATCGCGCTCACGCCTTTTACAGCATCAGATAAGAAACCTTTGTAACGCGCCATTAAAATAGAAAAAGAAGTAAGAGGTATATTCTCAGGAACGATTTTAGACACTTTCTTAAAAGCCTGACTATCAGTTATAACCAAATCTGTTTTGTAGTCAATGCTCTTTAAAGCCTCTTCGAGCTCATCATCTTTTACGCAAAGAGCATAGGAGCCAAAGTCAAGGATATCCCTCAGTGTCTGCTGTTGGGCAAGTATGATGCGTCCTTTCGGGGCAGATTCGTCAATTGGAATAACAAGAGTCACAAAAGAGCCTTTTTTAATTAAATCGGATACGATTCTCTTCTCACTTCCTCCATCCTTTTTAAGTTTTGAAAGCTTTTCTTTCAGCTCTTTTATTCCCTCTTTCGTCTTAGCACTGACATAAAAGAGTCCATCTTTTCTGTCTTTTATCAGATCCGCCTTATTATAGACCTTGATAAACGGAATGCCTTTTTCTTTTAAAAGGGACTCGATATTATTATCCTCATCATCCTCTGTCGCATCGACAGCAAGTATTGCAGCATCCGTTCTTTTTAAAGCATAAACAGCTTTTTTTACTCTAAGCGCGCCTAAAGCTCCTTCGTCGTCAAACCCCGGAGTGTCTAAAATAACAACAGGACCGATTGAGAGAATCTCCATGCTTTTATATACAAGATCTGTAGTAGTTCCAGCAATCTCTGAAACTACTGCAACATCCTGATTGGCAAGCGCATTTAACAGGCTTGATTTCCCTGCATTCCTTTTACCGAAGATCGATATATGAAACCTCTCTGATCGAGGAGTTGAATTCAACCCCATAATTCCTCCTAGAATCTAAAATCCCTTTCGCCCATCTCAATTCTCTTTAGACGATCTTTAGCAACTTCTCTTGCCTTTTCATTAGGAATGTTTTCAACTTCCCTATCTATTAAAGCAAATCCAATTTTCTTAGTTTCATCTGACGCATAGTCCATCAGATACTCTTTAAGCGTCATTAATGCATTCGGGTGGCAGCAGTTCTGAATCTGCCCGCTCTTGCATAGGCTCATAAAGCGATCACCTGTCCTTCCTTCTCTATAACATGCAGTACAGAATGACGGTATGTGTCCAAGCTCCATCAGCCAGCGTACGACCTCATCTAGGCTTCTGTTGTCGCTTACGTCGAACTGAGCAGAATTCTCTTCATCATCATCTTCCTCGGCATACCCTCCAACGCTTGTCTTTGAAGCTCCTGATATCTGTGAAATTCCAAGCTCAAGAGCCCTTCCTCTTACATTTTTAGACTCTCTTGTCGAGATTATCATACCGGTGTATGGCACTGAAATTCTTATTAGGGCGATAAGCTTTAAGAATGTTTCATCGTCTATTCCGTTGTCAAAATCATCTGGATTTATATCATCAGCCCTCTTAATGCGTGGAACGCTGATCGTATGAGGTCCGACTCCATGAATAGCTTCAAGATGCTCTGCATGCATTAAAAGTCCGGCAAATTCATAGCGATATAGTTCAAGACCGAATAGAACGCCAAGACCTACATCATCTATTCCTCCCTCCATCGCCCTGTCCATGGCCTCTGTATGGTATGCATAGTTATGTTTAGGCCCTGTAGGATGTAGCTTCTCATAGCTCTCCTTATGGTAAGTTTCTTGGAAAAGTATGTAAGTTCCAATTCCTGCTTCCTTCAGTTTTCTATAGTTATCAACTGTAGTTGCTGCAATATTCACATTTACCCTTCTTACAGCGCCATTTTTATGCTTTATAGAATAAATCGTCTTTATACTTTCAAGGACGTACCCAATCGGGCTGTTAATCGGATCTTCTCCGGTTTCCAAGGCAAGTCTTTTGTGTCCCATGTCCTCAAGTGCCGTAACCTCTCTTATGATCTCATCCTGTGTCAGTTTCTTCCTTGCTATGTGCTTGTTCTTCGCATGATATGGGCAGTAAACACAGCCGTTCACACAGTAATTTGATAGATAAAGGGGTGCGAACATTACGATCCTGTTTCCATAGAATTCAAGCTTGATCTTTTTTGCAAGGGCATAGATTCTCTCAAGTCTCTCCTTATCGTCCAAAGCAAGAAGGAGCGAAGCCTCCCTATGGCTTAATCCTTTCATTTTTTCAGCTTTTTCAATAATAGAGTCGATTAAAGGATAATTATCCTTATTCTCATCGGCCCACTTGAGTGTTTCGAGAATTTCATCATGACTGATGAATTCTTCCGCTTTCATTGATTTAACGTCATACATAAATATCTCTCCTCTTTTAGGTCAGGATATCCTTCCCTCTCAGATTTTTGTTTCAATTAAACTGTCTCCATAAGACGAAGAAATGCTATAGCCGGCTTTCTCTGCCTTTTCAATTAAAAGCCTTACGTTTTCTCCTCCATCCAAACCGTCGTTAGCCTTATTATCGTATATTGAATACTTTCTCCTATCTTCTATGTTTGTGAAATTAGGCATTATGACATTTGCGCCATATGAGAGGGCTTCTATAGCAGAACCTCTTTTTACGCTTTCAAGCGCGGTAGTTGCAGGAAGAAGCACTTTAGGATTCATGATTCTTATGATAGAAAGAAGCTTAAAAGTCATCTCCCGGCTTCCGTTCTTGAAATTCTCAAATGGCGTTCCTCTTGCCTTTATAAACGGTCCTATTCCAACCATATGAGGCTCGAAATCCTTTATGAAATATAAATCCCTTATGATATCATCGAGACTCTGATAGGGAGATCCTACCATAAAACCGCATCCCACTTGGTACCCGATCTCTTTTAGATCAGACAAGCACCTTATTCTGTTATTTAATTTTTGATTTTCAGGATGAAGCATCTTGTAATGCTTTTCTGTAATGCTCTCATGGCGCAGCAGATATCTTCTTGCACCTGCATTATAAAGCCGCAGATAGCTATCATGGCTTCTCTCTCCAAGAGAGAGCGTTATCCTCATATCATATGAAGACAGAATCTCTTTAATCAGACCTTCTAAATATTCGTCGTTAAAACGAGGATCTTCTCCGCCTTGGAGGACAATTGTTCTTACCCCGTTTTCATATGCGCTCTTTGCAGCTGTCAATATTTGATCTTTACTAAGCGAATAACGCTCAGCATTCTTATTATCTCGCCTCAGACCGCAGTAATAACAGTTCTGCTTACAATATGATGAGATCTCAACCAAGGCCCTTAAGAACAGAGTCTTTCCATAGTTGTTGTCCCTAATGCTCGCAGCCTTTTCTCTCAGATAAGAGATCGCTTTCTCTTCATCTTCTTTCAAAAGAAGTATGAACTCGTCCCTTTTGAGTTTTTTTTCTTCTACAAGCTTGTCTATTATCTCTAACATATAGATGAATAGGCTGTTTTTGCAGAAATTCCTGGAAGCTTTCCGATTTTTCCAGAAAGTGCCGATATCTTATCCTGAGGAGCATCGATTGCGATGCTTATAATATTAATACCCCTCTTCTTATAAGGAACGCCCATTCGTCCAATTATGTATTCTCTATAGTCATGAAGAATCTTATTTAGTTCTTCTACAGACTCTTCGCTTTCAACGATTATGCCGATTACGGCAATTCTAGTATCCATAAATCCACCTTATGCGTCAAAAATTTTTCTGCTTCAGGAAGCACAGTTATGCTAGCAGATTATCAGATCATTTACTAGGAGGATAATGTGTTGTTTATATATTAAAAAGAAAACGAGGAGCATTTGCTCCCCGCAAAACTAATTCTTAAAACTTATAGTTCTGTTTTCATTTGCGCTCTTATAAATAGCCTCTATAAGTTCAACAGCCTTTCTTGCCTCTTCTCCTGTGATTTCAGGTTCTCTGTTCTCAATAAGCGCATTTACGACATCCTCAAAGACGCTTTTATGCCCATGCCATCCAATGGCGGATGGATCCGAAGCCCCTCCTCCTGTTGTCGTAAAATCCGAATATTTTGCTCTGATTAAAGCATCTTCTTCTCTCTCTTCTTTAAAGTGCCAGAACTTGATGCTCTCCTCTTCCAATATGGCAGAACCTTCGCTACCGCATATCTCTATGCGCTTTAGAAATCCAGGGTATGCTGCAGTAGTGCCTTCAATTGTTGCAAGCGCGCCGCTTTCAAGAGTAAGGGATGCGACAGCCGTATCTTCAACCTCAATCCTTTCGTGTGCGACCGTTGCAATTTTTGCAGATACATCCTTTACAGGGCCTGAAAACCATCTTAAAAGATCGATTGCGTGTATTCCCTGATTCATAAGAGCTCCGCCTCCATCCATCTTTTTAGTTCCATGCCATGCTACGCTGTCGTAATACTCCTGAGATCTGAACCATTTGATCTGGGCATCCATTATTGATATCTTTCCGAATCTGTTTTCATCAATAGCTTTTTTTATGATTCTTGCCGCCTCGTGGAATCTGGACTGGAAAATGCCTGAGAGCATCACGCCGTTTTTTCTAGCCGCGTTAATTATCTCATCGCACCTTTCGGTCGTGATCTCAAGAGGCTTTTCTATAATCAAAGCCTTTTTGCGAGCCTTGATAACCTCAAGCGCCGGCTCCAAATGAGCTCCAGAAGGCGTTGTTATCGTTACGATATCGATTTCAGAGTCAGCTAAGAACGATGAAATATCATGGTAGCTCTTAATACCGTTTCTTGTTGCAAAATCATCTGCTCTCAAAGGATTGAGATCATAGCAGGCGACAAGAGAAGCTCCATCCATATGCTTAATCGCCTCTGCATGAAATGAGGCTATAACGCCAGTTCCTATTATTCCAAAACCAAAACCTTTAGCCATTAACAACTCCTACTCTTTCTGCCATTCTGTCCGCCTCCAGTGCAAGACGGGTACTTTCAAACACCCTCTCCTGAGGAATTGAATTTTCTGTTTTATCGAGAATGTCTCTTATAAATGCGCCAAAGAACGGAAAGCCTATCTTTCCAGTTGCTTCCTCATGACTTTCGCCATTGTTATCAACAATGAAAACATGGTCTTTCCCACCGTCTGCTGCTATGTTTACGTACTTTCTAATCTCCATCGTACCTTCTGTTCCGATGATGAAAACCCTTCCATCGCCCCATGCTGAGAGGCCGTCCGGAGTAAACCAGTCAACTCTTACAAAGCAGGATGCTCCACTCTCAGTCTCTATTACAGCCTCTCCAAAGTCCTCAAATTCAGGCCATGCAGGATGCGCCTTATTTCCTTTAGCACTATAGCGTACCTCTGCCTTCTTAGATCCCGTATATGCTAAGAGCTGCTCAAACTGATGCGATCCGATATCAACGAGGATTCCGCCATTCTGATTCTTATTGAAGAACCATTCAGGACGCGTAGATGGATTAAGCCTATGAGGAGCCATTATATTAATGGCGACGACCTTTCCAATACGACCTTCTCTTATAAGACGCTCTGCATAAAGCGCACCCTCGACATGGACCCTCTCTCCAAAGTAGATCATGTATTTAAGACCGCTTTTCTTAACCTCTTTCTTCACCTGCATCAATTCAGAGAATGTAATCATTCCCGGTTTATCTGCAAAAAAGTTCTTTCCATTTTTTAAGGCTTCAAGCCCAAGCGAGGCCCTTAAATCCGGCCTTATCGCACTTGCCACAAGCAATATGCTTTTATCCTTAAGAATATCTTCCTTGCTCATTATTGAGGCCGATGGATAACGCTTTATAAAATCTTTTGCCTTATCTTCATCGGAGTCGCAAACTCCTACAATATCAGCCCCTGCTTCCAAAAGGCCATTGACCATGGCATAGATATGGCCATGATCAAGGCCTATGACTGAGAAACGGAACTCCCCCTCTTTTACTACTTTCTCAGTTATACCAGAGAATGTAGGAGCATAATTCATTCCATCCATCTTGTTAGTCTGCAATTTTCTTCCCCTTAAATAGTTTGAATACACCAAGTTGTGCTAGAATCATTCCTACGATAATAATAAGGAAGAAAATACAAATAGGTCTAGTAAATAGCGGTGTAAAAGATCCATTGGAAAGCTTCAAAGCTCTTCTTAAGTTAGAGTCCAACATCGGGCCAAGAATTACGCCAAGCAAAAATGGAGCTGCAGGGAACTTTAGGCTTGTAAGAACAAGGCCGATGATACCAAATACGAACATCACCTTCACATCAAAAAGATTGTAATTAATAAGATAAGATCCAATCACGCATAAGACGTAAATCAAAGGCATCAAATACTTCTTGTTTACTCCAAGGATGCGTACAGTGACCTTTGACAGCAACAAAGCTATCAACCACATGGAAATCGATGCAAAAGCAAGGTAGATGCATACGTTGTAAAGAAAGTCAGGAGATTCTGTCATCAAAAGCGGTCCCGGCCTATAGCCATGCATCAAAAATGCTGCAAGAAGAACCGCGGCAGGAGCCGATCCAGGAACAGCTAGGGAAAGAACAGGAATAATAGCTCCTCCGATACATGAGTTATTTCCAGTCTCAACAGAAATAACTCCCCTTGGGTTTCCTTTTCCAAAAGTCTCCTTTTCTTTATCAGACGATAGGCTTCTTGTCGCCCAGTATGAAAGCCATCCGCCAGTATCCTCGCCAACCCCTGGAATAATACCGACTCCTACTCCGATACATGCGCTTCGAATGACTGTAAATATGTTCTTTCCTACAAGTTTAAAGCCCTTCTTCATTTCAAATTTTGAAGACTTCACAACCTCTTCATTGCTATGACGCTTAAATGCCCTTACGATTTCAGGGAAACCGAAAAGACCAATCATTACAGGAATAAGCTGTATGCCAGACATCAAATTAACGTTTCCGTAGCTGAAGCGAGCAATAGTGTCTACGGTATCAAGTCCAATCATAGCAACGATTAATCCCAAGATTCCGCTTATCCATCCTTTTATAGGTTCTGCCTGAGCAGTAATAGTTCCGCAGATAAGGATGCCGAAGATAGAAAGAAGGAAGAACTCCCAGCTTGCGAACTTAAGTGCAAGTGATGTCAGTACCGGCGTCAATGTAAGTACGAATACGACACTGATAAGCGTTCCAATACAGCTGACGGTGGTTGCAAGAAATATTGCAAGCCCTCCTTTTCCCTGTAATGCCATCGGATGTCCATCAAGTGCCGTTGCGGCAGATGCCGGAGTTCCCGGAATATTTAAAAGAATTGCAGACTGGCAACCTCCAGAAATCGATCCTACATAAATCGAAAGAAGAGAAATGAGTGCTGTCTGGGTTGGGAAATTATAAGTAAGTCCTGTTAAAAGAGCGATAGCCATTGTCGCAGAAAGCCCCGGAAGGACTCCCATTACAAGGCCCGCTAAAGTAGACAGGAACATAACGAGCAGATTCATTGGCTGCAATGCGGTTGCAAAAGCAGCTGCTAGATATTCTAAAGCCATCAGATCCTCCTTTTATGGCAAAGCCGCACCAAAGCAGTACTGGAAGACAAAGACTATCAGCAGTACGCCTAAAATTGATACTAGAATATTCTTCCACCACGAACCGGATCTGAGATAGAAGAACAATGCTAATAAGAAAATTATGGAAGCGATCCAGAAAGAAAGGAATTCCATAAGTATGTAAGTATAAATCGCCATTAATATGACGGCCCCGATCGTAAATGCAATATCTACATTCTTTCTATTTGCCTTAACCCATGAGAAGAATTCAGAGAACCTGAGCTTCAAAACTTCAGTATGGCTCTTTCCTTCCATTTTAAGGCAGGTAAAAAGATATAGAACGCTGAATAGAGTCAGTGCTATGCCAAGAATCGTAGGGATGAACCCTGGAGAAATTGTAAATTCGGTTATGAAGTATGGTGCTTCAGCCGCCCTGAGATAAATCCTAAAACCTTCTATGGCGACTATGACGCCAAGAAGAATCAGGACAAAGGAGAAGACCATCTCTTTAGTCTTGCTTTGCATATTGTAATCCTTGAAATCGAGCCCCCGTAAACAGGGGCCCTTAGATGATGAGTGTTTATAATCTTTCGATACCAAACTGCGCTGGATCGATTGGAGCAGCTCCTGCATCATAGAGGATATAGCAAACCTTTGATGCGAATTCCTCTAGATATGCCTGGCTGCCTGCTCTTCCAATTGGAGTTACATCAAAACTCTTCATTTCGCAGAAATCTAGGAATGCAGGATCTTGAACAGCAACTTCAAATGCATGATCAAGTTTCTGAAGATCCTCTTCCGCAAGTCCTTTCGGAATTAAAATGCCCGTAACTTCACCCATTGGAAGAAGAGGTGCGACTTCAGGATAGAACTCTGCAATTGAAGGAATTGTAATTCCCTCTGCAATTGTGATTGGCTTATCAGAGAGAGTGCAGAGCGCCTTTACGTCTCCGCTTATGATAGCATCCTTGTACTCAGCAAGAAGCTGAGGGCAGAAGTCTACCTCGCCTGAGAGCGTAGCTGTAAAAGCTGGGCCGCCACCTGCATATGTTATATGCTTGTAGTCTACGCCTGCAATCTGCTTGATAATCTCAGCTCCAAAATGTCCGCCTGATCCGATACCTGCAGTTCCTGCAGTGATCTCGCCAGGATTTGCCCTCACAGCCTCAATTAAATCTGTGATGCTGTTATATGGGGAGTTCTTTGGAACTACGATTACATTTGGAGCATATGTGGCAATCCATACATCCCAATCGCGGAATGTCTTATCAGTATAGCCGTTGATAGGCATCGTAACGAAAGCAAGCATTCCATTGGCAAGAATTGAATATCCGTCCACTTTTGCATTCTGTACGTTTAACGTACCTGCGCTTCCGCCGGCTCCTGCCGTATTTACGATATTGATCGTTACTCCAAGATCCTTGCCCATTGCGTTTGCAAGTGCTCTTGCAGTCAAGTCGGTCGTACCGCCAGCTCCATAAGGAACTGTCATGTTGATGTTCTTATTAGGATAGCTCTCCTGCTGTCCCTGAGCAAAAAGAGTTCCAAGAACCAGAGTGAAAACAACTAAAATAGTAAGCAGTTTTTTCATTCTTTTCTCCTTTTTTTATATTTTTCGGACCGAATCCCCTTCAATGAGGGTACAGTCTTGAATTACCCTTTTATTAGATTTCACCTTTCCCTTGATCAGATCCATTAGGACTAGCGCGGCTTTCTTTCCCAGTTCGTAGTCTCCCATATCAACCCTTGTGAAGTTATTGTTTCCGGTATAAGCCCATTCAGGAGATCCTATCAAAAGAACAGAGATATCTTCGCCTATCCTCTTATTTAAAGACCTGAATACGTTAACTCCGCCTTTTGCCTGAATGTTGAACCCGAAGAATACGGCACTTGCGTCAGGATGTTCTTTTAAGGCTTTCTGCGTTGCTTCATATCCTGCTTCCGGTGAGAAATCCGCATAATATGTATGAACATTAACACTGCCCGATACGGCGTCTCTAAGACCTTTTTCTCGTGAATCAAGATCGGCAATGCCTGAATTCCATCCTATGTATATGATGTTCTTATGTCCCTGCTCTTTTAAATGCTGTCCGCCGCAAAAACCACATCCATAGTTATTCGTTGTTACCCAATAATAGTCTTCAAGACCTTCAAGAGGTCTGTCCACAACGACCATATTAAGGCCAACATCCCTTACGATTTTTGTATTTTCGCTTCCCTCTTTTGTCGGCGTGATGATTATTCCATCAACCCTTTGAGACAAAAGCCTATGAATAATAGCCTTCTCTCTTTCAGGCTCATCGAACGTATCACAGATAATCATGTCATAACCTTGAGAAGCAAATACCTCTTCAGCAGCAATACATATCCTTGTAAAAAATTGGTTCTCGAACTGAGGAATAAGAATTCCAATAAGCTTTCTATCCATTCCCTTTAAGGAGGATGCGCCATTACACTTTATGTAGTTGAGTTCCTGCGCCGCATCAAGAACTTTCTTTCTCATGACATCACTTATATAACGGCCTTTTTTATCATTGAGAACATAGCTTACAGTGCCTACTGTAGTACCTGCTTTTTCAGCAACATCTTTAAGCGTTACAAACTTTGACACGACCCCTCCTATTAATAGGCAAACGTTTGCCTATTCTTTTAAAAGAAGAGAAGGAAAAGATAAGCAAACGTTTATCATATCCTTCGACTTAATCATTACACCACGTAATATATGAGTTGTCAACAAAAATCTTCAAAGTTTATTTCATCAACATTATTGATAATATTACTCAAATATATGCAAATTTGTGCAAAATTTTGCATATATAGGACATCAAAAATAAAATCACGTATTTTGCTGTTTTAAGCCCAATAAGGAAGGTGACAGTACCTATCCATAGGGAATCCATGGACTTTTTCCTATCTCTACCCTGATCTTTCCACATATTGCCTGTCGGCGATACTTAGGCGCAAACACTACGTGGTACTTACAATTCCATCTGGTATGAGCTAAACTCTCATTATCCATTCAGTTCTCCTTATCTCGGTGCTTCTTTTGGCAGTCGCACCTTCCGATAGAAGGACTGTTTTTATTTTATGCATAGCTAAAGTTTCTTGGCCCCCGCACGATGCAGAGGTTTTCTTTGGACAAATAAGTAGGGCCATCTGCAAATGCAAACAGCCCTACCATCTTCTTAACGCTGAGAATTCAGCATGCTATATGGTTGTCTTGTGTTTTCAAGAACGTCTCTCCATAAAGTTCCTTCGATTTCAACGTGGGATCTCTTGGAGACTGCTACCTTGATAGGAAGATATACGAACTGATTATTAACCCTGCTCGCTATGCACTTCGTCTTGCCAGCCATCGCAGCATGCACGGCATGGGCTCCAAGGCGTGCACAGTAAATTGAGTCATAACTGTTAGCAGGGGCCGATCTGATGATATATGATGGATCGATATACTTAATCGAAGTAGGAATCCCCTGTTCTGCAAAATATTTTGCAATCTCCTCTTTTAAGAAGAGTCCGATATCCTGATACTTCTTATTACCTGATGCATCAGTCTTACCTGTAGGAGGCACGAGATTCTGTCCTGCACCTTCTGCAACGAGGATTACAGCATGTCCTCTATCTAGAATTCTATTCTTCAAATGTTCAAAAAGACCGTTTGGACCTTTCAGATCGAATGGAGATTCAGGGATCAAACAGAAATTAACATCACTCTGAGCCAGTGAAGTCGATGCAGCAATGAATCCAGACTCCCTTCCCATAACCTTTACAAGGCCGATTCCGTTAATACTGTTCTTAGCCTCTACATGCGCACCCCTAACGGATGGAACAGCACTTGCAACAGCTGTATCGAATCCAAAAGAAGAATCAATGAAGGAAAGATCATTATCGATCGTCTTAGGAACTCCTACGACAGCGATCTTAAGGCCTCTCTTCTCAATCTCTTCTCCGATATCATATGCACCGCGAAGCGTTCCGTCTCCACCAATTGAGATTAAAATATTGATGTTCAGCCTCTCGAGAGAATCTACGATCTCCTCAACCTGCTTTCCGCCACCCCTTGCAGAACCGAGAATCGTACCGCCTTTTTCCTGGATATCATCAACAACATCTGGATCTAGCGGAATTAGAGGCCATGGAGAATTCTCTAACAATCCAAGGTAACCATATTGTATGCCGGAAATCCTTCTTACTCCATAACGATACCATAGACAGCGCACAACCGCTCTGATAACGTTGTTAAGCCCTGGACAGATTCCTCCGCATGTGCAGATTGCAGCATGTACATGGCTAGGATTGAAATATATCTTCGCTCTAGGACCTGCAAGCTCAAGGGACTCTGAATTCTTAGGAACAGTTTTTCCGTCCACTACTTCAGTTCCGAGATCATATAGAATACGGTCGTCATCCGAGACATAATCGGACATTCCGTCTCCTTCCTTATAACCCATTCTGATCGGGCTATTAAGTTTCGCCTCTCCAAGGCGTTCAACAGTGAAATCGTAATTAGCCATTCTTTTCCTCCTCGCTTAGGCTGGCAATTTCCTTCCCAAAGTTAATGTATTCTTCTTTAACTCTCTCTTTAGCCCTATTCTGGAAATCCCAATAGTGCTTGATAAACTCTTTTGCCTTATCTGTTAAGACGATTCCTTCATGGTTAGAGCCACCTTTTTTACGCTCAACAAGTGGAAAGGAGAGATTCTCCTCAGCTTTTTTGAGCATAGAATAGCTCTTAGTATAGGAGATCTTAAGATTAGCTGCCGCTTTTCTTAATGATCCAGCTTTCTCGATCTCTTCAAGAAGCCAGATAACCCCTATTCCCATGAACTTCTCACCATCATCATCGGTAAGATAAATCTTAACTTTTAGTTCCATAACTCTCCTGCCGCTTTATAAATCAAAGCGATCAAATCTTTTATCTTCTCAGGTTCGACAGAACAGTAGGCAACGCGGAATGTCTTATCAAAGATGCTTACGGCTCCGACTGAATATTTGTCGAGCAGATAACGTCTGAGCTCTTCTGCGCTATGGCCTAGGGTATCGAAAGCCATGAAGTAACCTGAGTTAAAAGGATATGCTCTCAAGAGATTGCTATCCTCATAATTCTCAAGCTCCTTCTTAAGGATAGCATAACGTAGTGCCATTTCGTCAAAGAGTTTTTGCTTATCCTCTTCGTAGTGAGCACCGTTTTTCATAGCATCTAAAAGCAGTGTTTGCCCTGGCCTGTCGCAGTTTGAAACGGTGCATCTGATTGCACCTAGTGTCTTATTCGTCAATGCCTGATAATGCCTATCCTCAAGACCTTTTGCTCCGTAGCTGATAAATCCAATTCTAAAGCCCCATACCATCTGTTCTTTAGTAGCAGCATCCCCTTTGATTACAAATATGTTCTCATCAGCATCGCAAAGGTATGAAAAAATAGATTCCTTCTCTGTCTCTTCTTCATAGAACAGCCCGAAGTACGCATCGTCAACGATAACTAAAATCTTCTTATCTTTAGCAACCTCTTTAAGCATTTCGACAAGAGCCATGGCTTCACTATGGCTTGGAGTATATCCTGTAGGATTGTTTGGAAAGTTCAGAATCAAACGCACCTCGTCTTTTTTTGCAGAGAGAAGCGCTCTTCTAAGGCCTTCTATATTAAGCTTTCCATCCTTGAAGAAAGTAAAAGGTATGATCTTCGCATCGACTAAATCGGTAAATATCAGATCGTAGTTGTCCCAAAAAAGATCTGGACATACGATCTCATCCCCTTCATCGAGGAACAAAGTTGCAGCAAGACTGATCGCATGCGTCAAGCCTGCAGTGACAAGAGGGTCTGAAAACTTCTTTCCCTCAAGGGTCGGATTCTTTTTTATCATCTCTTTCTTCCAGAGCGCTCTCAGTTCCTTGTCTCCGCCCCCTGGGGCGTAATTGAATATCTCTTTTGGTTTATAAAGCCCGTCTTTAAAAGAGGAGTAGATATCGCTTAAATGGATCGGCTCGCCATTTTTTGTTGCAAGGCCAACAGTAGCATTATAATTCTTCGCCTTCTCTCCGGCCTCCGCACTCTGCGCTACGATTCCTTTTGGGAAATACATTCTCTTTCCTGTTCGGGAAAGGAATGAATAGACTACGGTATCTTTCAACGTTTCATTTAGTTCTTTAGCTAACTCGTTCATTAAAATCCTCCAAAGACTAATAATATTGAGGCCAAAATACAACAATGCTTAGAAAAGCTCAAGCTGTATAGGCGAAACTGCCTTTTTTTCACCCCATCCTATGAGAGATAAAAACTCATCTTCACTTACTATCTTGATGCCAAGTTTTTCGGCCTTCTCTGTTTTTGAGCCTCCACCTTCTCCTTTTAATAGGTGCGTGGTTTTTCCACTTATGCTTCCGCTCGTCTTTCCTCCCCTTTTCTCAATTTCAGAAAGCGCCTTATCTCGAGGATTAAAGTTCTTAAAAGAGCCTGTTACACACCATGTGGTCCCACTGAAAATCTGGTCAAGATCAGATTCTTTTTCATCCTCATCGCTACTCATTTTAAGTCCAGCTTCCTTTAGTTTTTCTATTGTCTCCAAAAGACGAGGCTCTTTAAAACTGTCGACAATGATCTTAGCCATGACGGAGCCTATTCCATCTACTTTTAACAGATCTTCTTCCGTCGCATCTTTTAATTTGTCGAAACTATCAAATCCTGCATTTTCCAAGATCTCTGCGCTCTTTTTGCCTAGCTCTGCGATACCTAAAGAAGAAAGAACAATTTTAAATGGCTGTTTCTTCGACTCGTTAACGCCATCTACTATGGCCTCTACAGTCTTTACTCCGATTCCTTTCTGTCCGATTAAAGACGAATAATCAGCGTTATATATATCCTCTACCTTTCTAAGAAGCCCTGCTTCGTAAAATACTTTGACCGTCTTCGGCCCAAGGCTTTCTATGTCCATCTGAGTTCGGGAAGCAAAGAAAGAGAGAGTTCCAATCACTTGTTCAGGGCACTCAGGATTTCGACAGAATAGATGAGCACCCTCTTTCTTAAGAGGACTGTTACAGCAAGGACAATGCATATCAATTTTATAAACTGTATTTCCAAGCTCATTCTTCTCTATCACATCCTCAACTTGAGGAATTACATCGCCTCTCTTGACTATCGACACAGTGTCTCCGATTGCGAGCTCGAGAGAGTCTATATATTCCTGATTATGCAGCGTCGCCCTCTTTATCGTAGAACCTCCAAGCTGGACTTCCTTAAGTTCAGCAACAGGTGTAATGCGCCCAGTTCTTCCAACTTGAACAGTAATGCCTAAAAGCGTGCTTACGGCCTGAGGCGATTCGAACTTATAAGCTATGGCCCACCTCGGATGGTGCTCTGTATATCCTAATACCTCCCTCTCTTTTATCTCGTTTACCTTAAAGACTAGACCGTCTATCTCATAGGCAAGATCCTTTCTCTCCTTTGTTTTAAAGTCTATATAGTCCTGCATCTCAGTAAAAGAATATGCCCTTCCTGTTAATCCTGCATCTTCTAACATCTTCTCACTCTTTTCCTTACTGCTTGAAAAGAGTGCGATATGATCGTTTACCCTGAACCCCAGTCTCTTCAAATAACTTAATATCTCTAGATGGCTTTCGGGGCTTTTATCCCAAAATCCTTCATAACAGAATATGTTCAAAGGAACCAAAGAAGCTTCTGCACTCTTCTGCCTTCTGACAGTACCTGCTGCTAAATTTCTCGGATTCGCAGCCTTCTTATCTTCATCTAGGCTCTCATTTACTCTGAAGAAATCCTCTTTTGCTAGATAGACCTCACCACGAACTGCGATATCTATCTCCTCAGTAAGCCTAAGAGGCACTGTAGCTATCGTTTTTATATTTGCAGTCACTTCGTTTCCGACTTCGCCGTTTCCTCTCGTGACAGCTCTGACTAAAAGTCCTTTCTCATAGTATAGGACCATTGAGATTCCATCGATCTTTTCCTCTGCTACAAACGACAGATCGTTAGCTCTCTTCGCAATCGTTTTCTGCATATATGATATCACTTCGCTGTCGCTGTAAGCCTTGTCTAAAGAGAGAACGGGGATCGTATGTCTGAATTCAGGAAAATCGTTGCTTAAGTCAGAACCGACTCTTTGAGTCGGACTTTCTGGCAATATAAAATCAGGATTCTCTTTTTCAAGCTTTAAGAGCCTGTCATACAAGCGATCGTACTCTACGTCGCTTACAATAGGCTTTGCATCTATATAATACGCTCTAGAGTATTCGTTAAGCGTTTTTACAAGCGTTTCTATCTCTTTTTTAACGTCCATACTAAAAATATAGCACAAGTCTTTTCTCTTGATCTATTTTAAGCGTTGCATACTCTGTTTTTATTTTTCATTAACAAGCAAGTTCTTTTCTTTCACCCTTTAGGGTGGTTAAGTTCATTCTATTGTGTTATCTTTAATCTATGGCAGAAAGAACGAGCGTTCCTAGGCTGAATATGCGTCATGGCACCGTACTGACAAGTTCGGCCGTAGGCAAAAAAATAAATGAGATTAATATTCCAAACCTCGATCAGAAGTATTTTATCTTCCGTCCCTCCATGATCGAAGGTGTAAACGAGTTAGAGTTCGCAGGATCTGTTATGCCGATAATGGCAGAAAACGAGATCTTATATGCCGAACAGCCGCTGCTTGCAATAATAGGACCTGATTACGAAGGAGCAGAAATCGTTCGCCGTTCAATAGAAGTAAACACAGGAGAAGACGTCACGCTAAGTGAAGACGGAATTTATCAAGAAGACTATGGCTGGGGAAATATAGAAGACTTCAGAGCTGGATGGAAAGAGGTTGTGAAGAAGAACCCTCCTGAGAAAAAAGAGGAGACTGAGGAAGAAAAAAAAGCGGAAGAGAGCGACAATAGCGATGAAAAAAAAGGCCACGAAGAGGAAGAGAAATATGAGGATGAAGTAATTCATCACGAATATAAAAAAGTTGAAAGCACGTTCTCTCTAGATCCAATAATGTATGAGTCTAACACATACTTTGTCTCTACGTGCTGGCAAGACAGCATAAATTTGCATGTAATGGTGCCAACACAATATCCTCAACTTGTAAAAGACACAGTCTCAAGAGCAACTGGATACGACAAAAAAAAGATAATAGTACATCAAGTCCCTTATTATGAATTGTGTGATGAATATCTGCTATATCCAGCTATCATCTCCGCAATAGCCGCAAGTTCTGCCCTTGCGCTCAAAGCCCCCGTGGAGTTAAAGGCAAGATCTTATAACAGACGTGGAAGAATAAAGACAAAACGAACAACATACTTTTCAGACGATTACAAGCTTCTTGCAGAAGAAGTTGTTCACACGATAGACATGGGGGCGTACTTAATGCTTGAAAGGGAAGTTGAGCGCCATGCGATGAGCGCAATCATACCAAACTACAACCTTCAAGCGTTCAAGGCTTCAATCAAGGTTGAGAAGAGTTTCTCATTCCCGTATTTCCTCTTTCAAAGCATGGGATACTCCGAAGCTTTGGCAAGTACCGAATACCATAGCAATATAATTGCAGAAATCCTTAATATGAATCCTTATGAATTCAGGCTCTATGCATATAAGGAGAAGAGGAAATTTACAGATTATCTTCCTGCAATTGCCCTTCAGGAGGAGAAAAAACTCTTAACCGATATCGCAATGAAATCGTCCTATAGCAGAAAGTGGAGTTCAAATGACTTAAGCAAAAGCGATTCAAAGTTCTTAGGCTATGCGAAAGGAATCGGCATATCTTCTGGAATTGCTATCGCAGGGTTTTCAACTAGTTTCTCAACAGAGAACGAATACCAAGCGAAGATCACATATACGCAACGTGGCGCTATAGTTGTCGAGACATCCCTTAGTGAAAAAACAAATGCACAACCATTCTGGAAGAAAATAATCAAGGAAGAACTTTCTCTTGATAGCGAAGATTCCGTGCTTTTCTCTTCTCAGGACCATAATGAAATCGACACAGGGCCTAAAATCCTATCTCGCTACATAACAAGCTTTTCAAAGATGCTGAGAAATAGCGCAAGAAAACTTAAAAGTTTAAAAGAGAGAGAGAAGCTGCCAATATCGATATCATTCAATGCTGAGGACAAGTACTTCCCATGCGAATTCGATGAAAGCGGATTTGCAGCTATGGCAATAGAAGTCATTCTGCCTGAATTATCGCTGATTCCGAAGATAAAAGACGTATGGGTTACATATAGCGTATCGGAAGTTGCAAACAAGGAAGCTCTATTACAAAGTGCGAAGACTCTTATCGCAAGGGTTTTAAAAGAGAATGGAATGCTTATAGACAGGGATAGCAAGATCAATATCAGCCTAGTAAAAAGAGAGGGAGAAAACATCGCATCCCTTACCTCTTTAACCCGAGCCCTAGTAATAAGCAGTCTTGCATCAGCCTTAGAACAGGCTATAGGCAAAAGAGTAACGCTACCTCTTAACGCAGACGACATTCTAAAAATAAAGACTGCCAAGGAAGATGCTGATAAATAATAAACCGGAGAAAACATGAAAATAGATTGCACTATAGATGGAAAACTTTTATCCCTTTCTTTAAACTCAAACAAGCCTCTGTCTCTAATACTTTCAGAAGATATTCAGAGTTCTTCCATCAGCGCTCATTGCGATGGCTCTATGTGCGGTCTCTGCGTCGTTTTGATGGATGGAAAAGCCGTACTCAGCTGTCTTGTTCCCGCATTTGAAATAAGGGGAAAGACGATTATCACATATGAAGCATATTCCAAGACAAAGAATGCAAAAGACATCGAAAAGGCATATGAGCTTACACATCTGAAGCCTTGCCAGCATTGCTATAGTGCAAGAACGCTTTTAATAGAAAGTCTTATCTCAAGCGCTCAGACTTCAAAAGAGGATGTTCTAAGGGAGATGGAAGGTCTAAAATGTTCGTGTCTGGAGTTAAACGATACGGTAAAAATCGTACAAGCTGCAACCGAAATAAGGAGGAAACGACATGCTAGAAGGTCTTAGATCCCCTAATATACACACTCCAATCAATATCGGAGAGTTCTCTTCAATCATACAGCACTACCCCACTTCCTCCTACTGGGCAGGCGGCACCTATATAATGAGCAGGAAAGGATTTTATCCAAGCAGTACGACAAACGACGAGATCATCTATTTAGGTTCCATAGAAGAACTTCATCGCATACAGAGAAACGATCGAGTTGCAGAATTCGGATCTATGGTCACTTTATATGAATTGATTGCAACTGGAAGATCTATACTTCCTAAGATTCTAATAGATAACATTCAGAGCATTGGCGGTAAAATCGCAACAAGCAGGATAAGTCTTGGAGGAAGCCTTGCAACTGTCGATTTCAGATCATCGCTTGCAGGAACTCTCAGCCTCTTCGATTCTTCTTGCGAAGTGAAATTCATGAAGAAAAAGAGAATGCATTCAAAATGGTATCCACTGCTATCGATATACGATAAGACTGGAAGGCTAAGCCTGCCAGAGCGAGCACTAATTTCAAGAGTAAGGATAAACTTAACGCAGAAGAATTTTCAGAAGTTCATGTCTTTAGGTTCATTCCTATATGAAAGCAAAGATGCCGTTGCAATTTCGATTGCGGGAAATCCTGAAAACGACAACTTCAATGATGCGAAGATCGCAATCACATATCCAAACATGGGCTTTATTGCAAACCATGATTTAGATAACATATTCTCAAGCGCACGTTTTCCTTTAGAGCAGAGCGAAAGCAAAAGCATAGAAGATGCAATTCTGGAAGTATGCAAGCAGAATTTTTCACTCTCTGCCCTGCAAAAACTCAGAACAAGAGCTATGATAAAAGAGATAATAAGCGATCTTAACATCAAAGCACTTACATATACGCCTCTAGAGGCACAATAAGGAGAAAAATGAGCAATTTCGTACATTTACACAATCATACTGACTTCTCACTTTTAGACGGAGCCGCATCGATCTCCGCATATGTAAAAAAAGCACAGAAATGCGGAATGAAAAGCCTTGCGATTACAGACCATGGAAACATGTTCGGAGCTCTCTACTTTTATAACGAATGCAGGGCTGCAGGCATCAAACCTATAATCGGATGCGAGTTTTATGTAAACCCAAAAGACAGAAGAGCGAAAAGTACGGATAGCGGAAGCAAATACTATCATTTAATTCTCCTTGCAATGAGCGATAAGGGCTATCATAACCTGATGGAGCTTAACGCAATCGCATACAAGGAAGGCTATTACTCAAAACCAAGGATTGATGATGAAAGCCTCATGGCGCACAGCGAAGATTTAATTTGCACCTCTGCCTGCCTTGCAGGAGAGATAATCCAAATACTCCTTACCCCGCAGCAAAGGGGCGTCCCGTTCTCAAAACCTCACGCTGATCAGGAAAAGAAGAACTACCAGGCGGCAAAAGAGAGGATTGAATGGTTTAAAAAAGTATTTCCCGATCGCTATTACATAGAGCTTCAAGATCATAATCTAGCAGAGCAGAAATACACTAATCCGATATTAGTAAGGCTTGCAAAAGAGATGGACGTTCCTATAATCTGCACAAACGACATCCACTATATAGAGAAAGAAGACGCAAACGCGCACGATACGCTTCTTTGTATCGGAACGAACTCAAAGAAGAACGACGAGCATAGGATGAGATTCTCAAACAGCGAGTTCTACTTCAAAACACCAGAAGAGATGGAGGAGCTATTCTCATGGTGTCCTGATGCAGTTGAAAACACTGCAAAACTTGCAGAAAAGTGCAATATAGAAATTAATTTCCCTGGTCCTATTCTTCCTAAGTGCGACATTCCTGAGCCTTTTAAAACAGAGGCAGAGTATCTAGTATATTTAGCAAATGAAGGACTAAAAAAGAGGTATGGAACTGTTACTAAACTCCTTCAGACAAGGTTGGACTATGAACTCTCGGTTATCATAAAGATGGACTTTCCAGGCTACTTCCTAATCGTTCGCGACTACATCGCATGGGCAAAGGCACATGATATCCCAGTAGGACCTGGACGAGGATCAGGTGCGGGAAGCCTCGTAGCATATGCAATTACAATCACAGATGTAGAACCGATGAAATACTCGCTTCTGTTTGAAAGATTTTTAAATATCGAACGCGTAAGCATGCCGGATTTTGATATCGACTTCTGTTTCGAACGCCGTGGAGAAGTAATCGACTACGTAACAGAACACTATGGAAAAGACAGGGTTGGCCAGATCGTAACTTTTGGAACGCTTAAGGCAAAGCAGGTAGTAAAGGACGTTGCACGCGTCCTAGACATCCCTTATGAAGAGTCAAACAAGATATGTTCGTTCATCCCTGACGAGCCGAAAATGACCATTGCAAAGGCCCTCCAGGCAGAACCTAGGCTGAAAGAATATCAGGACAAGGGTGGAATATATGCAGAGCTTTTCGAAACAGCGCAGAAGCTTGAAGGTCTGCACAGGCACTCAAGCCTTCATGCGGCAGGAGTTGTTATAGGAAGGGAAAACCTGGAAAAATACGTTCCTTTATTCTGTGCAGATAAAGCCACAGGCGCAATTGCAACGCAATATACTATGAAACAGATCGAGGATTGCGGACTAGTTAAGATGGACTTCTTAGGCCTTAAAACGCTCACTCTTATCAAGCATGCCGTGGACCTTGTGAAAATGAAGGAACCAGATTTCGACATCAACAAGATCGACGAAGTTGATAAAAAAACGTTTAAGATGCTTCAGGAAGGGGATAGCGCATGCGTATTCCAATTCGAAAGTCCCGGAATGCGCAGGATATTAAAAAGGGCAAAACCATCTAATATAGAAGATCTTGTCGCCCTTAACGCGCTATACCGCCCAGGTCCTATGCAATTTATCGATCAGTACATCGACAGTAAGAACGGCATTATTCCGATTAAATATCCTGATCCATGTCTTGAAGACGTCTTAAAGACGACATACGGTGTTATCGTATACCAGGAACAGGTTATGCAGGTAGCTCAGATCATCGCAGGATACTCTCTTGGCCAAGCTGATATCTTAAGACGTATCATGGGTAAGAAGCAGGCAGAAAAACTTGCAGAAGAACTTGTCAAATTCCGCGAAGGCGCAATAAAAAGAGGTTTTACAGCAGAGCATGCGGAAGAGATTTTCCACATTCTTGAGCCTTTCGCAGGTTACGGTTTTAACAAGAGCCATGCCGTCGCCTACTCTATCGTCGCATATCAGACAGCATATTTGAAAGCCAACTACCCTGCAGAATTCCTTGCAGCTAACCTTACGAATGAAAAGAGCAATCCTGTAAAGTTCAAAGAATACTTGAACCTCGCACCTCAGATGGGAATAAAAATTCTTCCACCGTCTATAAACAAGTCGCTTAAGGATTTCGGCGTTAATAACGGAGATATCGTATACGGACTCTCTGGAGTAAGAAACGTAGGAGATGCCATATGCGACATGATCGTAAAAGAGAGGGAGAAGAACGGCCCGTTTAAAGATCTTGTCGATTTCATCGTCAGATTGCCAGAGCCACCTTCTTCAAGACTCTGCGAATCCCTCATTAAAGCCGGATGTTTTGATGAAACGGGAGAAAACAGAGCAACGCTAATGGCAAACCTTGAAGACGCGTTAAACTATGGAAAGTCCACTAGGGATCTTACGGCAGAGGGACAGATGTCGCTCTTTGGAGATGAGGATGAGGTCATGAACGAATTTTCGATGCGTCCTTCATCCGACTGGAGCATAGAAGAAAAACTCAGAACTGAAAAAGAGATGCTTGGTTTTTATATATCAGGACATCCTCTTGACAGTTATGAAGATAAGATCAGAGAGTGCGTAAGGGTGCGCCTAGACTACCCTGAGGACATTCCTTTACAAAAGACAGAAGCTTTGGTTGCTCTCGTAATTTCAAAAAAAGTCATTAAGACTAAGGACGAGAAGAAGATGTGCGCCTACACCCTTCAGACGAAGGAAGGAGAAGTAGATGCAATCGCATTTCCAAGGACTTACGAAAGAATAGAGAACATGATAGAAGAAAACACTGTCTATGCTTTTAAAGGAAAGTTCTCACAGAGAAATGACGCTCTCAGCTACTCGATTGACGAGGTAATGAACCCGGAAGCATTAATTCCGGAAAACATCTCCAAGATTTCAATCGCACTGAGACGTAGTAAGATCATGGAAAAGGGAAACGTCGAAGAACTAAAGAGAAGGATCGAACAGAACAAAGGGGAAATTCCAGTGTCTCTTGAACTCCTCGATGAAAAAATCGGATTAAAGCTTAATTACGCAATGTACATGGGCTACAGCGTGGATGCTATGAAAGAGATAAAAGAACTTCCTGTTGTCGAAAGCGTAAGAGTTTATTAATTTCATAGAACATTGGAGAGTTTTTAAAGATGGCGACATTAGCACTATTTATTGCAAGGCTTTTGAATATCTATTCGTTTATAATATGGATTAGAATCCTGATGAGCTGGGTAAATCCATGGCCTCAGAGAGGAACGCTAACATATTTTCTAGCGCAGATGGTCGATCCGTATCTCAATATGTTCAGATCGTCTAAATTCAGAGCTGGAATGCTCGATTTTTCTCCCGTAATCGGAATCGGAGTCCTTTCAGTCGTGCAATCAATATTCCAGATATACGGAATGTACGGAAGAATGTCACTCTCCCTTATCATCTGCCTGTTCATTTCGGCATTCTGGGCATATGCGGTACAATTATTTTTCACATTCGGCTTCATCCTGCTTATAATGAAGACGATCGCATCGTTCATGCCAAACTCCAGGTTTGGCTATTCCATGAGCAGGATTTCAGGATTTGCAGACCCTATAACAGCATGGGTTAGGAGAACGTTCTTTAAAAACAGATATGTAAAAGAAACGACTGTGAATATCATAACGCTAGTTATTTTCATAGTTCTTTACTTCGGACTCCGCTACTGCTTCAATATTCTATATATGCTTGCCGCAAGGATACCGTTCTAATGCAGAAAAGGGATGAAAAGATCACTAAAATCAAAGGCATAGGGAAAGCCGCAGAGAAGGACTTTTCATCCTTAGGCATCACAACTTATTACGATCTCGTATCTTTCGTCCCAAGAAGCTATGAGGACAGAAGAAGCGAAAAAAGACTTAGGGATGCAAGTGGAGAAGACAATACCGTATACTGTAAAATCACCGTTTTAAAAAAAGACTTCATTCCGACAAAAAAAGGAAGGACGCTAAAAGTCAGGGCTGAAGATGAAAACGGAGACGAAATCGATCTTTATTGCTTCAATCGAGACTATTTAGATAAAACCCTTTATATCGGGCACTCATATTTCATTAGCGCAAGCGTAAGTAAAAACAGATCTCTTTATATGGCGGCTGCTTTTGAAATAAAAAGAAGCCCGCGGGAGCTAGATCTAGGAAAGATCATACCGCTTTACAGCCTAAGCGGAAACCTAAAGGAAAAAACTGTACGCTTTGCAGTCGATGAGGCGCTTAATGCGCTCTCGCCAATGGAGGACGAACTAAAAAAAGAGACGTATGAACGCTTGGGCCTCCTACACCACAGTTCTGCTTATTATCTTGTTCACCACCCTAATAATTTCGAAGACGTTCAAAGAGCTTTAAGAACGCTGTCATTCACAGAACTTTTCTACATGGCACTCAAAAGCGCTAGGGAAAAGACATACGAAGATGTGAAAAAGGTTCACCCCTCAATATCAAACCTAGAAAAAAAACTTATAAAAAATCTTACATTCTCACTTACAGAAGATCAGGAGAAAGCTTTAGATGAGATAAGATCGGATATAGATAGAAAAGATCCGATGAACAGGCTTTTAGAGGGAGACGTAGGATCAGGAAAGACGCTCGTAGCCTGGCTTAGCGCGCTTCATGTAATTGCAAAAGGCGAACAGGTTGCTTTTATGGCCCCTACAGAACTTCTTGCAAAGCAGCACGCAGAAAATGCCGCACGACTTCTTGAGCCCCTTGGAGTAAGGCTATGCTATTTAACTGGATCTATAAAAAGCAAAAGCCGCCCTCTCCTTCTTAATGCGCTAAAAGAGGGAGAAGTAGACCTTGCAATAGGAACGCATGCCCTTTTTACAGAAGATGTCACATTCAAAAAACTTACATATGTGATAATAGACGAACAGCACAGGTTCGGAGTCGAACAGAGAAATGCGCTATTAGAAAAGGCAAAAAGACCTAACGTACTAAGCATGACAGCAACCCCTATTCCGAGAACTCTTGCCCTCACATTCTATTCCAATCTTGATCTATCAGAGATAAAGCATAAGCCTGATGGACGAAAAGAGATAAAGACATTTCTTGTAAGCTCAAAGAAAAGAGAAGAGATGCTTAATGCAATCGAAGTCGAATTTAAAAGAGGTCATCAGGCCTATTTCGTATATCCAAGGATTGAAGGAGATGACGAAGGATCGCTAAAGGCTGTTGAGATAATGTTTGAGGAGTTGAAAAAACGCTATCCTGAATATAAGTCTGCCGCTGTACACTCAAGAATGAAAGACGAAGAGAAGATAGATGCTCTTAACAAGTTCAGAGACGGAGAATACCAGTATTTGGTGGCAACCAGCGTAATAGAGGTCGGAATAGATGTTCCTAATGCAACGTGCATAATAATTGAACACGCAGACAGATTCGGCCTTTCGGCTCTTCATCAGCTCAGAGGAAGGGTTGGACGCTCAAGCCTTCCATCCTATTGCTTTCTCGTTTTCTCTGATAACATCACAGATGATGCAAAAGAACGTCTTAAGGTCATGAAAAGCACAAACGACGGCTTTAAGATCGCTGAGAAGGATTTGGAAATAAGAGGCCCTGGGGATATCACAGGCTTTAAGCAGTCAGGATATTTAAAAATGCGCTTTGCATCAATTACAAGAGATCAAGATCTGCTTCTCCTTGCAAAAGACGAGGCAGAGCGCATTGCAAAAGATGATAAAGGTCTAATAAAAGCAGAGAACGCCATACTTAGAAATTATATCGACATCTATGCAAAATAATACGTTAAGAGAAAAAGATAAACCGCCCATGCTTTTGCAGAAGCATTTAGGGCGATTCTCGCTTTAATCTTTCTGAAAGCTACCGTTCATCGGCAGTGCCTCTTTCTACTAATATGTTAGCTTACATTATTCTTAATCGTCAAGATTTATACCTAAACTAGTACAGGACCTTTATTTATCCTATAAGAAAATCCAGTAAATAATTATATTATTTTCTACGCCTCTTAGCATTTCCCTTTTTCTCATATTCCATTATATTTTTATTCTGTTATGAGAATTACAGGCGGAAAATACGTAAGACGGAATATAGAATGCCCTAAAGGCATTATTCGTCCTGCAATGGATAGAATGAGAGAATCCCTATTTGCCCACCTTGGGCCGTTAGATGGAGAAAGTTTTCTAGATCTCTTTTCAGGCAGCGGCTGTGTCGCGATAGAAGCCGCAAGCAGGGGGGCAAATCCAATACACCTTGTCGAGATGGACAGGGGAAAGAAAGAAACGATAGAAAAAAACCTATCTTTTGTCGAAGAAGATAAGAAACTCTTTATGATGGATGCGTTTCGCTTTATAAAGATCGCTCCGATATCCTACTCGATGATCTATGCAGATCCTCCTTTTAATATGGAGAAGAAGGTAGAACTTGCAAAAGAGATTGCAAAAAGCAAGATCTTAAAGGAGGGCGGTCTTTTTATGATCCACTACCCGCTTGAAGAACAGAAACTGTGGACGGATATAGAAGGATGGACTTTCTTGGAAGAGAGAAAGTACGGCAGATCGATAGTCAGAATTTACAGAGGATGAACATATGAGAATAACAGAAGAGAACATCGGATATGAAGAATTCATGGTAAGAAGTGCTGATACGGATAGATTCTACGATGCAACCATTCCGTTCTTCTTCTCCCTTTCCCAAGAAGTTGCAGGAGAACATGCAAGTGAGATGGGATTAGGAATAAAAGAAATGAGTGAAAGGGATGGCAAGACTTGGGTAATAGTGAGAACCAAGATGGACTTTTACAGAATTCCAAAGTGGAGAGAGAAGATCACCTTTGAAACATTTGCGCAAAAAGGATTCAAGCTTTTCTGCCCTCGTGTCGTAAAAGCGGCAGATTCAAATGGAAATCTCATAATGAATACGATGACTCACTGGGTGCTGATGGATTTAATCAGAAAAAGACCTGCTCTTCCAAAGATCGTAGAAGATAAGATCGGACTAAAAAATGAGAGCCTATTTCTAAATCCCGATATTGGTAAAATCAAGAAGTTCGAAGAAGCAAACAAGATCGAAATTCTTGAAGACAAGTATTTCAAACCATGCTATTACGATATTGATACTAATAAGCACGTAAACAACGTAGTGTACGTAAGATGGCTATGCGAATCTCTTACTGACGACATAGAGCTCAATTACCGCATAAAGAGTATCGACGTGCAATGGGAAAGCCAGACGTTCGAAGATGACGAGGTTAAAGTAGAGACTGCGATAGAAGAAAGAAGCGAAGACGCACTATCTTTAATACATAGGATTACAAAGAAATCCGACGGAAAGATCGCTTTCGAAGCAGCCTCCCTTTGGACAAGAAAATAATCAATAGTGGGGAGGCCTTCTATTTGGCCTGTCCACTCCGCTTACCTCTTCCAAATCGCTTACCTTCTTCTCTAGGACTTTTATCTCGCCCTTAAGTCTTTGTATCTCTTTGTCCTGTGCTATCACGACTTCGTTCAGCTCCTCGTATTTAAGTTCAAGGTAGCTGATCTTAATCTCAAGTTCATCTGTATTCTGCATAATGAAATTATCTAATAAAAAGAAATATTTTTGCAACAAGAGCATAAATTTCTGCTATGCTCTTTCTAGGAGGATTTATGAAGGGTGAAAGGGTCGCACAGCTAGAGCTTCTCCTAAGAAGCCACCCAGAGGGGCTTAGAAGGGCTGAAATTGCACGACGTCTCGGAGTGCACCGTTCAACCATATCACGATATGTCGAAGAGCTTGCAGATAAGATCGACATATACGAAGAAGATAATCTAATAAAAATAAGGGCGAAAGAAGATGAGGAGAAAGAGACGCTGAGCGTATATGAATCTCTTGCCTTCAACATGTCTGCAGAAATGCTCGCATCAAAAATGGAAGTGCAGAATCCGCACCTTGCATCAGGACTGAGAAAGATTGCGATGAACATGCAGGCATATGCGCCTAAAGTCAGCTCCAATATATTCGATCTTGCCGATAAGATAGATGAAGGCCTTAAAAACAACATGGGACGTTCAAAAGTCTACAATAAGATACTCGAAGTCCTCATAGACTGCTGGATAAGCGGACATATCGCAAGAATCACAACAAAAGACGAAGAGATTGAGATCGCGCCATACTTCATAGGCTTTAAAGATGAAATGGAAGAGAGAAAGCCAATAACGGTCACGGGAAGGCTCAGACACACTCAGGATATCGTAACGCTTGAGATATCTGAAATGACGGATGCCGTCATGCTAGATGAGACCTACACAATTCCGGACAATCTCAAGCCATTTAAGAAAAGCACAGAAGCCAGTTACGACGCAATCGACATGATCCCTCTTACTCTGAAGATAAGGGAGAAATCGGCTCTAAACAGTTTTTCAACGATAATACATGGAAAGCCCGAACTCAGAAAAAACGACAATGGCGAGCTTATTGCGCGTTTCGATGCTGAGAACTCAATAGAGCTAATGCTAAGAATTATTCAAAGCGGAACGAGCGTAGAAGTGATATATCCAGAGGAATACAAAAAGAAACTAATAACGTATTTAGAGGACATTTTGAAAATATATAAGAAGTGATCTCTTTTTCACGACAGTTTGACATATTCTGTTAATTAATTACACTGCAAGAAAAAAATAAATATTTTATTTGTATTATTTTCTAAATACTGTTATCCTGAGAGTGTGGCTAAGAAATTGGCCACCCCCCTTTGCTGAGCTACCCGAAATAAAATTTAGGTAGCTCTCTTTGTGAAACATAAAAACCACCAGATCTTGTGCAATTTTTACCTTCCTAAGAAATTTTCCCCCAACTAATAATAAAACCATATAAAGATCTTTTCGTCCTTTTATTCATTATAGAAGCACAAAAAATGGAGGACCCGAAAGTCCTCCAAGTAAAATGCGGATCTCTTATTATAGGATCTCTCCGATAACCTCGCCGCATCTCTGATAGAATGCAAGACGCTCCTTAGCATCCTCAGCTGCCTTTGCGAACAGCTCATCAGCATGCTCTGGGTTTGTCTTGTATAGGGATGAGTAACGAACTTCTCCCTTGATGAATGTCTCGTAATCTGCTGTTGCAGGTTTTGTCTCCCAAGTAAACTTCTTGCCCTCTTCTCCGTTTGGGTTGAAGCGGTATAGCGGCCAGTATCCAGCCTCTACAGCCTTCTTAGCCTCTACCTGAGAGTATCTCATGTTGATACCGTGGTTGATACATGGTGCATAGCAGAATACGATTGATGGTCCCTTGTATGCTACAGCTTCCTGTAAGCACTTCTGTGCCTGCTGTCTGTTGTAACCAAGAGCACAAGATGCTACGTATACATGGCCATAGCTCATGCACATGAATCCCATGTTCTTCTTACCAACCTGCTTACCTGCGTTAGCGAACTTCGCTACAGCTGCGATAGGTGTTGACTTCGAAGCCTGTCCACCTGTGTTGGAGTAAACTTCTGTATCGAGAACGAGGATAGTTACGTTCTTACCAGATGCAACAACGTGGTCTACGCCGCCGTATCCGATATCGTAAGCCCATCCGTCACCTCCGATGATAAGAACATCCTTATCAGAGAAGTAATCCTGTAGCTCGACAACCTTAGCAAGAGCTGCCTTATTAGCATCTGTTGCCTTCTCTTCTGCAAGAACCTTCTGAACTTCCTTCTGAGCTGCAATTGATGCTTCTGTGTCGTCATCCCATAGAGAGATGGACTTCTCGATTGCACTCTTAAGAGCATCTGAGCATCCAGCTTTAAATAGTTCGTCAATCTTGAGTCTTAGAAGGTTTCTGTTGCTGTCGATAGCAAGGCGCATACCAAGACCGTACTCTGCGTTGTCCTCGAATAGCGAGTTGCCCCATGCTGGTCCTCTTCCATCAGCCCTCTTTGTGTATGGGATTGTTGGGAATGTTCCAGAATAGATTGAAGAACAACCTGTTGCGTTAGCAATAACTGCTCTCTCTCCGCAGATCTGTGAAAGCATCTTTACATATGGAGTCTCTCCACATCCTGCACAAGCGCCGCTGAACTCGAATAGAGGCTGCTTGAACTGAAGACCCTTTACAGTGTTCATGTTGAGTCCGTCGAGGTTGTCATATGTTAGAGCTTCAAAGAACTCTGAGTTAACAGTCTCTCCTGCCTCTCTTTCAACTGTGATTGGGCTGAATGATAGAGCCTTCTCCTTTGCAGGACATGCTTCGATACATACGCCACACCCCTGGCAGTCCTCTGGATATACCTGGATCTTGAACTGTAGATCTCTGTCGTTCTTAGTATTGCTCTTGATTGTCTTGAATGTTGCTGGAGCCTTCTCTAAGTCTGCTGGGAGAATCTGCTTTGCCCTGATTGCTGCGTGTGGACATGACTGTACGCACTGGTTGCACTGGATACACTTGCTGCTGTCCCAATGAGGAACGAATGCTGCAACGCCTCTCTTCTCGAGTTTTGCAGTACCGGTAGGAAGTGTGCCGTCGAAAGACATTGCGGAAACTGGAATGCTGTTTCCTTCCATGTGCATGATAGGCTCGATGATATTCTTTGTGAAATCATCAGCATTCTCTGGAATGAGTCTCTTTGGCTCGTAGCTCTTTGTGGTTGTCTCAGGAACCTTAACCTCTACGAGAGCTTCTGATGCTCCGTCGATAGCAGCATAGTTCTTGTTAACAACATCCTCACCCTTCTTTAAGAATGTCTTCTTTACATACTTCTTGATGAGGTCAATAGCTTCTGTCTCAGGAAGGATTGCGCTGATCTTGAAGAATGCAGCCTGCATGACAGTGTTGATCTTTGTTCCAAGTCCAGCCTTCTCAGAAATCTCAAGAGCATTAATGTTGTAGAAACGGATCTTCTTTGAGATGATCTGCTCCTGCATCTTCTTTGTTAAGTGCTCGAATACTTCGCTTGAAGGAATCTGGCTGTTTAGTAGGAATACTCCGCCTGGCTTTAGAGCAGATAGCATGTCATAGCGTCCGATATATGCTGGGTTATGGCAAGCTACGAAGTCTGCATGGTCGATGAGCCATGGCATGTTGAGGTTTCCTTCGCCGAATCTTAGGTGGGATACTGTGATACCGCCACTCTTCTTTGAGTCGTATGCAAAGTATGCCTGAGCATTCTGATTTGTGTTGTCTCCGATGATCTTAATGGAGTTCTTGTTAGCACCAACTGTACCGTCAGAACCAAGACCCCAGAACATGCAGGATACAACGCCCTTTGGTGTTACGTCGATTGGAGCTCCTACTGGGATGCTTCTTCCTGTAACGTCGTCGTTGATTCCAACTGTGAAGTCATGGTGTGCGTCCTTGCTCTTTAGGAAGTCATAAACTGCTAGAGCATGGGTTGGTGTGAAATCCTTTGAAGATAGGCCGTATCTTCCGCCAATAACCTTGATTCCTGTTCTCTTCTCAAGATCAAGAGCTGCTACTACGTCAAGGTATAGTGGCTCACCAGGAGCACCTGGCTCTTTTGTTCTGTCGAGAACTGCGATTCTCTCTACGCTCTTTGGAAGAGCAGCAACAAAGTGCTTTGCGCTGAATGGTCTGTATAGTCTTACCTTTAAGAGACCTACTTTTCCACCCTTCTTGTTGATGTAGTCTACTACCCACTCGAAAGTATCTGCAGCGCTTCCCATTACGATTACAACATCTGTTGCATTTGGGTCCCCTACGTAATCGAATAGGTGGTACTGTCTTCCTGTGATTGTAGCAACCTTATCCATGTACTTCTGTACGATCTCAGGAACTGCATCGTAGTACTTGTTTACAGTCTCTCTTCCCTGGAAGTATACGTCTTCGTTCTGAGCTGCAACTTTCGTCTTTGGATGCTCAGGTCTCTGAGCTCTTGCTCTGAAGCGCTCGATATACTTCTCATCTACAAGAGTGCGGATATCATCATAGCTGATCTCTTCAACTTTCTGAATCTCGTGGCTTGTTCTGAATCCATCGAAGAAGTTGAGGAATGGAACCTGTGCCTCAAGAGTTGCAAGGTGTGCAACAAGTGCGATATCCATTGTTTCCTGAATTGAGGAAGCACATGTCATTGCAAATCCTGTATTCCTACATGCCATAACGTCGGAGTGATCTCCGAAGATAGATAGGGACTGTGCTGCAAGGCTTCTTGCAGAAACATGGAAAACTGTAGGAATCATTTCACCTGCAATCTTGTACATGTTAGGAATCATGAGCAATAGACCCTGGCTAGCAGTGAATGTAGTTGTAAGTGCACCAGCTGCTAGAGATCCATGGACAGCACCAGCAGCTCCTGCCTCTGACTGCATTTCCATGATGTCTACTTTCTTGCCCCAAAGGTTCTCCCTACCTGTGGAGGACCACTGCTCTGCATACTCACCCATTGGTGAGGATGGTGTGATTGGGTAAATTGCAGCAACTTCGCTGAACGCATACGCAATATGCGCAGCCGCGGTATTGCCGTCGATTGTAACCATTTTCTTGTCTGCCATTTTTAGTTACGCTCCAAAATAAATATGTTGTCACGGCATAAAAAGCCGAGAATATGTCATCATTAAGAATAAATCAAGTTTGAGCTCTTTACAATAAAAAAGATGTATTTTTATCGATAAAAATATGAATTTTGGAACAATGTTTCATAAAAATCTAACTAAGATGAAAGAGAGAAAGAAAAAGACAGGGATACAACATCAAAACCATCATGTAGATAGAAAGAATATTCCACGATAAAACGAAACTAAGAATCAAATACCAATTTCCAACAGAATCGTTACAATAGGTTAAGCAAAGCTATATCTAGCTTAACATTTCTCAAATAGCAATCAAATAGCTTATCACAAGGTAAAAGGACAATTTGTATATCTTCTAATCCCAAACTAGAAAGCATTGGCAGCTTCACTATTCCTCTATTTGTGATATTTCCTTCTTCCGATGGCAATAGAAAATAATTCTTTACAACAGAGATGTGATGATCTTCAAGAAATTTCTTATATGCCAACTGATACATATATTGTTTTGTTATATCACCAATTCCAGGATTTCCAGAAAGTTTGTTTCTTTTTTCTTTACGAAGAATATAATATTTGGCATCCATAATAAAAAACTGATCTATTCCAGCTTTGTTTGTAACCGTAATAATATCAGGAACCAGAGTATCTTCTACATTAAATTCGTCATTATCTATATGCCATTTGGGTTTATCTATCAATTCAATTAATTTTGTTTTTTTGTTATATCCATCAGCTAAAGGTGTACTAATTGGAAGTTTGCATAATTCCATATTCAACTTATTGTCAAAAACTCTAGAACATACGTCCTCCCAAACAGAATAAAAAGCGGTAGTCCCCCAAATGCTGATACTTTGACTCTCGCTAAATAACTTTTTATCTTGTGAAATATATACATAAAGAGTTTTTAACAAAACTTGACGATGCGTATTAAACTGAAGGCTTAACTCTTTATCTATTCTATTAAGAATGTATTCTTTTTCCCCAAACTCTTCTAACGTTTCATCGCTTAACACAACAGTTTCAATGTCAAAAAGTTTATCTAAGCCTGCATTTTGTATTTGCTTCGAACACTCAGTAAGAATACATTTATGCAGCCTCTTAAAGTAATCCATATCATCTTCAATAGATTTTCTAGTTATTAACTCTGTGTAATAAGGACAATTGTTCTGTATAATTGCAAATCCTTCATCCAGGGTCCTATGCCATACGATATCACCTTCTCCATTTATCTCAAAAACATCCTCATCATTAGAGTAAAGGCCATATTCATAGAAATCATGCAAAAGATATAAAATCACTTCTAACAAATTAAAATTATTATTTTCGTCATTACCGTTATTAAAATTAATTCTTTGATCTTTCGAATGGCTATATTGTTCTAGGACTTTAATAACCTGTTTCATTCTTCTTAACGGTTCTTTTTCCGAAAGAATATATTTGGGAAATACTTTAATAACACGACAGCCGAATATGATTACACCAACGAATGTAAATACATAGAAACCTTCCTCTCTTTCAGTAGGAGCATCAATTATTTGAAATTCTCCATTCAAGAGATCCGTTAAATCTTTGTTGTTTTCTGTCTTTGTTACTGCCGATAATAGTCCATAAGACTTAAGATTTTTTATAAATTTCTCGACTTCTGAAGAATCAAGCGAAAACAAATTACACAATTCTTTTTTCGTATATCGCTGCTGCTCTCGAACAAAACAAGAAATTATTTCCATGTTTAAAGTTCCGCTTGTAAATTGTAATAATTATCTTCAAAGTCAGAACCGAAAATTTTTATTCCGATTTTATCAAAACTTTCACATATGGCAGAATACTTTGTCTTATCTGCACATCCTGAAAATAATTTATCCTTATATTGTTTAGCCGCATCCTCGTAAAGATACATCAAAACTTTACTTTTAAAGATTTCGATAAACCGCTTTTGGTCTTCAATAGTATCATCATCTTCACTTACTGTCTTAAGTACTTTTTGAGAAATAAAGAACGGCCCTAACAACTTATCTTCATTCACTTTATATTCCTTAGAAAGTTTTTCATTAATTGCACGCCTAAGCACATTCCATTCAACTCTCTGTTCGGGATTTCCTATTTTAAAACTTCCTTTTATTTTGTCTTGGTTGTTATTAATACCAATATACTCAAAATTCCATCGACGTTTAAATGCCGTATCCATAGGGAATACCCCCTGATCAGCGCTATTCATCGTTGCCCATATATACATATTATTAGGGATTTTTATTTTCTTACATTCATTAATGTCACAGTTTAATTCCGATGCAAGATATTTACGAATGTCTTCAGAAGTATGTATTTCGTATTCACTAACTCCAGAGTCATCCCTATCAAGCAATTGAAACACATCGCCAAAAACAGATGCGACTTTAGCTCTATTAATCTCCTCTATAATCAAAATATATGGCTGTGGATTATAAGTACATGCACTCTTTATTGCTTCTACATATACTCTCATAAAAGGGCCTGGAACATATTCATAACGAATTACACTACCATCAGAAACGGGCTTATAAGTTCCAACAAATTGTGAATAAGTATAATCTAGATGAAATGTTACTCTTTCATAAGAACCTGACGTATTTCTAAGGCATTCTTCGCAATCCACCTTTAATTTATAACTTTTTCCAGTCCCCGGAGCTCCAAAAATTATACGATTGAAATCATATTTAGTCTGTAATTTCGTATTATAAACCAATGTAAAATTTTCAGTTACATCATGATCTTCTTGTTTATTTATATTAATCGATTCAATAGCCTTCTCATCATTGCCATAATAGTATTTTTCGTATAAGTACATTATATTTTCTTCATTTTTGATATCAACGCAAGATGTTCGTATCCCTTCATCTTTTTGGGGAAGACGCTCTCCGTTTTTAAAAGGATGATGCCATACTCCATATTTCATATTTGACATGTTTGATGAAGGATCATAAAAATACTTTCCGATTTCATCAACTAAAGCAATCAAGCGCTCTCCATCCATAATAACAAAAACAGATTCTTTTCCTGATTCGTAAAATCTTTTTAATTCACCAGCTTTTCTTGATGCAAGCTTATTGTCATATGGATAGTTATCACTTAATGCACTAGAAATGGCTTCTTTATCAAGATTTACATCTTTACAGAAAGACTCTAAATTTCCTATTTCTTTCCAACCTATTCCAATAACAGAATTATGCTCCCACTGCGCAGCATAATTCTCTGATCCGTCAGAAGTACCAAGCCTTACAAAATTTATAACATGATCGCCATAGCGTTTAAAAAAGACTTCCTTAAATTCGCTATAATACCATCCTGCATAATTTTCTATCATAGCTAACTGGCCGCTACGAACATAATATTTTTCACTAGGCTTTATTTTCAAAGCATAAAGAACATGTTTCTGCCAGGCCTCAGAATAAAATGAACTCAATTTCTGAGGACACAACATTGAAAGATATTTACGAAACCAAGCCCCATTGCAATACTGACTAAATTGTTTATCAAGTTCTGAATTCAATTTATCATAATCTGCAATAGATGCAATATTAGCATTTTGAACAACGCTTGCTGCATTCACTAAAGCATCACGTATTTTACGACCTTCATTTAAAGCTTCTTCTTCAGTAAGCCCCTTAGGATTTTTAGGATCACCAGTTAACCATTCTCCTGTTTCTTTCTTCTGAAACAATCTAAATTTATATGCAGAACCACCTGAAACACTTCCAAAATGATTACGGCAAGCTGGATTCATTTCGAGCCAGCAACAAAGAGAATCACGGTTATCTCCTTCCGTATAGAAAATATAATCCAAAAGTTCAGAATCAGGTAAAGAAGCCAATATATCAGGAGAATATTTTGCCTTAAATTCTTCTAAAACAAGTTCTACTCCTTCTTTTATCGATTGAAAATCAATATCTGTTCCAGAAGCAAAAGATTTAAGATAGCTAGCCGCTCTCTGATATTCATTACCAGTTGTAGAAAAATTTGAATTTATACCTAAAGAAGAATTGATGTCATACATGTATTTATGATCAGATATTTAGTCTTTTTTTACAATTGAAAAGTTAGCATTATCATCAAACTTTTATCTTATGTTTTCTTTTGATAATGGCTCCGTATTTTTGTAATGGCAAAATTCAATTTTGCTATTAAGAAAGATCGAAATACCTATAAATTTAGGCTACCTTTCTTTACCCAAAATATAAAGAAGATAGCCTATATGTTAATATCAAATTTTAAATTAACTATAACGTTTTATCGCACATTAAACTCAAAATAGACCGTTAATTAGTAGTTGTTTCAGGAATTTTAAAAGTAAGCCCATTTTCTAAAGATTCTTTAACAAACTGAAATCCAGCAAAATCAGCTAGACTTCCTTCCACAACAATTGACATCTTTAACTCTTCATTTGCTATTACTTTATCTACTGTTAATGTAACATTATTATCATTAAATACTTGGGTATCACTCATTGCAACATCAACATTTGATAATTCTACAATCCAACGATCTCCTGTGACATCGGAAGATTCGACAGTTGCAGATGCAGAACTTATATTAATTAAGTCACCCAAAACTTTAACATTAATACTATCTTCTTCTACTGTCAAATTAACTATACCACCTAGCTCCGTATCATTATATGTTCCAATAGCCCATGATGGAGCAAAATCATCTGCTGGTGGCGTAGTTGAATTATCACAAGCAACCATAAATAATGCTAGCACAATGGCTAGTAAAGAAAAACATACTTTTTTCACTTTTATCTCCTACGTGTAATGTAGCATTGATAATGTAATTTGCAAATAGAAAAACGGTAAATTTTCAAACAAATTCTTGATTTTTGTTGTTTTTCAGACAAATTCTTGTCTTATGTTGAAACATTTTAGACAAGTTCTACATTACTTCTTCTTTAAAATATCTACAAGAAATCCAACAGATTATAAAAACTTGTTGGATTTCAATCATTTTCTATTGCATGTTTATCATTCTAACAATATGGTTAAACAAGTATGAAAAACTTAATAAAGATTTTAGCACTTGTGATGATTCTTATTGTCACAGCATGTTCTGCTGAGATAGTAGATAATCTTGCAAAAGAAGAGATTTCAGAAGTTCAAGCATCATATCAAATAAATGGGGCTGAACTGGAAATATTATTTAATCCAAGTCCATATGCAGAATATTATGCATATTCCCTAGATGATGGTTCTACAAAAAATGATATTACAGATTTAAGCGTAAGTAGCGATAATATGCTAAAAGCAACCCTTAGAGGAATAACAACGCCTAATGGAACTGTTATACTATACGCAATGGATGCAAATGACAGCAATTCAGATTGGGTTGAAATCTCTAAAGTAGATTTTGAGATTCCTATTTCAAGTATTGCACCAGACGCGTATTTATCAAGAAAAAGTCAAAATAGCATTGAAATAAGAATCTCCCCTATTTTCGATATTCAATATCTTAAATATAAAGTTGAAATATATTCTAACAATAGCGTTGAAACAACTGAGTTTGCAGGCACAAACTTAACGACCCCAGTACTTAAAGTTGACGGATTAACAGCCGAAGAATCTTATACAGCTCGAGTTTATCACGGATATGCAACAGAAGGCGGTGAATATGGAATTGCTTATCAAGAAATACAGATTCCACAATATGATGATAGTATAGATTCTTCCATTGATTTAGAATTAAGCGATACTGGATTTATAGTTTCAAATTCTGAAGCAACATCATTTGATTTATATAAGAGAACTTCAAGTACAATTGGAGAAGGTACATTACTAAATACATTCGATTTCACAACTTCTTCAGGAGAACATCTAATTCCATTTGAAGACCTAAATAGCCTTGAAAGTGGATATTTCTATGTAACAGAAAGCGGAAATAAAAATAGAAGAAGTAATCTTCTCAGAACAACAACACCATTAGATCCCGATAATGGCACATTAGGATATAAAGGTGTAACAATCAATTTCACTTTTGCTAATGATGTAAATGTAGAAGGTTTACGTTTTAGCGTTACAGGCGCACAAGGAGCTACAGCTAACGCTAATGGTGATTCGGTTATAATCACAGGATTAGATAGCAATACCACATATAGCAATCTATCTCTTGTTTTAAATAATTCTGAATATTCATCCGTTCCTGCTCTAACATTGCCAGAATTTACAACAAAAAGCTTTGCAGGAACATATAGATGGTCGGGAGAAGTTCAACTAGAAAACGGAGAACGCAGATCACAAACCAATTTTGTATTGGATGTCAGAGAAACCACAAATGGCAGTGATTATCCTTACTATATATTCTATAACGATGAAGATGACATTATGGAAGATAGGAAGGGTGAAGAAATTAGAATAATGCCTCTTGTTGATACATCTATAGGAGAACCTGCAACGACTCTCCCTGATGGTGTTAACTGCTCTGATCCTAAGGAATTTACAGTTCAAAACTATGCTTATTTAACAAATGCAGCAAAATGGAATGCGACAGATTTTCCTACTCAAGCATGGCATATCAACAATGTAGAAAAAACACATGATAGTGTTACAACAGATACATGGTCTAAGGCCATGGGATTGCCTTTAAATGGAACGTTATCTACATCAACAACTTTTAGTTTTATAGAAGTTAATGGCGAGCCATATCTAAAATTTGTAAATTCAGGATCAAGTGTTGTCTCAATCGGATTATTAACAAATGCAAATCCAGAGAATATCGAAGGAAGTTCCGATATTCATACATGGTATTTAAGGAAGGTGAACTAATGAAAAAACTTATTATTTCTATTTTATTATCTATTACAATCATTTCTTCATCTTTCGCATCCCTTGTTGCATATAACGATCCTTATTATGACAAGGACAGTCCTTTCTCCTCCCCTGCCATGCTTATTGAGAAGAATGAAGTAATTCCTTTCGCATTTTCAGTTGAGGCATATAGCGCTGTAGATTATCTCTCCTATTTAGCAAGTCCTGCTGAAGCATTATCTAAGGCAGCAGATTACTTATATGAAAGGATGATGAATGGAGATGTTGAGTTCTGGCGAGAAAACTACGATGCAATTAAAGCAGCATTTGGTTTTGACAGTACAAACTTTCCAACATATACGGCATCTGATATCACTGGCACAGATGTTGTAAATATAAGATCATACTTATCTAGTTCCTATTATAGTAGGTTTTCTTCTGCACATAGGGCTTCTGCAGTATTGAATGTATTACAAAACACTTCCCTACTCTCTACATCCAGCGCTCCTGCACTCTATTCAGATGCAGTTCTTTCTTTAAATATGTACGGCGGCGCTTTCTATGACAATGGTTTTGCTTGGACTGTTGAGTCTAACCTTGGATTCTTAGCAGACACAAATCTTTTAGAAAGCGGTTCAAATGCCCTTGCTTTTGACATTAGAGGAAATGCAGGATATGCATTTAACATCATAAATCCTAAGTTCTCCTTAGGTGTTGCAGTTGAAGCAGGTGTTTACTTTGAGAACTCAATTTTAAGCACACAGCTTTTAACTGCCAGATTTGAGGATAACTTCATTGGTGCGTTCTCTGAGCCATTCAAACTTGGACTTGGTTTCTCTTTGAATCTTGGTGCAATGTATCGTCATAGCGAAGAGCTTGCATTTACATTAGATCTTACAAATGTGGCGGCATTTAGAAAATATACGAATTTAGACTTAACGGACTTCGTAGACTTTGACGGATTTACAAGTGATCCTAATGTCTACTATACCCCAATGGATATTATTGTCAGAGCCTATTGGGATAGAGGACCATACCATCTGAGAGTTGAGATTGGCGATATTATCAATCAGGTTATCTATATGAATATGGCTCCGAGCTACACATTCAACTTCTATGCAATTCCAAAAGTTTATTTCAGCTATGATATCAATAACGATCTGAGCGTTTCCACAGGACTGGAATACTTAAAGCTTCTGCTGGGTATCGATTACAAAGGATTTAGTGCTGAAATTTCCTGTTCGTTAGATAAACTCGGATTTGGAATAACCGCAGGATATAAATTCTAAATATTATTCTTTTAGGTCGTCTTTATAGGCGACCTATTATATTGCCTTTTTATAGTCAAAATCATATTCAAGAAAAATATTTTATCATTATCTTTCCGAATTTTTTGAACAAAACGCGACTTTTTCCCCTTAGATATATAGAAGGAATAAAAGGCCTGAGTCTTGTCCTTCGTATCAAAAAGGAGGATCTATATGAATAGTGAGGAAAAAGATCCTAAGAAGAGGAAGGAGGACGAGTTCGTAGAGAGCGTAATGAGCTCCAACTTCATGGAGGACAGCGCATTCAAGTTCATCACCTCGGTCGAAAGGGAGAACGGCTATCCCGTCGCATCCTACATCCTTAAGACCCTCGGCTTTGAGTTCGACAGAATAGAGAACGTAGAAGTGCAGAAGGAGTACATCAGTCTTTGGGCAAAGGCGGTAAGGCCGGATGTGACTGTAAGGACGAACAGCATATTAGTGACGCTAGATATGCAAAATGAGAAAGAAGCAGATCTCGCAGACAGGGTAATGGAGTATGCTATCTCTGTAGCGCTCTCATCATCTCAAAAGGGGGAGAAGTACAGGATACTTGATCATAAGACTTGGGTGGTGTTCCTGTGCAACTTCGATCTTTTCGGAGGAGGAGAAGTGGTTTATACTTTCCAAATGGGAGGGAAGGACTTCGAGAAGTATTTCAAAGGCTTCGAGATGGGAATAAAGATAGTCAACCTAAAAGCTGCAAGAAAGCTTAAAGGAGACGAACTTGGAACATTGGCAAGGGATCTGGATGAAAGAGACCCTCACAAGATGGAGAGCAATACATTTAAATATGCGGCTAAAAATTACAAGCTGAAGGAAGAAGGGAGGAATAAGATGAGTAGTGAAGCAAGAAAGATATACGAAGAAGGAATGAAAGAGGCCAAAAAAGAAGCAAAAAAAGAAGCCATAAGAGAAAGAAGCATTGAAGTTGCAAAGGATATGTTAGAATCTAAAGAATACTCATATGAACAGATTTCTAAAATATCCCGTCTTAGCATGGCAGAAGTGAGAAATCTTGCAGTAAGTTATTCATAATAACGAGATGAATATTTATTCTTTAATCACAAGAGCATTGGTGTTTTTCACTGATGCTTTTTATATTGTTTTTTCATAGTCAAAACCATATTCAGAAAAATATTTTATCATTATCTTTCCAAATTTTTTGAACAAAACGCGACTTTTTCCCCTTAGATATATAGAAGGAATAAAAGGCCTGAGTCTTGTCCTTCGTATCAAAAAGGAGGATCTGTATGAATAGAGGAGAAAAAGATCCTAAGAGGAGGAAGGAGGACGAGTTCGTA
>CASENB010000026.1 GCA_949289305.1 uncultured Spirochaetales bacterium
ATGAAGAGGATTAAGACAATTTCCTCATCTGTAGCACCAGTCCCTTTCACAAACTTGTTTAAATAATGACTCGTGATGAAGAGGATTAAGACTCACCTTTATTAATTCTAACATACTCTAGATTAAAAAGTTTAAATAATGACTCGTGATGAAGAGGATTAAGACCTATTAACAAGTATTTCAATGTTCTAAACACTGCAGAACGTTTAAATAATGACTCGTGATGAAGAGGATTAAGACTTTATGGTGAACTGTTTTGATTCAATAGTAATTGAGACAGGTTTAAATAATGACTCGTGATGAAGAGGATTAAGACACTAACATACTTAGCTACTTCTACAGATAATAATTTAAGGTTTAAATAATGACTCGTGATGAAGAGGATTAAGACACCTGGACGACTCCGTTCTCTACGACGTAGATCAGTTTAAATAATGACTCGTGATGAAGAGGATTAAAACTCGTAGCATCGGCTGTTATTAAGGATCTTCATAATAGCTCGTGAAAAGGATTATAGGCCTAATGTAGACTAAGTGTAGAACGATTACATGTAATCTGAGAGGAATTCATAAACTTTGTTTCAACAGTGGTTTCATCGAGAATGGCAAGGAAGGCGGAGCCTGCGAAACTTTTGGGAAGCTACGACAGTCTGGTAGACAACATCTCTTCGACATGAAGAAATATTAAAGGCGATATAAACAAAAAAAGAAAAAGGCCTAAGAATAATCCTTAGGCTGCTAAAGTGGGAAAGTATTAATTATTAATCTAGATATGAGTCAAGGTTTTCTAAATTCTGTATTGTTATTGGTTTATCGATTTTTGTTCTTTCCATGAATGCTGTCATATACCAAGGCAGATATATGATGTTATCCGTTTTTTCTATATTTGAATGGCAAAGGACATAAGATTTTTTTATTTTGTAATTGCTGCTCGATATAAGTTTGTTTAATGCGTTATGTTTCTTGTAATCTTTTCCTGATTTGACTTCAATCGGAATTACATCCATTCCGTCTTGTATTATGAAATCAATCTCTCCAATAGTTTTCTGATTGTAATAATATAGGTCATACCCACAGCTTACCAATTCTTGTGCTACGACGTTTTCAAACAGATATCCTAGATTTGCATTAATTTCACCGCTAAGGATGTCCAATTGAGCCCCTTTTATCGTCAATGCGGATAATATTCCAATATCCGATAGAAACAGTTTTTGTAAATTTCTTTCTGCATTGATTTCTAAAGGAATCATAGGTTCTTTTACGTTGAAACATGGAAGAACCGTACCGCTATCGTATAGCCATCTGAAGCCAGATTCATATCTTTCGTATCTTGCATTTGAATTGATTTCAGAAAGAAGGAAACGTCGTCCTCCTGATGACAGTACTGATGGCACCCTTTGATAGATATCCCTTATTTTCTCCTTGCTTTTCTCTGCATATTTAATAATGTCATGATTATATTCATTATAAAGTTCTTTTTGTATTTCTATTACATCATCAAAGTTTCTGCTTTCCAAGAATGAAGATACTGCATCAGGCATTCCACCCACTATTAAATATGTCCTAAAAAGTGATAGCAAAGAATCATTTACCGTGGTATTTACAGCTTTTAAATCAATAAAACACTCTTTTACATGATTTAATACTTTATCCGATAGGCCAGAAGCAATTGCAAATTCTTTAAATGATAATGGATACATTGTTATTTCTTTTATATACCCAGTAGGAAAGGATGGAACATTCTTATACGTTAGGCCTAAAAGAGAACCTGATGCTACACAGTCGATTTCCTTATCTTCTGCAAGAAATTTTAGAGCCGCAATTGCTCTAGGACATTCTTGTATTTCATCAAGAAAAACTAATGTCTTATTAGGAATTATTGCAGAATTTAACTTTAATGCTGAAATATTTGTAAGAATCGTCTTGCTATCTAAATCACCATTGAATATTGTAATGGCATTTTTATCTGTAATAAAATTAATTTCAATAAAAAATTCATACTGTTCTTTTGCGAATTTTCTTACAATATAAGTTTTTCCGCACTGTCTAACACCTTTTAACAAAATGGCTTTAGAGTTCTTATTTTTTTTCCATTTTATAAGTTCTTGATAGACGCTTCTTTCGAGTTCCATATCATTCTCCTAAAAGAGAGTATAACATATTGTAACGGAATTCGTTACAAAACATATGTATTTTGTAACGTTTTTCGTGCGTTTTGCATGGTGAATGTAACGTTTTTCCAAAATAGAATAAAAATTTAATATTTGAATAATTAACATTGGAATGTTAAATATTTAAATGTTTTAATATTTCTAACCTCTTTGATTTCAGGAGACATTATGGTTGTTTTTAGACTTGTAGATGAAAATGATGCAAAAGAATATCTTGATTTCTTTAAAGCTGTTACATCGGAATCCGACAACTTGGCATCCAATATAGCTGAAGTTGAAAAACTTAGCGTGGACGATGAAAGATCATTTATAAAAGGTATGAATGAGTCTGCCTCGTTTTCCATTGCAGCTTTCGATGGTGATAGAATTATCGGATCATGCGATATAAGAATAGCGGTGAGAGAAAGACTTAAGCACAGGGCTGAAATGGGAATTGCCGTCAGGAAGGAATACTGGGGGAAAGGGGTTGCTCAAAGCCTTCTTGAAAAGGCGATAGTGGAAGCTGCGAAAAGAGGGGTTCTTAAGATACAGCTTACTGTAAGAGAAGATAACATTAGGGCAAAGAGACTTTATATTAAAAACGGTTTTAAATTGGTCGGAAGCGACAGAATGCTCTTCTTAATAGATGGAAAATATATAGACGGAGAGATTTACGATCTAATAATAAAGCAGATCTAGATATTGTTTGCTAATTTCACTCTTTTATGTATTCTTAAAATATGAGTCTAGCAATACTATTTCTTGTACCGTTTTTAGGAACGCTATTGGGATCTTTTGCCGTCTATTTCTTTCATGATGGTATAAAAGAGAGGACAGCTAAGGCGATTTCAGGCTTTGCAGGAGGTGTTATGATAGCAGCCTCCGTGTGGTCTTTGCTTCTTCCTGCCATTGATTCTTCTTCGTATTATACTGCCGCGATTGGATTTTTATTAGGAGTGGGCTTTCTTCTCCTTTTAGATACGATAGTTCCTCATATCCACGCAACTAGTGAAAAAGCAGAAGGAAAGGATTCAAAACTATCAAAGTCGGCCCTTTTAATGCTTGCTGTAACGTTACACAATATCCCTGAGGGAATGGCTGTTGGCGCATCGGCTGCTGCTGCGATGGCAGGAGGTGGAAACATTGGCTATGCATCTGCGTTTGCACTCTCTTTTGGAATTGCGCTTCAAAACTTCCCAGAGGGCCTTATAGTATCGATGCCACTTTATAAGGAAGGTAAGAAGAAAAGCCGTGCCTTTTTAGAAGGAACGCTTTCAGGCGTAGTAGAACCGATAGGATCTGTTCTTGCGTTTTTCTTTGTTTCGATCTTTTCATCAATGCTCCCGCTTCTTTTGTCGTTTGCAGCAGGTGCGATGTTCTATGTAGTTGTTGAGGAGTTGATACCCGAAGCAAGCGAAGGAGAGCACTCAAACGTTGGAACGATTGGAGCTGCAATCGGATTTTCTATCATGATGCTTCTTGACGGATTATTCGGCTGATTTGCGCCTGCTTTTTATTATAAAAATGCTTATCAAGACGCCTAAGAGGGCAGGGGTGAGCCATGTTAGGCCGACAGAACTAAAAGGAAGAGGCGACAGAGGATTGCTTATTCCCATTAGGCTTGAAAAGACTTCTATTGCAGAGGAAGCGAATGTAAGAGCCTCCGTTATTATATACATTAGTCTCATATCCTCTTTGTATGGAATGAACGAGAAGATTATCAAAACGATTACAAGAGGATAGAGCAGTGAGAGAATCGGAGATGAAAGGCTTATTATTCTGTCTAATCCTGCATTTGAAATTATTAAGCTTATCAGAGCGAATGCAACAGTCCATTTTCTGTAGCTGATTTTATTAAAAAGCTTGTTAAAATAATTTGCGCATGAAGTAATGAGTCCCACGCATGTATTTAGACATGCGATTATGAAAATGGCAGCAATCAAAGCGCTTCCGAAATCAGAGAATATTTCATTGGTAATAACGGATAGCATCTCCGTTCCGTTTTTACTGTTCGGCCAGTAATAGGCTGAAATGCGACCGATAAATGCAAGAGATGAATAGACTGTTGCAAGGAGAATTGCTGCGATTATCCCTGATTTTACTTCCTCCATTACTACGCTGTTCTTATCTTCTATTCCAAGAGCCTTCGCATTAAGGACGATTACCATTCCGAAGACAAGAGATGCGATTGCATCCATCGTCTGATAGCCGTCTAAGAATCCTTGGCTGAACGGATTTGTCTTGTATATTCCGTTTGCATTTGTCGTAAATGGCGTATAAAGCTTGAAACTCCCGAGAAACAGAATGAGTATTAGAGCAAGAAGCGTAGGACAAAGGACTTTTCCGAGTTTCTTTGTGAGTTTTTCAGGATTTCTTGCGATAATAATTGCAGTTAAGAAGAAAACGACGCTGTATAGTGATCTGAAGAGCTTGTATAGATTATCTTCTGCTGTAATATTTACGGCATTTGCAAGCATCTCAAAACTAGTGCTGGCTGTTCTTGGTATTGCGAGACATGGTCCGATTGAAAGGTATATTGCAATAGTAAGCACCAAAGAAAACACGGGGCTGACTCTTGATGCAAGGTTGTCTAGTCCATCGCTTTTGGCAACTGCTATAAGGCCTAAAAGAGGAAGAATGATTGCCGTTAGGAAAAAGCCCGAAAGGGACAGCATCAAGTTCTCCCCTGCATTTAACGCAAGAAACGGAGGAAATATTAAATTCCCCGCTCCGAAAAACATTGAAAAAATAGTGAGGCCAAGTAGAATCGTCTCTCTGGCCTTTAGTTTCTTTTCTCCCATCTTTATTGTCCTTATAAGACAATAGCATATATTGCAGTAAGGGGCAAAGAAAATCACATGGTAACAATTAATAGCTAGGGCAGGGCTCTAGCTATTGGCATTAATTAAATCATTGAGTGTCACGTGTTCGTTTAAATAGCGTTCTCTTTCGTTTACTTCGCCTGTCTTTATCCTTATTGCATTTTTAGGACATAAATTTATGCAGCCAAGACATTTCTGGCAGTTTTCATAAGTATGTTTTGCCTTTCCGTTTTCTATGATAATAGACTTGCTTGGACATACTTTAGAACAGGTTGAGCAGGCGATGCAGGCATCTGTCACATAAAATTCAATGTTCTTCCAAGAGAATTCCGGATGGGCCGTAACAAGAGCTAGATAGTTCTTGTACACGTCTTTTTCCCCTTCATTCGTCTCTTCTATGAATTTTCTTCTCTCTTTGATGTCCTTTTTTATCTCTTTTAATGCAGCTGGGATCTTCTTATCTATCTCCTTTTCCTTTTTCATATCGAAGGAAGGAAGATAGTTATCGACCATCAAGATTGATCTGATATAATCGGCCTTGATGTTTTTCTTTTTAAGTTCTTCTAGGGCAAAAGCAATGCTTTCACCTTTGTTTGCCCCATACGTGATGATAAGAAAGAAGTATTGGGAGGTGAAACTTGCTTTCTCTATGAACTCTTTTACCATGCCTGGCATTTCAGAACCATAGTCAGGATAGACAATACCGATTGCATCATCGCTATAGTTCATCTCCCCTTTTAAAGCCTGAGGGATGCTTATCGCATCCTTATCAAGCTCTTTTGCGATATAAAGGCTGTTTCCAGTTGCGCTGAAATAGAATACTTTCATTCGTGCACCCTATAGTTCTTCAAAAGCATCTCTCCAACACCTTCTGCTTCAGGATCGTGGCTTCCCTTACCCCTGTCAAGCGCTCTAAGTTCGCTTAGCTCTTCTTCTGATAGACTAAAGCCGAAGATATCCAAATTTGCCTTTATCCTCTCTTCGTTCGTACTCTTAGGAAGTACTACCGCACCTTCTTCTGTGAGGAAGTTAAGAATTACCTGAGATGGAAGCACGTTATGATCTTTTGCAATCCTTACGATTACAGGATCGCTTAACATCTCTTTGTTCCCATGTCCAAGCGGCTGATAGGCCTCGATTGCAACTCTGTCTTTCTTCATTAGTTTTCTCAGTTCTTTCTGCTGAAAGTATGGATTCATCTCAACCTGATTTACTGCAGGTAGAGTGTCAAACTGCGGAACATACTTTTTGTAGATATTGACGCTCATATTGCTAACGCCAATTGATTTGAACTTACCATCCTTCTTTGCCTTTTCAAGGTAGCGCCATGCGTTAAGCACATCCCCATACGGTTGATGGAGCAGATAAAGGTCAATATAATCAAGGCCGAGGTTCTTTAATGATGAGTTGATTCCTCTCTCTGGCTCTGTTCCGCTATAATCTTGAAGCCATAGCTTGCTAGTTACAAATATTTCATCTCTTGGAATCTTAGAGTCTTTGATTGCTCTTCCGACCTCTTCTTCATTAAAGTATGCCTGTGCCGTGTCTATATGGCGATAGCCAATGTCTAACGCTTTTCTTACTGCGTTATAAGTCTCTCCATTATTTGGAATTAGAAAAACTCCAAATCCGACTTGATCAATTTTATTTCCGTCGTTGAGTTCTATATATTTCATATTATCACCTCAGCTTTAATATAAAAGCGGATTTGAAATTTGAAAAATATAATTTTGTTATAGCGCTATAAATATCTGTTATAGTAAAACAAAAAAACGCGCAGCAAGCGCCACGCGTTAAAATTTGATTTTGCAAAGCTCAGTTAGCCCCGTTTGCCTTTGCCTCTGCTACGAGTGCATCATAGTCGCTGAGGTTGTAACTCTTTGCGTAAGGCGTCTCTAGATAGCCATCGTTTATATAGCCGATGATCTCGTCTCTTCTTGGATCATCTTCTTCAAGGTCTACTCCTACGATCTTCCAGTTGTCTGTCACAAATGGAGAAACAGGGGAGTTTGTTGCAAAGTACTCTACGATCATGTCTCTGATTGAGTTTGAGCTCTCCCATTCTCTTTTGCCACTGATAAGGTTCTGCGCCTTAAGAGCTGAAGAGTAGCGGTAATTGTTTACAGCAAGGGTTAACTCCTGATCGTCGCTAAGAGGCTCTCCATTGAACATTACGTTTTTGATTCTGCTTCCCTTAGGTTCTGATAGGTCAATTTCGTATTCAACACCTTCAAACATATCATATAGGTAGTCAGGATATTCAGGATCGAATGAGATGTTTATATCTCCTGGTACCCACTGGTTGTAGCATTCTGCACTCCATTCCATGTATGCCTTCAGCTCTTTTCCTGTGACTTTGACTCTATATAGCGTGTTGTCGAACTTATAGATGTCAAAGATGTTTCCATAGTTGATGTCTCCTTCTGGAAGGTCGCTCGTATCCTTAAAGAGAGCAGCTGCCGATACGTCTGCGCCCGATGCCTCAAGCTGGATATGGTTGATTAAATCCATTACGGCAGTATCTCTTACTCTTGCCTCTGGAATTCCTTTGATCTCGTTTTCAGGCTGGAACTTTGCTGTAGTGGAACCAAGGGCTGCGCCTCCTTCTCCGTCTTCTCCGCCGCCTCCGTTTACATAAGAGATGGTCTTTTCATGTGCTTCTTTTACGACTTCCAGGTTTCTGATCTCTTCAGATGGTTCTACGCCTGTCATATCTACGATTTCAACGGTGCTGTTTGTAATGTTGTTATCATCATCTAGGTAGATGTCGAATCTGGCAATGTCTCTTCCCTGGTTGCGGCATCCTCCGATGACGATATTGCCCTGCTTTTCATTAACAACGACGTGGTTGTGAGCAACCTGTAGAACATCAATTTCAGGATTGTCGTCCAAAATCTTCTGAGCTGAGTCAGAACCATTGTCCTCATCGAACTCTGCATACATGCCCATGTGAGCTGATACCATGATTATGTCGGCACTATCTCCAATTTCAGCAATAGCATCTTTTACAGCAAGGTTTGCCGCCTCGTATGTAAGGCTGTCGATTCCCTCTTTTCCGCCGTCCCAGATTGGAATGTCCGGTGTTACGACTCCGATTACTGCGACCTTAACGCCGCCTACATCGATGATTGTATATCCAGCACCGGTAGCAAGGCTTCCATCTGGATTCTTTACGTTCTGAGCAAGAACAGGGAATTCTGCTTGGCTTAAAATCTTTGTTGCAGTCTCTACTCCCCAGTTGAACTCATGGTTTCCAAGCGTCATTGCATCGTATCCCATGTAGTTCATTGCATAGATCACAGGATGCGTCTCTTCGGGAGTCTTGTTGTAGATATCATCAGTCATGATCGTTCCCTGAATGTCATCTCCTGCATCTACTAAGATCGTATTCGGATTTTCAGCCCTTACGCTCTCTATGTATGTGTAAAGTCTTGCCATTCCGTTATTGGCAGTCTCTTTACTATCCTCATAGGAGAATCCCCAGATGTTTCCATGCAAATCTGATGTTCCAAGAATCGTGATATGGTTCTCTGCAAAAAGCGGGAGCGCTATTGCGATAACCATGGTTAAAACTATTAGAGCTTTTTTCATAACTCCTCCTTGTTGAAGATATTATAAGACATTTTTGACATTATTTTTGTGGAGAGTTTAAATATTATTTAATTAATTAAAAAGATAGAGCTATTTCTATTGCAAGAGTGTCTCTTGCATTTATCCCGTAAACAGATCCGAAATCCCTGTAGTAATAGGCTGCGTTTATTTCGAAGAAGAAAATATCAAGAGAAAGTCCGAAGCTCGGATAACCTGAAGATAGGCCTGCCATTAATGTTATGAAATCTGTTATGCCGACAGAAAGTCCTGCATTAAGACTTCTATATAAATCGACTTCATCCCTTATGAGATTAACGGCTCTAAGGCCAAGTTCAATATCTAAAGAGACGATTGAAAAATTTTCTCGCCAAGAGATTGCAGCATCTACTTTAATCTTCTCGTCAGGATCAGGTGAAATATCCCGTATTGCCGCTGCTAATGAAATGGAGTAGGGGAAGTTTGCAATGAGCCCGGCATCAAAAGAGAACATCATGTCATCAGAAATAGCGATTACGTTACTAATGTTATTTTCATTCATCATTTCCACAAGCGTTTCGACTGATAAGTCATTAGTGTAAATCCTATATTTCAACTTAGGAGAAAATCCCAAAGCTATGCCATAATCGTTTCCAAAATCTTTTTTTAATCCTACTGCGCTAGATAATGTCGTATCGATGTATCCAGATACGCTTGTGCTGAGCGATCCGTTGTCTACTATAATTCCCTCATCAAGCGCAAGGGAGAGTCCGAAACCGTTTACGGAAAAAGATAATTCCTCGTTGATCTGCAAGAGAGGCATTCTTGAGTAAAAATCCCTCAAAATAGATAAGATAGAGTTTGCCATATCTTCTTTAGACAGGCTTGATAGTGTGAAAATATTTCTAATGAAATTATTTGAAAAGAGGGAAGATGCATTGTTTAAACCGACACTGATTGGAAAGTCGAAGGAATACTCGTCGTAGCCGACAGAGGCGGGATTATAGGAGAACGCATAAGATGCATCTTGACTTGTTAGTACTGCGCCTCCACGGCCTAATGCCTTTATGCTGGATGCGCTTGTAAACGACATTGCTGAAAATAGGATGGCAAGCATAAGAAAAATCCTTTTCATAATATCTCCTCGACTATAGTGCTAAGATCTATGAAAGAATCTATCGGCGATGCTACCAGGTCCACCTCGCTTAAGCCGTCAAGAAGCATGCTTACGATGTTAGTAAGGTTTTCTTCAATAGCAGAAAGTGCCTCTTCGCTTGTAAATACTTCTCCGCTCGAGAGCGTTTCTAAAGTATATTCTCCTAAGGCCGATGGCATATCTATAATAATTTCATAAAAGACGTTAAGTACTTTTGCTATTAAATCTATGATTAGCTGAACGGCTATGTAGTCCTCTTCTGTCTCAACGGTTTCATACAGGCTTAGCATGTTTTCAATTTCTCTAAACAGCGCTTCAAAACTTTCTGAAGAGAATCTGTCATCATATTCTCCAATCTCGTCGAGTATGGGGATGATGCTATTTTCAAGAGAAGATAGTATGTCAATGGCAATCATCTTAACGCCTGTTGCCGCATCTTTTTTCTCTTCGTCTATTTTTGTTTTCAAGTAAGAGTCGAGCCTTCCTGTTCTTGCAAGGTATTGGACAAGCTCTATTAATTTTTCCCGCTCGGTGTTTTTTAGTTCTTTTAAAACGATATAGTCCTCTTTCGCCTCGTATGTGATGGCAAGCCCTTTCGTTTCTCCGCTAAGCAGTTCCAGTACGTTGCATCTTTCTCCTTTTTTTACGTCAACGCTTTCGATTTTGATATCAACCTCTTTTACCGGATCATATATGCCGAGGTTTGTGTATATATTGGCATCGCTGCACGACGTGATTGCAAAAGCTATTAAAAAAATTATCCACCGCATCAGATTTTTATCCTTTTGCCTATGAACGAGACTGCAGGTCCTACGGTGAATGCAAGAATGACGGATGCTATCGTAACCCGTCCTCCAAGCAGAAATCCAATCAAAATCGCAGAAAAATCCCATAGCATGCGAACCACGTAAAAAGGAGCCTTAAGGCTAGATGCAATGAATTTAGGAATTGCGTCAAATGGAGAAAGCCCAAGATTTGCATTCATGTAGATTGCAGCGGATGTTAGAAAGCCTATGAGCGCAATTGCGAATACTATCACCCTAGATGGCTGTGCTGTATAGAATTCTGAAGGGATCACATTATCAAAAACATATGTTGTGAAATCTGCTGCATAGCCAAGAAGAAACATGTTCGCAAATGTTCCCCAGTTTATATGATTTCTTGCAAATGCGAATTCCAATATGAAGAGGATTGAATTTACTATTACCATCGTGTTTCCAAGACTGATGCCAAAGTATGATGAGATCGATGCGTTCATAAAGGAGCATGGATCTGTTCCATAGTTGGTTTTTAGAAGAAATGATAAAAAAAAGCCCATGAAAAGGACTGCAAAAAGCATTGTGAAGAATCTTTTCTTGTCTAAACGGTACATAATTTTCCCTCAAGCTAGATTACATTATATAAGAATACGGGGATAAATAAATATTGTTTTTTTTTCTTGACGCATTGGGAGATCATGATACAATTTGATTAAACCATTTATCAAAAGGAGGATACATGAAAAAATCCTTAAAAAGGGCAGCTCTTGCTCTATTAATCGTATTGTTTGCAGTCTCTAGCGTATTCGCTTCTGGCGCTAATGAAAGCAGTGCATCATCCCCTTCAGGTCCTGTCGATATCAAGATCGCAACATGGACAAGCAACCCAGATCAGCTTGCGCTCCTAGGTTCTTTTGTAGATGAATTTGCTCAAAAGGAGGGCATTGAGATCAATGCTACATTTGAATCAATCACATTCGACGAGTACAACACGCTTCTCTCTCTAGAACTTCAGGGATCTGAAGCACCGGACGTATTCTGGATTTTGGAAACTTCTGCTCCTGCATTTATTGAATCAGGACTGCTTGCTCCGCTTGATGAAGAGCTTGCCGAGTATGATCCAGAAGATTTCTCTGCTAAGGCCATGGAACTCTGGCAGAAGGACGGCTTTACATATGCAGTTCCTTTCTCAACAAGTCCTTTCTTTGTAATCTATAACGAAGATCTCTTTAAAGAGGCTGGAATAAAGACGCCGGCAGAACTTTTAGCAGAGGGAAACTGGAACTGGCAGACGTTCAGAGAGTCAAGCAAGGCAATTAAGGATGCAACAGGAGTTTGGGGCTTCCAGACTGTAGACGGCGGCGGATATGACGCAAGAATCCTGCATAACCTATGTCCTATTATCAGATCTTATGGAGCAGATGCATGGACTAGCGACGGCGAAATCCTTATTAATAGCCCAGAATCTGTTGACGCCGTAACACTATTCCATGACATGGTATATGAAGATGGCAGCGTTGTTCCTCCTGGAGATCAGAGCAATTTCTTCGCAGGAGATGCTGCAATGACAGTTGCTCAGGTATCAAGAGTATCTAACCTTTCTAGCGCATCATTTGCATGGGGAGTCGCACCAATGCCTGCAGGCCCTATGGGAGACGTTCCTGTAATTGGTCAGGCCGCAATCGGAGCATTCAGCAAGGGTGATAATGTAGAGCTCGCAAAGAGGCTCGTTGCCTATATGACTAATGAGGACTGCGTTGCAAGAATGGCAGGAATCTGGCCGCCAGCAAGAAAGAGCGTTCTCGAGTCCGATGCATTCTTAACATCCCAGCCATTGCTAACAGCTGAGCAGATGGAAGCTGCAGTCGGATCTTCCATTGAGACAGGAAGGGTACTTCCATCCCACGTTATGTATCCTCAGATCGAAGTTGAATCCAGAATTGTATGGGATAGACTTTGGAATAAGGATGCGAACGTTCAAGAAGTTCTTGATGCTGTAGCCCAAGTTTATGCTAACTACATCAAATAAAAATAAATAATTAGAAGGAGGAACTAAGATGGATTTAAGAGACAAACTTAAAAGGAGGGAGGCGCTTACTGGGTATTTGTTTATCCTGCCCCAGATGCTTGGGTTTATCGTACTTGTCTTAGTTCCTCTTATCATGGTGTTCGTCTATTCCTTTGAGTCTAGAAACCTGCTTTTTGGCAATATGGGCTTTACAGGATTAGATAATTATGAACATTTATTTAATGATCCATTGTTTGTCACGACGCTTAAAAACACGATAATCTTTTCTCTTGGAGTCGTGCCTCTGAATTTGATACTCTCCCTTGCCTTGGCCTTGTTCTTTGGCTCTCAGGCAAGCGGGACTAAGATTGTTAGAAGCGTCGTATTCCTACCTGTAATAACATCGGGCGTTGCCTGGGCTATCGTTTTTAAATACCTCTTCCAAGGAGGAACGGCAGGTCCTATAAATTACTTTTTATCTTTAATCGGAATTGAAGGACCTAACTGGCTTCATGAAAAAGGCTGGGCGATGTTTGCTGTTGTAATTACAAGAGTCTTAAAGAATTTGGGAATGAACGTTCTCATTTTCATGGGTGCTGTAATGAATTTGCCAAACGATGTATTAGAGGCAGGAAAGATTGACGGGGCAGGGCGATGGAGGTTGTTTTTCAAAATAAAACTTCCTCTTTTAATGCCTTCGATTTTAATGGTTATGATTGTGACCGTAATCGGATCAATGAGAGTTTTCGACACGATAAAGCTAATGACGGATGGCGGTCCTGAGGGATCTACGATGGTTCTCGTCTATTACATTTACCACCAGGCATTCAAGACGTTCAATATCGGTTACGCATCTTCTATTGCCGTCGTGCTGTTCGTAATAGTTTTAATTCTGACTATGATTCAATGGTCGCTTAGAAGGAGGGCATCGTACTATGAAGAGTAAGACTATTGTAAAAAAGATTTTTTATTATATTCTCATTGCTCTGATATGTGTTCTCTTTATTTATCCGTTCTGGTGGATGGCTGTTAATTCATTGAACAATATCAACGAGATTTTCGGTAAGCCGTCGCTTCTTCCAAAGTCATGGTTATGGAGCAACTATATTGAAATATTCAGTGTGCAGCCATTTTTAAGGCAGTATTTGAATACGATATTTGTGGCTATGTTGGGAACTATAGGAAACGTGCTTATATCAGCGCTTTCTGGCTATGCGTTCGCTCGTCTTCATTTCCCAGGCCGTTCTGCGCTGTTCATTCTCCTTCTTACGGCTCTTATGATGCCAATAGAGGTCACGATAGTACCCATGTACTTCATGATGAACGATATTGGCGTAAATGATTCGCTCGTTCCTTTGATATTAATCCCGATCTTCTGTTCTCAGGGAGCGTTTTCAGCCTTCATGCTTCGTCAGCATTTCATAACAGTCCCTAAAGAACTAGAAGAGGCCGCAAGGCTTGACGGACTCTCAAGCGGATCTATCTTTTTTAAGATAATGCTTCCAATTTCAACATCCGTACTTTCTAGTGCTGCGATATTGGCATTCTTATCGGTATGGAACATGTACTTAGAGCCTCTGATCTTCGTATCAAGCATCGAAAAGTACACGCTTCCTTTGGCGCTTTCTAACTTTAACGATTCTTATGGACTTCCTCAGTGGAATTTGCAGATGGCTGCGACGACGCTATCTGTCATTCCTGTCATGATTGTCTATCTAATATTCCAGAATAAGATATCTGATGCGATGGTTTCATCAGGGCTGAAATAGAGGTGTTGCATGAAAGATAAAATAAAATATGACGTAGTTGTTGCAGGCGGTGGAGTTGCTGGAACAATGGCTGCAGTTGCTGCCGCAAGAAGTGGTGTAAAAAGCATAATAATTGAAGAGAGCGGAATGCTCGGAGGCTGTCTCACATACTCTGGTACAGGTCCAATGATGACATTCCATGCAGCAGAAAAGCAGGTTATAAAAGGACTTGCCGAAGAGCTTATAGAGCGTCTTAAAAAGAAAGGACTATCCCCTGGTCATACGATAGACAGCACGGGGTATACATATACCGTTACTCCGTTTGACGCTGAAGGACTTAAGAGGGAGCTTGAGCTGATGGCGCTAGAAGCTGGTGTTGATATCCTATATCATGCAAAAGTTGTTTCTAGCAAAGTGGAAGATGGTAAGATCATCAGTCTTGATGCTGCTTCAATGGGCAAGATAATAGAAGTTAGCGGCAGCGTCTTTATAGATGCGACAGGAGACGCCATTTTGCTTACGCTCTCTGGAGTAAAAACAAAAGCAGGGCGCGATAGCGATGGTGAGAATCAGCCTATGACTATGAACTTCAAACTCTCCAATGTCGATATCCCTTTGATAAGGTCTTTAATGGAGAAGGATGTCAGTCTTTTCCCTTTCCTCTCTCAAAGGGAAAAAGGACTTGAAAAAAAGGCCTCTCGTCTCTCTTTTTCTGGATTTCAGGACATAATGAAGAAGGCTATAGAGGAAAAGAGACTGGATATCGACAGGGATATAGTGCTATGTTTCGAGACGAACAATTTTAATGAGGTGATCGTGAATATGACACGTCTTCATGGTCTCAATCCTCTAGATCCTTTTGACATCTCGAAGGCTGAAACAGAAGGTAGAAGACAGGTCTGGACCATGTATGAATTTCTTAAGAATAACATTCCAGGATTTTCTAATGCCGTTCTTCTTTCTTCAGGCCCTAGAATCGGCGTAAGAAGTTCAGCTAGAATGGTCGGCTGTTATACGATAAGCGCCGAAGATATTCTAAACGAGACGAAGTTTTCAGACGGTATTGCATGCTGCGGCTATCCTATAGACATACACTCTGATGGGGCAGAGACGAAGACTACTTTCCTTGCATGGGGCGGTTACTACTCAATCCCATATCGATGTTTGATTAACAATGAGGTTAAAAACCTGATGGCCGCTGGAAAGATCGTTTCATCGACATTCGAAGCCCATGCTTCGCTACGACTTAGTCCGTGCTGTATGGCAACTGGAGAGGCTGCTGGAACGGCTGCAGGACTTTCAGTCAAGAACGGTGTTCTCCCTACAGATGTCGACATAATTGGTTTAAGGGATAAGCTCAAAGAGAATGGAGCCGTAATTGAGTAATAGAGTCACGATAAAAGACGTTGCTGAGAGAGCAAACGTCTCTCGGGCTGCGGTTTCTGCCGTCCTATCGGATAAGGACGGCAAGAACATACGTGTAAGCCCTGAGAAAAAAGACGAGATAATAAGGGCGGCGCGCGCTTTAGGTTATGTTCCTAACGCAGCTGCCCAATATTTAAAAAGCGGCGATAACAACCATATCATCTCCGTGTTCTCTTATGAGAAAGTTTCCCCTTTCAATACAAACAGCGAGTATTATCTGTTCTTTTCCGGCATTGAGAGCGAGGCGGAGAAGAACGGATACGATCTACTTCTTCTTAACAGTTTTGCAAAAGAGAAAAAAAGAAGTACGCGTATTAGACTTTCATCAGGTGCTATCATGATAGGTGTTGATAGGGACGACGAGCATATAAACTCTTTGATAAAACAAGGTTTTCCTCTTGTTTTTGTCGGCAGGAGGGATATAAAAGGGCTTGAAAACCTTCATTATGTCACTTTCGACTATAAAAGCGCAGTCTATGGCATTCTTGAAAAGCTTAAGAAGATTGGAAGCAAGATCTCTTATGTTAGTTCTGATAGCTATATAAGCGAACCTAGCATAGACAAGTCATCCTTTCTCCATCAGGGAGCAGAAGAGCTTTGCCTTGAAATAACAGATTATAAGGTAAAAGATCTCTCAGAGGCTGAGTTTTTAAAGATCTCTGAAAGTGGAATTATCGTATTTGACAGAATCTTTTTAATCGACCTTTTTACGCCGTATTTTAATAAGTTCGACATGGAAGTTGGAAAGGATATATTTGGCGCTGTTCTTGAAGATGATTGGCCTGGAGGCCATGAAGACTGGCTGAGATGGGAAAACAGAAGAATGGAGCTAGGATCCCTTGCTGTAAAGCATCTAGTCTCACTCCATTCTTCATCTGTACTCCCTAACTCTTTAATTGATATCCCTCTAATCGATGCAAAAAGCGCTTTAAAAGATTAACAGGGTAAGCAGAACTGTAATTATTCCTGTTAAAACAAGCGCAATAGATGAAAGGGCGCCTTCTTTTTCTCCAATTTCTAGAGCCTTGCTCGTTCCAACTGCGTGGCTTGTCGTGCCAAGTGCTATTCCTACCGCAATTTCGTTTTTGACTTTCATCGCTTTTATTAAGATAGGGCCGAATACAGCGCCAAATATTCCTGTGATGATTACAGACAGCGTTGTCAGCGCACCGATTCCTCCTAGCGTAGAGCTTACGCTGAGAGCCATCGGAGTGGTTATCCCCTTTGCAACTAGAGACAGCATTATGTTTTCTTCTAGGCCGAACGCATTAGAAAGAATGTAGACGGATAATACTGACGTCAGCGATCCGACAAAGCATGATACTAGAAGAACAAGAGCATTTTCTTTTAAAAGACGCCTTTCCTTATAAACGTTTATGGCAAGAACTGCCGTGGCCGGGGAGAGGAACATGTTTATAATATCCCCTCCTTGATCATAGTCTGATAGCGGAATATTAAATAAAAAAAGGAATGCGATGATGAGCACATAAGAGATCAAAAGGGGATTGAAAAGAGCAATTTTCGTTTTCTGGTTGATTTTAAGTCCTATAAAATAGGTGAAAACCGAAATTGAAATTCCGAAGAACGGAGATGAAAAAACTATTTCTTTCATTTTGCCTTCCTTTCTTTAATTTTTAGCATCAAATTTACAGTTAATGTCGTCGTGATAAATACAAGCATGGCAGAGATCAATCCTATTGCAAGAAATGGCAGCCAGAGTGTTTTTATAAGTTCAAGATGTTCTATGACTTTGACTCCTGCTGGAACGAAGAAGAATGCCATATTTTTTAAAAGCAGTGAGGAAAAACTTTCAATGTCTTTCTCCTTTATGATCTTTAAAAAGAGAAGTGCTAAAAGCAGCAGCATCGCAATAATAGCGGACGGAAAGGAGAAAGGGAGAATCAGGCTTATAAACTCAGCTAAAAGGCAGATTGAAAAAATTATTGCTATCTCAACTAAAATTTTCATAAGTGCTTTTTTATCACAAAGACATTCTCTTTTAAAGATAGTTTTATCCTTTATTTTCGCTTACTTTGCGGGTAGCTTAGGTTTTTTGATAAAAATTACTTTGCGGGTAGCTTAGATTTTTGATAAAAATTACTTTGCGGGTAGCTTAGATTTTTGATAAAATTTACTTTGAGGGTAGCTGATTATTTTATATATTTGAGCTAAAGGAGGCTTGAATGGAATTCTCTCGTAAGATCTATAAAAAGTTATTAGAATGGAAATCATCATCACAAGGAAAAAAATCCGTATTGATAGAAGGAGCCAGAAGAGTAGGAAAATCAACTATTGCAGAAACTTTTGCTCGTAATGAATATAAATCATATATTCTGATAGACTTTTCAAGAGCGTCAAAATCAATTCTCAAGGCTTTTGATAATATTGATAATCTTGATCTCTTCTTTCAAATGTTATCTCTTTATTCCGGTAAGAACTTGTATTATAGAGAATCTCTAATTATCTTCGATGAAATTCAAAAATTTCCAAGAGCGAGGGAAGTTACAAAATATTTAGTACAGGATGGTAGGTATGATATCCTTTCTACAGGATCTCTTATATCGATAAAAGAGAATGTTAGTAATATCGTTATCCCCTCTGAAGAATTGAAACTTAAAATGTATCCAATGGATTTTGAAGAATTCATATGGGCAGAGAAAGAGGATGTTCTTTGGAACTATATATGTGAATGCTATAGGGCAGGAATAGCTCCTGATAGATACAGCCATGAAAAAGCTATGAGAATATTTAGAGAATATATACTTGTGGGGGGAATGCCTCAGAGCGTTTACGCATATCTTTCTTCTCATAGAAGTTTTCATGCTGCTGATGTTGAAAAAAGGTACATTCTTGATCTTTATAGAGATGATATAAAGAAAACGGCGAAAAAATATAGTTCAAAAGTCGCTGCTATTTTTGAGCATATTCCTGCTGCCCTTTCTACGCATGAAAAAAGAATCGTTCTTTCTGAATTTGATAAGAATGGGATTTTCAATAAATATGATGAACCTTTTTTCTGGCTAGAGGATTCTATGATCTGCAATCTTTGTTATAAATGTAATGATCCTTCTGTTGGATTTGCGTTAAATTTGAATGAAAGCAGAGTAAAGGCATACATGGGAGATACAGGCTTACTTGTTAGCCTTGCATTTTCAGAGAGTGAACTTTCTGACAATAGTCTTTATAAAGCAATAATGGATGATAAGCTTTCATTAAATGAGGGGATGCTATATGAAAATGCCATCGCACAGATGCTTGTTGCAAAAGGAAGAAAATTATATTACTACGCCCATTATGATAGTTCTTTAAAACGTAATGATATTGAAATAGATTTCTTACTCTCTAATGAGAGCAAGCTTGATTTTAAAATTTTTCCAATAGAAGTTAAATCTTCAAAGAATTACACTACAACTTCTCTTGACACCTTCAGGTCTAGGTTTAAAGGTAGGGTAGGAACATCGATCATCATACATCCAAAGAATTTCTCAAGTACTGAGTATGTAAAAAAATATCCTCCTTATATGATTCCTCTTCTTTTCTCCTGATGAATAGCGTCTTTTAAATATCAAGGCTTGTTTGATACTATCTAGAACAATAACATTCTCTCTGCTATCTTTTAATTATGAACGACAAGGATCTGGAAAAGAAAATAAAAGACGAGATGGACAGAGAGGTTGAAGAGAGTGGATTTTCAACACCTTTAAAAGTTTTAGTTGCTTTAAAATTCTTGGATGACGGAAAAGTGGAAGAGTGGAAGAAAGGGAATATTCAGGCCTTAGAGAGGGTAATTAATCTTGGGCCGCAAAAGGTTTTGCGTCTGCTTTCCGTTATGAGCGCCCATGCGAAAAAGAACGGCTACAAAGTAAAAAGAGAGGAGTATCTGGATAAAAACGGCAATGCATTGCAGTTCTCACGCTCAAACAATGATGTCATAGAAGGACAGTACTCCGCACTCTATTACGATAAGTTTTTCGGCATGAGGGATTGATTTTGCTAAATCAAATTTCTTGCTCTCTTAAAAATTAGAGTTACAATATAAATATGGCTAAGATATTAATTAAAGACGGTTTGTTAGTAGATACTGAATGGCAGCGCCATCAGGATATTTTAATTGAAGGATCAAAAATAGTTAGGATCGCTCCGGACATTGATGCTGAGAAGATTAAGGGGCCTGTAACGGTAATAAGCGCAGACGGGCTTTGCGTTCTCCCTGGGCTTATAGACGCACATACGCACTATCATCTGGTATCGCGCGGAACGGTCACTGCCGACAGCTTTGCTGAGGCATCTAAACTGGCTGCATTCGGTGGCGTGACGACGGTTGTCGACTTTGCTGACGATAATAAAAAGAGCCTCTCACAGAGCCTTGATGCAAGAAAAAAAGAGATGAAGGAGATGGCTATAGACTACGCTCTTCATATGGGTGTTTATTCTTATAGAGACGATATCAAGAAAGAGCTTGAAGATGTTAAGAAGAAAGGAATCGGAACTATCAAGCTATATACGACCTATAAGGATGTCGGTTATCTAATTGAGAAGAAAGAGGATTTAAAAAAGGTTCTCTCTGCTTGTAAAGAACTTGGAATAATGGTCTCTGTACACTGCGAGGACGATAAGATAATCGAGAAGATAAATAAGAATTGGAAAGGCGAGCATCGTCCTATAGACCATGCAGAACTTAGGCCTTCTATTGCAGAGGCCGAGGCGATAAAGAAGATGGGAGAACTTTCAAAAGAACTTGGCTTCCATCTTTATGTCGTGCACCTTTCGTCAAAAGAAGGCCTTGAAGAGGTAAGAAAGTTAAGAAACAAAGGCATAAGGCTGAGTGTGGAAACGACGCCGCATTATCTTTTCTTAAATAAAGAAAAACTAAAAGGGCCTGATGCGCCGCTTTATGTTATGACGCCGCCTCTAAGGGAAAGAGAGGACAACATTGCCTTGCAGGAAGCTCTGCTTGAAGGAGAGATCCAGGTTGTTGCAACCGATCACTGCGCATTTACAAGGGAACAAAAACTTGAGAGCAATGACTGTAGGACGATCTATCCAGGAATTCCTGGAACAGAGGAGATGATCTCTCTTTTAAATACTTTTAGAATTTCGTCCGGCCGCCTCAGCATGCAGCAGATAGTGAACCTCCTCTCTACAGGGCCAGCGAAGGAATTCGGTCTTTATCCTAAAAAAGGAACTCTCAAAGTTGGTAGCGATGCCGACATCGTACTATTTCATCCAGAGCTGCCTTGGCAGATAAATAAAGATACGATTCATAGCGCATCTGGTTATAGCGTTTATGATGGTATGGATGTAAATGGAAAGGTTCTTATGACGATCCTCAGGGGAAGGATTATAATGGGGGACGGGATTTATTTAGGAATAAATGGCGACGGCTCTTATGTTAAGGCAGTAAGATAGTATGATAAAAGCAGTTCTTTTTGATATGGACGGGGTTTTGGTGGACAGCGAGGATCTGTCTATTGAAATTGGAATAAAATTCTTCAAAGAAAAAGGTTATGAAATAAAAAAAGAAAATTTTCTTAACCATCTTGGAACCGGAATGAACGATTTTGTTCTAGGAGCTGCGGGCGAGATAGGGGCATCTGTCAGTGTAAAAGAAGCGGATGGCTTTTATAAGAACGTCTATGAATCAGAGGCGGGCAGAAAAAAAATCGCGATGCCATATGCGAAAGATGTCGTCACTGCTTTTAAAAATGCAGGCATTAAAATTGCCGTATGCTCTTCAGCTCAAGAGTGGAAGGTCAATGCTAATATAAAAGCCATTGGCCTGGAGCCTTCATTTTTTGATTTGGTTGTAAACGAATCTTTTATAAAAAGAAACAAGAGCTTCCCTGATATCTATCTTCTCTCTGCCGCCCTTCTAGGGGTTGATAGAAATGATGCCATAATCATTGAAGATAGCCCTGGAGGGGTAAAAGCAGGGCTAAATGCATCGATTAGGACTGTTGCGCTAACTACTACGATGAAAAATGAAGAGGCTGAAAATAGCGGATGCGATCGAGTAATAAAAGACATAGCAGAATTAAAGGACATAAAAACTGCAAAAGAGCTTGAAGACTATCTTTTCTCGTCTCGTGACGAAGATGTCTTATATGGTGCGAACTATATTAAAGCATCGAAAGGCGATATAAGGCCAGAGGTAATCAACAACTGTATCAGAATGGCTCTAAAGGCTAGAGAGGCGGCATACGCTCCATATTCAAATTATAAGGTTGGTGCGGCTGTTCTTAGCGCAAATAGCGGTAAGATCTATACAGGATCAAATATTGAAAACTCATCATTTGGCGGTACGATCTGTGCAGAGCGTAATGCCATCACGACCGCACTTACAAGTGAAAATGGCCTTATTGGCGTTGATCTTCTTGTTGTAGCCTCTTCTGATTGGCCTCCAGCACCTCCTTGCGCGCTTTGTCTTCAGGTTCTCTCAGAGTTCTCGAAAGAGGATACTAAGGTGATCCTTGTCGATTTAGAAGGCCACAGGGAAGACTATCTTTTCAAGGATCTTCTCCCTCATCCATTTATTTTCCCTACAAGTAGGAAGTAATTGTTTTTTAGATATTGCCTAAGAGGGATTTTTACTTCACTATTATGCAAGATTGAAGGGGATAAAGTTGAAAATTATTGTGTTTGTTTTAACTCTTTTAATGTTGCTTACATCTTGTAACAGCACAGAGAGTTTTTCTAGCGATATGCTTATGAGCAGCGAGTATACCGTTGACGAGAAATTATTGTCAGTAGGGTCGACAAAAATAATGACGGATCTTCCCACTCCTTATTATAACGGAGAGGAGTTTCTTGAGAGGATAACGGATGAAATAGAGAAAGCCGAGGATTATATATTGATCATGACGTTCCTTGGCTCTTCTTCTCCCGAACTAGAGCCGTTCTATTCAACCCTTATTAAAAAAGCGCAGGAAGGGGTTGACGTATATATGGTGATAGACGGGATATCAAGTTTCGATATGACGGAATCCAAATTCGTCATGACGCCTCTTGATTTTCTAAAGGATGGAGGAGTTCATCTTCTGCAGTATTCGCCTTTGACTGCCACACATTTGATTGCGCCGCAGAATCTGATTCAGAGGGAGCATAGAAAGATGTTCGTCATTGATGGGGAAGTTGCCGTAATTGGCGGAATGAACATCAATTACATCTCAATGGGCTCTAAAGAGAAGAATCAGAGGGACAGCATGTATGTTTTCAATTCGCCAACGCTTGCAAAAGAACTTACAGATGAATTCGTTTCTATTTGGAATTCCACATCCGTAGATAAGATCGACAGATCATCTTTTGCTGATAAAGATGGAAGAGAAGGAAAATATCCGTCGTATCTGTTCAATCAAGGACCGGGAGGGGTAACGAAGGTTGCCGATATGTATTCTGCTTTGATTAACAGTGCAGAAGATGAGATTCTCTTTGTCGCATTTGTCCCGATGCTTGATGATGCCATGCTCTCTGCATTAAAGAGGGCGAAGGACAGAGGTGTTGAGATAACAGCGATTTTATCTGTAGAACCGAGGAATCTAAGCGGAGTCCTTTATAAGATAGACGAATTAAGGGAGGCTGTGACTACTCTTTATTACGCACCATCGGACGCAGGGCGATCCCTTCCTCTACTGCATGAAAAACTCATGATAGTAGATTCTAGGTATACTGTTATAGGATCTACGAATTTCAACTACCGTTCAATGACGCTCTCAAACGAACTTTCCCTTGTTATAGACAGCTATGAGTTTGCACTCTTTAGCAAGGAACATTTTTATGACAGGGTAGACGATGGCTCTGAGGCGATAAGCTATGAAGATGCGGTTAAGCTTCAAAAAGACGGATCGCTGTTAACGTATGTCTTTGTCTATTACGGAGGCTGATATGAAGAAGTTCTTGATAGTCGCTTTAATGCTTATTGTGCTTGCTCCTTTATATGCGTTCTCTTTTTTTTACGGACTTGGCGGAATAGGCGAGATGAACGAGGATGCTCATTATGCGGGGCTCAGCGCTGATGTCGGAATGTCGTTTTTCAGCGATCCTTATTTAATGCTTGATGCGGAGATAGTGCTATCCCCTCTCTTTGAAGGAGTAAGCATTAATTTATCCAGTTCTCCGTTTTCCATACGCACTGATGCCTTTTTATTTGTAAATCCCGTCCTATATAGTCCTAAGATAAAGATAGGAGCGGAATATATGATGGATGACGGCTGGTATTACAGAGCAGAGCTTGCATTAATAAATTTCAGAGATACGAAATTTGAATATGAGTTCTTAACTCCGATGATTACGATAGACGCCGATTCTTTTTCTGTCGGCTACGGGGTAAGGCTAATGAAGTTTAGTTATTTTATCTAGGGGAAAGTATGAAAAAGATTTTAGTAATAATTTTAATTTCGTTAAGCGCTTTTTTATATGCGGCAGATCACTATGACATATCTTTTTCATTTGGAGCTGACTCTACATATGGATATTATAAAGGGCCTTATACTATAGAAGATTCTCTCAGGCTGAACCTTGCGATGAACGTAGGCCTTACATCGCGTTTAGAGACATCCATTGGAATAAGAACGGAACTGACACCCGATTTCATAGACGAGAATACGATTTTTGGGGAGTTTACGTACGCTCTTTTAGCTGACAGGAGCACTGCAAGCAAAGTTGCAGGGGGAGGACTTAACACGCTTCTTTCGCTAGGCGGGTTCTACTCTTTTACCGTTTTCGACGATTTTCAGGGGGCTGGCATATATCTTTCAATAACTCCCCTTACGATTGGAAATCCGATAGTAGGCCATAGGGAAAGGCTGCTTAAGACAAATGTCGGCTATGATTTTATTAATAAAAAAGTCGTAGTCTCATTTTCCCTGGTAACCTTCGATTATTACGTAAGGGGAACTTATAGGGATTATGTTTAATTCTCCAATGCTGTAATTTTATCGATGCGCCTTTGATGCCTTCCTCCTAGGAATGACGCATCAAGATAGCTGTCGATAATCTTAAGCGGATCTTCTTTATAACTGACTCTGCCGCCAAGAGCGATCATATTGGCATTATTATGTTCTTTCGCCATCTTGGCCGTATATGTGTCCGATAGCAATGCGCACCTGATTCCTTTAATCTTATTTGCCGCTATCGATATTCCAATTCCTGTGCCGCAAAGAAGAATTCCAAAGTCGTAAGGGCCTTTAAAAAACTCTTCAGATGCTTCTTTTGCCTTATCTGGATAATCGACGCTTATCTCCTCTGCAACTCCTAGGTACTTAACTTCGATTCCTCGCTCTTCTAGGTGGGTAAGGATTCTTTTTGCAAGTTCTACTGCTCCATGATCGTTAGCTAATACACACTTCATGCCTTGATTATAACGAAATGAAATAAAAGTGAACACTAAGAATTTTGTTTAAACTTTGCTCTTTATCATTTAACATCAGAATATGGCTAAAGTATATGTAATAGGACACAGAAATCCTGATATGGATTCGATATGTTCTGCATGGGCGTATTCAAACCTTAAGAACACAATCGATAAAGATAACGAATATATCGCAGCAAGTCTTGGCAATGTGAATGATAACGTCAAGTATCTGTTTAATCTCGCAGGCCTTGAAATTCCAAAACTCTTAAAGGATGTTAAGGCAAAGAGCCGGGATATCATAAAGACTCCGACATTCACCGTAACAGGGAGCGATCCCGTCTATGAGCTTATCAGCCTTTTAAATACATATCATCCTTCCGTCGTGCCAGTAATTGACGATGGCGTTTTTAAAGCCCTTGTCAGCGTTGACGATATCAACAGGTTCTTTTTAATGGAGAACCATAAAGGCCGACCTTTTTATACTATAAGCCAGGACAACATTCCTCGTGTAATAGAGGGGCATTTCTTAAGGCGTGGCGCAGAGCCTACATTCGATGCTCAGATAGTAGTCGGCGCAATGGACTACGAGGTGTTCTGCTTGAGGGTTAAGGACTGCATAAAGCCTCCTCTTTTAGTCGTAGGAAACAGAAAAAGACATATAGAGTATGCAATAAAAAATAATTTTGCAGGTCTGATTCTGACAGGAATCAAGGATGTAAATAATTTAGACATAGACTTCTCTTCATATCATGGGATGGTATACCTATCTGAAGAGGATACTTCTGAAACCCTCCGTCTTTTAAGGCTTTCTACTCCGATAAGCCAGGTTATAAGCGTGAAAGACGCCCCTAGAGTTGAGATGGATACTCTTTATGACGAAGTGAAGTCTATTCTTCAAAACGGAGAGAATAGGGGTGTCAGCGTATTTGAAAACGGCGTGTTCAAAGGCTTTATAACGCGACGCTGTTTTTTAAACAGGCCGAGGGCTAAGGTAATCATGATGGATCATAATGAGGCCGAGCAGTCTGTAGTTGGACTAGAGGAGGCGGACATACTAGAAATAATTGATCATCACCGTCTTGCGGCTCCGAAGATGAAAAATCCGATTCTTATCTGCTCTGAGCCTGTAGGATCTACTTGTACGATCGTTTTTGAGCAGTATAACAAATATCATGTCGATCTTGATAAGACTGCGGCCATGATACTTCTTGCAGGACTTGTTGCCGATACTGTGATGCTTAAAAGTCCGACTACCACGGCCTACGATGTTTTTGTTGCGAATGAGCTGAAAAAGATTGCCGAAATAGAAGATCTTGATTCATTTTACCGCTCTTTATTCTCTTCATCTTCGTCTATCAAAGGCAAAGATCCTGAGACCTTGATCGCTGCAGATTTTAAAAAGTACAGTGAAAAGGGCGTTGAATTTGGAATAGGGCAGATTGAAGTATCCTCTTTAAATGAGATAAAAGAGCTTAAGGACGATTATAAGAAAGCTCTCCTTTCATTTAGAGATAAGAGCGCTCTGTCCATTGCCATGCTTTTAGTCACGGATGTATTTAAAGGGGAGTCCGTACTTCTTACAACTCCTTTTGATAAGGAATACAAGTTCGCATATGAAAAGATAGAGAATGGAATCTATTACCTTCCAGGAGTGCTTTCAAGAAAGAAACAGCTTTTGCCTGAGACTATTAAGGTCCTTGAGGACGGTTAGACTCCGACGACCTTCTTAATAGACGGAATTGCTCTGATTGCCGCCGTCGTTTTCTTTAGAGCCTCTTCATCGTCGCATGATATCGTGAATATTCCTTCAAGGTCCTGTCCGTCTGCTTTGAGCTCTCCGCTAATGAGATGTCCTCCATGCTTTCTTGTAGCATTGTCTATCTCTCCAAAAAGCTCTGCATTCATACGTGCAAGGACTTTAAATCTTCTGACAAGATCTTTTCCGTCCCATTCGACAGGAACAAGCCTCACGTCTTTCTCGCTCATGTTCTTCAAGTTCGGACAGTCTGCTCTATGAATCACATATCCTCTTCCTCTCGTAATGTATGCTACAATGTCATCCCCGTGTACCGGATTGCAGCACTTTGCGAAATCAAAGAGGACGTTTGAGTTGTTTCCGATTATTACGGTTCCTTTCTTTTCCTTGCTTAAGAACTTTATTCCTCCATTATGAGGAATTATCGTCTTAGGCTTTTCGGCAAGGGCTGGCGCTTGCTTCTCATCTTTTTTTGCCGGAGCTAGTGCGATATTCGTGTTCTCGTTCTTATTCAGCCATGCCTTGATCTTCTTTTTAGCATTCGGCGTGTATGCGTACTCAAGCCACGCCTGATTTGGATGTGCGTTCGGGCTAGTGAGAATTTCTACAATCTGAGTGTTTTGAAGCGGCTTGTTAAGCGGTATTATCGTGTTGTCGGCTCTTGCCCCTGAACAGTGTATGCCTACCTCGGAGTGGACTTTGAAAGCAAAATCAAGTGCAGTAGAACCTACAGGGAGTTCTATTACATGGCCTTGCGGAGTAAAGACGATTATGGAATCTTTCAGAAGCTCGTTTTTAATCTCATCCATGAAATCATCTTCGTTTTTCTCAATCTCCTGCTGCCATGTCTTGAGCTTTGCGATGATCTTGTTGTAGTTGATACTGTCTACAGTCTTCCAAACGCCGCTTTCGCTTCCGCTAGATGCCTTGTAGGACCAGTGGGCCGCAACTCCTTCTTCTGCGGTCTTATGCATCTCGAACGTTCTTATCTGGATTTCAAGATGTTTCGCGCCAGGTCCTAGAACTGTCGTATGGAGGCTCTGGTAGTTGTTGGGCTTCGGCATTGCGATATAGTCTTTGAATCTTCCTTCTATAGGAACCCATATTGAGTGTATAAGGCCTAAGATAGTATAGCACTCGACCTGGGTCTCGCAGATAACCCTGACTCCAAGAATATCGTATATTTCATCGATCTCTTTCTTTCTCTTCTTTATTTTCTGATAGATCGAGTAGGCGTGCTTTACTCTGCCTGAGATCTGGACGTTTTTAAGCCCTGCCTTCTTGCAGGCTTCCTCAAGCGTTTTTGAAACCCCTTTTATGTAGGCGGTGTATTCTCCTTTTCTTTCAAGGAGGTATTCGCTTATGTATGCGTAGCTTTCAGGCTTTAACGCCTTTAGAGAAAGATCCTCAAGTTCGCATTTTATAGTGGACATGCCGAGGCTGTCCGCAATTGGAGCAAAGATGTCTAGGCAATCCTCTGCGAACGCTTTCTTCCTCTCAGGGGAAAGAAATTCAGCAGTCCTCATATTGTGAAGCTTATCTGCGAGCTTGATTAATATGACCCTTACGTCCTTGCTCATTGCAAAGAACATCTTCTTTATGGTCTCTGCTTCCTGTATGCTCTTGTTATCTGTAATGTGGCTGATCTTGGTTACGCCTTCGACCATTATCGCCACTTCTTTTCCAAATAGGGTCTCTATCTCTTCTCTGGTCGTGTCCGTGTCTTCTAGCGTGTCATGCAGGAGGCCTGCGCAGATTGTGTCCGCATCCATTCCAAGGCTCATAAGGATTTCGGCTACAGACAAAGGGTGGATGATATAAGGCTCTCCGCTCTTTCTCTTCTGATCTCCATGTTTTTTCGCCGCATAGATGGCAGCAGAGGCTATTTTGTCTTTTTCCTCTGAATGGAATCTGATTATGTTTGTTATGAACTTATCTACAAGTTCTTTGTTCGGTATCTCCTGCATAGATAGAATTATAATCAGAACTGATTTTTAAGCAAGGAAAAAGCGGCCGTAGCTGACCCTCTCTAGGCCCGATAAGTCTTTTTTCGTATTAATTTCACTATATCCGGACCTCTTTAAAAGGGCTCTGATCTCTTCTGTCTGCCTGTAGTCTGACTCAAGGAGTAGGGCAGATCCTTTTTTTAAATACGAATGCGCATCATCTATTATGCGTCTTATCAGGCCAAGTCCGTCTTCATCAGGCCCAAGGAGTGCAAGCTGTGGTTCTGAAAGAACTTCTTTAGAAAGTGATGAAAACCACTTTTTTGCTATGTAGGGAGCGTTTGCCGTTATTAAATCGAATTTATATCCTCTCCATTCTTCGAAGAGATCAGATACTTTCGCATTCCCTTTTTCCTTTATGATATTTTCATAGTTATATGAGGCGACTTTTAAAGCTTCTATGCTGATATCTGAAAAGCATGCGTCGCAATCGGGGCGATTATGTTTTATTGCAGTTATGATTGCGCCAGATCCCGTACATATGTCCAAAACCTTTGGATTTTTCTTATCTTTTATGAGTTCAAGTGCGGTCTCAACGAGGATTTCCGTGTCGGGTTGAGGAATAAGCGTCGATTCATTAACGTGAAATGAAAGTCCGTAAAATTCTTTTTCTCCCGTTATGTAGGCCATAGGAATGCCATCAAGCCTCTTTTCTGATGCGCTTACTATCCTTTTTACGTCAGACTCATCTACTTCGTTGTTGTCCCTCGTGATGAGTTCGACTTGACTGAGCTTTAGATAATGTGAGAGAAGAACCCTCACTTCTAAATGAGGGTTTTCAAGTGTATTTAGCTTATCAAAGAGGATTTTTTTTAACTCGATTATTTTCATGCTTCTTTAAGCGCTTCTTCACCAGCTGCGATCTTTAACGGTTCTATGATGTCGTCAAGATCTCCGTTCATCACTGCATCAAGCTTATAAAGCGTCAAATTGATCCTGTGGTCTGTGACCCTTCCTTGAGGGAAGTTGTAAGTCCTGATTCTCTCCGATCTGTCTCCTGATCCTACCTGACTCTTTCTCTGTTCGCTTCTCTCTTTTCTTTTCTTCTCTTCTTCCATCTCGTAAAGGCGGCTTCTAAGAACTCTTAACGCTTTTGCCTTGTTTTTTATCTGGCTCTTTTCATCCTGACAGATAACTACGAGGCCTGTAGGAATGTGGGTGAGCCTGACGGCGCTATCTGTTGTGTTAACACACTGTCCGCCAGGGCCTCCCGCTCTCATAACATCGACTTTAAGATCTTCCTGTCTGATCTCGATATCTGTCTCTTCAGCCTCTGGAAGTACTGCGACTGTGATTGCGGATGTGTGTATTCTTCCACCGCTTTCTGTCTCTGGAACACGCTGTACGCGATGAACTCCAGATTCATATCGTAATGATGCGTAAACGTCTTTTCCCGTTATGGAGAACACGATCTCTTTTAGCCCTCCGATTCCGGTCTCGTTTGAGTTCATGATCTCAATCTTCCATCTTTTGCTTTCGGCATAATGGCTGTACATCCTGAATACGTCGGCTGCAAATAGGGCTGCCTCGTCTCCTCCCGTTCCAGCCCTTATTTCCATGATGATATTCTTCCCGTCTAATGGATCTGGCGGAATGAGGAGCATCTTGACCTCTTTTTCTGCTCTTTCGAGCTTCTTTTCGATGTCGCTTATCTCCTCCTTAGCCATCTCAACTATTTCACTGTCGCTCTCTTTGAGCATCTCGATGGCGTCTTTCTTAGCATTTTCAAGATTCTCCATCTCTTCAAGCTTCTCAACGATCGGAGCAATATGCGAACGCTCTACCATGAGTTCCTTATATTTCTTCATATCTTGCATTACTTCTGGGCTTGAAATCTTCTCGTCAAGCTCTTCAAGCTGCTTTTTATATCCAGGAAGTTTCTCTATCATTTAATTCTCCTAACGCTTGATTATATAGTAATTCTTTTCTTTTTGGATAGACGGATGTCTATTGTCTATTTATCGTGGAGTTAAAATCGTATAAGATAGTCTAAAATGAGCACTTTTAAGAAGAACATAATATTCACGGCCATAGTAGTTTTCATTCTGTTTCTCGCATTCAGATATTACTATGTTTTAGAAAACCTTTTAGATAAACTTATTTCGAGTGTTACAAGTATCGTAATAGGTGCTGCGATTGCCTATATATTGAATATCCCTATGACATTTTTCGAGAAGAAGCTATTTTCAAAATTGAAAAAGGGGAGGAGGGTGCTTTCAATTCTGGCATCCATTTTAATTACGGTAATAATACTTGCTCTGCTTTTTTCCTATATAATTCCACGCTTTGTAGACTCAGTTTCGCTTCTTGTTGAGAGCCTTCCATTGTTCTTATCAGAGCTTGTTGAGATGGCTCCAGACAGGTTCGATCCGTATATAGAAGAGCTTAACGGCTATCTCAGGCCACTTGAAAACCTTAATTCTTTTCTTCATGAAAAGCAGGATGAGATTATCTCGTCAGTCTTCTCATTTGTCGGTTCGATAGTTGGCCTTGTTGTCTCTTTCGTACTGTCTTTTGCATTTGCTCTCTATATGCTTGCTGGAAAAGAAAAGATTATTACCGCATTCAAGAGGCTTATGAATGCGTATTTAGGACGAAAAAGAAGTGATAACGCGCTTCGAGTATTCAGCAAGGCGAATACGATATATAAGAAGTTTTTCGTAGGACAGGTATGCGAGGCAATAATACTTGGAAGTCTTTCTGCGATAGGAATGTTCTTGCTGCGTCTGCCGTATGCGCCTGCGATCGGCGCCTTAATAGGCGTTACCGCTCTTGTCCCGATTGCAGGAGCTTGGATTGGAGCGATAATCGGAGCCATTATGATATTCCCGATAAGCCCTGTAAAATCGCTTGTATTTTTAATTTTCATCCTTATTTTGCAGCAGACGGAGAACAACGTTATTTATCCTCGTGTCGTCGGATCTTCCGTAGGACTGCCAGGAATCTGGGTGCTTGCTGCAATTACTATCGGAGCAGCTCTTGCAGGTGTGGGCGGAATGCTTGTCGCAGTTCCTACAGTCGCACTAGTTGTCGCCCTTGTAAGCGAAGATGCTGAAAAAAGGCTCAACAAGAGGGAATCCTCATTTCAAGAAGGATTATGAGAGTATTCTTTTTTCCAAGTCTTTCCCGTAGTCATACAGCGCTTTATATATTAGTTTGTCTTTTGCGCTCACTTCAATGCTGTCGAGTTTCTCCTTGCATTCAATGAGGTATAACTCAAGCGGACGCGAATACTTGCTTGGGGGATTTATCAATCGTGATGCGCAGAAGTTCTTAAACTGCATTCTCTCTTTCTCACTTAATGTTTCAGGATAGTTTCTTGCAACCATCCTCCAAAGCATCTTGTGATATTTTTCATCTTCAAAATTATACTCGCCGCTCTTAAGCATCTCTTCTGGCTTTAATTTCCTTATTCTGCTGAGCTTCTCTTTATCTGCATCGCTCATGAAGCGGTCGTATATCGTATAGTCGCAGTCGCTTTCTGCCTCATAGTCCTTTTTCTGCCCTATGTATTTGCCGATGTCAAACAGATAACGGTGGTTTTTCCTTATATCTTCTGCCTTGGCAATGACCTCTTCCTTTGTAAAGCCGAGGCGCTCTTCGCTTTTTTTATCTAACACCTTTAGCTCTGCGACAAATGGGCACTTGTTTGCAAGAATCTTAACGATCCCAGCATCTCGTAGATCTTCAAATCCTTCAAGACTTTCAGGAATCTCCTTTGTAAGGTCGAAGCAATAGACTTCATTTCCTCTGTCCTTATTAGACATAAGTGTTAAAAGTGGATGGGTGTTGCCTCTTTCGGAAACATATGCGGCGCTCGTATGCAGTATGATGTTGTGGCTCATCGGCTTTAAAACGTTCCATACTTCGTTTTTAAAGCGGTGCGTAAACGCATAATTATATAGTTTGGGCTGTTTCGTCTTAATTAGTTTTGCAACCTCGATAGTGGCTCTTACATCTACAAGCGCATCATGAGCTCCTACCTGTTCGATGTTGTTTTCTTTTGTTAAGTCTGTAAGTTTGAAACTCGTGTATCCTGTTTCAGGATTAATAATGTTGAAGTTTATTCCATCCGGTCTTAAATCCTTTGTGGCGCGTACAAGGTTCATGATATCCCAGCGGCTCCTTCCTTCCTTGTACTCCCTTTCAAACGGATCGAAGAGATTCCTATATAAGGTCGATCTTATGCACTCGTCATCGAAGTTGACGTTGTTGAAACCGGCTACAACAGTACCTGGAACTAGGAACATCTCATTTATTTTCTTTATGAACTCGTATTCCCTAAGTCCGTGTTCATTTACATATTGCGGCGTGATTCCAGTAACTGTCACGCTTTCAGGGTTTGGAAGATAGTCATCCGAAAGTTTTGAATAGAGTATGACAGGCTCTTCTATTATATTTAAATCAAGATCGGTTCTAATTAATGCAGCCTGTGCAATCCTATCCACACGGGCATTGAGGCCGAAGGTCTCAAGATCGTACCAGAGTATCGATTTTGCGTAATTCATATTATTTATAATAGCAAAAATTTCTAGAAGTTGAAATTTTAGTAGAATATATTTCTTAGATTATGAGAAATGAAAATGTTGATAGCTAATCAAGCGGTGCTCTTTTCATGCATTACCCGAAAAGAAACTTGTCTAACATATGCAAGCCTATTATTGGAGAGAAAATAATTAAAAGCAATACTGCCACTGCTATAATCGTAAAAATAAATCCCTTCATCACTACCCTCGGTTATTTGCCAAAATGAATTATTGTCTTTTTTATAATTTTCATTATGTGCGTATGTCAATTTCTTAAAGCATTAAATTTTTTATTTTTTTCTATCTGATAGTGCAGATTAGTTAGAATTTATTTAAATTTAGGGTTTTTTGTAATGAAGTTTTTACATCGATAATTTATTCTTCTTTTGGAGATAATATGCAAGATAATAAAAAAGAAATCATTTCATGGGCTTTTTACGATTGGGCGAACAGCGCGTTTGCAACTACTGTAATGGCTGCGTTCTTCCCAATCTTTTTCTCCCAGTATTGGGCATACGGAGCAAATAGTGCTACAAGCACTTTCTATTTGGGACTTGCAAACAGCATTGCAAGTATTTTAGTTGCCGCAATGGCTCCTGTCATTGGAGCTATTGCCGATAAGGGAAGCTATAGAAAGAAATTTTTGATATTCTTCTCTTTCCTAGGGGCCGTGATGACAGGCTGCCTTTGGTTTGTAAAAATGGGGCAGTGGCCGGTTGCTGTAATTTTATATGTTCTTGCAAACATCGGTTTTGCTAGCGCCAATTCATTCTATGACAGCCTGCTTCCAACAATTGCGAGTGAAAAGAAGGTAGATTTCGTTTCCTCTCTCGGTTACGGCCTAGGATATATAGGCGGTGGCCTTCTATTCTTGCTGAACGTTCTTATGTACTTGATGCCTGAAACATTTGGCATAAAGGACGGCCCCACGGCAATAAGGATTAGCTTTGTTATGGTAGGCGGGTGGTGGTTTGTCTTTACTATCCCTCTTGCTTTATTTGTAAAAGAGCCTCAAGGAGAGAAGATCGGTTTAAAAGATGCGACAAAGGAAGGCTTTTCTCAGATAAAGGATACTTTAAAGAGTCTGAAAAATTTAAAGAATACCGCGCTATTCTTAGTTGCCTATTGGTGCTATATAGATGGAGTCGATACTATCATAAGAATGGCGACCGACTATGGTACGGCATTAGGATTTCCTGCAGAGAGCCTTATCGTAGCCCTTTTAATTACGCAGTTCGTAGCATTCCCATCTGCAATTCTATATAACATCATAGGACGTAAAATCGGGGTGAAAAGGGCGATTTTAATAGCAATAGGTGCATATGCGTTAATTGCCTTAATCGGCTTTTTCATGACAAAAGTAAGTCAGTTCTACATCCTTGCTTGCGCAATCGGACTTTTCCAAGGGGGCATACAGGCGCTCTCAAGAAGTTACTATACGAGGCTTATTCCAAAGGAAAGCGCATCGGAGTTCTATGGATTTTTCAATATGCTTGGAAAGTTTGCTGCGATTATCGGACCTTTCCTCGTTGGAATAGTGACTCTTATAACAGGAGATCAGAGATACGGAATAATATCTCTTGTAATCCTCTTCGCCGTAGGTTTCATCCTTTTAAGAAAGGTTGATGAAAAAGAAGCTGAAAAAGAGATTGCTAAGTTTTCATCTAGATGAATATGATTTGTGGCGGGAAGGTGCACTTTCCCGCTATTTGTTTAAACTGTTTTTATCAAGGAGGAAATCCTCTACGTTTATAATAAATACTCCTGTCTCATCGTAGTGTGGAATTACATCGTCAGCAACAATAAGAATGCGTTTATAAGAGTCCTTTAAATATTTAAATGGCCTTACTTCTTGTTCTTTTTTAGCCTTTTCTTCGATGCTATATGCACTTTGTATGTAGTATTTACGATCCATGTCAGTTGCTAAGAAATCTATTTCAAGCTGTCCTTTTGAGCGAGCATTATAGTTATTCGTGTAATTGAACTCAACGACTCCGACATTTACTTCTAGAGAACGGGATCTAAGTTCGTTAAATATTGCATTTTCCATGATATGCGTGAATTCAATTTGGTTAAAATCGAGCATTGCATTTCTAAGTCCGATATCTTCAAAATAGTATTTTCTAAGTGCTCCAATATGTTTTCTTCCTTTTATGTCGAAACGATTTACAGGTGTAATTAAAAACGCATCAATAATGTCGTCTATATAATTATTGATAGTATCTAATGAGATTTTTATCCTTTTTTCACTTAAAAAGGTATTTGCAATCTTCGTTGAGTTCGATAGCGATCCAGTTTGGGATGCAAGGACAGAAATAATTTCAGAGAGGTTATCTGGATTTTTAATATGCTTTCTCTCTACAAGATCCTTAATATATACTAGGCGATAAAGACTCTTTAGATAATCGGCTTTCTCTTTATGTTCTTTTGTTAGGACTGCAATAGGTAGCCCTCCGTAAGTGAAATATTCGCGCAGTGCTTTTCGTCTCTCTCCGTTATAAACAGAAATAAATTCGGAATATGTTAACGGTAGAATATGAATTTCCTTACTACGCCCTCTGAATTCTGTTACGATGTCGGATGAGAGAAATTTGGAATTGCTACCAGTTACATAGACATCAATATTATCTAAATGGAGTAGGGAGTTTAAAATCTCAACGAAATCAGGGACGAGTTGTATTTCATCGATCAAGATAATATATTCATCATTGCTTTTTACCTTTGCAAGAATATGAGAATAAAGGTTTTCGGCACTTCTAAGTTGTTTGTTCTCCAAACGATCTAGCTCTAGTGCGATAATATTCTCTCTCTTCATTCCGCTTTCTAATAGGTAATTGTAGAAAAGATGAAAAAGAAGGTATGTCTTTCCCACCCTTCTAATTCCCGTAATTACCTTGATAAGTCCGTTCTTTCTCGAAGAAATAAGTTTGTCTAGATATTGGTTTCTCTTTATTTCCATTTTTTCATCCTAAAATTTTTCGCATTTGCGATTTTTTTTGATGCAACTATTATACATTATGAAATAAGAAAAATAAAAGTTCATTATTTCTATAAGTTTCTTGCATCTATTGCTAGTTTTTCCCTTGGCAATCATAATTTTGGTAGCACCTTTATTTTGCAGTAATTGTTGACGCGGTGTCAGGATAGGATTATATTATTGTTGACACTGCGTCAGGAAAAAATATGGCACGATCTAAACAGTTAGAAGAGACAAGAAGAAATGAGATTATAGCATCTGCAAGGAAGCTGTATAAGGTAAAAAGTTTTAAAGAGATCACGATAAAAGACATTGCATCAGACACATCTTTTACACGCCCATCCATTTACAATTATTTTGAAACGAAAGAAGAGATCTTCTTAGCGATTTTAAAAGAGGAGTATGATAAGTGGAGAGTAAAACTCGAGAAAATCAGAGAGGATCATGAAAGGCTAAGCAGAGCTGATTTCGCATCTCTTGTATCAGACTCGTTAGGTGAATCAGAAATGATGCTGAAGCTTCTTACTATGAACCTTTATGACATGGAAGAAAATAGCCGATATCTGTTTCTTTTGGATTTGAAAAGGTCTTATAAAGCCGCTTTGGATGAGGTCTCATCCATTCTAAAGAAGTTCTTCAATTACAGTGAAGAGGAATGTGAAAACTTTCTCTATCTCTTCTTCCCGTTCGTATTCGGCGTCTATCCTTATGCCGAGATTACTGAAAAGCAAGAGAAGGCAATGAGGGAGGCAGGAATCATTATTCACAAAGAGAGAATAAAAGACTTTGTTTATAAGGCGTGCCTATGTTTTTTGAAGGAGGAGAAATGATACTAGTTGCATATTTTTCTGCTAGCGGAGTAACCGGGAGCGTTGCTAGAAAGATAAGCGATGAGACAAAAGCAGATCTGTTTGAAATTGTTCCTGTTGTTCCTTACAGCAATATGGATCTCGATTGGACAGATAAAAAAAGCAGAAGCACTATCGAAATGAAGGATGAAAATGCGCGACCTGAATTTATTAAATGGGATTTAGATCTGTCTAAATACGATACGGTTTTTATCGGTTTTCCTAACTGGTGGGGTGTTGAACCAAGGATCATTGATACTTTTCTCGAAACGTATGATTTCAAGGGAAAGACTATAGTTCCATTTTTCACTTCTGGCGGAAGCGGAAAGGGAAAGATAAAAGAGAGGCTTGAGAGGATTGTAAGCGCTGATGTGAAAGAGCCGTGCAGGCTGAGAGCGTCATCAGACATTAAAGAGTATGTTAAAGAGTTGAAGCTTTAGAGAGGATAAAATGGACTTATATAAGACCGATGGAGAATTCTTAGAGACAGCAGAACATTTTGCAAATGTCGAGGTTGCAAATAATGAGGAAGTAAAACTTGATGATAGAACAAGGTATTTAGCAATTCTAGCTTGTTCAATGGGGGCTATGGGAAAAGAGGAGTTCAAGGTCGTTTTAGACGAGGCACTCTCAAAAGGCGTTGATCCTGTTGCTATAAAAGAGGTGGTCTATCAGAGCGTGGATTATCTTGGGCTTGCAAGAACTAGGGAATTTTTAGAGATAACTAACGACATTATGATTAATCACAAAATCCATCTTCCTCTTGCATCGCAAAAGACTGTGACGTGTGAGGACAGATTTGAAAAGGGGCTTGAAAAACAGGTTGCCTTCTTCGGTCCTCAGATGAAAGAGAATGTCAATAAGAGCATTATAAACAGATGGCTTGCTGCAAACTGCTTTGGCGACTATTACACGAGAAGCGGACTATCGGACAGGGAACGCGAGATGATAACGTTCTGCTTCCTTCTTGCCCAAGGAGGGTGCGAGGCTCAGCTAATGGGGCATTCCCTTGGTAATTTCAACGTTGGAAACGATAAGGATTTCATGATGCGCGTAATATTAAATTTGGTTCCTTATATCGGATATCCAAGAAGCCTTAATGCTATAAACATATTAAATAAAGTCGCAGAGTCGGTAAGTAAATAAAATAGGAGATATGTTATGGATTTCAAACCTTTATTCCCTCTCGGAAGCGAGAATACGGCATTTGCAAAATTCTTTAAAGGTCAAAGCTATTTGAATATGCTGACAACAGATAGCGTTGGCATTGAAAACATCACATTCGAGCCAGGATGCAGAAATAATTGGCACATCCATCATGCGACAAAGGGCGGCGGACAGATCCTTCTTTGTACTGACGGTGAGGGATGGTATCAAGAATGGGGAAAGCCAGCTCAGAGCTTAAAGCCTGGCGATGTAGTAGTAATTCCTGCAGGTGTAAAGCACTGGCATGGTGCTAAGAAAGACAGCTGGTTTGCTCATCTTGCCGTAGAAGTTCCTGGTGAAGACACTAAGAATGAATGGCTTGAGGAAGTGGACGACGAGAGTTACAGTAAGCTTTAATTGTTTGCCTGCGCTTTGCAGGCAAAATTTTTTCACTTTTAATTTTTTAATGTTATCATCATAATCATGAACGAATTTGACATCTTGAAGGAATTAAGCCTTGAAGAAAAGGCGATGTTAACGGTTGGAAAGGACTTCTGGCATTTCGAGTCTATAGATAGGCTAGGCCTTGATAGCGTTTTAGTAACTGACGGCCCTCACGGGGTAAGAAAACAGAAAGAGATTGGAAAAGAGATGGGATCAAGCGAAAGCGTAAAGGCGACGTGTTTCCCTCCCGCCTGTCTTTCTGCATCATCTTGGAATCCTGAACTTATAGAAGAAGAGGGTAATGCGATAGCGCAAGAGGCGTTAAGCGAGTCGGTTGACGTCATACTTGGCCCTGGTGCAAATATAAAACGCAGCCCGCTTTGCGGAAGAAATTTCGAGTATTTTTCCGAAGACCCGCTTCTTGCTTCATCAGCAGCATCAGCCCTTATAAACGGAATACAGAAGAACGGCGTTGGAACGTCTTTAAAGCATTTTGCGCTTAATAATCAGGAGAAGATGAGATTCGTTTCAAACTCTGTTGTAGATCTAAGGGCGATGAACGAGATCTATTTAAAACAGTTTGAACTTGCTGTGAAAAATAGCCAGCCATCTACAATCATGTGTTCTTATAACATGATTAATGGCGAATATTCATCTGATAACAAATGGCTTTTAAACGATAAGCTGAGAGACGAATGGGGCTTTAAAGGCCTTGTCGTTACAGACTGGGGCGCTATGAACGACAGGGTTAAAGGAATTAAAGCGGGACTTGACGTTGAAATGCCTGGGCCTAATAAGGATAACGTCTTAAAGGTTATAAGAGCTGTACAATCTGGTGCATTGAAAGAAGAGGATCTTGATAAGGTTTGCCTTCGAATTATAAGACTTGCTCTTAACGCAAAAAAGAATAGGAAAAACACGACATATGATATAAAAGAACATCATGAGATAGCTCGTAAGATCGCAGTTGGTTCTATGGTTCTTCTTAAAAATGCAGATTCGCTTCTTCCTCTTGATAAGAATAAAACTTATTCTGTTATTGGTCCTTTTGCTAAAAAGCCAAGATATCAAGGATCGGGTTCAAGTCAGATAAACAGCCACTATGTCGATTCTCCATATGACGAACTTTTAAAGAAAGGATATTCAGTTACATACAGTGAAAACGTTGATGATGCAAGGGGGAAGGATGCCGTTATCGTTTTCATAGGACTGACAGAGGAGATAGAAGGCGAAGGATTTGACAGAAAGGATTTAAACCTTCCTGAAAGCCATAACAGACTTGTAGAAGAGGCTTTGAAAGTCAATGAGAATGTTGTCGTAGTCATTTATGCAGGATCTGCCTTTTTAATGCCTTGGAAGGATAAAGTGAAGTCAATTTTACTTGCATATCTTCCAGGAGAGGCTGCAGGAGAAGCGACTGCTGACATACTAGCAGGGGATGTCAATCCATCAGGAAAGCTGGCAGAGACATTTCCGCTTTCGCTTGAAGATACGCCGTGTTATTTGAATTTTGCTACCGACAGAAAAAACGTGCTATATGAGGAATCTATTTTAGTCGGCTACCGTTATTACGACTATTTTAATAAAGATGTGCTGTTTCCGTTCGGCACTGGCTTAAGCTATACGAAATTCGAGTATAGCGAAATGCATGTGAACGAAATTGGCGAAAATCAATTTAAAGTATGTGTTAAGGTTAAAAACATAGGATCAGCAGATGGTGCTGAAGTAGTTCAAATCTATGTTGAGATGCCTGAAAGCAAAATATTCAGAGCAAAACGCGAGCTCAGGGGATTTAAAAAGGTATTTATAAAGAAAGGCGAAGAGGTGGAAGTTGAGATAATTCTTACTCCTGATTCTTTCTCTTACTACTCAGTTCCTTTAAAGAGATTTGATATCGAAGATGGAAACTACAGGATTTATGCCTCTTCATCATCTCGCGATCATAGGCTTTATTCTGACGTTCATGTAAAGGGAAATAAAGATCCTCAGGTTATGCCTTGGCACCCTGGAGACGATTTCTCTCTTCTCTTTGAAAATAATAGCCTCCCCATTATAGAAGAGGATGAAAAACTCAGTATGAATTCAACCCTTCGTGATGTACTTGAAGATGAAGGGGCAAAAGAGATTTTTAAGCCTTTAATCGACAAGTATACAGCACCTTTTAAAGATAGAAACGACGGAATGAGCAGGATGATGATGGCTATGGCGCTTGATATGCCGCTGCGCGCTGTTGCTATCATGGTAGGTGAGAGCCAAGCTGAGGTTGAGAAGACAATAAATGCATTGACAATTAAATAAACGATGTTATTATTTTTCTGTGTGGAGGACAAATGAAAAAGAAAGCGATTTCTTTAATCATTCTATTTGTCTTCTGTTGCTCATTTATTAGCGCTATCAGCATCCGGGAGGCCGATATTGCGCTCCATTCTACGTTAGACGGGACTATCTCTGCCGTTTCTGCAGCACTTTCAGATCCGCCTCTGTCTCTTCAGGGCGTACAGTTTGAATACGGCGAAGCGATACTTCCAAGCAAGATTAGTTTTGTCAGATCGGATTTATCGTCATATCTTGAATCCCTTAAGTTTTCACCATTTAGGGAAAAAAGATGGTATGAGTCGTTTTTGAGCCAGGGCGATATTCCTCTGGATCCTATCAGAACTCTTGCAATCGGGTATCTTGAAGCATCTGGATATGAGAAAGGAGAGGTAATACTAGATGGGACTGTAGAGATAGATCTTTCTGATATCACGATAGACGATGCTACATCTTGGCCGAACGGAAAAGTACTTCTAAGCATTTCATTATTAGTAGGTTCAAGCGAACTTGGAGAGTCTTTGATTGTTGAAGGTGAAATTGAAATTAGAAGTGGAGAAGTTGGAAAGATTACTGTATACTCAGAGAATCTAAGGATAAACGGCGAACTAATGAGCATAGACGCCTTTGAAATATCCTATTAGGGAGGTTGAGATGAAAAATAGCGTAGAAGACTTTCTAAAACGACATAAGATTGACGCGTCTTGCATAGACGATGATGCAATATTAAATCAGTTTCTAACTGAGATGGATAACGGCCTTGCCGGTAAAGAGAGCTCTCTTCAGATGATTCCTACATTCTGCGGCTTAGATAGTTCCATAAAGGCAGGAGACAAGGTAATTGTACTTGATGCAGGGGGAACGAACTTCAGAACCTGCCTTGTAACATTCAATGATAATCTTGAGCCTGAGATCAGCGACTTTAAAAAGGTCGGAATGCCAGGGGTAAAAGAGACTGTAAGTGCAAAGGAGTTTTTCTCTACGCTTGCAGATAACGTTGAGCGTTTAATCGACAAGAGCGATAAGATAGGATTCTGTTTTTCATATGCTGCAAAGATTACGGAAGATCATGATGGAATACCAATTATGTTCTCAAAGGAAATAAAGGCTCCTGAAGTAATTGGAAAGAGGCTTGGCGCGTCTCTTCTTGAAGAACTTGCATCTCGCGGACATGACGTATCTAAAAAAAGCGTCAGCGTTGTAAACGACACAGTTGCTACCCTTCTTGCTACAAAAGCAAAGTGTTTCGACAAGGCGTCAAGCTATATAGGCTTCATTCTTGGCACAGGAACGAATACGGCTTATGCTGAGAACAATTGCAATATAAAGAAGATCGATGCCGCAGATAAGAATGCAAAACAAATAATTAACGTCGAGTCTGGAAATATGAAGATAAGGCTTGGTGACATCGATGAGATGTTTACAAAGAGTACGAAAGATCCAGATCTCTATCTTTTTGAAAAGGCTATAAGCGGCGCATACCTTGGACCTTTTAGCCATAAGGTAATCGAAGTAGCAATTAAAGAGGGAGTTCTTTCTGCCTCCTTTGGCGAAAAGTTTGCAAAGATTCCAACGCTTTCGACAACATACATGTCTAACTATCTTGAGATGTGCCACAATAAGGATTACGTACTTGTGTCGTTGATTGATAATGAAGAAGATGCGAGCGCTCTTTATAAGATCCTTGATATGATAATCGAGCGTGCCGCAAAGCTTACTGCTATAAACTTGACAGCCGCAGTATTAAAGAGCGGAGAAGGCCTTCTTCCACGCTATCCTGTTATCATAAATGCGGACGGTACGACGTTCTATAAGACAGAGCGTCTTGAGTTCTATACAAGAATGTATCTCAACGAGATACTTGAAAAGAAGCATAAGAGATATGTGAAAATAGTAAACGTTCCAGATAGCCCTGTGTATGGGGCAGCTATTGCAGGATGCATGGCATAATGCAGAGTCTTATTGCAATACATGATCTATGCCTATACTCAAAGTCAAGCCTCTCTATCGTGCTACCGGTAGCAGAGGCTATGGGCATTGAAGTGTTTTCGCTTCCTACTGCAATCCTTAGTACTCAAAGCGATGGCTATAGCGACTTAATCTATCATGATATGAGCTCTTTGCTTTTAAGCTATTATGAGAAGATCAAAAGCTACGGCTATTCTTTTAATGCCATTTATTCGGGGTATTTAGGACGAGCAGAGAACGCAGAAAGCGTAAAAGAGATAATAAAAAAAGAGAACGCACTCTCATTAGTAGATCCTGTTTTTGCAGATTCAGGAGAGCTTTATCAAGGGCTTGGAGAAGACCTTGTTGATGCCATTAGAGAATTGGTTGAGAGTGCCGATATAATCACGCCGAATTTAAGCGAGGCATCTTTCTTGACAGGGCAGGATATAAAGAAGAGCTATAACAACAGGGATGTTAACGCTCTTATAAAAGAGTTGAAGCTTCTCGGCCCTAAGAAGGGAGTTGTCACATCTGTGCCTCTTGAGATAGGAAAGCTTGCAAACGTCGCATATGATAGTGAGGAAATCAGGATATTCTCATATGAAGATCTTGATGTCTCTTACCCAGGATCTGGAGATCTTTTTGCATCTTTGTTGATTTCTCTTTTGTTATCTGAGAATTCGTTCTTTCCTTCTGCCCGCCTTAGCGGAGAAATAACTACAAGGGCCATTCGCTATAACAAAGAGATAAAAAGGGAAAGGCGGCTTGGAATAAACCTTTCGTCGGTAATGAATGATCTTAGGAGCCTGTATTGAAAACCTTAATCGTAGCCTCTAGCATGGAAGAGCTCAAATGCTTTAAATCTGATAGGTATTTGAAAGTTGCAACGGGTGTTGGCCTAACGCTTTCTGCAATAGAGAGTACAAGGGCGATAATAGAATACGCTCCAGATCTTGTAATAAGCGTTGGAAGCGCGGGAGCTATGAATAGCGAATTAAAAGTCGGTTCTGTCGTATCATTTTCTCGCGTTTTAAACAGAGATCAGGATCTCACTGCCTATCGCCTTCCGCTTTATTCGACGCTTAGAAAGGATGGTTCTACTTTAAAAGAAATAAGGCTTTCAGGTTCTGATGATTATACTCTAATATCATCTTCGACATTTTTTACATCTGCTATAAAAGAGGCAGATGCCGGCGATATGGAAGCCTATTCTGTCGCGCTTTCTGCTTCCTCTTTTTCAATACCTGTCGCAGCTTTCAAGCTCATTACCGATGTTGTAGGCCAAAGAGTTAAGATAGCCGACTATAAAAGGCTACTAAGAGAAGGAAGAGAAAGGTTAGAAGAAGAAGTTAGCAATTTTATAAATTTATTTTAATCTGAAATCGGAATTAAATGTTTAAAATAATAATTAAAAAAAGAAATAATAAAAGGCTGTAAAACACAGCCTTTTTAACTTATAGATATGTTATTTGCATGGTGTCGGCGTATTGATAGCCTGTCATGCTGCCTTTAATTATTATTGCAAGCTCTCCCTTTTCTATTATGTTCGTACTAAGGGATAGCTTGATTGAGTTCTTCCACATCTCATCCTGGCTTTCTGTATATGGAGCCTTGATTGGATAAACTCCGAAATAGAGCCTGAGCTGCCTGCATGCCTTTTCATCCGTTACGCATGCGATTATCGGAGCCTCTGGGCGGTAGAATGAAGTGAGTAGGGCAGTTCTTCCTGTTGCAGACATGCAGATTATCGCCTTTGCATCTAGGAAGTAGGAGGCATCTACACTTGCTGATGCTATTGTGTTAGGTATGTCCTCATTAAGCTTAAGCTGAGCAGAGAAGAACCTCTCCTTATTGTCTATCTGATTCTCCGTATATTCTGCAATTGCAGCCATCGCCTTTACGGCTTCCACAGGGTATTTTCCTGCTGCTGTCTCTCCTGATAGCATGAGGCAGGTCGTTCCATCATAGATTGCGTTTGCAACATCCGATACTTCAGCTCTTGTGGGCCTAGGATGTTCTGTCATGCTTTCAAGCATCTGAGTCGCTGTTACTACTAGTTTTCCTTTCTTATAACATTTTTCAATTATGCTCTTTTGAATGCTTGGAAGTTCTCTAAATGGAATTTCGACACCCATGTCGCCGCGCGCAACCATAACGCCATCTGCAATTTCTATGATTTTATCGAGATTCTCAACTCCGCTTTGATTTTCGATCTTGGCTATGATCTTAATCTTTTCGCCGCCATTGACGTTTAGTAATTTCCTGAGTTTCTTAACATCGTCCTCGCGTCTGACGAAACTTGCTGCAATATAGTCGACATCGTTTTCGATTCCAAAGAGAATATCCTTTCTGTCTTTTTCTGAGATATAGTTCTGATCGATTTCAACTCCTGGAACGTTGATGCTTTTATGATTGCTAATCTTGCCTCCGTTTTTCACCTTGCATATTATGTCCTGTCCTTTTATTTCTTTGACTGTAATAGATACAAGGCCGTCATCGATTAGGATTTCATCTCCCTCTTTAATGTCCTCGGCTAGATATGGGAACGTAACCGAACATCCTTCTTGATTTCCAACAACATTCTCATCTGCATATAATGTGAAGGTCTGTCCGTCTTCAAGAATTACAAATCCTTTTTCAAAATCCCTGAGTCTTATTTCTGGACCTTTCGTATCTAATATTAAAGGAATTTCCAAATTAAGTTCTTTCGCTATTCGTTTTATCCTGTCCATTCTCACTTTGTGCTCTTCGTGGGAGCCATGTGAGAAATTGAATCTGGCAGCATCCATTCCGCAGAGCATCAGCTCTTTGATCTTCTCATCGCTATCAACGGATGGACCCATAGTGCATATAATTTTTGTCTGTCTCATATTAGTTCCTTAGCCAATGCTAACATAAAAATGACTTTAAAATAAATCTCTTTTTTTTTCAAATTTTCTCTACTCATTCCCGCTGCCAAGTCCTTAGTCTGTGAAGACTGTTAGAGATAAGGGTTAAATATTTTGCAACAAAGACTAACTAAAGCAATATTTGCCAATCTTATCTTTTTTTGTATTATGAAAGCGAGGTAGAAAGTGGATTATAAGAACTGCGTACTATGCCCTAATATGTGCAATGTCGATAGAACGAAAGGACAGAGGGGAATTTGCAATTCATCTAGCGATGTGAAAATCGCATGGTCTGGCCTTCATAAGGGGGAAGAGCCACCTCTTGTAGGAGAGCATGGCTCCGGCATGATATTCTTCTCCGGCTGTCCTCTTCACTGCAGATACTGCCAGAACAGGCAGATCAGCGGAAGCGATGGAAGCAATATGGGCTTTAGTGTAAGCGTTGAAGAGCTAAAAAATTTAATGCTCAGCCTTGAAGAGATGAAAGCTAGTTCTTTGAATTTAGTAACAGGTACGCACTTTATTCCATCAATAAAAGAGGCTTTAATTGAAGCTAAAAAAGAGGGGCTGAGCATTCCTGTGGTATGGAATTCATCAGGATATGAGCGTCCTGAGGCGCTTGAAGAGATCGACAGCCTTATCGACTTGTATCTTCTTGATTGCAAGAGCCTGTCAAAAGAGGTGTGCAGCGTGTTTTGCGGTAAAGAAAAATATGCCGATTCAATTATTCCTGTTATGGATTACATAAAGAAAAAACATCCACGCACCGATCTTGATAAAATAAAAGGGACGATTTTAAGGCATTTGGTATTTCCTGGGACAATAGAGGCGACAAAGGAATTCCTAATTTATTTTGCAAAGCATTACAAAGATAATTTCTTCTTATCTTTGATGGTTCAGTTCGTTCCTCCTCTTGGAGACTTGAGTTTCAGCAAAATGAGTGACGACGAATATGACAGTCTTATTGAGCTGCTTGAGATTCTTGAGATAGATGATGGCTTCATGCAGGAAAGGGGGGATGAAATCTTATGGATTCCAGACTTTAGAAAAGACGTTCCCTTTCCTGAGAACTTTGCCAAGGTAAACGACTATTTTCTCTCTCTTAAGAGGAGATCGTCGTTCCGATAAATTCCCTATCTTCCAATATTGCTATGAGGTTTTCAATATTGCGTCCATCTGCGCAGATTACGCTCATGCCTTCTTCTTTAGCAATTTTAGAAGCTATTGGATCGAATGGGGTGTTCTTTCCTGGGCTCCATTCGTCGCCGACCATCTTAATGAAGTCTTCCCATGAGATGTGATCAAGCGGTTTTGCATCCGGATTCTTTTTAGGATCGTCCGTGTATACCTTTTTTATATTGCTTAAATTAACGACTTTTTTTGATGAGAATTTCTTTGCTAGATATACTGCGTCCGTATCTGTTGAAAATCCTGGCTTCCAACCGGCAGCGACAAGGATTCTTCCTTTAAAAGGAATGTCGATGGTAGGATCTGTTACAAGCTCATCTTCGACGTAAGAAGAAAAGATCGTTTTAATTAGAGTTCCGTTTAGATGCGTTGCCCTGATTCCCAGCCAGTCTAGAAGGCTTGGATCTAGGCTGTCGTCAATCTCTCTTGCTGCACTCTGATAAACTCTTGCAGGGCTTCCTCCGCCGACTGTGAGTATTAGTTTGTCCTCTTCGTGAGTATCTAAAAATTTTTCGATTGCAGCTTTAAATTCCTTTAAAAACGCCGTATCGACACCGTTTGGGGCTACTATAGAGCCTCCTAAAGATAAAATTGTGACTTTCATGTCAAATATTTTTACACATTTGCGTCTTTTTTTCACTAAGAATATAGGAGGATGAAGTATGAATCATCTTAACAGTATTCTTTTAGAAGGGAATCTATTATCAGATCCCAAAGTTGTCGTAACTGCTCCTTTAGGCGAGAGCTGGGGAAGCATGGTGAAATTTGATCTTGCAAATCATAGGGTTTACCGTAGTGATCAAGGTGAGACGAAGGATGATGTGCTGATGATGGGATGCATTGCTTTCGGAGATCTTGCAGAGAAGATCATGCCTATATTGAAGTGCGGCATGAGGGCAAGGGTTCTCGGACGTCTAAGATGTTCGAAATGGACAGCAAAAGATGGAAGCGAGAGAAAAAGCTATGAAATCGTCTGTCAGCATATCGAATTCAAAAGAAAGAAAAGAGGAAATAAGGATGAAGAGGAGTTCAGCCTCTCTGACGAGGAGAAGACCGCTGATAAGGTTTCTGAATCCGTATTCTTCTATCAGTATGATTGAGAGGGCCGCAATTGCGGCTCATAATTTTAAAGAAAAAACATACAACTTCACTCTTCTTTCCTTTTTGAGTAGACAAATTAATATTATAATTAGATTAGGAGTTCGTTTATGGAAAATATTAAGGATGAAGATTTGAAAAATAAAGTTGTAGAAAACCCGAAGAAGGTTCTTTTGTTCTTTTATTCGCCGCTTCAGGTTCCATGCCTTTTTGCAGAGAGATCGCTGGAAAACCTTGAGAGCCAGTATTCAGATGATTTGACTTTTTATAAGATGGATATAAAGGACGCTGTGGATACGTGTTTGAAATACTCTGTCCTCTCTGTTCCTAAAATGCTGATTTTAGATAAGGGAAACGTCGTAGCGCAGAGAATGGGATCTGCTTCTTCATCGGTTTTAGAGACTTTCATAAAGGCTCATATTTGACATTCGTATTTGGATAGCCGAAAGTGCTGTTTCTTGCTTTTGTGATATAAAAATCATCAGCGCTATTAGAATCTTCGTACGGATAGTAGCGTGCAAGTGTGCGGGAGGATGTTATCTGGTCGCTTTTCACGCTCTCTCCATTCCACTGCTCAATGCTGATAATATATTTCGCGCTCTCTTCGCTCTTTTTGTTTCCATATCCATTGTTGTTTACGGCATCGCTTGAATTATATAAGACGGCATCTTCTATCTTTCCTTTTCCATTCGTGTGGTTATAAAGAACTACAGATCCGTTAGTGCTGATAAGAGTCTCAGGGGCCTTGGCAAATAAATAATACGTTTTCTCGCTGTCTCTAAAAAGGGTGTTTTCCAAACTGTCGCATCTGTCCCAATAGATTACTATAATGTCGTTCTTATACAGATAAATATCTGGCATATAGTATCTGAAGCTTTCATATCCGAGAATAGCATCTGTTAGCGCATATCCTAATAAAGATCCAGATTTTGTGCATGTGAGTTCTATTCTGTCTGGGCTTTGTTCTGTTCCTTTTACGCTGAGTTCCGTGATAAGAAGTTCTGCTTGGTTCAAATTAATTCCGCTCAGACACAGCGCATAACGGCTTGTATTTCCGCTTTTATCTTCTGCTGTGATGAAAAGAGTTTCCTCTTTTCCGCTTTCTATTGGTTTATCAAATTCAAGATTCAAACTTTTAAGATATGACGATGGGGCATTTACGTTCATGTCAGCTATTTTTGCTTCCGTTATCATAACGTTTTCTGAGAATTTTAAATGGCAGATCCTGTTTTCAATTAACTCATAGTCGTTTAAAACAGGAGGGATTCTGTCCTTATTAAACAATGCGTCGATAAACTCATCGTTCTCAATGGGGCATGATGGAAGCAAAACAATAATTAAAATGAATAAAAACAATCTTCTCATATTAATTTAAGTCAAAAAATTCATAGATTTGTTAACAAAATCTTTAATAAAGCTTTGCTTTTTGGTATTTTCACTTTATGGCAAGAAAATTATGGCAGAAAAATTACAGTATTGATTCTGCGCTAGAATCATTTACCGTTTCAAATGATTACATTCTCGATCAGAGCCTTGTTCTATCAGATGCATTCGCATCTCTTTCACAAGCTATGATGCTAAATAAAATCGGGATACTAAGCGATGACGAATTGAAAGACATTCAAAAAGGTCTTAAGGAGATCCGTGATTTAAAGCTTGAAGGAAAGTTCGAAATAAAAAGGGAGGATGAGGATGTCCATACTGCCATAGAAGGATATCTTACAGAGCATTACGGAGAGTGCGGAAAGAAAATTCATACAGGAAGAAGCAGAAACGATCAGGTTCAGACTGCGCTTCGCATTTATATGAGGGAAGCGCTTTTAAAAACGATAGATCAGATATTGGATGCTTCGAGTTCTCTCATAACACTTGCAAAGAATAACGTTTTGACCCCTATGCCGGGAAGAACTCATATGCAGATCGCGATGCCTTCAAGCGTTGCACTCTGGGCTCTTTCATTTGCAGAGGAGATGCTTGATACTGCTAAAATGGCATCTTCTTTCTTTGAGATAATAGATCAAAGCCCGCTTGGATCTGCAGCATCATATGGCGTAAGCCTTCCTCTTGACAGGGAATATACTGCATGCCTGATGGGATTTAGCAAAGTGCAGAACAACGTTCTTTATGCTAATAACAGCAGAGGAAGATTTGAGGCGATGTTATTAGATATTTTGGGCTATGAAGCTCTTACGATATCTAAGCTTGCTCAAGATCTGATGATCTTCACGCTTCCTGAACTTGGGTATTTCTCGCTTCCTAAAGAATTGACGACGGGATCATCTATTATGCCGCAAAAGAAGAATCCAGACGGGCTTGAACTTGCAAGAAGCAGGACTGCCTTGATTCTATCTCTTTCTGAGAGGGTGAAGAGTATAATAAAATGTCTTCCTTCCGGATACAACAGAGATTTTCAAGATACGAAAGAACCGCTAATTGAAGGCTATAATGCAAGTCGTGAGCTTATTATGATTACATCCCACATGATAGACGGCCTTATCGTGAATAAAGAGAATCTTTTAAAAGGGTGTACTCCAGAACTCTATGCGACAGATAACGTAATGGATAAGGTTTTAAGCGGCGGAAACTTCCGTGACAGCTACCTTGAAGTAGGTCTGAACCTTGATAAGGTGAATAAGACGGATCCGGAGAAAGCTCTTTTAAAAAGAACGAGCATAGGAACAAGCGGTAATCTAAATATTGAATATGCTGTTGATCTTGAAAACATGCTTAGATGTCAAAATGATCTAAGAATGGATAAAATAAGAGAATCCTATCAGGCCTTATTGGCGCTTGATGAGCTGATTGTTTAGAAACCTTCGTTAAGAAATTATTAAAATAGATTGAAAAGATTCCTCTTATTTTATAACCTGAAAGCACTATGAGTATCATCAAACCGCATAAGCTAGGTATTATTGCTGGCCCCGGAAGTGAATATTTTACAGGAAGGGTAGTCAAGCATTTAAGACGTTTGTATATCGACAGATATAATAAGCTATCTGAAGCTCTTACAAAAAGACACAATATAAGTGCCGAAGAGCTTTTAAAAGAGGTTACTCTTTTAGACGATCTCGATTCAAGGAAGATCCCAACAGGGAAATTGCCAACACAGTTCCATTGTCCGGATGTGACTATCAATGTTAAGTACACTAGGTTTGCCAATGGAGAGGTAAAGGCTGAGATCATAGATCCTGTAAGAGGATTGAACGTCTATATCGTTTACGACGTATCTAACAGCTTCCCAATTAAGGTTGCCGGAGTTGAAGAGGCTAGGCCGTTTTCCATAAACGACCATCTGATGTTCCTCTTTACGACTATTGACGCAGTCAAGCTTGCAGGCGCTGAATCGATTACGCTCGTTCTTCCTACTTATCCATATGCGCGTCAGCATAAGAAAGCAGGGCGCGAAGCACTTACAGCATCGCTATTTGCAAGATTCTGTGAAGAGCTAGGAGTTGCAAGAATAATCACTTTAGACATCCACTCAAGGGAGATTGAGAACGCTTTCTCTACATGCCATTTAGAGAATCTTCACGGATCTTACCAGACGTTGATTGCATTAAGAAAACTCATAGATTTCTCAGATCCTGAGATCGTAGTAGTTTCTCCTGACACCGGTGCTGTAAACAGGAACAAGTTCTATGCGCAAGGTCTTCATAGGCCGCTTGCAATCCTTTATAAGGAGAGAGACTATTCTGTAGTAAGTAAGGATGCAAAGAATTCAAACATCAAAAGCATCAATCTCCTTGGAGATGTAAGTGGAAAGACTGTCATCATGGCAGACGACATGATCGCAACGGGAGGAACCCTCATAATTGCTATGAAGGAGCTTATGAAGAGGGGAGCTAAGAGAATCATATGTATCGTATCTCTTCCGTTCTTTAACGGCAGTGCGATCGAGAATTTCGATGCTGCATATAAAGAAGGCACGTTCTGGCGCATTATTGGAACGAACGCAGTATTCCAAGGTAAGGATCTGCTTGAAAAGGAATGGTTCGTCCAGGCTGACGTTACAGAGCTTTTTGCTCGCACCATTAGCCGATTGCACCACGGCAGATCTATTTCACCTCTGCTTGACAATAGAAAGTTCATACAGCGTTTGATTGATTCATCCCAGGCCAATCCGAATGCCGCTCTTCCGCAAGAGAATGACAATTTCATGGACTGAGGATAGATATAATTTCATGTGCCCCCTCAGCGGGGCATATTTTTTTAGGAGTGTTCATTATGCAAATGTCAAATAGGATATCATCATTTCAGGCATCCCCTATAAGAAGGCTTGTTCCATATGCAAGGGAAGCGAAAAGCAAGGGGATTCATGTCATACATCTTAATATCGGACAGCCCGATATCCTTACCCCGGACGAGGCATTAAATGCGATAAGAAGCTATGATGACCCCATCATTGAATATGGACTTTCAGAAGGGGAGGTGTCTCTTAGAAAAGGGCTTTTATCATATTATAAGAAATTCGGCATCGAAGGGCTTGATGAGGACAACATCCTTATTACGACAGGCGGCAGCGAAGCTATTCAGTTTGCATTCATGACGCTCTGCGATCCTTATGACGAGTTCATTATTCCTGAGCCTTATTACACTAACGTAGCAACATTTGCAAACATTGCAATGGTTACTTTAGTTCCTGTAACAAGCAGGATGGAGGATGGATTTAAACTTCCAGATATCAGCGAGTTTGAGAGCAAGATAAATAAGAAGACTATGGGAATCCTTCTTTGTTCTCCTAACAACCCTACAGGACATGTATATAGCGAAGTAGAACTAAGAGAGCTTCTTGAGCTGTGCAGGAAGCACGATATCTTTTTAGTTGTCGACGAGGTGTATAGGGAATTCTGCTATGACGGAAAGAGCTTTACCAGCATTTTATCCTTTCCTGAATATGCGGACAGGATCATATGCATAGATTCTTTCTCTAAGCGTTTTAGCATGTGCGGCGCAAGAGTCGGTGCGATCGTGACAAGAAATAAGAGCGTGCTTGAGAACGCTTTGAAGCTTGCACAGGCAAGGCTCTGTCCTCCAATGGTGGAGCAAAGGGCGGCAACGGCAGCGCTCACTGCTCCTGACAGCTATGTTGAGAACGTCAGAAAGATGTATGAAAAAAGAAGAAATACATTGATTAAGGCTATGCAGAGAATTCCAGGCGTCAGATGTTCAATGCCTAAAGGCGCATTCTATTTTGTTGCAGATCTTCCTGTAGATGATGCTGAGAATTTTGCGCTATTTATGCTTAGAGATTTCAATTACAATGGCAATACTGTAATGTTTGCTCCTGCAGAGGATTTCTACGTGTCGAAAGGGCTAGGCAAAAGGCAGGCTCGTTTTGCCTATGTCATTAATGAGGAAGAACTTGAAATGGCGGCTAAATGCCTCGAAGAGGGATTAAAAGCCTATAGACGCCAAGTTATGAAAGTAGAGTGAATTTCGATTGTTCCCTTACAACGACTTTTCTAATATAATCTAGGGTAAGGAGCGTAGTGTGCATAGCAATAATTCCGAATTCATGAGCATGCTTTCAGTCTCAAGAGCAAAAGCAGAAAAGAATCTAGAAGAAGCTAAGAACTATATAATAATGGATCTTAGAGGCATAAGGGACATCCTCAGTAGCTACCATCCGCTTGAAATAGCAAAAATGAGCGTATGGGAGGCCAGAAAAGGGGAGAAAAATACAAAAGATCCATTTGCTAAGGCATCTTTTCGTCTCCTTCCCATATTAATACAATCCGTATTGCTATCAAAAGAATACGTTCCAAGCAGTAATAACAGGGATGTTAAGAATAAGGATTGGCAGAGGATTTTAAGCCTTAGCCAGGACGTGTCTAGAAAACTTAGCCGTTACATTGACAGCCTTGTGCTAATCCGTATGAATGACGGTCTTGTAACAAGAGAAGACATATTAGATTACAGAAGCGAGCTTTATGAGCAGTATTTCCCCTCCGAAAAGACGATGGATATAATAAATGCCGAGCGCTCCATTGCAGAAGCTAGTTTTATCTCTGACAGATCTTTAGTAGAAAAGACTTTCTCCGTATCTCCAGAGACGCTTGTAAAAGATCTTTATGAGATTTCAAGCAAGGCCCTCACTGCGATAGATAAGCTTAAAGACGATTCTCAGAAATTTAAAGAAACAGTGGAAGAGAGAATTAAAGAGATAAAAGAAGGAGATCCATCTATTTCTGATGATGGCGCGATGAGAGAAGCTTATAAGAATGCGGCAATCAGAGACGAAGGGGAGAGAATCAGAGGACTGCGTGATGATTTTGATTTATTCAGACCCGAGTTCTATTCAAATATTACGAAAGAGACCATGGATGCGCTTTCAAGTGAATGTGGAAAGGTGGATACCGTGGCTCTTCTTTTTGAGCAGGGACTTTGGAGCGCTACATGCTATCCTTTTATAAAGCTTAGCGGAATGCACTTTACTTTCGTCGCAAGATATCTGCTTGCAATATACCAGAGATTCTCATATACGAGCATGCACATCGGTTATATGGTTACCAGCAGTGCGGAAAGCGCGCTTTCATTCTTATTTACCGCAACAGATATAGTAGGTGTTTATTCTTTTAATGGACGTAAGATAGACGTTACCATTCTTTCTTCATTGACTGAAATCAATTTAGTCAGCGAAAGCGAGCTCTGGCAGCAGAGAATGAAGAGAAGATCCAGCGAGATGGAGGAAAAACCGCTTCCGGGCCACATTATGCTTATAGTGAACCCAGATGGGAAAGAAGAGATCGAGAAGCTTGGTGATGACAGATTTTTAACTTCAGTTCTTCACCTTTTGAAAATCAAAGACGACAATAATTTAAGACACGACTTCTACGAGATGCTTTTAGGGCTGAATTCTGAGTTGTCTGATACTGTAGATCCATTAGAGCGCGAGATATTTGAAGATGATGAATCTGTAAGCCAGGAAGAGGTTGAGACAGACCCTGATGTGCTTATGATGGATGGTTTTGATGACGATGAGTACGCTATGGATGGAGATAAGGCTGAAGAGGATGAGGATGATTATACAGATCCTATGAGCGTCAGCCGTTTTGTTCCTAGCCTTACTGAAATTATAGAGAATGAGAAGATCTATGAAGACACGCATGAGACAATCCTTAAAGAGCTTGAAAAAGATGTAGATAACAGCCAATACAGAGTAGTTGACGAAGATGAGCTTGTAGCAGACGAAGATGATGCAGATACAGATGACGGAGAAGATGATCCTGATCAATTGGACTTTCTTGATCTTTTAGATGACTACGATGTAGAAGATGATAAAAAGGAAGACAACGACGATCTGCTTCCTTCTGTTAATGAAGATCTTGATTTGCTAGATGCAGAAGATCTATTTGATGAAGTGCTTGAAGAGGAAGATGAAGAAGACGAGAGGACCGAGGAAGAGAAAGAAGCCATTGATCCTCTTTCTGAGAACGAACTTAGAAAAGAAGATGATAAAGAGCACGAGATAAAAGAGATAGAAGAGAAAATCGGGGAAGAAGAGGAAAGTGCTGAAGAAGAACTGAATGAAACAGAGGCATCGGATGAGCAGAGCATGCCATTTAAGCTTAGAGATTTAGAAGACGATGATGAGCTGAAAGAGATCTTCAGTGATAAAGAGGAAAAGGATGAAAGTTCTTTCGTTCTGCTTAGAGATGAAAAAAGCAACGACGATATCAGCATGGATGATGAGTCTGAAGACGACAACCTTTCTGATGATGTAGAAGATCTTGAAGAAACTGAATCAGATGTCAGAAATTTCTTTGAAGATGATGAAGAGCTTGATTCTTCTGATATTGAAGATGACGAAAATGGAATGTCTGATGACTTCACCTTAGATGAAGATCTGCAAAATGAAGAGGAAAACGCAGACGATTATCCTTTTGATGAAACAGAAGAGAATGAAGAAGATCTAGATGAAGCTGAAGATGGCTTTACTTCTAAAGACGAAGAAGAGATTGAAGATCATTTAGAAGAGGATAATGAAGCACCAGAGGAAAACGGTTCATATTCTCAAGGTGAGATCAATGTCTTATATGAGAGTGATGAGGAAGAAAACGCTGAGGATTCCTCTTTGGGAGAAACAGAAGAGAGTGAAGAAGATCTAGATGAAGCTGAAGATGGCTTTACTTCTAAGGACGAAGAAGGGATTGAAGATCGTTTAGAAGAGGATAATGAAGCACAAGAGGAAAACGATTCATATTCTCAAGATGAGATTAATGCCTTATATGAGGGTGATAAGGAAGAAAACGTTGCAAGGCATTCAGATGATTCTATCGTTTTAGAGTACGAGGAGAATAAATTCGACAGCTCGAAATTCTCTAAGATAATTCAGCAGATATTGGAAAATGTAGAAGGGGACGCTACTCCTTTTTATGAATTTCTTGAAAAAGAAGATGAATCGGTCATCAGTTATTTTGAGAACGTAATACATCAGAGCTGGCTTAAACAGATGGAAGACGGAAAGGACAAGATGTTCTCCGTATTCGAATACGATATGTCGATTCTTCTTTCGAAAGGCAAGATCTACGATGATTTAAGGCTTGCAGAACTTATGAATAACGCCGGTGCCGTAATGTATTCCCAGGGAAAGAGCGAATGGCATGCCCTAATTTTGCATATTGCGAAAGACTTCAGCGTCGATTCAGCTAAGATAGTGACGATTAACAGGGAATCGTTCTCTCCTTCGAACTGGAAGATCGTGACAAACATCGGAGATGCCCTTATTGCGAGGAAAAACTCTAATGGATAGATTTGACTTTGCCTTATCTCTTTCTGAGAAAGTCTCTGCTTTTTTAAGAGAAGAGTGTAAGAAAAAACATGAAATAACAAGCAAGAATGAGAATGATTATGTAACAGATAGCGATAAGAAAGCGGAAATGATCATCAGAAGCGAGATAGAGAAAGAATATCCTGATGATGAGATAATCGGAGAAGAGTATGGAGTAAGCGGTCAGTCCGATTCTGTTTGGATAATAGATCCGATTGACGGAACTGTAGATTTCATGAACTCTTTTCCTCTTTTTTCCGTATCGATTGCATATAAAGAGAAAGGGGAACTTATCTTTGGAGTCGTATCGATTCCGATGCAGAAGGAGGTCTTTTATGCAAAGAGGGGAAGCGGTTCGTATTTAAATGGGAAGAAGATAGTCTCAAGCACGATTAAAGCAGACAAGGCGCTTGCCATCATGGTCCCTCCTCATCGCCATCATGAACATCTTGATTCTTACATAAAAGAGATGAGAAGACTTTATGAAGTGTATTCAGATATGCGTTCTCTCGGTTCTGCTGCTGTAAGCTTATGTTATTTAGCATCCGGCAGGGTATCATGTTACTATGAGAAATTCTTGAAGATATATGATGTTGCAGCTGGAATTGTGATCGCAGGGGAAGCAGGATGCGAGATCTCTTTAGAAGAAGAAAACGACAATGTGAATATAATTGCGACTGCAAAAGGGTTAATGAAAATCACAAAGGAAAAAATTGATGGTTAAGGCGCTCCTCTTTGATTTGGATGGAACACTTTTAGATACCTCGTTGGGTATTTTTAAAACAGCAGATAAGACTGCTCTTACCCTTGGCTTAAAGCCGTGCAGGGATTATAAAAAGTATGCGGAGTTCGTCGGCCCTCCATTGCATATAGGATTTAATAGGGTTTATGGATTGACAGGTGAAGACGCATATAGGGCAGCAGACATATACAAGGGATTCTACCCTCAAATAGGGATTCATGAGTATTCGTATTATCAAGGACTTCTGGATGCTGTTGCAGAGCTTAAGAAGAGGGGATATCTGCTTGCAGTTGCCACACTTAAGAATGAGAAAGCGGCAAGGCAAATGATAGCATCTACATCTTTTTCCTCATTAATGGATACTGTACATGGTTGTGACGAAAAAGAGATAATGGGTAAGGCCGATGTTATAAGAGAATGTTTAAAAAGTCTTAATATTGATAAGAGCGAGGCTATAATGATAGGAGACAGCCTTAGCGATATGAACGGAGCCAAAGACTCTGGGGTAGGCTTTCTTGCTGTCTCTTGGGGCTTTGGTTTTCCTACAATGCCTGAAGGGCTTGAATATGTAAACAAAGCTGAAGAGCTTTTAGAAAAATTTAAAGGAGTAAGTCATGCAGAAAATTGAGACAAAGAACGCGCCAGGAGCAATCGGACCATACAGCCAGGCTGTTATGGTAAACGGAATGTTATACTGCTCAGGACAAATTCCTCTAGATCCTGCAACAGGAGAGATAGTAGCCGGCGGCGTTAAGGAGCAGGCTGAGCAGGTATTTAAGAACATCGACGGAGTTCTTGAAGCTGCAGGATGCAAAAGATCTAATATTGTAAAAGCCACGGTCTTTTTAAAGAGTATGGACGACTTTGCGAAAGTTAATGAAGTTTATGCTGAATTTTTCAAAGACGTCGAAATTCTTCCTGCAAGATCGGCTGTTGCCGTAGCAAAACTTCCAAAGGATGTTATGGTTGAAATAGAGGTAATTGCAAGTCTGTAAGGGCTTTTTACTGTTGATATAAACGCAGTTTTCTATTTAAATATTGATATTGACTTTGGAGTTTCTATGAAAAGAGGTGTTCTGAAATATATAGCATTGCTAATGCTTTTAGTATTAATATATCCTGCCTTTGCGACAGAGGTCGTTGTAAGTCCTAGGGCGCAAGCGTTGAGTTATGAGATGATGACGGACAGTCAGACTCTTTCCGAGCAGCTTGGACTGGATTCCCAGTCTTCTATACTCTCGACCGATGTCGATATTGTTAACGGGCAGCTTGTTTTAGATCGCCTCATTGCGCTTTCCGATCCTGATTATAGTCTTGTTCCAGGCGATACGATTTCAATAAGCTTTATGGAGAGGACAGGAACTGACCCTGTGAATATCATCATAACAATTCCATACGGAGGTACGATTAGGATTTCTTCTATTGCGACTATCGAAAGCGCTGATAAGACGTTTCAGGAAGTAAGGAGTGAAATCGAGGCTGCCCTCACGCAGTACAACAGATATGCAAATCCTATCGTGACTATACAAAGCCTTGGAATGTTCAGGGTAAGGATTCAGGGAGAGGTCACTTCTTCTAGAAACATCAGAGTAAATGGAAATTCGTTCTTATCAGATATCCTGTACTATGGATCTGCAAACGCATCCAGCCGCCTTGTGACTATTGAGAGCGAGGATGGAACTGTAAGAACATACGACCCTTTCCTTGGAATGAGAAAGGGAAGCGAGGAGAACAATCCTCGTCTTCGTCCTGGCGATACTATAACCCTTCATAAGAAGGACAGGGCGGTTACGATATCTGGAGCAGTTAATGAAAAGGGAACATATCAGATTCTTGAAGGTGAGAATCTTAATGCTTTAATAGATTATTACGCATCAGGAGTTGATGCATATGCTTCTGACGATGTGACAGTTCAGAGAAGCAGAGGCAACGGGTATTACGAGACTCTTCGCATAAAAAGAGGTGAGGATTTTGAAATAAAAGACGGTGATATCGTATTTGTCGAACCTGTTACAGACAGTCTTGCCTCCGTTTCTATCGAAGGTGCTCTTGTATCCTCTGAAAGTTCGAACAATATGATTCAGGGGGACAGAAGCGAGACTTATTACTATCGCTTTGTAGAGGGGGAGACAGTATATGACATGCTTTTATCACTTTCTTCATATTTTATCGATTCTTCAGATTTAAAGGGCGCATACCTTGTTCGTGATGGCGAGACAATAATGCTTGATTTCAATGAAATCCTTTATAACGGAGCAGAGAGCGGAAACCTGGCTTTAAAGAGTTCAGACAGGTTCGTAATTCCATTTAACCAGATGCTCGTAGCCGTTGTCGGAGGAGTTGTAAATCCTGGCGTTTATGGATATGTTCCAGGACGCACTGCCGACTATTACATCAATCTTGCTGGCGGCTATAGCTCAAACAGCAAGGGCGAAAAGGGCGTCACGATTGAAAACGGAAGCGGCATTAGAATGGGTTTTGACGATCCTTTGACACCTGAGACTACGATCTCTGTAGAAAGAGACGATCTGACAGAAAAGCTTGCAAGTACGGTTACTATCGTATCTCTTGTGACAAGCGTAATCGGATTGGTCGCATCCATTGTAACGATAAGTGCTAATATGGCTAACTGGCCAAATGTTTAAGGGGTAATTATGAGCGAAGAAAGAAACAATGATGAGATGGAAATTGATCTTAGCGATCTTATAAAAAGTGTTTTCTCTCGCATCTGGATCACCATATTATCGTTTGTCATATGCGTAGCCATATCGGTTGTATATCTTCTTTTTACTACTCCGATCTATGAAGCTTCATCTTCCATGATGGTCGAGCCCCTTACGGACACTACGATATCAAATTTGTTCGAGGCAGGTTTTTCCTCAAGCAGTGACATCTCGACGGAGCTTGAGATATTAAATAGTAGAACAACGTATGAGACAGCGCTCTCAAAATTGGATTTATCGAATTACAGGAATAAGGATGGCATTCGTTATTCAGATTTTGAGGAGCCGCTTTCGTATGAGGCCTTGATTGATAAAGTTACAGTTGAACCTGTAACAGACACTTCATATTTAAGAATAACCGTTAGCGATTCCAGTCCCGAATTCACACGCGATTTCTGTAATGCTCTCTCTGAGAGCTATTCGGGAGTGCTTACTGGAATTACTCGAAACAGCGCAAGAAATCAACTTGATTTCATAAGTTCTGAAATTCCGAATGTAGAGGAGAGGCTAAGACAGGCAACGGCCGCTCTTGCAGATTTCCAAAGGGAGAACAGCCTTCTTCAGTTAAGCGAAGAGAATCAGATACTTCTTCATCAGATGAGCTATCTGACAATGGTTCAAGAACCTTTAAAGCATGAGGTTGAGGAGGCTGAACGCTATTTAAGCAATTTCGAAGCATCTCACGATGGGCTAAGAGAGATAAGGGATACTTTCGGATCGGATGAGACTGTAATTGCTGCAAGCGACGACATCATAACATGGTACAGCGAATCTGTCCTCTACGATATTCTATCAAGCACGTCAAACAGCCAAATCTCCGTATTAAGCGCGACGCAGCAGTCAAGATATTATGCTTTGACTCAGATGATGGAGAGTGCTGAGACCGAACTTGAGAACTACCTTTCCAATAAGGTTGCAAGCATCCTAAGCTCAAGGGATGCCCTTACATATGCTCAGTACTATCTGCAGCTTGCGCTAGGAGAGAGAAGAATAAGCGTAATTGAAGGAATGCTTGCTGATATCAACGTATTTTTAGAGAAGGTTCCAGAGATTCAGAGAAGGCAGATGGAGCTTGAAAGCGATGTAGAGGTCTATCAGCAGCTAGTGCTATATCTAAGGCAGAGCGAAAGCCAGACTGCGCTTCTTGAGGCAAGCATTACGGATAACGTTACAAGAATCGATTCTGCAATCCTTCCTCTTGAGCCTGTAAGTCCGTCTACTGCAAGAACCTTGTTAATAGGAGGTTTCTTAGGCATTTTTGTCGGTATTGCAATTTCTGTCGTCCTTGGCCTGATGGATAAGAGGATTATGACAAGAGACGATCTTGCAAAGGCTGTAAAGGACGGCATTCCAATCTTAGGCTGGGTTCCGCTTCTCAAAGATGACAAGAGCAAGACAAAGAAGAGAGGCATTGCCTTGAGCCTTGATCCTATGTCGTTCATTTCCGAGCGCTATAAGCATATAGCATCGGCGATCATCTACGGTAAGAAGCTCGGAAGCCATTATATAACGGTCTGTTCTCCTGGAAAAAATGATGGAAAGACTACTACGCTTGCAAATATCGCATACGCACTGGCACTTAATGGAAAAAGAATCCTTATTGTTGATATGGATTTGAGAATGCCTGCCCTAGATAACGTATTCCAGGTAAAGCATGCAGAGAAGGGCATTGTTGATGTTCTTAACGGAGACGTTAAAGCCGAAGAGGCTATAAGGACTCCTTTTGAGGAGCTTCCTAATTTGAACATCTTAGGAGTAGGCCGAAACGTTCTTGTTCCTTCCATCGTAATTCAGACGCAGAATATTGAAGACTTCATCTCTTCTGTAAGGGCTAATTACGATTATATCTTCTTTGATGCTCCTCCGCTTTCATATGCATCCGAGCTCTTGACCATTTCTCGTGTCGCACCTGAAGTTCTTATTGTAACAAGGGCTGGAATCAGTACGACTGACGAGGTCAAGTTCCTAATTGACAGTCTTGAAGAGGGCGGGGCTAATATAATCGGAGTCTGCTTGAACGGTCTTGCTCTGCAGGCGACGAGCCTCGCTGACAAGAGTTCTTACGGCTACGGCTACGGCTTCTCTTCCTCATCTAAGAAGGAAAGGGAAAACATAAGGAAGAATTACGTCAATAAGAAGAGCCAGTGCAGGAAGATTTACAAGCAGCAGCTTAAAAAGAGGGAAAAGAGGAGAAGCGATCCTTCTTGGCCTCTTGCCCCTTTGAGTTTCGATGTGAACAAGAAGAATAAGACAGAGACAAAGAGCGAGAAAGTTCAAACCAAAGAACGTTTAAAATCTTTCGAAGACTATTTGAGCGTCATTGAGAGTGATGAGAATGCAAAAGGGAAAAAAGAGTAGACGAAAATTCCTGTTTGTATTATTCTTCTCAGAAAGGTAAATGATATGGCTTTAAAGACTAAGATAATTTCTATTAACTTATCCTTTCTAGGCCTTACTATTTCTTATTATTAAAATTATTCGCGACTCTCAATTGAGTCGCTTTTTTTTGGAGGAACGATGTCAAACGTATTCAAAGGTCGTAGTTTGTGCGTAATTGAAGATTTTTCAATCGATGAGAGAAGGTATTTCTTTAAAAAGACGAATGAGCTGAAGAAAGCAATCCTTAACGATGATGAGAAAGCGATGGACAGCTTCAGAATCAACGATCCTGATTTCGGAATCTACGAAGTCTTTCTAGAGGACAGCACGAGAACTAAGGAGAGTTTTAGAAATGCCGCGAATTTCCATCATGCAAAAGTTTCAGAACTTCTATGTTCGTCATCAAGCATAAACAAGGGCGAGAGCTATGCGGACACATTCAACATGCTCTCAGGATACTCTAATCAGATCTTCATTGTAAGAAGCAAGGTAGAAGGGCTTACAAAGTGGCTTAGCGAGGAGACGAGCGAGTACGCAGAGAGAAACGGACTTAAATACAAGCCTGCTTTCATCAATGCGGGAGACGGTAAGCATGAACATCCGACTCAGGAGCTTTTAGACGAGTTCTCCTTCCTTGAAAAACAGGATATGGATTTTTCCCATATACATTTAGCTCTTGTCGGCGACCTGTATCACGGAAGGACAGTGCACTCAAAGGCTAATGGACTAAAGATTTTTGATTCTGTAAAAGTTGATCTTGTCGCTCCAAGCGAACTCATGATGCCTGAAAACTACATAGAGATCATGAAGGAAAACGGATTTGAAGTTAACATCTATCCATCAATCGAGGCGTATTTAGATAATGGCGATATCGCAACTATGTGGTACTTCACACGTCCTCAGCTTGAGAGAATGGGTGAGCGCATATTAAAGAAAGAAGCAGAGCTCAGAGAGGCTATCACGTTCAAAAGAGAATTCATGGACCGCTTGAAAGAGGGTACGAAGTTCTATCATCCGCTTCCGCGCCATAAGGAACATCCTACGATTCCGACATTCCTTGATAAGACAGATCTTAATGGATGGGAGATGCAGGCTATAAACGGAATGTACTGCAGGATAACGCTTCTTTCTTTGATCGCAGGAAAGATCGGTGATGATTTTGACGGAAAAAGCGCGAAAGAGAGAGATTACAAGAGTGAAGAGTACATCGTCGAAGTCAAGCCGGAAAAGAAGGAGAATAAAGAGAAAAACATCTCTGAAGGAGTACGTCCTATAAGGGACGGTATTGTAATCGACCATATCCTCAAGGGCGCCGATCCTAAAGAGATCAGAAAGCATATAAGCCTTATTTCATCTGTATTAGGACTTGATGAAGGAAGAGGCGGCGAGTGGATTAGCCAAGCAGGAGACGGAAGATACAAAGGCATTATTTTCCGCCCTGGACTCAGAGATTTCAGCAGAAAGGAACTAAAACGTCTTGCAGCGTGCGCACCTCACTGCACCCTTAATATCATAAAGGATGGCGCTGTCTATAAGAAGTTCAGAACCCATATGCCGCCAAGGATCTACAACTTTGAAGATATGTCATGCAAGAACGAGGCATGTATCTCAGCTCCAGAGTCAAAAGAAGGAGTTGCTGCAAAGTTCTACAGGACAAAGGATGGGGAGTACGAGTGCGCGTACTGCGGCCACGTTCATTCATTTAAAGAGATTTGGAACAAAAGATAATTTATGATAAAATAATTAAATAAAGATTTTGGAGGATGTATGAAAACCCTTAACGAAATACAGAACTACTACGGAAGTCAGCTTGCTAAAGCCGCGCTCTCGCTTGGCGCCATAAGGCTTAACGTTTCAAACCCTTTCACATGGGCTAGCGGATACAGAATGCCGATTTACAACGATAACAGGCAGTTCCTATCATCAAGCCAGTACAGGGCGTTAATATGCGACGCTTTTTCAGACATGGTCGAATCTCTTTCTTTGAAAGTTGACAATATTGCAGGAACGGCAACTGCAGGAATTCCTCATGCAACAAGTCTTGCGGACAGGTTAAACAAGAGCCTGAGCTACGTAAGATCTTCAAGCAAGGATCATGGGCTTGGACATCAGATTGAAGGACTTGGAAGAAGCGGATCGTACGAAGGCGCATCCGTCTTATTGATTGAAGATTTAATCAGCACAGGTTCCTCTTCTATAAAGGCCGTTGAGGCTATAAGAAAGGCGGATGGAATCTGCGATACGTGTCTTGGCATCTTCACTTACGGCCTTAGCGCAAGCTATGAGGCGTTTGCAGCATTAAAACCATCCTGTGCATACCATACGATTTTAACATACGATATTATGATTAAGACTGCAGAGGAAATAGATTATATCAGTGCAAAAGAGGCTGAAGAACTCAGAGAATGGAGAAAAGATCCATTTGGATGGGGCATAAGCAGAGGCTTCAAGAGGGAGGGGGTATGAGCTATAACGATTTATTGAGAGAAAGTGCAAAAAAAGCGGGCAACGTCGTTTGCATGGGGCTTGATCCCGTATTAGACACCCTTCCAAATGAAAGCATGAATAAAACAGAGAGAATTACAACCTTTTTCGATACGCTCTTTAGCGCAATGAAAAAAAGAGGGCTCTCTGTTGCTGCGTTCAAACCGAATTTAGGGTTCTATCAGGCATTAGATATGCCAAGGGAAAAGGATTTTTCAGGGTCTGTCGCGCTATCGAACGTAATGGATCTAATCAGATCTTATTTCCCTGAAACTCCTATTATTTTAGACAGCAAGAGAGGCGATATCGCAAAAAGCAGCTTGAATTATGCCAAAGAGGCGTTCTCTTCATGGCAATCAGATGCTGTAACGGTCTCTCCTTATATGGGAAGCGACAGCGTTCTTCCTTTCGCATTTGAAAACAAGGGAGTATATGTCTTAAACAGAACGAGCAATCCTGGAGGCGCTGAACTTCAAAACCGTCTTGCAATCGATCCTATAGATGAGCACACGGTCTATCCTCTCTATATCGCAGTAAGCCATATGATCAGCGCATGGTCTGACGAGCATGAGGGAATCGGAGCTGTTGTAGGGGCAACGAACATGACTGAGTTCGAAGACATTGCAAAGTATTATGCAGATAAGGATATTCCAATGCTTATTCCTGGAGTTGGAAGCCAAGGAGGAAGCGCAAGAGACGTACTATCTGTAATGAGAAAATGCAGTTACGATGTTCTTTTGAGCCGAATAAACTCATCTAGCCAGCTTACGCATCCATGGAAGAAAGGGCCAGCTCCTGAAAACTGGCTTGATATGTGCCTTGATAACATTGAAAAACTTACACTGGAGGCTTTAATCAAGTGAAAAACAGAGCGTATGAAACTCTTCATCTGAACCATAAGAAAGGGAATGTCTTGCTAGCTACCGTATCTGGTGCAGTGACTACTAAGAAGGAGCTTATCTCCCTTTTCGATAGGAAGGTCGAAAGCGTCGATATCATTACGACAAAGAGCTTTCAAGTAAAACCTAACAGAGGAAATCCTATTCCTTTCATTACAAGTCCGCGCCTAGGGGACTTTGGAAATTCAGTCGGGCTTAGAAATCATGGAATGGAGATGGCTTATAAGGAACTCAAGGCTCTAAAGGATAATGGGCTTAGAGCAATTTTGAACGTCTCTGTATCTGCTAACAGTGTTGAAGATTTCATAACGCTTGTTAAAAAGTTTGATGATGTCGCAGACATGATAGAGCTTAACCTTTCCTGTCCTCATGCGCAAAAGGGATATGGCGCGTCAATTGGACAGAGCAAGGAGCTTGTCGGAATATACATAAGAGGAATCAGGGAGGCATTTCCAGAGCAGAAGAGCCTCTTGATTGCAAAACTGACTCCAAATGTTGAGAATATTGGAGAGATTGCTAAAGAAGCGATCGATTCAGGAGCCGACGGAATTGCGGCTATCAACACTGTAGGTCCGAAAGAGTATTACCTCGATGGAAAGCCTATACTCCATAACAGCCTTGGCGGCAAGGGAGGGGCAAGCGGCGAATGGATAAAAGAGATCGCGCTATCCAAGATAAAAGAGATAAGAGATGCAATTGGCGATGATCCTATCATTTTAGGCATGGGTGGAGTAAGCACGGCAGAGGATGCTCGCAACATGATTAGAGCCGGTGCTGATTCCGTTGGAATAGGATCTGCACTTTCCCGCGTTGCCATGGCAGACTATGAAGCATATTTTAGCTCTATTAAAAATGGAGAGGATGCTTCAAAGTATTTGAGCCTTTATCATAGCAATTTGGAGTACGTAAAGCATAAGGTCATCGATAAGACAATGTATTCTGAGGATACAGTCATATTAACGCTCGATGGCAAGGCTGACTGTAAGGCAGGAGAGTTCTGCTTCCTTTTCCTTCATAGCGTTGGCGAGCGTCCGTTCTCAGTTGCTAAAAACGATCCTTTAATGTTCGTAATTAAAGTCAGAGGTCCTTTCACATCTGCAATAAAAGATTTGAATGTCGGAGACGATATCTACGTGCGCGCTCTAATGGGTAAGGAAATCAAGAATAAAAAGACAGAAAATGCCCTTTTAATCGGAGGCGGAACTGGAACCGTCGTTTTAAATCTTCTTGCAGAAAAACTGAAGAAAGAGAATACGAGGATGGATATCAGGATCGCTCTTCCATCATTAAAAGAAGGGCAGAAAGGCCTTTTAGAAGATGATTTGAAGGTCTATGGGAAGTACCAGGTAGTTCCTGATGACGGACAGCCAGGAAGGGTTTTAGATACGATTTCCCAAGCCGATATCAAAGGAGATACTGCATCATATATCGTAGGGCCGAGCGTCTTAATGAGAAAAGCGGCTGACAAGCTTGTTTCGTTAGGACAAGATCCGTCTTTGATATACATCAGCCTTGAAAGAAACACCCTTTGCGGAGTAGGGCTCTGCGGCGAGTGCGTATGTGGAGATAAGCTTACTTGTAAGGAAGGGACTTTCGTATCTTATGATTACATATTGAAAAACAATCTGGAGTTCTAAATGATAGATCCCCACGTTCATTTAAGAGACTGGAATCAGAAGGAAAAAGAGACGATTAGCCACGGTTTAAGCGTGGCTAAGCTATGTTCTATCAATTACCTTTTCGATATGCCGAATACGAATCCGCCTTTGATAAGCCGTGAAAACATCATCTGTCGTCTGACGCAAGGCACAGCCGAGGCAGCTAAAATCGGATCGAAATACGCCGTTTATGCAGGGCTTACGAATGATGAAGATCAGATAAAAGAGATGGCTAGGGCATATAACGAACTGTTTCCGAATGTTGTTGGACTTAAGATGTTTTTATCACACAGCACCGGCAATATGGGAATTGTCGATATAGACGATCAAAGAAGGGTTGTTAAGACGCTTGTAAGGCTTGGTTTCAAAGGTGTTCTTGCCGTACATGCTGAAAAGGAGAGCCTTAATAAAGGTCAGCTTGAGAATAAAGATGACTTTAGATCGCACTCTTATGCGCGTCCTGCAATAAGTGAAATCGAATCTGTGAAAGACATAATAGGAATTGTTAAGGACGAAGGCTTCAAAGGCCATCTGCACATATGCCATATATCTGTAAGAGAAGCTGTTGAAGAGGTTGTTAAGGCAAAAGAGGAAGGACTTTCAATCAGCATGGGCGCAACTGCGCATCACGCGCTTCTCTCAATTGAGGATGCAAAAGAGAAGGATCGCTTTTTAAAGATGAATCCACCTCTCAGGACAAAAGATGATCAGCAGTTCATATATAACGCTTTGAAAAAAGGAATAATAGACAATGTTGAAAGCGATCATGCGCCTCATACCAGAGAGGATAAGTTAAATGGGGCTAGCGGAATTCCTGGCTTTGCAGGCACTCTGCTTCTCTACCATAGGCTGAAAGAGGACGGCTTGGATGAAGAAAGCCTTGAAAACCTCTTCGGTGGAAATGTTCTAAAAATCTTCTCTTTGAAAGATGAAAAAATAGAACTCCCTGTTTATTCCAAGGAGCTCTTTGATAAAATCAACAACAGTTACGAAGTAAGAAGCTTTAGAGCTTAGAACTTGTATCCGATTGCGAATTCAGGAAGTACTAGTCCCATATTGAAGTATCCTTCAACACTGTTTCCGAAGTCTAAGAAGTCAATGTTAAGAGCTGCTCCGAATCTGACGAACATTCCGTCCGCTCCTGCAAAATATGTTTGAAATAATGCTTTACAGTCTGCACCTAAAGTAGCATTGCTTCCTTGAAAGTAAAAATGAGGTCCGACAGTTAGAACTAAATCCATGTTTCCAACAGGTGTTGTGTATGCATATCCTGCTGCAACTGTAATTCCAGGCTGCTGCTGGTAGCCAAGGCGTACATACATTCCGCTTCCTCTGTCAAAATAGATATCGCTCTCGATTTCTACTGCAATTTCATACGGAAATGAAGTTTTTTGATCTTTTGATTCTATTCCAAATTCAAAAAAAGTAGAATTTACGTTTGCTGCGAGATCGACATCAACTGCCGCATATGCAGGAATTACAAGCGCAAAAACTGTGATTAACAAAATGAGTGCTTTCTTCATGATATTACCCTCCAAAAAGTTACATTACCAATATTCATAATAGTTGTTATGCTATTTTTCAGCAATCTGAAAAGCCTTGCATAGATGGAAATATATTTTTTTTAAGCTTAGGATCTTTTGTATATGTATGTCGAAAAGAGGCAGGTTAGGGGAGTTACAAGGATTAGCGACAGAGATCCAATGATGGTCTGAAGTATTTCGCTTGCAATGCTTTTGCTTGTAAGCACGTTTAATATCGGGGTGCTTTGCGCCATATAAACCATCATTACAGTTAAAAACGATCCCATGTATGCAAGAAGAAGTGTAGTGCACTGTGTGCCGACTCCTGCCCGTCCGACTTCCATTCCAGATCTGAATAATTCCATTGATCCGATTGTTGGCGCATGCTCTTTTACTTCCCACATCGCCGCACTAACGTCGATTGAAAGATCCATTATCGCACCTCCTGCAGATAGAACGACTACTGCAGAGAACAGCGAAGTAAGATCTAAATCCATAAAGCCTGAATAAAGAAGGCTCTCGCTCTGTTCAAGAACGGATCCATGTATGCCCAAGTATGCTGTTGCGAAGATTGAAAGTGCTACGGTTATTAATATGGATGCAACAGATCCTAGAATTGCGGAAAGAGATCTTTTGTTGACGCCAGAAATAAGAAGCAGGGTGAATACCGTCATTATGATTAATACTGATGTTGAGACTAAAACAGGCGAGTGCCCTCTTAATGTGTTGGGAATTAAAACTTTCCAGATAAGAAGGAATGCGAAGATGAAGGAGAGTACCGTTCTAAGACCTTTTAGACGTGAAAATAGAATTAAAGCGGCAACCAGCACCCCTGCAAGAATGAGTTCTTTGCTTATTCTATAGTGGTCAATCATATTGATGAAAATGATGTTATTCTCATCGTCCATTTCAACAAGCGTCCATGCTTTTTCTCCAGCTCTGAACATCTTGTCTTCTTTTAGGCTTCCGGAGAGCATGTTTATAGCGTTCCCCTCATATCCCTTATGCTCTCCAGAGAGTATGCGTACAAGGCATCTCTGCTCTCCCTGTCTGAAGAGCCCTGTTTGAATTACGGTGCTGTCATCTGTTTCTAATACGAGGGCCTTTTCCCCTTTTGCATTGTAGTAGATGTCGCGTTCAAATCCTGTTGGAACGAAAATAAGAACAATTAAGGCTAGAGCGAAGATAAGTGTAAAAATAAGATCTTTATTTCTGGTTTTAATCAAAACATCCTCCAAAGAAAAAAGCGGGGTTGCCCCCGCCGTGTATTATGGATTTTGAATCTTACTCTACGTCGGTAAGAGCCATAAGTCTCTTTGCAACTTCAGTGTTGTCATATGCTCCGCTGAAGAGTTCAGATCCTGCTCCGAATGCATATACAGGAACTGGAAGGCCAGTGTGTGCATAGCTTGTCCAGCCGATTCCCGCCTTGTTGTTTAGAATGTGGGTAAGCGTTACGGAAATTGGGTTGTATCCTCCGTAAAGAAGGCTTTCCTCATATCCGTCAGTGTTTCCGTTCATTGCATCGTTATAAGCTTTTTCAAGCCTTCTGTACTCATAATCGTCCATTGTTAATGCTGCAACATCTCCGCTCTTCCCAGGCGCTAGCAGTCCGAAGTTCTCTTCAACCATTGCAAGAAGTTCTTCAAATGTGAACTCTCCGTCAGCCATCTCTGCGTTCACCATCTCATCGAATGCTACATAAGAGCACTTCTGGTTCTCAAGGATTGAGAATGCTGTGTTATATCCTGTCTGAGCGTAACCGATAGTCATACCGCCTGTCTCGTGGTCGCCTGTTACGATGATAAGTGTCTCATCTGGGTGGTTGAATGCGAACTCAAGCGCAACCTCTACAGCTTCATCAAGTGCAAGTGTGTCGTGGATGTTTGCAACAGCGTCGTTTGCGTGTCCTGCCCAGTCGATCTTTCCAGACTCGATCATGAAGAAGAATCCATTATCATTATAAAGAACGTCGATTCCCTTCTTTACGAAGTCCTTGAGCTGAAGCTCGTCGTCTGTAGCATCGATTGCATACTTCATAGCGCCATCATCCTGAAGAACTGGGCTGATTGCATAAACTTTTCCAGAATTCTGATTCAAGCTGAGGATCTCATCTCTATCGCTTGTTACAAGATAGCCATTGTCTTCCATTACCTTGTAAAGGGATTCCTTTCCCTCTTCTTCAGCGCTTAGTAGAGAACCGCCTCCGAAGTAATCGAAATCGCTCTGAGCCATCTGAAGTCCGATCTCATAATACTCGTTTCTAGATGCGATGTGCGCATAGTATGCAGCTGGAGTTGCATGGTTTAGAGTAACTGTTGAAACAACGCCGATTTTGAAATCTCTCTGATCTCTTAATTTCTCTGCAATCGTAACTCCCGGAGTCATCTTATCTACACCCATTCCGATTACTCCGCTGTGTGTCTTATAACCTGAAGAAAGGCTTGTTGCCGTACTTGCGGAGTCTGGGCAGAAAGATGTTGAATCCTGCGTATACTGAAGTCCTACTACTGGAAATTGTGTGAACGTAAGCTTGTCCAGCTCAATTCTTCCAGGTTCATTAACTCCTCCGAAAACCTGTGCTGAGTTTGTCTGAGGGGATGACATGCCGTCTCCGATGAACATGAAGATGTATTTAGGGCTATCCTCGCTTGTCAGATCTAATACCGCCTCTTTCGTTTCTGTCGTTCCTTCAGCTGACAGGCTGAAGCAAAGCATAAGCGCGATTAAAAGAAGCAGTGCTTTTTTTGCAATTTTCATAACTTCCTCCAAAAATTTTAGTTACTGATGTGATGATAGTGCCGTATGGTTTTAATTTCCTTTCGTCTTTGAAAAATCGAGGTAAACAAAATATGCTTAAAAACAGGCTATCTTTAAAACTTCTTTAAAGGACTTTAAGGACTTGGAATTTTAACTTTTGATGTGGAAAAGAGATAACAATATGGGGACTTTTTGTTTTATTTCATAAATGTTAAAAGAATGTTGAGATAAAAAAACTGAAAAAAAGCTTTTTATTTTCCTCTATCCGTGATAGTATGCATATGGCTTTTAAAAGCTGATATTAAGCAATAGGAGAAGTATATGGACGACGGTAGTTATCCTTTACCTAGAAAAGAGAACTATTTTAATTTCGCCGTCAGTGCTTGATATTTCTTCATGCCTGACGGAGTGTGGGGCATGAAATGATAGTAAAAAGAACAGATTTAACAGCTAATCAGAATTATACTTGGGTCGATTGTAGAAACATAGACCGCGATGATATCTCGGTTTTGACAGAAGAGTACATGATAAGTTCCGAAACTCTTGCAGATATCATGGACCAGGATGAACAGGCAAGAATCGAGAAAGATGATGACAGGATTATTATTATCTGCCGTCTTCCAAGCGATGAAGAGGATGAAGACAACCCTCTTGTGAGAACATGCATTCCTCTTGGCATAGTTCTTTTCCAAAATACGGTAGTGACGATTACGAAAGAGGACAGCGTCGTAATAGAAGATCTTGCAAAACGAAGGGTTAGGTCATGCCCGGTAGAAACGAAAGAAGGTCTTGTCATATCTATTCTTGGACGAGCTGCCCTCGTATACATCAGACTGCTGAAATACATTAACAGGCAAAAGGATCTTGTTGAAGAGCAGCTCCAGAAGTCCATCATGAATTACGAACTCATACAACTGCTTCAAATACAGAAATCTTTAGTTTACTTCACAACGAGTTTAGCTGGAAATGAAATCCTTCTTGAAAAGCTTCAGAAAACTCCTTTCTTTAAGTTGAACAGCGAAGATGAAGAGGAATTTCTTGAAGATGCGATAACTGATAACAAACAGGCTATTCAGATGGCTAACATCTATTCTGATATCCTTACGGGAACTATGGATGCATTTGCTTCTGTTATAAGCAACAACATGAACATCATCATGAAACGTCTTACAGTCATATCGCTTTCTATGGTTTTTCCTACATTCATTACAGGCTTTTTCGGAATGAATATGAATATTCCGGGAATGGATTGGAACTTTGCATGGCTTGTTGTTGCAGGAGTGTGCCTCATACTTGCCTTGCTTGTTTCATACGTAGTGAGCGATAAGAGAAATAAGTTGCTTCTCAAGGGATCTGAGCAGAAGCGGAAGAAAAGCCCCGCAGAAAAGAAATACTTAGAGCGCAAGAGACAGGTGTTAAAAGGGGATGAAAAAGATTAAATAAGAAGGAGCGGTTTTAGCCGTTCCTTTTTTTAGAAAAATAGGTTTAAAAGAAAGGTATTGAAGAAGGCGGCTGCAAAAATAGCATTGGTTTTACAACCACAAAATTCTAAAGAGTATTCTTAGATCTCCGAGCTGCGCACGGCTGAATTAAAAAACCTGCCTCTTTGAAGGCAGGTTGATGTTCATAATCCCATTTTGGCTTTTTGCTTAGCCCATGAGTCTTTTAATGTGCATGTTCTGTTAAATACCATGTGATCTTCTCTGCTGTCTTTATTGTCTACGCAGTAGTAGCCGTTTCTGATGAACTGCAGATAGTCTCCGACTTTAGCTTTCTTAGCCTCTTCCTCGACATATGCGTTCTCAATTACCACCAGAGAATCTGGATTAAGATCATCCAAGTAGTTTCCTGTTGCCTCTCCAGGATTTTCAGCTTTAAAGAGCTTGTCATATTGTCTGACCTCTGCTTTAACAGCATGATCTCTTGAAACCCAATGGCTCGTGCCTTTTACTTTTCTTCCGTCCGGAGTGCTTCCGCCTTTGCTTTCTGGATCGTATGTAGCGTGAACTGCGATAATGTTGCCGTTTTCATCCTTGTCTACGCTTGTTGCCTTTACATAGTAAGCATGCTTTAGTCTGATTTCATTTCCAATGTATAGGCGATGGTAGCCTTTTACAGGATTTTCCATGAAATCTTCTCTTTCAATATAGATGTATTTGGAGAATGCAACTTTGTGGCTTGTCTTTACCTCTGCTTCAGGATTGTCCTCTGCATCAAAGTACTCGCACTTTCCCTCTTCATAGTTATCTATGATAAGAAGCAGCGGATCTAGTACTGCCATAAGACGTTTTGCCCTCTTATTGAGATCTTCTCTTACGCAGAATTCCATGAGCGCATAGTCTACAACGCCTTCTACTTTTGCAACCCCTACACGGGCTACAAAATCCTTCATGCTCTCAGGGGAGTATCCTCTTCTCCTTACTCCTGAGATTGTCGGCATTCTTGGGTCATCCCATCCTGATACGAAATGATTGTTTACTAGGTATAAAAGCTTTCTCTTGCTCATCAGCAGGTAGTTGATGTTGAGCCTTGCAAACTCATACTGATGGGGTGTGTGTTCGATTCCATCGATACTTGTCGCCCAATCGTATGCAGGGCGGTGATCTTCAAATTCGAGGGTGCAAATACTATGAGTAATCCCCTCGATCGCATCGCTAATCGGATGAGTGAAGTCATACATAGGGTAGATGCACCACTTGTCTCCAGTGCGAGGATGCGTTGCATATTTGATTCTATATAGTGCAGGATCCCTTAAGTTTATATTAGGGCTTGCCATATCGATCTTTGCCCTGAGAGTGAAAGATCCTTCCGGATGCTTTCCTTCCTTCATCTCTTCAAAAAGCCTTAGATTTTCTTCAATAGATCTATCCCTGTCAGGACTGTTCTTTCCAGGCTCTGTAAGAGTTCCCCTGTACTCTTTCATCTCTTCCGCGCTCAATGAGTCCACGTATGCCTTTCCTTCTTTTATAAGGTTTACTGCGATCTGGTAGAGTTTATCGTAATAATCGGATGCGTAATATTCGTGCTTGCCCCAGTCAAAGCCTAGCCATTTAATGTCCTCTTTAATTGATTCGATGTACTCTGTCTCTTCCTTTTCAGGGTTGGTATCATCTAGGCGCAAATGGCAGCGTCCTCCGTACTTCTGAGCCAGGCCGAAGTTGATACAGATGCTTTTGATGTGTCCGATATGCAAATAACCATTTGGCTCTGGGGGGAATCTTGTTACGATTTCGCCGTTCGGAACTCTGTTGTTATTAAGATCGTCTTCTATGATCTTTTCAAGGAAATTAAGCGGTTTTTCCACTTTTACTTCTTCCATATGTCCTCCTATTTGGCTTTCAAAGGCCAATTTAGAATCTTTAAGAAGAAGATATCACAAAGGGCTTTGGTTTTAATAGAGTTCTAAGAGTATTTCTTCATCGGTTTTTTCTATAAGAAATCCGAAGGACGCAGAAGAGAAGAATGCGGGATTTTCTATTTTAAGATCATCGTTGAATGTAATTATGCTTCCATCTTTTTTCACAGTAAGAGTGTCGAAGGTATTAAATTTCACAGTTGCAGATAAAGAGAACATCTTTATATCGGCAGATTCTTTGTTAAATATTATTCTGTCTTCTTTTGTATGAAGCATTAAGAAAGATACGATATCGTTATGTTTTATTAGTTTCAACTCGCCGCTCTCTTCTAACGTATAAAGTACGGCAGTTCTTTCCTTTACATGGAATTTCAGGCTGTGCGCCCTTACTTTTACAGACTCTGGCTTATTGATCCAATCGACTTTTTTTATCTGCATAATCCGAATTCTAGCTTGCTTGATAGCCTTAATTCAAGCTAGGATAGCATTATGATTTTAATACTTTCTGATGCCGCGCTCCTTTTGAAGGAGAAAAACAGCGGTGAATTTGTTTCTGCTTTTACTGGTTTTGGTTATGAAGTTGCAAAAGAGCTGAGTGAAGAAGGGATATTTCCAGCCCTTTTCTGTACTCTTGGAGAAGACAGGGCAGGGGCCATGATCGCAGAAGAGCTTATAAAAAGCGAAATCCTTTTCGATCCTGATTTAATCAGGCTTAAGGCTAATACGAACGTCGTAATTGAGTATGCTAATGGGGATAGAACGTCGTTTTTCAAATCATCTGCGTCAGCCTTGCTTCAAGAAGAGATGCTCTCTGAAGCAATTAACGTTCATACTAATATAGAAGCTGTTCTTCTTTCTTCTTCAATTTTAAGCGTTAACCCTAGCGCAACGAGCGCAATAGATCAAAGCCTATTCATATCTCCTCGTCCTTTTATTGCCGTGGATTTGACAGATGAAGCAGAGGGCAGCGTACTTGAAAGATCTCTATCGATGCTCTCAGGCGAGATGGATTTAGTAATAATGGATGAAGAAAATCTTTATCCTGAATGCTTAAAAGAGAAGTGCGTCGTTGTAAAGAAAAAAGATGGTATCACTCTTTATAAGAATGGAGAGGAAATAAAGACATATGAAATAGACTCGGAGAGATTCACATCGTCTTTCTTTTTCTTTCTAGATCAAAGCGGATTCTTATCTGACTTTGAAAAGAAGCTGAGCGTTGATATCTTTGATGCTTACGTAAAAGGACTATGAGAAAGGCGCTTTTAGTTGTCCTGTTTTCCACATTTGTTTTCTCATCCTGTACGAGGAGTGCTGAACCTTATACTGAGACAGAGCTTAGAATGGATACTGTATGCTCAATTACAGTATACGATGAAGATGACAGGACTTTAATTTCTGGAGCGTTCGATATCATAGATGATGTTGTGAAGCTCATAGACATCTATGACAGCTCAAGCGAGATTTACCATCTCAATGAAAACGCGTCAAAAGAGAGCGTCTCTGTAAGCCCAGAGCTTTTTGCTCTAATAAGAAGGGCATACGATATGAGCGTGTTAACTGATGGCGCTTTTAACATAGCAATCGGTCCTTTAGTGGAGCTCTGGGGAATTGGAAACGGAGGTGAAACGGTTCCTTCTGCAGAAGAGATAGAAAAAACGCTATTATTAACGGACTATAACAACATAATATTGGATGAAGAGAATAGAAGCGTTTTATTTTTGAAAGAAGGGATGAAAATAGATCTAGGCGCGCTTGGAAAAGGGTATGCAGCAGATAGAATTGCAGAGTACTTCAGAGAAAACGGCGTTGAAAGCGCTATAATAAATCTTGGAGGCAACGTCTATATGCTCGGCTCTCATCCTGAAGGAAGGGAGTGGACGGTGGGCCTTCAAAGCCCAGATACAGAGCGCGGCGGATATTTTGCAACCGTTGCCTGCTCTGACTCTTCTGTTGTTACAAGCGGAGGCTATGAGCGTTATTTTGAAACAGAGGATGGGAATATATACCATCATATTCTATCTTCAAAGACAGGCTATCCGGCTTCTTCCGATATCGTATCCTCTTCAATAATCAGCCGTGATTCAACTCTTGCCGACATGCTTTCAACGGCAACATTCGTTCTCGGAAGTAAAAAGGGTGAGGAGATTGTGAATCAGTTTTCTCTGCAGGCTGTCTTCCTCTTAGAAAACGGGGATGTTAAGAGAATCGGCATTTAGGAAATTAAAAGCAAGAAACGAATCGAAAAGGTATGAATCTGCAACTTCGTTTCCTGCTTCATCGCTATAGAAACCTGTCATTACAAAACCAAGGGAGAAGAGCGGTTCTATTATGCTTTTAAGACTGTGGCTGTATTCGAAAGTGTCGCCTTTTTTCATCATGCGCCTTAGCTCTTTTTCGCTCTTGCTCTTCTCATCTGAAAAAGGAATCGTATACTTTGCCTTAATCTTTCCCTTTTCCATCTTTCTCTCATCAAAGATATATAGAGCAGGGTTTGCCGTTCCGAAAAGAAAATGTCCTCCTCTCTTTAACACTCTTTTCACTTCGCTGTAAAGCCTGTCCAAAGAAGATATGAAGTTAAGGGAATGAGGAATAAAAACATAGTCTATAGAATCACTTTCTATTGGGCTTAAGTCTCTCATATCGCCGACTACTGCTTTCCCTTCAAGACCATATTTCTTTAGCGTATCGTTATCTCTTTTTACCATCTCCGGCGATATGTCGATTGAAAAGACCGATGAGCCGAAAGCGGAAAACAGAACGCTTTGCTGTCCACCTGAGGATGCCAGAAGAAGCATGCGCTTTCCTTTCGTGTTGCTTATCCAGGAAATTGGAACGAATGCCGTTGGCGTAAGACGTACTTTTATATTCCCGTTTCTTGCGTCATTTATTTCATCTTCGCTTGCAGGGATGCTCCAGAAGTTGTTGCTTCTTGCTTCTTTATCCCATGCCATGCTATTTAGTCTTGCCTCGTCCATCTATTTTCTTTCCATCCTTTTTTGCATATAGTATTATGCTATGAAAAGCTCTTTTTTCTCAAAGAATAAATTCAAGATAGCTATTGCGGCCGTCTTATTACTCTTGGTTTTAATTCTACTATATTCTTGGACAAATTACATAAAAGAAGAAAGAGAGATAGAAGTTTTAAGATCTGCGCTTGAAGGTGTAGTTGAAAAGGATGGGGAGGAGGCAATTTTTGCCCTCTCTGGAATCGCTACGGATAACCTTAATTACGGGGATGCGGATTTATATATAAACGGCAGCGGCGCTTGGTCTTACCTTGAAGAAGAACAGAGGGTCATAGAAGCATATGACAAGGCAAAAGACAGTGTTGTTCAGATAATTAACAGATCAAGCTTTAGCGATGAAAGCCAGGCATCCGGGGTAATACTTTCTAGCGACGGGTATATAGTGACAAATAGTCACGTTGTTGAAAACGGCGAAAGCTTCACAGTGAGCTATTACGATGGAAGCATAACGAGTGCAAGCCTTATTGGACGCGACAGAATTACAGACATCGCCGTGCTTAAAGCTGAAAAAGAGAATCTTACGCCAATTACATTCTCTTCCATCAAGCCTTCAGTTGGAATGAGGGCCTTATCTATTGGAAATCCATATGGATATACTTGGTCGCTAAGTTCCGGTGTCGTATCAGGCCTTGACAGAACGATAGTTACAAACGAAGGACTTGTAATACCATCGTTAATTCAGACTGATAATTTCATAAACCCTGGCAATAGCGGAGGGCCGCTTCTTGACAGCTATGGCAATATGATAGGGCTTGTTTCTAGTATTTACTCTACTACAGGAAGCGCGGAAGGAATCTCTTTTGCACTAGATGGAGAAGTCGTAAAAAGAGTAAGCAATGAGATAATTAGAAATAAGAAGGTAAGTCGTGCCATAATAGACTGTACGGTTGCCGAACTAAATGCCCAGATTGCAGCCTATTTGAACATTCCTTTCTCTAATGGCCTTATAGTAAGCAGCTTAGAGCGTGGTAGCGAGGCAGAAAAGGCAGGGCTTATTGCAGGAGATACCGCTGCTGAGCTTGATGGGAAGACCGTATACCTCGGAGGCGATATTATAGTTTCATTGAACGGCGTGGAGATAAAGAGTTACTCGGACTATTTCAAGATTCTTTTTGACCTGAGAGATGATGAAATAGTGCCAATAACGCTTTATAGGGATGGAAAAAGGATAAACACGAGGATCACGTTAACAGAACTGAATGAAGACAATATTACGAGGTATGTAATCTAAATGAGCAATTTGAACTTTCAAACTGGCAGATCAAGGCCTTTTAAAGTCGTTTCTGATTTTTCTATGGCAGGAGATCAGGAGAATGCTGTAAACAGCCTATATGAGGGGTATTTAAACGGCGATAGGGCGCAGACGCTTAAGGGTGTTACAGGATCTGGAAAGACTTTCACTATGGCAAAGCTCATAGAAAAGATACAGAAGCCGACACTGGTGCTTTCTCATAACAAGACGCTCTCTGCTCAGCTATACAGGGAGTTTAAGACGTTTTTCCCTGAGAATGCTGTAGAGTATTTCGTCTCCACATACGACTATTACCAGCCGGAGGCGTATGTTCCAGGAAAAGACCTTTATATAGAAAAAGAGACCGATATAAACGACGAGATTGATCGCTTGCGCCTTGCCGCGTCATTTTCTTTGCTAGAAAGGCGGGATGTCATCGTAGTTGCAACCGTTTCATGCATATACGGACTTGGTAACCCTGTGGCTCTTACAGACATGGTGCATACTTTCAACGTAGGCGAGGAGTTTGACCACAAAAAGGAGTTTGCAAAGCTTACAAGAATGCTTTATGAGAGAAATGAATACGCTCTTGAGCGCGGAACGTTCAGAAGCCGTGGCGATATTGTGGAGATATATCCAGCATATCTTGAAACTGCAATCCGAATTACCCTTGACTGGGATGAGATAAGCTCTATTACATGGTTCAATCCTGTCAGCGGAGAAAAGTATGAGTCGGTAGATTCTTTCACTCTCTATCCTGCAAAGCAGTTCGTTCTACCAGAAAGCTATATAAAAAAAGGGATTGAAGCGATAAACGCAGAAAAAGAGGAGAGGGTAGAGTACTTTAAGAGCAATGGTAAACTGATTGAAGCAGAGAGGATCAAAACAAGGGTGGAATACGATCTTGAGATGCTTCAGGAGACAGGGCATTGCTCTGGAATCGAGAACTATTCAAGGCCGCTATCGGGCAGAAAGGAAGGGGAGCGTCCTGCAGTTCTTCTAGATTATTTTCCTCCAGATTTCGTTACATTCATAGATGAGTCGCATGTCACGATTCCTCAGATCGGCGCGATGTACGAAGGGGATAGATCCCGCAAGCTCAATCTTGTGAACTATGGCTTCCGTCTGCCATCTGCCCTTGATAACAGACCTTTAAAGTATGATGAATTTGACAAGATTGTTGGGCAGAGAATTTATGTGTCGGCGACCCCTAGAGAGAGGGAGAAGGAAGAGTCAAGTCAGATTGTAGAGCAGCTTATAAGGCCTACAGGGCTCTTAGATCCTCAAATTGAAGTCAGAAGCACAGAAGGTCAGATGGAGGATCTCTATTCAGAAATAAGAAAGACAATAGAGAAGGGAGAGAGGACGATAGTAACGACTCTTACAAAGAGGATGGCGGAGGATTTAAGCGAATACCTTGCCTCCCTTGGCCTTAAGGTTCAGTATCTTCACTCAGAAGTCGATACGATAGAACGCGTTGAGATCTTAAGGGATTTGAGAAAAGGAAAGTACGACGTCTTAATCGGAATAAACCTTCTCAGAGAAGGCCTTGACCTTCCAGAAGTTTCCCTATGCGCCATTCTTGATGCAGATAAGATTGGCTTCCTTCGTTCTGCTACATCATTGATTCAGACGATAGGAAGAGTTGCTAGAAATGCTGACGGAAGGGTTATCATGTATGCTGATAGGATAAGCGATGCGATGGCTGAGGCAATTAGCGAAACTGAGCATAGAAGGGCGATCCAAAGCCAGTATAACGAGGAGCATGGAATAACGCCAAAGACCGTCAAGAAGGCCATAGAGGACATCATCGAAAGAGAGACAGGAGAGAAAGAGGAGGATGCTAAGGCAGATATAAGAATAAGGAAATCTGGGTATAACCTTCTTGTGGAAAAAGACAGAAAGAAATACATCCGCGACCTTGAGAAACAGATGCTTGAGTATGCGAAGAATCTTGAGTTCGAGAAAGCCGCGGCAGTAAGGGATGAGATTGCGAAATACAAGGCTATTTAAAGTCGAATATAACCATGTCGAATCGGCTCAGCGTCGTTGAAGGACTGCTGATTTTCAAGCTGTTCTTATACGGGTAGTGGTCTATTGCCGCCTCATATAGGTCTTCCACTCTGATGCTCTTTTTATCGAACTTCGTAGTGTAGACTGCTTCTTCGTTTTCAAAGTCATATCCGAAATAATCTAAAATAGCGTATGTGAAATAGCCGTGTTTCAGACTCTCTGCTTCATATGCAAGCTGGTCCTTATGCGCTGCCGAGAGCACGTAGCAGTCAGTTTTTGCACTCTCATTGCTGCTTAAAGAGTTGAATGATAGAGTAAGCGCTTTTGATAGATCATATCCTTTGTTCTTTCCGTCTTCAAATTTCACGCTCTCTGCAAGGTCTCCGTCTTCTATGAAGTTCCCACTGTAGCACGAGTCTAGTATTATAAGTTTTCTTCCCTCCCACTGGCTTAAGAAATCATCATAGAGGTCTCTTGCTGACATGGTAGAGTCGCTGTATTTGCCGCTTTCATAGGAGTATGAGTACACTAGGTTTCCCGTCCTCTCTTCTCCGTGTCCGGCATAATAGAATATTACGATATCCTCTTCATCAGGTGCTGATGAGAACGACTCTTCGTTTATTATTCTTGATAGTTTTTCCTTATTTATCATCTCTTTCCCATAGCTATAAATTTTTTCTGTGGATAACGGGGTAACTGATGATAGCCTGAACCCTTCCTCTTCATCTGTAAACAGCATGATCTCATAATCCATTTTCCCTTCGACTATATGCGCTATCTGCTCTGTCATCGCATATGCATCGCCTCTTGCAGCTTTCAGATTGCTTATTTTGTTGTAATCCTTGTCGTATCCGATTCCGATTGCAAACATATAGAGCTTGGGTTCTTTTTTTATTCCATCTTCATAAAAGTATTCGCATCCGGCTAAAGCTATGATTGATATTAAAATTACAAGTGCTTTTTTCATGTTAGCCTCCGAAGTGAAGCATTAGACCGATTCCTGCATTCAAATCGATCTCGCCTTTTAATATTGACACTTCTATCGGAATCGCAATTGCAACCATCTTTGCAGGGTAGAATTCAAAAGATGTTCCGACTTTAAGCGCAACCTGTGATGCGATTATTTTGGGATAATATCTGTAAGCGGCAAGAATCTCTGCCCTTAGGGAAAAGAGCTGAGTGAAACTGTGCCTATAGGACAGGCCTAATGCGAAATCAAGATTGTTTCTCAAGTAGAAGTAGTTGTACTCGACGCTTTCGCTGAAGTAGCTTACGCTTAGAGGAACAGAGAAGCTGTTTTTTCCAATTTTTAAAGACAGCACCTCAACATCGGCTTTCGCATAGTACCTCGTCCTAATAACTTCATCGTCTTTCACAAATGCAAACGATGCGCCGTTGCTTACGCCTATGTTTGCAAAGTATGAAACGGCAATCAGATTTGTGCTTATGCAAATAAGACAGAATAGGAATGAAAATGTTTTTCTCTTCATATATTTGTCCTCCTATTCTTTTAATGCAAAAAAGACTGTTTTTGTTAAATTTTTCCTAGCTGAGCCTCGTGATGCTCTCTTCATTGATTAAAAGGCTTACGATATTTTTGGCAGGCTTTATCAGGGAGAGAGCAAGAATGTACGATCCGTTGTAGTCCACGCAGAGAAGATAATGCGATCCTGTGTACTCAACGCTTACTATTTTCACATTGTTGATCACAAGGTATGAAGGGTACATGTCAGGATTCAGCGTCTCATCAGAAATTATTACGCTCTCTGGGCGGAAGAACAATTTGCCGCTTGCACCTTCAAAAAAGAGAGAGGCGTCAAGTAACGTTCCGTCCCCTGTGAAAGAAGCAGTAAATGCGCTGTTCGGTCTTGTGTATAAGCTTTCAGGATCCCCTGATGCGACTATCTTTCCATCGTTCATGACAATAATTCTATCTGAGATTGCAAATGCTTCTTCTCTGTCATGTGTTACGTAAATAACAGTAATACCCGTTCTGTCATGAATATTCCTTATAACGGTTCTTAGCCTTTTTCTAAGTGGCGCATCAAGAGCAGATAGCGGCTCATCCAGAAGAAGTACTTTAGGCTCGGATGCAAGTGATCTTGCAAGGGCGACCCTTTGAGCCTCGCCACCAGAAAGAGAACTTACTTTTCTTTTCGAGTATCCTTTTAAATCGACATACTCTAAAAGCAGTTCGGTCTGTTCTTTTATCTCCTTCTTGCTTTTATGTTTTTTATCCATTCCGTATTGAATGTTTTTTTCAACGTTCATATTGCTAAATAGGGCATAATCTTGAAAAACGAGGCCTATGTTTCTCTCTTGCGTGCTCTTTTTTGAGATGTCGACGCCATCAAGGACGATCATGCCGCTATCCTGTTCTTCCAAACCGGTAAGGATTGATAGCACTGTGCTCTTTCCTGATCCCGATGGGCCGATCAAACAAAGAAATTCACCCTCTTTCACGCTGAAGTTTACATCTAGATTAAAATCAGGATAGCTTTTTTTTAAGTTGTTTATCTCAAGATATTCCATTTTCTCTCCTTCCTTTAAATCCCTCTCCTAAAAGAAACGCAATGAATGCGATGCATAGAAGTACAGAACCAAGTGCGCTTGCGCTTTGGTAATTATAGCTTCCAATAAGTCTGTAAATTTGAATAGGAAGGGTCTCTATCTTTCCTCCTGCTAAGGAAAGTGTTGCATTTACTTCCCCAAGGGAGAGTGCGAAAGAGAATATGAACGCTTTTCTTCTGTAACTTTTTAAAAGCGGTCTCTCTGTCTTTATATATGTCTCTAAATAGCCTTTCTTAAGTATGTAGGAAGAGTAGGCTATCTTTTCAGGTATTTCCTTTGCCCCAGGAAGCATCGTCCTGATTGCAAATGGCAGTGATATGACAAGATGTGTTGCAAGAATTAAAAGATAATCAACGCCGATGGAATCGACGCCTATTCTAGATGATAGGAAATTGAATCCAAGGCCGAGCGTTACGCTTCCTGTTGCAAGCGGCAAGCTTGCAAAGATAGGCACGATCTTGCTCTTTGCTTTTACAGAATATATTGCAAGGCTTTCTGCTAGAAATGTTGATAAAACAGATGCGGCAGTTGCAATGATAAGGCTGTTTATAATAGATCTTATAAAAGAAGGAGAAGTGAAAATTGTACTCCAAGAAGATAGCGAGAAGTTTCCACTTCTGTCAAAAAATGAGCGGTATAGTATGCTAAGAAGCGGTGGAAGAATAAATAGCAGCAATACAATTACGAGAATAGAGGCAAGAAACTTTAGCTTTTTGCTTTTTATCTTTTTCAGTTCTCCGACCTTTCTTTCCAAGATTTCCTTTCTTCTTCCAAAAGATGATAGTAGAAGAGCAATCGTTGTAATTATGAAAGAGAATATTGCAAGAGCCGATGCTCCGCTATAGTCCCTCATTATATGGGCCCTGCGGTATATCTCGCTCTCGAGGGTGGAATACTCCGGGCTTCCTCCTAATACCATTACGATTGAAAAGGATGAGAAGCAGAAGAGGAAAATAATTACGAACGCATTTATAATTACGAACTTCAGCTTGGCGAGCGTTATAAAGAAAAATGTCTTTATTCTTCCTTTTTTTAAACTGTAGCTTGCCTTCTCTTCCTCTTTTGCAAGGCTTGTCCAACCGTTTGTAATAAGATTGAATGCGACAGGAAAGTTCAGATATACGTGTGCCAATATTATTGCTTTAAAACTGTATAATATCCGGATAGGAGATTCGTTTAGATTCAAAACGTCTTTTAAAAGATTGTTCAGCACTCCGCTGTTTCCGTAGAAAATAACAAAACCAAGGACTACAAGAATCGATGGGATTGTAAAAGAGAGAGCTGAGAGTGCAAGAGACGTCTTTCTAAAGAAGAAATCATAGTTCGAAAAAAATACCGCAAAAGGAATGGCTAGCAATACTGAAATTAGAGCTGAAAGCAGGCTTTCAATCAGTGTAAATCTTACAAGTCTATATGAATAAGGGCTTAGAAAGACCTCTTTTATGTCTTCTAAGCCGTTTGAAAATGCAAGTGAAAATGTAGAATAAAGCGGTAGGGCAAAAAGAAATGTTAAAATTAACAGCGCAGGAAGAGATAGCGCCCTATATATTCCAATTGCCCTAGACTTCTTCAATTTGTCATCACCTCAATCCAGTCGTTTAATATGCTCTCAAGTTGATTTTCCACTACAAAGCTATCGCTTGTAAAGAGGATTTTCGGTTCTGGTGCGTATGAATATGCATCTGGAAGTTCTATTGAGCTGTTTACTGGGTACATGCTGTTAAGCACCGCGATGTCCTTTTGAGCATCTGTTAAAATGAAGTCAACGAATGTCTTTGCATCCTCTTTATTCTTGCTGTTTTTAAGAATTCCGATTCCTTCAATTGTCTCCTGATGGCCCTCTTCAAATATTACCGCCTGATATCTTGTAGTATCTTCATTTAATACATGGTAGACAGGACTTGTCGTATAACTGATTACAAGAGGAGCTTCTCCTTCTGTAAATAGGCCGTATGCTGAAGACCACCCTTCTGCCATTGTAAGCATGTTGTCTCTCATTTGAGACCACCACTGAAGGTACTCATCCTCTCCAAACTGATTATACGTCCACATTAATAGACCAAGGCCGACACTGCTTGTTCTAGGATCAATTAAGATTACTTTGTCTTTGTAGATAGGATCTGCCAAATCCCAAAGTGATGTTGGAACAGGGATGTCGCTCTCTGTGTCGATTACGAATGAAAATACGCCGTAATCGAATGGAAGCAGTCTAAAGCTTGGATCAAATAGCAGATGCTCTGCCATAGTCTCGATTATAGGGCTTTCATACGGTTCTAGGATATCGGCTTCATAAGCGCTGTATGCCATGTCGTCTGTTATTCCGATTACGACGTCTGCTGGGCATCTGTCGCCTTCCATAATGATTCTTGAAACCATTTCTCCCGCATCTCCGGCACTTACAAGGTTTACTTTTATTCCGGTTTTCTCTTCAAATGCAGGAATTACTACAGCACCTGGCCCCCAGTCTCCGCAAAACGCGTCGTATGCATAAACCGTAATCGTGTTTTCGCTATTCTGCTCTGTGGCACCCTCTGCAAACAGGGAAAATGCTAAGAGCATGGTAAGTAATAAAAGAAGTGTTTTTTTCATTTATCCTCCAAAAAATATGCTCTGGGGATAGTTTTGCCATTGCTGAGTGCTTCCTACGCTGGTATTATCCAGATCAGGTTCACGGGTATAATCTCAGGCATTCGCCACCCCGGGCATTTATTACGCTAAAAAAAATCTTTTATCTCGTCAAGCTGTAATTTAATTTGCTTTGTTTTATTATTAAAGTATGAAAAATATTGTTAGAGCTGAAAGAGTTAATGAGTTTGAAGCGAAAATGCGATCTCGATACGGTCTGAAAAGCATTGATTTGATTAATAATGCAGCACTCTGTGCATTCGATGTTATAAAAGACAGGGTGGAAAATAAGTCCGTATTAATTTTGGTGGGAAAGGGCAATAACGGTTCTGATGGACTTTCATTGTTTTTCTTATTAAAAAAACACTCGGCAAATGTTAAGGTTTATCTTTATGGAGAAGGAAAGAGTGTAGAAAATAAATCTTTTAGACTTATGTTAAATGAAGACGACATAACGAATGAGCTTTCAGGGTACGATGTATATATAGACAGCCTTGTCGGTTCTTCTTTTTCAGGTGCAATAAGAGATGATTTAAAAGAAATTCTCGATACGGTTAATAGCTTTAACGCAGATAAAATCGCAGTTGACGTACCATCATGTTATTATTTCAATGCAGATTTGACAGTTACTTTCACTTTCTACAAGCTTGAGCAGTTTCGCCTTCCTTATAGCTCTGGCCATATAGTTTTATGCAATCCCGGATTTCCGCCAGATGAGATTGAAAGCTTTAATGAGGATGCGTTTCTTTTAGAGGATTCTGACTATAAAGCGAAGAAGCTGAAAGACACGGACTATAAGAACAAAAGGGGACATCTTTTGATAATTGCAGGATCTGAAAAATACAAAGGGGCTGCAATTCTTTCTTCTAAGGCAGCTTTTCATGCGGGATGCGGCCTTGTCAGTTTGAAAAGCGATGCGCTAAAAGACGTACAGTATTATTATCCGAGCGTCATTCTAAATAATGGAGATATCGATTTTGACAGATATGATGCGCTTTTAGCAGGACCTGGACTTGCAGAAAATGCCGATAGATCGTATTTGAGCTTTCATAAATCTATGGTTCTTGATGCCGATGCTCTTTCCACTATAGAAAAGGGCGATAATTTCAATTTTAATGCCATACTTACACCTCATCTTGGAGAGTCGAAAAGGCTTTCAGAAAAATTAGGATGCAATGACACTGCAAAAGACATTGCAAAAGAAGTGCGTGCGATAGTTGTTAAGAAGTCTGCGATTGTTGAAATATCAGATGGAATCAGAACTTTCTATTATTTAGGGCTCAATCCGAGTCTAGGAGTTGCAGGAAGCGGCGATGTGCTCTCAGGAATTATAGCTGCATTGCTTTCTTCTGGCATGGAGAGTGCAGATGCCGCTATTAACGGAGTGCTTCTACACCAGATATCAGGAAAGAAGCTGAGGGCGAAGCTTGGATTCTACGACTCTATGGATTTAATTTATGAGATAGGAAGAAACAGATGATACAGCTTTATCCATTATCCTTATTTATTATGTTCTTTTCAGCGCTCTTTTCCTTTTTGGAGGTCTATAAGGCGGAACTCTCATTCCTTTTGCGCTTTAAAAGAGCTCTTGAGAAAAATGAGAGGATAAAGAACATATTATTTATTGTTTTTTTACTTACGTTTGTTTTGATGCTTTTTTTCCCTATTTCTCCCGGCCCTGTTATATTAGGGGACTTCTTGCCTTCCTTTGCCGTGTTTTATAGCGCACTTATCCTGAAAGTAAAGAAAGAAGATATAAAAGATGATGTTGTAACCGATGATGTGTTTAAAAGCAAATATTTTAAGAAGGGCGTGTTTTTTTCTGCATCTTTCGTCCTTCATTTTGTTTTTCCAAGTTTCATAATTCTTTAGGAGGGGATATGAAAGAGAGAATTACGACTGCGGGTATTTTTATTAAAAACAACAAGGTTCTTGTCGCAAAGAGAAAAGAGGAAGGCGTGATAGGCGGAAAGTGGGAGTTCCCTGGAGGTAAGAACAGGTATGGAGAGAGCGTAGGGGAAACGCTTAAAAGAGAATTTCAGGAAGAGCTTGGAGTATCTGTATCCCCAGGGGATACGATAATGTCTTTTGATTTCATTAATAAAGAGACTTTATACCATCAGAAAGCTGTTCTTATTGATAGTGTGGAAGGGGAGTTTGTTTTGAAGTTTCATAGCGAGATTAAAATGTGTGATAAAGAGGAACTCTTATCTTTGGATTTTGCTGATTCTGATCGCCGAATGGCCGTCTTTCTAGTTGAAAATAAATTGCTTTAGTTCTATCTTTTCAGATAACAAGTTCGGAGGAAAGATTATGGAGAAAAAGAACTTAGACTGGAAAAGCCTCAGCTTTGGCTATGTAAAGACTGATTACAGATTCGTTGCGCATTATAAGAACGGATCGTGGGATGAAGGAAAAATCACAGAGGATGCAAATGTAACTATGAGCGAATGTGCTGGTGTTATTCAGTATGCTCAAACTTGTTTTGAAGGACTTAAGGCATACGAAACAAAAGATGGAAGGATTGTTACATTCCGCCCTGATTTGAACGCAGAGAGAATGATTAACTCTGCAAGAAGGCTTATGATGCCTGAAGTAAGTAAGCAGATGTTTTTAAAGGCTATAGATGAGGTGGTAAAAGCTAATGCAGCCTGGGTTCCTCCATATGGAACTGGTGCTACACTCTATTTAAGGCCATGTCTATTCGGATGCGGTCCTGTAATTGGAGTCGCACCTGCTCCCGAGTACGAATTCAGGGTATTTGCAACTCCTGTCGGCCCTTATTTTAAAGGAGGAATAAAGCCAATCAGGCTTCTTTTAAGCCAATACGACAGAGCCGCTCCTCATGGAACTGGAGATATCAAGGCAGGTCTTAATTACGCTATGAGTCTTTATGCTGGACACGTTGCACATGAGAAGGGTTATTCAGAGAATATGTATTTGGATGCTGCAACAAGAACAAATGTTGAAGAGACTGGCGGAGCAAACTTCCTGTTCGTTACAAAAGATGGAACTGTTGTAACTCCTAAGAGCAATACTATCCTTCCTTCAATTACAAGAAGGAGCCTCGTATATATAGCAGAACATATCCTTGGTCTGAAGGTTGAAGAGAGGGTTGTGCCTTTTGAAGAGGTTAAGGAATTTAGCGAAGCAGCTCTTTGCGGAACTGCAGCTGTTATAAGCCCTGTATGTGCAATAGACTATGAAGGAGGTACAATTAATATTCCTTCAGGAGACAAAGAGATGGGTCCAGTTACTAAAAAGCTTAGAGAGACTATCGTGGGCATTCAAGAAGGAGAGATTGAAGCTCCTGAGGGCTGGATCAGAGAGATTTGCTAAAATTGGATATAGGCCGTTATCGACGGCCTATCATTTTGCCTTTTCATAGTCAAAATCATATTCAAGAAATATTTTTTTCATTTTCTTTCCAAAAATTTTGAACAAAACGCGACTTTTTCTCCTTAGATATATAGAAGGAATAAAAAGGCCTGGGTCTTGTCCTTCGTATCAAAAAGGAGGATCTGTATGAATAGAGAAGAAAAAGATCCTAAGAAGAGGAGGAAGGAGGACGAGTTCGTAGAGAGCGTAATGAGCTCCAACTTCATGGAGGACAGCGCATTCAAGTTCATCACATCCGTCGAAAGAGAGAACGGCTATCCAGTCGCATCCTACATCCTTAAGACGCTAGGATTTGAGTTCGACAGCATAGAGAATGTCGAAGTCGAGAAGGAATACGTCAGCCTATGGGCTAAATCTATAAGGCCAGATGTGACTGTAAGGACGAACAGCATATTAGTGACGCTAGACATGCAGAACGAAAAGGAGGCGGACCTAGCAGACAGGGTAATGGAGTATGCGATCTCAGTAGCGCTCTCTTCCTCTGGGAAGGGAGAGAGGTACAGGATGCTGAGTCAGAAGACTTGGGTTGTCTTCTTATGCGACTTCGATCTTTTCGGGGGGAGGAGAAGTGGTTTATACTTTCCAAATGGGAGGCAAGGACTTTGAGAAGCATTTCAAAGGCTTCGAGATGGGAATAAAGATAGTCAACCTAAGGGCGGCAAGAGGGCTTGAAGGAGACGAGCTTGGAGTGCTTGCAAGGGATCTGCACGAAAATGATCCTTACAAGATGGAGAGCGATACATTTAAGTATGCGGCTAAAAATTACAAGCTGAAAGAAGAAGGGAGGAATAAGATGAGCAGCGAAGCAAGAAAGATATACGAAGAGGGAATGAAAGAGGTCAAAAAAGAAGCCCTAAGAGAAAGAAGCATTGAAGTTGCAAAGGATATGCTAAAATCCAAAGAATTCTCTTATGAGCAGGTTGCAAAGATATCTCGTCTTAGCATGGCTGAAGTTAAACAGCTAGCAGTAAGTTATTCTTAGTATTTAAGCGCTAGGGAATCATGATTCTGCTAGTGCTTTTACGGTCTATAATCCTCTCTTATAAAAAGACTCTCTTTCTCTTCTTTTGTCAGAAGCGAGTATTTTTTAGGTCTGCGATATGAATTCCCCTGACATTCTGTCGCTCTATAAAGGCGTAGCGATTCTATATCTATTGATCCGACATAAATGCCTTCTTTTTCCCCTGCCTTTAAGACGCACATGTCTCTTGATTCATCTTTGTTCATTTCGTAGGCAATGCCGTCGAAAATAGTAGAGCCTCCATTGCAACCTTCCACAGTATTTGGATAGTTGCATGTTGCTATTGCAAGCATATTCTCATATGCCCTAGATCTGAGCTGAGATAGTCTGTTTATTTCCATAGGACACGCATTAGGGGTTAATATAAGCTCAGCGCCTTTGATCATTAGTATTCTCGCACTTTCAGGGAATTCTCTGTCGTAACATATCATGGCGCCGACTTTTATCTTGCCTTTTGCTGTGTCTAATGTGCTTACATAGAATTCATCTCCCTGAGAGAGATTTCTTTCTGCGCTGAAATCACAAGTATGAACTTTCGAATAGGAGAGCACTTTTTCTCCTTTTCGATCAAAAAGAATTAACGAGTTCTTAGGTTTTTCGTCTGTCTTTTCTAGAAGTGTGATTGCTATTGCCATTTCGAGATTGGCTGCTTCCCTTTTAAAGGCTTTGACAAAGTCACTGGTGCTTTCTACAGCTTTTTTTGTCCAATCTTTTTCTGAAACGTTAAATATGTTGTACCCGATACTCCACATTTCAGGAAAAAGAGCGATATCGGAACCTTGTAGTTTTGCTTTTCTGCAAAATTCTATGCCTTTATATAGGTTTTCTTCGACTGTTTTCTCAGGAGTTGCTTGTAATAATGCGATTTTTAAATCTTTCATTTTCTTTTTTTTGAATTAATGTAAATAGCTTTAAAATTATCAGCTTAAAATAGGGGAGCAATAGAAAAAATATAGGGCATTTAAACGTGCCCTATATTTAAGAAATATTTATTATTTTTTAAATTACTGTTCCATCAGGAATTACTGCATTCTTGTTGATTACGATAATTCCGTCATGTACTGAGTACATCTCGAAGTCTCCCTCAGGGCGGTCTATGTTATCGATACCGATTCTGCAGTTAGCTCCGATTCTAACGTTCTGATCGATAATCGCTTTCTTAATGATTGTAGCCCTTCCGATTCCGATATTAGGAATTCCCTTCTTAGCATTTTCTGCTTTTTCTTCTTCCGTTTCATAGTGGCTAGCTCCCATGCAATATACGCCGTCAAGGCTTGCGCCAGCTTCTATGAAAGTACGAACACCGATAATCGAATTAACGATGTATGCGTTTGTAATGATGCTTCCTTCACTTGTAAGGGAGCAGCTGATATTACAGAAGTTTGCTTTTGTTGCAGGAAGGTGTCTTCTGTGCGTGTAGATAGGCATGTCTTCGTCATAGAAGTTGAATGCAGGCTTTTCAGATGCGAGATTCAAGTTCGTCTCATAGAATGCCTTGATAGTTCCGATATCTTCCCAGAAACCGTCGAATAAGTATGCAGCAACAGGTCTCGTCTTGATAATCTCAGGAATGATCTCCTTTCCGAAGTCAGTCTTATCATTATTAAGAGCCTGTTCCATTGCTTTTGCTGTGAAGATATAGATACCCATTGATGCAAGATATTCGTTCTTATCTGTTACTTTCTGATTTAGCTGATCCTTCATCAGTTTTTCTGGTACCTTGTATTCGGAGATGTCCATATCCTTTGCTGGCTTTTCATAGAACTTTTTAATCATGCCTTCTTCATCAGCCCCAATGATTCCAAGTCCTGTAGCCTCAGCCCTGCTAATTGGCTTTGCAGCGATTGTAAGCTCTGCGCCACTGTCTATATGTCGTTTTAGCATCTCCCTGAAATCCATTCTGTATAACTGGTCTCCAGATAGAATTACATAGTAGTCCGCATTCTGATCTGAGAAGTGTTTCAGATTCTTTCTAACGGCATCAGCTGTTCCCTGATACCAGCTTTCTGATGTGTATGTCTGCTCTGCTGCCAGAATCTCTACGAAACCGTTTGAGAACTGGTCGAAGTTGTATGTGCTTGCAATGTGGTTGTGAAGGCTTGCCGTATTGAATTGTGTCAAAACGTAAATCTTCTTCATATTGCTGTTGATACAGTTTGAGATAGGAATATCGACAAGGCGATATTTTCCAGCAAACGGTACTGCTGGCTTACTTCTGTCCATTGTGAGAGGGTATAACCTCGTACCCCTTCCACCGCCTAGAACGATGGCAACTACATTATTGCCTTTCTTCATATTATCCTCCCTATTTGGCAATCGAAAAATAAAGATCTTTATATGATGATGCGGACTTCACCCATGTGAAATCCTCTCTCATCGCTTTTTTTCGTGCATCTGAAATCTCGCTTTCAGGCGCATTGTAGAATTCAATGGCTCTTGCTACCGCATCTTCTATCTCCTTTGAACTCATTTTTGAAAACAAGAATCCTTGTCCGTTCACCTTGTCTTTCGTAATATCGACAATAGTGTCTTTCAATCCTCCAGTTTCGTGTGCGATAACTAAAGTTCCATAATGCATGGAGTACATCTGATTGAGTCCGCATGGTTCATATCGCGAAGGCATTAAGAAAAAATCAGATCCCCCTTCGACTCTATGTGCGATCTCGTTTGAAAATACTATCCGCGCACTTAAATTCTCATATCTATTATCTAACTCTTTTAATTTTTCTTCAAACCTTTTATCCCCCGTTCCAACGATAATAAAGTTGGAATTTTTCTTTTTCAGCATCTCTTCGAGCAGGCAAGGACTTCCTGAAAGCAGTTCTGAGAAACCTTTTTGGTCTGCAAGGCGGCTGATCATCGAAATGAGAGGGATGTCTTTTTCACCGCTTAATCCGAATTCCTTTAGAACTTCATTCTTCAATGCCTTTTTATTTTTTAAGTTTTTATAGCTGAATCCAGGGGAGAAAAACTTATCTTTTTCTGGATTCCATTCAGTATAATCTATTCCGTTGATAATCCCGACAAGATCGTCTTCTCTCTCTTTTAACAGCCAGTCAAGGCCGCATCCTTGTTCTTTTTCTGTTATTTCTTTTGCATAGCTAGGGCTTACGGTAGTAACCTTATCTGCATACGTAATGCCTGCTTTCATCATATTTAGACGGCTGCTTAAGGCCGATCCTATTGTGAAAAGTCCTTCTTCAAGATCTAGCGCCGTAAGGATCGCATCATATCTGCTGAACTCTCCTTGATATGCGAGATTATGTATTGTGAAGATAGTTTTGATTTTTCTTTTTTCTTTTTTTACGATATACGGTACAAGTCCTGCCGTCCAGTCGTGCGCATGTATTATATCCGCCTTGAATCCTGAAGCATCTAAATATGGGAGGACTGACATTGCTAAGAGTGAGAAACGTTTTGCATTGTCGCTGTAAGGCGTGAACGACGTATCGCCATAAATGCCTTTTCTCGTACTGAAATATGGATGATCAAGTCCTACGAATTCGACATTTTGCACCTTCTTTACTTTTGTGCCGACAGAAAACTCTTCCCCCAGCATTCTAAAATTGAAAGAAGGCCCTTTTTTAAAACCTTTACGATCTATGAAAGAGTACATGGGCATCAGTACTTTTACGTTAACATCTATTTTTGCTAAAGCAAAAGAGAGTGCTCCTACAACGTCTGCAAGACCTCCAGACTTTGAAAAGGGTACGCTCTCGCTAGTTACCATTAAAACGTTCATATAAATATTAGAAACCATGCAAATTCAAAGGTCAAGGAAATTGTTTTTGTTATGAAGTAAAAATGGCCTTCCTAACGGAAAGCCATGATGATCAATTATTTTTCTGACTCGTTTATGTACTCATCGGCCCCATGGGCTGCGATTGCGCCATCTCCTGTTGCCGTGACAACCTGTCTAAACGGCGTATTCCTAACGTCTCCGGCGGCAAACACACCGCTATTTGATGTGCGCATAAAAGGGTCGGTCTTAATGAACCCTTGCTCATCAATATCTACAAAGCCTTTGAACATCTCGCTATTGGGTTTTATACCTACGAAGATGAAGACCGCAGAGCATTTTATTGTCTCTCCTGTGTCAAGAAGCACGCCATCGATATTATTCTCTCCAAGAATTTCAACGACGTTCGCCTTCATTTTCTTTTTTATGTTATCTTTGCCTTCTATTTTGTCTTGAATGGCCTTTTGCGCCCTGAACTCATCCCGTCTGTGCACTATTGTTACGCTCGAGGCAATCTTTGATAGGTAAAGAGCATCTGTTAGGGCCGTGTCTCCGCCTCCAACGACTACTACGTCTTTTCCTTTAAAGAATGGGCCGTCGCATGTTGCACAGTAGCTGACTCCTTTTCCTGCTTTTTCTTCTTCTCCCTTTACACCAAGGTGTTTATGCTCTGCTCCTGTTGCAATAATTATCGCCTTAGCATTTATTTCGCCGCTGTCTGTTTTTACTGTGAAATCCGCATCCTTGTTTTTTTTAATGGAAAAGACTTCTGAAAAGTCTACTTTTGCTCCAAAGCTTTCTGCTTGTTTTTGCAAATCTTCTGCAAGTTTGAAACCGGATACGGCTCCAAGTCCAGGATAGTTCTCAATTTCATCTATGGTCATGAGCTGTCCGCCTGGAGAGAGCTTGTCTAGTGCGATAACGCTGCGTCCTGCTCTTGCTGCATATCCTGCTGCAGAAAGTCCCGCCGGTCCTGCTCCTATGATTAAAATATCGTAATTACTCATTCTTTTCTTCCTTTTTCTTTAAAAGCGCCTCTTCTGCATCACTTCGTCTTACATAAAGAGGCCCAAGCCCTATCTCATCTTCTCCGGCTGTTTCAAGTCTTAACAGCGCAAGCTCAATTAACGCCTTAGAGAGGTTCCTCGGACAGTTTCTATCTACGATAAACTTCTTTTTTACGTCCTCATCTTCAATTTTCGATATGAAAGAAGGAGCATCTTCTCCTGTTATTACGACTTTGTCGAAAGCCTTGACATCCTCACTGACATTCTCTGCTGCGCTATCTTTTACTTCCAAAATCTCTTTTGCTTCGTTTGAATAGAGTGCGTAATAGAATCTCTTCTTCTTTGCATCTATGACAGGGAGAATAGGAAATTGCGAAATGTCTTTTATCGTATATGCCATAGCTTCAAGCGTCGGAATTGTTACAAGCTTTGCCCCGCTTGCAGCCCTGATTCCTTTTAGGCTTGCCAATGCCACTCTAAGTCCTGTAAAAGATCCTGGGCCTTTTGTCGCAACTAGAAGATCTATATCTTTTATATTCAGTTTCACGCGACTAAGAAGAGCTGTTATTTCAGATAAAAGATCTTCAGAAGGGGAGAACGCTCCGCTTACAAGGCGTTCTTCATAACTGCTGTCTGTTTTCAATGCAATTGAAAGTGGTTCTCTTGATGTGTCAACAGAGAGAATATTCATGTTCTCCTCCTTCTGCATTTATTATCCTATTGCCGTTCTCATCGATTTCGATATTTATGAATATGGTGGAAGAGGGGAGCATGTCCTCTATTTTTTCAGACCACTCAATAAGGCTTACCCCGTTTGAATACAGAAAGTCTTCTCCTCCCATCGATTCAAATTCATCCTCTCCTGAGAGGCGGTAAAGATCTAGATGATACATCTTAAGACTTCCTTCATACTCTTGGACGATCGTGAACGTCGGGCTTACGATCGCTTCTTTTATTCCAAGGCCTTCTGCAATCCCTTTTGCAAATACGGTCTTTCCGGCCCCCAGCGATCCTCTTAAAGATATTACGTCGCCTTTTTTCAGAAAAGAGGACAGCTTATATCCAGCTTTTCTCGTATCCTCTTCGCTTTTACTTACTATCTGCATTTTAGTGTCCTAATTTTACTCTTCGTGATGGTGGCAGCAGTGATGTCCTTCTGCTCTTTCATGATTATGGCAGCAATGATGCTCGCCGTTGTCGTCCTCGCCATGATGGCAGTGGTGCTCATCTCCCTCTTCATGGTTATGGTGGCAGCAATGATGCTTTCCATCCTCATGATGGTGGCAATGGTTTTCTCCGCCTTCTTCTCCATGACGGCCACAGCAATGATGTCCTTCTTCGTTGTTATGATTATGACCACAGCAGTGATCATCGTCTTTCTTTTCGATTTCCTCTAATATTTCCTGCATGCTTTCATCCTCGCTACTGTCTATAACTTCCTCTTTTATAACCTCTCCAATCTTTTCTCCGGTTGCGCTTTCGTACCTTGAGATGAGGTTTTTAATTATCTCGTCGTCTTTTGCTGCGTCCCTTGCTTTTTCAAGGTAATATCTTGCTTCATCAAAGTCTTCATCCTCTAAAAGAAGATATGAAAGATTCGATAAGGCTGTTATATTGTTGGGATCTAGATCAACCGCAGTGTTCAAATAGGCTTTTGCAAGCTCCCTTTCTCCGTCCTCAAGCTCGCAGATTGAGAGCTCGTTATAGATGTCCGTATTGCTTTCTCCGAGTTCAAGACACTTTAAAAGGCATTCTTTTGCTTCTTTATATCTTTTCGCCTTTCTAAGAGCCCATGCCTTTATGAAGTATCCATTCCATACCTTGCTGTTGGCCTTTAGAAATTTATCTATGCTATCAATAGCCTTTTCCGGCATATTTAGCATCACATAGTCATATGCTTCCTTAAAAGCGCTGTCGCTTTCCAAATTGGCGTTCACTTCCTTTAAGAATTTTTTTATCTCTTCTTTTCTTTCCCCTTCGCTTGCGACTCTTAAATAGCGTTCGGCATAGTCTTTTGCTTCTTCAAGATTGCCAATGAAACCCTCAAAAGATGCAAGTTCGGACAATATCCATTCGTTTTCACCAAAACGTCTTAGTCCGTCAAGAAGGGTGGATTTCACCTTTGCCAAGTATTCGTCCGCCTTATCTAGATCTTTATTCTCCTCTTCTTCATGAACGGACGCATAGGAGTAGAGCGTTGCAAGGTTTATGCATGATGCGCTTTGCGGCTCTAAATGGTAGACGGCTAAAAATAGCTCTTCAGCAAAGTCGTAATCTTTTGCTTCCTGTTTTGCAATGGCCGCATTATTTAAATTCTCTGCGATATTCGGTTCGACGGCGCGTACAAACGCCTTGTAATACTCTATATCCTTATTGAGCTCGTCATATGCGATTAATGTGAGCATTCCCGCTACAATCTGCTCAATGGTTAAATCCTCTTCTCTTAGGTTCTTCTCTCCGTCTTTAAGCTGTACGGGAAGTTTAATGTTCTCATCGATCTTAAAGTCGCCTTCTACGACTTTCAAATTCTTCGGGACCCTTATGTATTTGATTCTTGCAAGTTCGTGATTTTTCATATTCTTAAATATAATAAACGGCCCAATAGGACGGCAAGCTACGTGCTCTTGAACTAAGGTTCAAGGGGGACTACTAGTTTGCCTTGGCGTTCTGTTCGATTTAACCCAAAATGGAGTTCGATCAATGCTGCCATGCTATGCCGCAGTCCAAATATGTGGTTTGCTCCAAGAGGCCTGAGGTAGCCGTACCTATATGGGCATGAATAATATTATCAAAATTAATCTAGAATGAAAACGGGTTGCATAAAACAACCCGTACCAAGACATATTATAAGTTTTCCTCTTCAAACGTATCGAGCTCTTCGCCTGAACCATCCATAGTGAATGCCTCGGCATCTTCAAGTTCGTTAAGGTCGAGAGTTCCGAAGCTATCGAGATCTCCAAGACTCTCAAGTCCTTCAAGGGCAGAAGCGATTGCCTCTTCGACAGCACCTTGGTCTGCTCCAACCTTGTCTAAGAGTTCCTGAAGCTCTAAGTTATGGTTTTCAACCATGCTGAACCTCGACTGAAGCTCTCTATATGACTCTCTCAGTTGCTTAATTAAGGTCATTGCCTTCATTACACGCATTGCAGCCAATTTGGTCTCATCTACTTGATTCATCTTCTACCCTCCTTTTAAGGAATAAAATATATATGTCTTATTAAAGCACGCTCTTTACCTGGTTAACAAGTGCTTTAAATGCAGCTTTGTCTTCAATTGCCATGTTAGATAGTGCTTTTCTGTTGAGCTCGATGTTTGCAAGCTTTAGCCCATGCATGAACTGTGAGTAGTTTAGACCCTCAGCCTTTACTGCAGCGCTAATTCTAGCAATCCAGAGCTTGCGGAAGTCTCTCTTTCTCTCTTTTCTTCCACGGTATGCATACTGTCCAGCTTTTGCTACTGCGTCTTTTGCAATTCTGTGGTTGGTACTTCTGCGGCCGTAATAGCCTTTCGCCTGATCGAGAATCTTCTTTCTTCTGTCCTTTCTTCTTGTTCCGTCAACTGCTCTTGGCATATTCTCCTCCCATTAGTTCTCGTAAGGGAGCATTGACTTTGCTCTCTTAGCTTCAACATCGCAAAGAACTCCAGCGTGGCGAAGATTCATCTTCCTCTTTGAGCTCTTCTTTGTGAGAATATGGCGTAGTCCCATCTTCTTGATGACAACCTTTCCGGAGCCAGTTACTTTGAACCTTTTTGCTGCGGACTTTCTTGTTTTCATCTTAGGCATTTTTTTTACCTTCCTTAGTGTAGCAGGGAACAAGATACCCCTGCTTACATCTTATAATATAAACTCCATACGGAGTCTTTTTACATTTTCTTTTTCTGAGGAGAGAGGGTCATGCTCATCATCTTTCCCTCTAACAGCGCCGCTTTATCAAGGTTATATGCGACTCCTGCCTCGCTTAGAATGTCGAGAATCTTGTCTAGCACGACTTTTCCAAGCTCAGGGTGTGCAAGCTCTCTTCCTCTGAATCTTATAGATACCTTCACCTTGTTTCCATCTTGTAGAAACTCGGAGATGGCCTTGCTTTTAGTTTCTAAGTCGTGTTTCTCGATCTTCGGCTGCATCCTGATTTCCTTAATCTTCACTACGCTCTGGTTCTTTTTAGCTTCTCTGTTTTTCTTTTCCATCTCGTAGCGGTATTTGCCGAAATCAAGGATCTTGCAAACCGGCGGGTTCGCATTAGGACTAACTTCTACTAAATTCAGTCCTGCATCCTCTGCAAGTGCAATCGCACTTCTTGTGTCCATAACCCCTCTCTGGTTGTTGTTCTCATCAATTACGAGAACTTCCCGAGCTCTGATTTGGCGATCAACCCTCAAATCTTTTGTAGCCAAGAATACTCCTTATAAAGGCTTAAACCTTATTTAAAACTAAAAGTCTATGTGCCATCCGACACACGGTTTTGTATATTAACACAATAAAAACTTGATGTCAAAATACTTATCTAGCATTTTAAAGAACTTTTTTACTCTTTGAACGCTTTCTTATATAATTCGTCCTGATCTTTTAAATGCGTTACGTAACCTACGGGAATTTCTCCGTCTGTTGCATCAATAATTTTTTTGCATCCCTCTTCTTTAAAAGCACCACAAAGCTCGATGGCAAATATTCCGCTCTCTTTCGCCTCTTTTGCAACGGAAATAGCATCATCGATGTCATTTACACTACAGATTGTAAACTGTCCTGAGCAAATGCTTGCCCTCTCTTTTTTAGAATCTACTTTGCGGTCTGACATTATCAAAAAAAGAAATTTTCTCATTATTACAAAATATGGGCAAGAGAATGACTCTTGCCCTTGATTCTTATCAGTCTAGCGCGTGTCCTGCAGATCCAAGAACTTCGATGTTCTTGTGCATGTACATCTCTTTTAAAGCCTCTCTTGCCGGTCCTAGATACTTTCTTGGATCGAATTCGCTTGGCTTTTCATCAAAAATTCTTCTAATCGTTCCTGTCATTGCAAGTCTTCCGTCGCTGTCGATATTGATCTTGCATACAGCGCTCTTAGCTGCCTTTCTTAGTTGTTCTTCAGGAATTCCAACGCTGTCAGAAAGTTTTCCGCCGTGCTCGTTGATCATCTTTACGTATTCCTGTGGAACAGAAGATGAGCCATGAAGTACGATTGGGAATCCTGGAAGTTTCTTCTCAATTTCAGCGAGGATGTCGAATCTTAGCTCTGGCGGAACTAGAACGCCGTCTGCGTTTCTTGTGCACTGCTCCGGAGTGAACTTATATGCGCCGTGGCTTGTTCCTACGCTGATTGCGAGTGAGTCTACGCCTGTCTTTGAAACGAAATCTTCTACCTCTTCCGGCTTTGTATAGTGGCTTACTGCGCTTGATACCTCGTCCTCGATTCCTGCAAGTACTCCGAGCTCTCCTTCAACTGTTACGTCGAACTGGTGTGCGTACTCTACAACCTTCTTTGTAAGTGCTACGTTTTCATCGTATGGAAGATGTGAGCCATCGATCATTACAGAAGAGAAGCCGTTATCGATGCAGTCCTTGCATGTCTCAAAGCTGTCGCCATGATCTAGGTGAAGTACGATTGGAATATCGCATCCGAGTTCGTGTGCGTACTCTACAACGCCGCGTGCCATATTGCGTAGGATGTTGATATTAGCATAATCCCTTGCGCCTTTTGATACCTGCAAAATTACAGGGCTCTTTGTTGCAACACAAGCCTGAATGATTGCCTGCATCTGCTCCATATTATTAAAATTGTATGCTGGAATTGCATAACCGCCTTTTACAGCCTTGGCAAACATATCTCTTGTGTTTACAAGGCCTAAGTCCTTATAGCTAATCATTGTTGAAAGCCTCCTTAGCTTTAATCGATAATATTTTACTTAAAAGGCATATTCAAGGCAACACTGACTTGTTGAATTTTATATATAGAAGTGCCACAATTTGATCATGACAAAGAAAAAGGCTCTTAAAACCGTTTTGATAGCATTAATATCAATATTAATATTGTTCTTCATTTTCTTCTTTACAAGAAAAAGAATAGCCTTTTTCGTTGGCGATCTTGACAGGTCTTACATACAGAAATTAGATAAACCTGAAATATTGACTTCAAGATACAGAACTAAAGTCGTATATGATGAAAATGACAACTACTTAAATTATGCTGATTTGATTATAAATCATTCCATAATCGGATTAGAAAAAGAAAATGTATATGATATGGCTTATGATCCTGTCTCTCTTATAGCCCCATATATAGAAACCATCAGAAGTGAGAACGTCGTATTTCTTTATAATGAGGAGAGCATTGAAGATATTAATGTGCTTTCATATCTTCGAGAAAACCTTGCTGATATAAAAAGTCTTTCCTATAAAGGAAGCATGGCAAGATCTGATTACGGAATATACAGAGAAGAGATAGGTGATGCTTTGATTATTACTTTGAATTTGAACGAGACAATCGGATTTATACGATCCATCAATGCTCCGCGTCTTGCCGTTTCCTATTTAGATGCCGCCGCGCTTGAAAGAATCGAGCCTTATATTGTCTTTTCTCCGCATTGGGACGAGCTTATTCTTGAGAGAGTGTAAAAATTTTCAATTGCGGCTTCTCTTAACTTTTCCGTACTCATAGCCCTTAAATCTGCAATGAATTCAGATGTTATGTCCGTGTTCTCTGGCGTGTTCGGTTTTCCTCTTAATGGAATAGGGGAGAGATATGGGCTGTCTGTTTCATAGAGAATTCTGTCGAGCGGCACATATTTCGCAGCCTCTTGTATGCTCGTATTGGATTTATATGTTACGTTTCCCGCAAACGATATATAGAGTCCCTTATCAAGTGCGGCTTTTGCAAGAGTAATATCTGATGAGAAACAGTGCATTATTCCAGATGCGGAAAAATTGTATCCGTTTAGAATTTCAAGCAGTTCTTTGTCAGCATCTCTTGAGTGTATTATAATTGGAACATTAAGCTCTTCAGATATTTCGATCTGAACTCTGAAAAGATCCTGCTGATCTTTTTTGCTTCCGTAATTCCAATGAAAATCGAGTCCAGCCTCTCCTATGAAATCTCCTTTGAACTTCTTAAAGCAGTCTAAAAGTCTTTCCCTTGCGTCCTCTGCGCTCACATACCACTCTTCATCTAGGCACCATGGTCCTGCGCCATGCGAAAAAGAAACGTTAGACGGAATTAGATCTTTTCTCTCTAAATAGTCGTATGGAGTTGTCGATACTTCTATTCCGATTAGGTTTTCTGGAAGGTCAATCTTTATGCCTTTTTTCTTCATTGATAGAAGGTGGAAATGGGAGTCTAAATGTTTCATGACAGATTTTTATCATAAAAAGAGCGTTAATTAAAGAACGTAACATAACTGCAACACAATTTGATAAACTATAGGCGGAGGCTCTATGAACAGGATTTTGATTGTTGAAGACGATATGGATTTGAACATCAGCGCATCGGCTTTTTTAAAGAGAAAAGGTTATACGGTATTCAGTGCCGATTCTGTTGCTGAAGCATGGGATATTCTAGATGAGAATCAGGTCTATTTGATCGTCAGCGACATTATGATGAAGAATGTTGACGGCTTTGAATTTCTCAAGATGTTAAGAGAAGGCGACAAGAATATGCCTATGCTTTTTATGAGCGCTAGAGACGATATTGAGGCAAAGACTAAAGGCTTTAAAGACGGCGTTGACGATTACATGGTAAAGCCAATAAATCTTGAAGAGCTGGATTTAAGAATCTCTGCACTTTTAAGGCGTGCTGAGATAAAGAACACAAAAAGAATAGAACTTTATGATTTCATAATGGACGAGGATGAAAGATCTGCATATGTGAATGGAAATGAGATAAATCTTACAAGCCGTGAATTCGATCTTCTTTATAAGCTTCTCTCTTATCCGAAAAAGACTTTTACGCGCTCTGCCTTAATGGCTGAATTCTGGCCTGTTGAGAGCGATGCGACTCTCAGGACCGTAGATGTCTTTATAACTAGAATAAGGGATAAAACAAAAGGCGCAACATCCTTTAAGATAGAGACCGTTCACGGCCTCGGATATAAGGCGGTCATTAATGGTAGATAAAAGAGATCGAAAAAGAATCAGGCTTTTTTCGCAATGAGATACTCTGCTTTCATCATTGCGATAATAATCGCTTCCACTTTTTCCTTGATGATATTTCTTTCTACTTTTGAACAGTCTGTGGGGATTGAGCATACAAGAGAGGTTACATCAGAGCCTGCGATAAGAACATTCTATTATTTATTGACTGTTACTGCTATAGCGGCCATTATCTTCGGCATTTATTACGGGTTTTTTATTTTTCGGCCTTTAAAAAGGATCGTAAGAAGGGAAGAGATGCTTATAAGCAGGGACTTTTCTTATGATGAGATTGATAAGAAGATAAGAAACGGGTATGACGTAATTGAAAAAGGACTGAACAGCGTTGCGAAAGAGTTAAGCCGAGCAGAGAGCTTAAGCCGTGATTTCACAGCAAATATCTCTCATGAGATAAAAACACCTATTGCAGTCATAAAGAATTATGCGGAACTTTTAAAGCTCAGACAGGATAGGGATGAGAAAGAGAGAGTACATAGAAGGTATAATTAGGGCGGATGACAAACTCTCTCTCTTTGCAACAAACGTGCTTCGTCTTACCCAGTTGGAGGCTCAAGAGATTTATAAGAAAGATGAAAAGCTTAGTTTGGATTCCATACTTTCTGAATGCATTGTTGCATTTGTTGAGAAGATCGATGAGAAAAAGATAACACTTGATTTGGATATAGATGAAAACATAGAGATCTTAAGCGATAAGAGCCTTATCGAACTTGCACTCTCAACATCATTTCTAATGCTGTAAAGTTCACTCCAGATGGCGGCATAATAAGAATTTGTTTATACAAAAAGGATAAAGAGGGAAAAATAAGCATAAAGGATTCTGGCCCCGGCATAAAGAAAGAGGAGATTAACAGGATATTCGACAGATACTTCAGAGGGGAAAATGGAAAAACATGCCATGGGTCTGGTCTTGGATTTGCTATGGTAAAACGTGTTGCAGACATCCTTTCCATCAAGATAGATGTTGATAGCGTCATGGTAAAAGGAACGACGTTCACGCTATCTTTTCCTCTTTTGTAACAATTTAGCAACAAAGTTTAAGAGTTTTTGTAGCAGATCTTTTTATACTGAAAGCATAGGAGAACAAAAACATGGAAAACAGATCTAGCTACACGTATTCTTTGAAAGAAATAGAGGAAGCTAAAAGAATCCAAAAGGAATACAGCAAAAGTGAAAGCGACTATGAGAAGCTGAAAAGAATAGTCAAAAGGGCTGAAAGAAACGCTCAGATTCCAGCAATCTCTTTAGGCGTGATTGCCGCAATAATATTTGGAATCGGAATGTGCCTATGCATGGTGAATAGCAATTACCTATGGGGAATTATAATCGGCGCTATTGGAATTGCCGGCTGTATCGCGTCATGCTTTGTCTATAAAATCTTTTTAAAAAGAGAGAAAGAGAAGATTGAAGACGACGTAAGAGAGTTAAGCGAGAAGATTATTGGAAGATAATCATAACTTCTTTTTTTAGATAGAATCTCCGCATACGTACGGAGATTCTTGCTTTCAAGTGCTTTTTTCTTTAGATGCAAATTCGTAAAGGCTTTGCATATGATTAGTTCTCTGGTTCGATAATGACGGCTGTCCCGCTTATATAATAGCAAAAATAATCCTTCGCATAACCTGAATGTGCCACTGCTGAAATTCCAGGGACACATCCGATAATTGCGTTGCATCCTGGGTAAATTCTAATAGCTGTTTCCTTTAAACTATCATTACCGTTATTTATAGGTCTATCTGAAGTATTCCAAGTTGACACTATGCCTAATGACTTAACCACCTTATATCCTGGAATGTAAGCTAATGTAGAGAGTTGTATGGCATCAAGCTCTTGCTGGCTGCCTGTGTTCTCTTTTTCATCATTATTCTTCTTATTTGAAAATAACCCCATAATTTAGCTCCTATGCAATAAAAGATTTATAATAATAAGATGCCATAAAAATATAGCAGAGCTCTATATTTTGATGATATATAATTTAAATATAATTTTGATATATAAATCGTACTTGTATCTTTGTTTTATGATATAAAAATGCATTTTTTGTTTTGAAGTTTTTCGCTTATATCTTTTTTCTAGTAGTCTAGAATGCCTAAATTAATTATCATCAAGGAATGCAAATTCTTGTAATAGATGCCCAGGGCGGCGGAATTGGTAAAGAAATCATTAACGCTTTAAAAGAGAGAAAGAGGGATTTGAACATCATTGCCGTAGGAACGAATTCAAATGCGACAAGTGCGATGTTGAAAGCCGGGGCTGATGAAGCGGCAACCGGGGAAAATCCTGTAATGGTGTGTGCTCAAAGCGCTGATGTTATTATCTGTCCTATAGGTCTTGTAATAGCAGATAGCATGCTTGGAGAGGTTACTGAGAAAATGGCTCTTTCTATTGCAAGAAGCAGGGCTAAGAAAGTCTTGATCCCTTCAAGCAGGGGATGTGCGAACTATGTTGCAGGATCTAAAAAAGAGAGCATGAAGGATATAATAGAGGATGCTGCGGATTACGTAATAAATCTGCTGTAGTTCTTTTCATATCTTTTAATTCCTGTTATTTTTAAGGAGTTGAATTTTTCTTAGTGGCTTAGAGAACTAAGCCGTCTTTAGCTGAAGCTAGAGAGGGGAGAAAAACTGCTAGTTGAATTAAAAGGCATAAGCTATCGTTATGAGGCAGACTATGCCTTAAAAGATATATCATTTAGAATTGATAGCGGCGAATACGTATCGGTTTTGGGTTCTAACGGCTCTGGCAAGAGTACTCTGCTGCTTATATTAGATCTAATCTTATCACCATCAGCGGGGGATCTTTTTCTTTTTGGAAAAGATGTGAAAAATTTGAAGAAGAGAGAAGATGCAAGAAAAGAGATTGCATTTATCTTTCAAAATCCATCTTCAAGCATGATAAACAAAACCTGTATCGACGAGGTTATGTTCTCTCTTCTAAATTATGGAGAAGACGAGAAAAACGCTAAGGAGATGGCTTTAAAAGAGATGGATAGATTCGGGCTTTCCGGCTTTGAAAAAAGAGATGTCTCATCGCTATCAAGCGGACAGAAGCAGAGGCTATCTCTTTCTTCTGCTTTTGTAAACAGGCCGAAAATCCTATTGCTCGACGAGGCTTTTTCCTACCTAGACAAGGATGCAAAAAAACTGCTTGAAAAAGCGATAGATGAAGAGAGGCTAAAAGGATGTTCTGTTATCAGCGTTACGCACGATGTGAAGATCGCACGGCTTTCAGATCGCATACTTCTTTTAAAGCAGGGAAAGCTTATTGCCGATGGAGAATCAGACAAAATATTAAAGAATGTCGATCTTCTTATTGATTCGGACGTAAGACCTTTGGATGAGCATTTGTATTTCTGGAGGCTTTATGGTAAGGCTTAGTGTGGTAGAGCTTAAAAGAAATGATTTCATTCTTAGCGTCGATAAGATTTTCGATACGTCGTCATCCTATGCTTTAATGGGTGAGAATGGTTCAGGAAAGACCACGCTTTTAGATTTGATTGCAGGACTTATCACCCCTGATAGAGGCATAATTGAGAAAGACGTAAAAATTGCGTATTCAATTGCAGAGAGCGTGGACACTTTCTTTTTACCGACCGTTTACGATGAATTTAAATATACTTTTGGACGAATGAAAAAAAGCTTGTTAGAAGAAAAGACTGCAGAGCTGCTTTCTTATCTCTCTTTAGACGAGTCGTTTCTCTATAGATCTCCATTTTCACTCTCAGGAGGGGAGAAAAGGCTTTTATCGATTGCCTTAACTCTTGCGCAGAAGCCTGAATTCATTCTATTTGATGAGAGCCTTGCTGGCCTAGATTATAAGGGGTATCTTGCTTTTAGAAAGCTTTTAATGCGTCTTAAAGATGAGAAGATAGGTTTTATAATCGTAACTCACGACAATTCAATTTTAGATTTAGTAGATGATCTTCTGATTCTCAAGGAAGGAAAGATTTCTTTTGACGGAAAAGTTATAAGAGCGATGGAAGAGGGCAGGGTTGAAAAGAGTTTCTGCTTTAAAGAGAGCATGAGGCTTTATAACAAGGCCATTTTAAGCCTTGATGATCTTATTGCTAGGAGGCTCAATGGATAGGCTTTCACCTTTTTACCGCCTGCTTGCATTTATCTTGCTCATTCTGATTCTTGCCCTTCCTTCATCTTTAAAGGCGAATTTTTTTGCTCTCTTATTCTTTATTGCAGTCATATTGTTTACAAATACAAGCAAAAAGGAGCTTTTTAAACCGCTTTTAAGAGCAAAGTGGTTCCTGCTTTTAATATTCCTTTTAAATGCGCTCTTTTCTAATGATTCAAGCCTATTTCGATTGGGTTTTGTAAGGTTATCTGAATATGGTGTTTTAAGGGCGTTTTTTATCGTCTATCAGGTGGCGGTAATAACGCTTGCCGCCTACCTTTACACATCATCTTCAATAATTAGGGAGATGAGCGACAGTCTGTTTTTACTTCTCTCTCCGCTAAAGATTTTTTTCATTCCCGTTGATAAGATTTCATCTTCATTGACCCTCGCGCTATATCTTATTGATGAGTTTGTAAATGAAAGCGGTAAACTTGAAAAGGCAAGAAAACTTAGGTCTTCTGGTGGAAAGAAAGGCTTGAAAGAGAAAATTTTAGACTATAAGGCGATTGTGATTCCAATTTTCATTATGGCCTTCAGACGTTCTGATGAGCTGTCTATCGCATTGCTTTCCCGTGGATATAGTGCAAAAGCAAAATTAAGATTCGACTATTTGAAAATGAAAAAGGCCGATGTTTTTTTTATTTTCTTAGAGATACTGGTTTTAATAGGAGTAACATATGACAAGTATTAAAAAAATCATTATTACTGCAGCGCTCTCAGCGCTCTGCGTAATACTTCCGATGGCGTTTCACGCAATACCGAACGCAGGGGTGTTTTTAAGTCCGATGCATATTCCTGCATTTATCGCAGGTCTTACAGTAGGACCGTTCTATGGCCTAATCGTAGGGCTAGTCGGTCCATTTCTTTCTTCTGTTCTTACAGGCATGCCCGTTTTTTCTTATATGCCTCAGATGATGATAGAACTTGCAAGCTATGCGTTCTTTGCAGGAATCTTTATGAAGATCGTACATACTTACAATTATATGGCAGACCTTTATATCTCCCTTGTTCTCTCCATGATAGCAGGAAGGATCGTGGCAGGAGTATGCAGAGCCTTGATATTCTCAGACGGAGGATACTCTTTCAACGCATGGCTTGCGTCATACTTTGCATCTACTTGGCCTGCGATGATCCTTCAGCTTGCAATAATTCCTGCCATTGTGTTTGCTCTTGAAAAGGCGCGTCTTATCGAGAAAAGATACTAATTTTTTTTATGTCGAGCTGTGCGAAAAGTACTGCGATAAATACTAATGCACATCCGATTGCTTCGCTTGCGCTTAAAGTCTGAGAAAGCATTAGCGCTCCTCCAATGGTTGCCCACACGCTTTCAAGCGATAGTGCAAGCGTTGCCTTGCTTGCTTCAACATACTTTTGTGCGACTGCCTGCAGCGTATATGCTACGCCACATGAAAGAACACCAGAGTAGAGTAGAGGAATGATGGAAGCTTTTATTATGCTCAAGTTAAGGCTTTCATTTGCAAATGGCATGGCGATAAGACAAATTATTCCGCCAAATAGGAACTGGAAGAACGAGAGAACGACTCCATCGACGTCTCTTGAAGCTCTCTCTATTATAAGGATGTGGATGGAGAAAAGGATTGCGCAAATCAAAAGGTAGATGTCTCCTGTTGAAATTCCACTCGTGCTTGAAAGACATAATAGATACATTCCGCATAGCGCAATTGCTGCGCATAGCCAGATTTTCTTTTCTATCTTCTTTCCAAATATTCGAGAAATAAATGGAACTATGATCATATACAGAGATGTCATGAATGCGGCTTTTCCGGCATCTGTAGTCTCTATTCCAAACTGTTGGAAAAGGGTTGCGCTACTTAATGCTAGCGCCATGAAGAATCCCCATTTCAATGCGTTTTTTAAATAGGTTTTGTCCCCTTTGATCTCTTTGAATAGTTTAACAACGAATGGAATCAGGACAAGCGCTCCTAAAATCATTCTGATTCCTGTGAATGCAAAAGCGCCGATGCTTTCGCTAGATACGCTTTGTGCTACAAAGCTGAATCCCCATATAAATGACGTTAAAAGTAAAAGTAATATTGCCTTGCTCTCTTTCATATTTTCTCCAAAGTGGTATTATGCAGAAAAGATAGGGGGATGTAAACTTTTCTAACTTCAAAATGATGGATATAATGGCCTTATTATGATAGTAAGATTGATTGGCTGCGGGGCAGTAGGTTCTGTCTGCGCAGAGAAGCTATATGATAATTCCGATTTCGCATTGATCGTCGATGATGGTAGAAAAGATCGTTATAAGGACGGTTTCCTGATTAATAAGAAAAAATACTATTTTAAAACAGAGACGAAAGGGAATGCGAAAAAAGCCGATCTCGTCATTGTAGCGTTAAAGAATTTTTCCCTTTATGGCGCTTTAGATCTTATTGCGCCGTTCGTAGGAGACGACACTACGATAATGAGCCTTTTAAACGGAATAGATGCCGAGCGTGTTCTTTCAGAAAAGTTTGGAAAAGAGAAGGTTATATATTCGTTTATAACGAATCTATCTAGCACATATGACGGGAAAGAGACTGTCTGCTTCACTGATGGAGGAAAGATCATATTCGGTGAGCAGAGCGGAGAGGTCACAGATAGGATTCTCCGCATAAAAGAACTATTTGACAAGTCGAAACAACGGTATGAAATTCCTACTGACATAATGCATGAGAAGTGGTGGAAGTTCATGTTGAATACGTGTTTCAATACCCTTTCTGCCATACTTGATGCAGATTATGCCGCAATAACTGATAATACGGACTTCATCAGGGCTGTAAGACTCGTTGCAAGCGAAGTGGTGAAGGTTGCGAACGCAGAGGGAGTGCGCTTATGCCAAGAAGACATAGAGAAAATGATTTCATCTGTCACGTCTTTAAAGGACCATGGGAAGACGAGCATGTTGCAGGATGTTCAAAATAAAAAAGAGACAGAGAACATGTATTTTGCCGGAACCGTATCAAGGCTTGCGCATAAGCACTCGATTCCGTCTCCTTATCTTGATATGCTTTACATCCTTCTTGAGGCAAGGAGGAACGTAATTGCAAAAAGTTAACGAGAGCATGTGTTATGAAAGCATACTCACTTTAGTTAATGAAGACTATAAAAGGGCTTATGAAGTCTATTCTGAGTTGAAAGGGAAAGTAGATCTTTCAGATCCTCTTCCATCGTTTTCATCATTAATTTCGGCATTAATAAAAAGAAGCGAGGACGAGATTGATTCCGTTTGGCGTGCTATCAGGTTAAAATACCAGAACATTAGGGTCGGCTATGAGATATTGGATGAAAAAAGTCCTCTTTTCCCAAAGAATCTTCTAAAGAGCGAATATCCTGTGCCGTTTTTGTATGCGCTTGGAAATATCGCCCTACTTGATAAAGAGCGTCTTACCGTCATTGGCTCATTAAGTCCTAGTGAAACAGCTTCTGCTATTGTAAAAGAGACCGCATCTTTTATAAAAAAAGCGAAGGTCGCGCTTTTCACCCCTTTGCGTCTTGGCATATCAAGTATTGCAATTGCAGATACCTTGAAAGAATGCTCGTCTGTAATAGCTTTTTCATCTTCTTTTGTAACGAAAGCTCCAAACGAGCGTCTTAAGGCGCAAATGGTGGATCTGTATAAGATGGGTGCGCTTATCTTAAGCGTTTCAGGGCCCGCGAGGATGGAAAATAAATGGCATCAGGTGGTAAGAAACAGGGCTATTTCGTCTCTTTCAACTTCTGTCTTCTTAGTTGAGGAGAAGGATGGCGGAGCGTCTTGGAAGATTTTTGATGATGCAAAAGAGCATGCAAGAGCGATGCTGAGCTCCCATTTTGCCTCAGCTGATGGCTACAGTTTCACCAAAAGCAGGCTTTCCGATGGTGTTCTTGAATATAAGAATTCTTCTGATTTGAAAAAACTTCTCGAGAAAAAAGAGAAAAGAGTTAAGGTAAAGACAGATCTTAGCCTTACTCCTGACCTTTTCTAATTGACGAATCAAAATAAAAAGAATTAGTATGCCATTGTTATGAAAAAGATTAGCGCAGATGATTTAAGAAAAATGTATATCGATTTCTTCGTTAGTAAGGGACACTGCCAGATTAGCGGCGCATCATTAATCCCCGAAAACGATCCGACGGTTTTATTTACGACGGCAGGAATGCATCCTCTTGTTCCATACATCCTTGGAGCTGAGCATCCGCAGGGAAAGAGATTGACTGACTACCAGAAGTGCATTAGGACGGGAGATATAGACAGCGTAGGTGATCCGCATCATCTTACATTCTTTGAGATGCTTGGAAACTGGTCTCTTGGCGATTACTTCAAAGAAGAGGCGATCGAGTACTCATACGAGTTCTTAACTAAAGTGCTTGAAATAGATCCCGAGAAGATCAGCGTAACCGTTTTTGCTGGAGATGCTGAGGTCCCACGCGACGAGGTTGCCGCTAAGAAATGGGAAAGCCTCGGAATTCCAAAGGAGAGAATCTACTATAAGGGAAGAGAAGATAACTGGTGGGGACCTGCTGGTGAAACTGGCCCATGCGGACCGGACAGCGAGATGTTCTACGACACGGGGCGTGAGAAGTGCGGACCTGACTGCCAGCCGGGATGTTCTTGCGGAAAATACTTCGAAATCTGGAATGATGTTTTCATGGGCTACAAGAAGGAGAGCGATGGAACATATCATGAGATGGAGAGAAAATGCATCGACACCGGTATGGGAATTGAAAGAACTGTCGCTGTTCTAAACGGAAAGAAGAGCGTTTACGAGACTGAGATTTTCTCTGGACTTCTTCGCGGCATTGAGAGCCTTTGCGGTAAAAAGTACGGTGATGATGAAGAGTACGACAAATCCATGAGAATCATAGCTGACCATACGAGAACGAGCGTGTTCATCCTTGGCGATCAGAAAGGCATTGCTCCATCAAATGTAGGGCAGGGCTATATCTTAAGAAGATTGATTAGAAGGGCGATAAGGCATGCTAAGAAGCTTGGAATCGATAAGCCGTTCTTATCCGATCTCTCGAAGATAGTAATCAATCAGTATGGAGAAGCTTATCCTGAGCTTAAAGAGCACGTTGAGTTTATCGACAAGGAGCTTGTAAAAGAGGAAGAGAAGTTCTCTGATACTCTTGTAAAAGGCGAGAGAGAATTTGCGAAAATGCTTCCAAACCTTTTAAAGGGAAACAGCAGGGTAATCTCCGGACGTCTTGCATTCAAGCTTTACGACACATACGGTTTCCCTATCGAACTAACTGAAGAGCTTGCAAAAGAGAATGGTTTCAGTGTGGATATCAAAGGTTTTAACGAGGCCTTCTCAAAGCATCAGGAGCTCTCGAGAGCAGGAGCTGAACAGCAGTTCAAAGGAGGGCTTGCAGATCATAGCGAACAGACGACAGCGCTTCACACTGCAACTCACCTTCTACACGCAGCCCTAAGAAAAGTACTTGGAACCCATGTAGGACAGAAGGGAAGCAATATCACGGCAGAACGATTAAGGTTTGACTTCACGCATCCTGAGCCGATGACGAAAGAGCAGATTAAAGAGGTTGAGGATCTTGTGAACGAGCAGATTAAGAGAGATCTTAAAGTAACTGTTGAAACTATGACTCTCGAAGAGGCAAGAGAGGCTGGCGCTATTGCGTTTTTCGACTCGAAATATGGTGAGAAAGTCACTGTATATACTATCGGAGACTTTTCCAAAGAGGTATGCGGAGGCCCGCACGTAACCCATACAGGTGACATGGGCCACTTCAGAATCTTAAAGGAGCAGTCCTCAAGTGCAGGAGTCAGAAGAATAAAAGCAGTTCTCGAGAAATAAATACATATTGCGATTATTATGCTCCCTATAGTAGGAAACTACAGAAAGGGAGCATTTTTATTTGAAAAAGAGATGGTATAAATATTTTTAATCTTTGTTGATTTTTGTTGCAAGCTGCCCGCATGCTCCTGATATGTCGCGGCCTTTGCTGCGGCGCAGGCTGTAGTTTATTCCAAGGCTTTTTAGATTTGATGTGAATTCTCTTATCTCTTCATCGCTTGGAGTTTTGAACCTCATTCCCTCAATTGGATTCCAGGGAATGAGGTTTATGAGAGCATCTAAGCCAGCTACGAACTTCTTAAGCTCTTCTGCGTCTTCTTTTGAGATGTTGTAGTCCTTAAGCATGCAGTATTCTAGCGTTATCCTCTTGTTCTCATGATGTTGGAAAGACAAAAGGGCTTTTTTTAACTGCGATAGGGGATAAGCGTTGTTTATTCTCATAAGGCGGCTTCTTTTCTCATCGTTTGCAGTGACAAGCGATACTGCCAGCTTTATAGGAAAACCAAGCTCTCTCAGTTTTATTATTCCTGGAACGTAACCTGATGTGCTGATAGTTATCTTCCTGTAAGATATGTCGAACATTTCAGGGTTATGAAGGACTGTAACCGCTTCCATTAATGGACCGAAGTTGTTAAGAGGCTCTCCCATACCCATGAATACTATGTGGCTTATATTCTCTCCGAGCTGAGTAAGGTGTACGAACTGCTCTATGATCTCTCCTGCATCCAGATTTCTTTTTAGTCCCATCGTTCCTGTCTTACAAAATGCACATCCCATTGCGCATCCTACTTGGCTAGATAGGCATGCAGTGTATCTGTCTTTTCCATCGCTTAATCGGACGCATTCTATTACCAAGCCGTCCTGAAGTTCTATGGCAAGCTTAATTGCGCTTTCACTCTCTTCTTTACTTACGACTTTTGTTGTAAGAGCGTCGTAATTGAGCCTTTCCCTGTCTTTTTTACTCAAGCTGGTCATTTTTGAAAAATCGGTAATGCCTTTTACTAGGTTATCTCTTACGATTCTTGCTTGAAATTTCTTTTCAAAGTGGAGAGACTGCATCAGCTCTTCTATGCTTAATGTGTATAAACATGTTTTCATATATCGATCCTTTAAAATTAGCAGGCTGAAAAATATTGATTCTTGTCCCCTTATTATGTTCGTTTTCTTCTTTACTTTTCAAGGCTTATCGATTTAATCTAATTATATAGCAGAGTCTATCTGCTAAATCTATTTAAGGGGTGCCAAATATTTGGCGAGAAAAAAATGAAAAAGAAAGTATTGTTGATTGCTCTTCTTGTTGCACTCCTTCTTGCTCCTTTAAGCGCTGCAAGCATAAGGGGAACTGAGAATGATGGTGCTGTCGGTGTTGGCCTTAATCTTGGAACGAATATGGGTGTCGGCCTGAAATTTGGATTTGGAGATTTTGATGTATTAGCAAACATCGGTCTTGATTCATTCAGTTTGGATGGAAACGGACTAGGACTTGGAGGAGACGTAGCCTTCTCATGGAATTATTATACGATTGACGGAGGAAGAGATTTACAGTTCCCTCTCACGGTTGGCGCTGGCGTTACTTCTTCTTTCCATTTTGGAAATCCGTTTTTTGTTAATCTCGCAGTTATTTTCCCACTTGGAATTGAATATAATTTTGAGCAGCTCAATCCAGATGTGCCTATTACGATGTATGTTCGCCTTGCACCAGGATTCACACTCTTCAACGGAGGCGAGTTCAGTGTTAAGTTCGCATTTGCAGGCTATATTGGAGCACTTTGGATGTTCTAATAAAGGAATACCTAGCGATTTAGAAGGCTTTCGTAGTAGGCTACGGAGGCCTTTTTTGTTTTTATTTTTATATATAAGGCATCGTCTGTGTATTTCGTGCTTACTATGTGGTCTTCTTTTCTGATTTGAGAAAAGAGAAGGCCGTCAAGACTTCCTTTTAAAACTATCTCAGTTCTATTTTCATCCGCAATCTCTTCGAGTTTTTCCATTAGTTCATCTAGGCCGTAATTTTCTTTTACGCTTGTCACGACATATGGAATGCCGTAGTTCTTTAGCCTTATTGTGTTGAAGTTGTCTGCTTCCTTATCTGCCTTATTAAGCACAAGGAGCTTTATCCTATCTTCAGCATTCAGCTCTTTAATCGTATTGACAGTCGTTATGAAATTATCATAGCTTTTAGGACTTTCAAGATCCTGTACTATTATAAGGGCGTTTGCATCTAACGCTTCGCTTAGCGTGGAGGAGAATGCGCTAATCAAGCGGTGTGGAAGATCTTCTATAAATCCTACCGTGTCAGAGAGCAATACGTATTCACCGTTCTTAAGCCTTAGTTTGCGTGTGGTAGTATCAAGTGTTGCAAACAGCTTATCCTCTGCCAAAACATTAGCTCCTGTAAGCGCGTTTAAAATCGAACTTTTTCCTGCGTTCGTATATCCAAGAAGGGCAAAAGAAAAGATACTGCTTTTGATTCTGTCCTTTTTCTGCGTCTTTCTGATTTTCTCGATATCCTTCAGTTCCTTCTCAAGCTCAGTTATCCTCTTTTCAAGCCGTCTCCTGTCAAGTTCTATAAGGCGTTCTCCAGATCCTTTTGAACCTCTTACACCGCCTCTCTGCTGCTCAAGGTTGACTATTCTTCCTATAAGACGCGGTCTTAAATACTCTGCATTTGCTTTCTCAATTTGAAGCATTGCCTCTTTTGAGTGCGCATTTTCACTGAAAATATTTAATATTACAGCTTCTCTGTCCATTACTGGAATTCGAAATATTTTTTCAAGATTCTTTTGCTGTCTTGGCGATATAAAGGCATTGATAACAAGGGTGTCAGTTCCCATTTCAGATGCGATCTTTGCAGCCTCTTCAGCTTGCCCAGGACCTATATATGTATTGGGATTTTCTTCTTTTATCCCAAGAGGAAGATGGAATGCTACATTTACATCAAGCGTGTTTAATAGCGCTCTTATTTCCATTTCCTTATTGTATAGTTCTCTTGGATTGTCTTTCGAGTTCTGAATTGTTATAAGTAATGCCTTTCTTTCCACATGATAATATTAGCCATTATTCGCTTTTTGTGATAGAGTACCTCTTGAGGAATAAAATGAGCTTAAATTGTGGAATCGTAGGACTACCAAACGTTGGTAAATCGACAATATTTTCAGCAGTTACAAGCGCTCCTGCCGAAGCTGCTAACTATCCGTTCTGCACAATAGATCCTAATGTGGGAATTGTCGCCGTCCCAGATGAGAGGCTTGACAAGATAGCAGAACTTATACCGCCAGAAAGGAAGATACCTGCAACGGTTGAGTTTGTAGATATCGCAGGACTTGTAAAGGGAGCTAGCAAAGGCGAAGGGCTTGGAAACAGATTCTTGGCTTCCATTAGAGAAGTTGGCGTCATAGCGCACGTAGTAAGATGCTTTGACGATCAGGATATCGTTCATGTCAACAACAAGATAGACCCTGCAGGAGATATTGAGACAATTAACATCGAACTTGCGCTTGCAGACTATGAAAGCGTCGAAAAGAGGCGTGAAAAGGTTATAAAGCAATCACGTGTCAATAAAGAGGCTCAGAAGGAGAGTGAGCGCCTTGTTCCTATTTACGACAGACTTTTGAAAGGACTTTCGGATGGAAAGAGCGCGCGAAGCATCATTACAGACGAAGATGAGAGGGAGGATATAAAAGATCTTAATCTTCTCACGTCAAAGCCTGTAATTTACGTATGCAATGTTGATGAGAACTCTATCGAAGAGGACAACGATTACGTAAAAACCGTAAAAGAGATTGCAAAGAAGGAGAACAGCGAATGCATTGTAATCTGCGGTAAGATCGAAAGCGAGATTGCAGCTCTTGAGAGTGCTGAAGAGAGGCAGGAATTTCTTGAATCTGTCGGCCTAAAAGAGAGTGGGCTTAATCCGTTGATTAGAGCGGCCTATAAGACGCTAGGACTGAGAACATTCTTCACTGCTGGAAAGGATGAGGATAGGGCATGGACGTTTAAAGAGGGCGCTAAAGCTCCTGAATGTGCTGGTATCATCCACTCGGACTTTGAAAAAGGATTTATAAAAGCAGAGGTTTACAATGTTGAAGACCTCTTTGAATATAAGAGCGAACAGAAGGTCAAAGAGGCTGGAAAGCTTAGACTGGAAGGAAGGGATTACATTGTAAAAGACGGCGATATAATGTTTTTTAAATTTAACGTTTAAGGATTTTGTCGCTTAAGCTTTTCATTTTTTCGACAGAGACTTTGACTCTTTCTCTGTCATATGTGACAAGGCCGTTCGTCTCCTGCTCGACATCGCTTAGTTGCGTGTATATGGAGGCGGAAAGGCCTTTTTTTATGTTTGCAATCACATCCCTCTCGTACATTTCATTTATTTGGTTGAAAAGATCGTCTTCGTTTTTAGCATCTTTATATGTGAATCTCTTTTTTCCTGTATACTCTTTTCCCTCTCCGATTCCTCCGAATTCAGAGAGAACTACTGCACGTCCAAGCTTGTCGTCGTCGTACCTGTATTTTCTAAAATAGACATGCTTTGAAGAAAAATCGCCGCATCCTTGATCTATCCATCCGGAAGCAGAATCGATGAGTCTCGTGCCGTCCATTTTTCTTATCTCGTCTGTCAGACGGAAAGAATCGAACTGCCCCCATCCTTCATTAAAAAGAGTCCATACGATAATTGAGGGAACCGAATAAAGATAGCTTATCGTCTCCTTTATAAAACTTTCGTATTTTGTCTTTTCGCGATTATTTAACCTATTTAATCCTTTTGATTTTTTATCGTTAACCTTTATAGAAGGAATAAAAAGCGGGAGGGTAGTAAGAGTGAAACTATAGTTTTTTCCTGCGTTCACCATATCCTGCCATACAAGAAGTCCAAGACGCGTTGCGTGAAAGTACCATGAGGGGCTTTCGATTTTTATATGCTTTCTTACGGTGTTAAAGCCCATGCTTTTTACAATCATCAGATCCTTTATTATCTCTTCATCGTTTTCGTATGTTAAAAGACCTTTCTTCGTATATCCTTGGTCTAATATGCCGTGGCAGAATATTGCCTTATCGTTCAATGCAATCCTATTTTTGCCGTTCACATCCTTTATGATAGATATTTTTCTTAGTGCTGTATAACTTTTAACAATGTCGTTTTTGTATTTTATTTTAAAATAATATATGTAGGGATCGTCAGGGCGCCACGGATGAGGATTAGAAAGCTTTATGATGTTTTCTGTGTCTGTGACAATCTCAAACTCATGTTCATCAATCTCTAAAATTGCTTTTTCCATTTTTCTTGCATTAGTGACTGCAAGAATTGAGAAGGAAGAGCTGTCGTATTCTGGCGTGACTATGATTTTTTCTATGTAATCGTTTTCAACTTCTTCAAGATATACGCTTTGCCATATTCCGCTTGTGGCAGGATACCATATCCTATGAGGGTTTAGCGTCTGCTTCCCTCTCTCGATATTCTCTGTATCGCTTGGATCTTTCACATAGAGTTTTATTTCAAAGCCTCCGTCTTTTACATGCCTTGTGATATCTATGGAGAAAGGGAGATAGCCGCCTGAATGTCTTGCTACCTCTTTTGAATTAATGAAAACCTTTGCGTAATAATCTACTGCGAGAAATGTCAGGATATAACGTTTATTCTCTTTCTTCTTTAAAGGAACCATCTTCCTGTAATACATCGTCTCATATGGCATGAGTGTTCTTTTTATTCCGCTCTTTTCGGCTTCTGGAGAAAAGGGGACTATGATAGTGCTGTCAAAAACTTCTTTGTCTCCACTTGAAATTCCAAATTCCCATTTTCCATCTAAAACGAATGTGCGTTCTCTCTCTAAATCAGGCCTGACAACATTGCTCATATGCATATTATACCACTAAGACTTTCCTTTTTCTTTTTTTCTGTTATCTTTAGATTAGGAGAATAACATGAGCGTAGAACACATTAATCAAAGCGAATTTAAAGATAAAGTATTATTATCTGATAAACCAGTATTAGTAGATTTCTTTGCTACATGGTGTGGACCGTGCAGGCAAATGTCGCCTATATTAGATCAGATCGCATCAGAGAGGGACGATGTAAAGATCGTTAAAGTCGATGTTGACGAGAATACGGCGCTTGCAAGCGAATACGGGGTAATGAGCATACCGACGCTTATCTACTTCAAAGGCGGAAAGGCCGTGTCTCAGAGCGTTGGAGCTAGAAGCAAGGCAGCTCTTGAGATGATGCTTGTATAAAACAATTAAGTGTTAATTAGGCACGGTAAGACGGAAGTTTTACCGTGTTTTCTATTCTCAGTTTATAATAAAAGCATGAAATGTATATCCAGATTACCTTAGCGGCGGACTTGACGAGTATTATTTCGGCTTGTTTTTATGTCCCATATAATTCCTGAAAATGATAAGCAGAAAACTGTAATCGTTCCTCTCTCTCCTCCTGATGGGAAGAGAAGGGAGATTATAGGCGGAATATATGCAAAAGACGAAGTTGTTAATGCAATAAAGATGGCAAAAGAAAAGATAGAATCAGAAAGCCCCGACAGAATAATTACGATAGGGGGAATTGCATGGTCTCCTTAGCTCCTTTCGACTACCTTCATAAAACATGAAAGAAGACCGGCATTCTTTGGCTTGATGCCCATCCTGACATGTCTAACAGCTCTTCAGGCTATGCGAACGCACATTCCATGGTTCTTTCTTCATTAATGGCAAAAGGGGGAGGACTGTTTTACAGATTTGATGAATAACCGCCCATTTGAAAGCGATGAGATCTTATAGGTAGGCCTTCAGGGGCTTTTAGATTATCAGAAAGAGTTCTTAGATGGCGCGGGTGTTTCATATACAGTGCAGAATGAGAGTTTCCTGTCAGATGAAGATATCATTTCATTCATAAAGAAATTCGATCAGATTCTTGTGCATTTAGATATAGACGTGCTTGATGAAAAGAGATTCCATTCGACTTATTTTGCAAATCCGGAACTAACAGGAGACGGTTCCTCCGGCGGCAGAATGAGCATTGAAAAACTCTCTCAGATACTGACTTTGATTACAGATAATTCCGATGTAAGAGGATTTACAATCGCAGAGTGACTGTACCTATCCATGGAGTATCCATGGTCTTTTTTCCTCCTTCACGGAAATCATGCTTTTTAGGCGCATTGCTGCACGTTCATCCACAGAGGATTTCTTCAGAGGCTTAACATCGCCGGCGTCCCCGGCTAGGGCCATCAGGCCAAAGGATTCTAGATTGAGGGCCGCATTGAGGTCCCGATCTAGTTTGGTTAGGCATACCTGGCACACCCACTCCCTGTCACGGAGCGTGAGGCCGTCGTTATGCCAGCCGCATCTATGACAAGTCTTCGAGGATGCAAAGAACCTGTCTGCTATTACAAGCGTCTTTCCATAGAAAAGGCATTTGTATTCTATCTGCCTTCTTATCTCATAGAACGACGCATCCTGCATGTGCCTAGATAGCTTCCTATTCTTCATCATTCCTGACACGTTCAGATCCTCGATGACAATTACATCCGCTTGGCTGTCGCAGACGATCTTCTTAGTCATCTTGTGAATGCTGTCCTTCCTGATGTTGGCTATCTTCTCATGTAGCACTGCTATCTTGTGCTTAAGCTTCTTCCAGTTGCTACTGCCCTTCTTCTTTTTAGAGAGCTTCTTTTGAAGACGCTTGAGCCTTTTTTCATATTGTTTCAAAGTGCGGGGATTGTCGTATTCTCTGCCGTCGGAACATACTGCAAGGCGTTCGAGATTCAAATCTATTCCGACTGCCTTAGGATTCTCTGGTATTGAAGGAACCGGAACCTCAATGCCGTCTTCATATAGGCAGGAGGCATAAGCATCTTTCGAAGGATTTACTGTCACAGTTATGTTCTTTAACCTGCCTATGGGCTTTCTATGTATTACTGCTTCAACCCATCCGACGCCTTGCACGTAAATGCGATTGTTCTCCGAATCCACCTTTCCACGCTGAGGAATTCTAAAGCTCTTCTTAGAGCGGTGCTTGCTCTTATATTTAGGATAGTTCGCATTCTTTCTAAAGAAAGCCTTGAAAGCTGAAGCCAGATCTGAAGACACGCATTGGAGAGTCTGGGCTGGAGCATCGGAGAGCCAAGGGAATGCGGGCTTAAGAATATGGCAGATGAAGTTGTTCAAATTAAAGGACGTGTGGCTTTCCCTTCTGCGCTCATATGACTTTGCAGAGTATTCTAAAAGGCGGTTCCAGACGAAACGGCAGCAGCCGATGATTCGGATCATCATCTGCCTTTGCTCTTCTGTAGGATATAGTCTGAAACGGTAAGCCTTTTGCATGCTTAATAAAGTAGCTTAAAACTTGGAATCAAAGATGAAAAACTTGAAGAAATATTTCAAAAATTCCGCATTCGCCTCCTATGCGAGCATAAGGGGTTATCTGCGGGAGATTTTATATC
>CASENB010000027.1 GCA_949289305.1 uncultured Spirochaetales bacterium
AGCCTGCAGCCTGAATAGGTCTGCTTGCCAAGGTCCAGCCCGATTATTGCTGGCCAAGTCTGATTCGTGTATGCCATATACACCTCCGTAAGCAGTCTGACGATGTCCAGGAGGCGTCATCTGAGAGATCTGGCAGTATGTTGTCTCACTTTTATTTCAGAGGTCAGCCCGGCATGGATGGCCATGCATGGACAGCCTCACAAGATACTTCGATGACCAGCGACTTGTGTAATTTTTTGTCAGAAGTGACCCCGTCCAATGACGTGCCCTTCACAAAGCGCCTCGCATAGCCACCGGCTCCTGACTCCGTCGAGTCAAGATTACCATCGATACTGCATCCCTGTAATTCAGACCTTCATGACTTACGGGCTCAGTGTATTTTTTGTTTGGATTGATATTTCCTTTGGTTATAACGGTAACGGCAGTACCAACAACCATTACTGCGATGCCCAGCGTCGCTTTTCCAGCATTTTTTATTTTCTGCGCCCGCTCGCTACGGCAGTGCTCGCAGTATTTATACTTGTACCCTTCCGGTAGCGGACGCTGACACTTTTTATTTTTGCAAAGTTTCTGGCTCATCTTTCTGTTCCTCCAAACACAGTGTAGGGCTATTGCTCGGCAACGCACAGATTCGGTTCTCTATCTCGGCCAGCTTTTGTGTCCAATAATTTTCCGGTGACGGGTCAATCATGTCCAGCCTCTCAACGAATCCCTTTGTTTCAAGATAGGTTCTCTAGATGAACTTTGCGTAATACTCCAAACTTACCTTTGCCGCTTCGGTTTCTCCCATTTCCTGATATGCTATGGCTTCGGCAAGAGATACCATGTTTATGGCGCATAAGCTTTCTCGCAGTTCATTCATCCGTGCATTTATCTTTTCAGGCGTTGCGCCGGATAAAATCTTGCCCCATGTAGACTCCGGCTGATTTTTAATAAACGCGGCATTTGCGCTTTGGCTCTGCATCAACAGATTGCGGCTGTTTTCGGCATCCGACACAAGCTGCATGAGAGCCATTTCCTTTTGACTGGATGTTATGTCTTGGAAAGTGTAAATGTTCTTTTTTGATGATGATATCCATATTCCTTCGATTGATATCACTGGTACGTTTTTGGTACGTTTTTAGCAAAAAATAGCTTATTCCTGACATAATATGAAAAATGTGTAGAAAATAAGTGCTTATAGAATAATTAGGATATAAATGGGCTTAAAATGTACTTTTTTGTTGCATTTTGTTGCAACTGTGTTAAGCTTTAATTATGGATAAAAAGCTTATAGTTATTGCAATCGGCGGTAATTCGCTTATAGAAGATGAAGGACATGTGACGGTAGCGGCGCAGTATAAGGCGGCTGTAAAGACTGCCCATCATATTGCACGATTAGTAAAAGAAGGGCATAAGGTTGTTATTGCGCACGGAAACGGCCCTCAAGTTGGCTATATTCTGCTTAGATCCGAGTATGCTAGAAAGATTTTGCATGCAGTTCCTTTAGACAGCTGTGTTGCAGATACGCAAGGCGCAATAGGATACCAGCTCCAAAAGGCCCTATATAATGAATTCCTTGGTTTTGGAATTAAGCAGAGCGCCTGTACGGTAGTCACTCAGGTAGAAGTATCTAAAGACGACCCTTCTTTTAATAATCCGACAAAGCCTATAGGATCGTTTATGAGCAAAGAGGATGCGGAGTATCATAGGGATCACGACGGATGGTCTATTGCCGAGGATAAGAAAAGAGGCTGGAGAAGGGTAGTTGCTTCTCCAAAACCGATTTCGATCATAGAGCTTGATACTATTAAAACGCTTCTAGACAACGATGTGGTCGTTATTGCGTGCGGTGGAGGAGGAATTCCTGTTGTTAAGGACGAAGACGGCATTTTGTTTGGGAAAGAAGCCGTAATAGATAAAGACCTTGCATCTGCAATTCTTGCTAAGAGTTTGAAGGCCGATCTGTTCATTATCTCAACTGCTGTCGATAAGGTCTCTCTTGACTACGGGAAAGAGAGCGAGAGAAAGCTTGATAGCATGAGTACTGCAGAGGCAAAAGAGTATATAGGACAGAATCAATTTCCTCCAGGATCTATGCTTCCAAAGATTCAGGCCGCAATTGATTTCGTTGAAAGTACTAAAAACGAAGCGATAATCACAAATCCTGAAAACCTGTATGATTCGCTTTATTCAAATGCTGGCACTAAGATCTCTCTTTAGAGATGAAGTAATGTATAACGTTTATTAAGTATAAAGCGCTTAAGAAGATCAAATGAGGGATGTTTTCCTGTATGAAAAATAGGGGAAACAGCCCTTTTATAATCAAAGCAGATGCAATGATGATAAGCTCAAATACGCTTATGTAAAATCTTTTTTTCGTCCTTTTGCCTCTTATTGCTTCAGCAAGTAGGATAATCATAAGAGGATTTGCATAAAGCACGTTTGCATTTAGATATGTGACGCTGTGGTTCGTAAACGCCATAAAGAATATTAATAGCGTGCTGAGAATAAAGAAATATAGGTAAATGAGTGCATTGATTATATCTGAAAGCCTGTTAAAAAATCTTATCTTCGATCCATACAATAGAAGTGCAATAAAGAAATAGGCGACGGAGAAAATGCATGTGTAGTACATGAGGCTGTGAGATCTTGTATTTTGCCTGCTTGCGCTTTCATATATCATAGCGCTTTCTGTATCCTGATACTGTTCTATTGCTTTCATCAGGTTGATTGGCAGAAATGACGCTTCATACAGATTTGCCGCTTTGTCTATGCTAGGTCCTTCTAAAAAGTTAAGCGTAAAAGAGATTAGAGGAGATTTATCTAAATGGATGTTTGCTTCCTCTCTAAGGCTTAATCCAGTATTTATGCCAGATGCCCAAGTCTTGAAAGCTCCCCCTGTTGCTTCATTGTATATGTCTCTTACCCTTGTTGCGCAGTTATCGAAATAATAATCGTATAAATACGTGTTATTCTCAGGCCTAGTGTTATAAAGAAGGAAAGACAGTACGGCGTTCTTTTCTTGTGTTCCTAGAGAAAGCGGAGTTCTATGTACCGTTCTGTCTTCGCTTTTAAAAGCTTCTATTCTTCTTGTTCCGTCCGTTTGATATACGTTATATAAAAGGCGGCCGAATATGAAATTGCGGTAAAAACCTTCTGAAAAAGAGAAGAATCCATAGTCGAAAAACGATGGCCTGATAGTTGGGACATTAATTTCCAGACTTGTATGCCCAAAATATGAGTAAAGTTCGTCTCCTGTTTCAGTCGTAATTAAATTAATCTCGATTTCGGTGTAATAGACGGCTATATCGCTGAAATTGAAATTCTTTAGATTCTCTTCGGAAGGAAAAGGGTTTTCAATATTGCCTCCCTCAATTGAAAGGGAGAATAAATTTATCGAGATGAAAATCAATAAAATCGATGACAGCGCCCTCTTCATAGCGATAGTATAAACATTCGATTGACTTTTTTCATCTTTCTTTCTAGTTTTTTTCTTATGCAAAGGGATGAGAAAGCGTTAGCAGTTGTCATAAAATCGGAAAATGTCGGAGAAAGAGATAGGGTTTTAACTCTTTTAACCTCATCAGGCATTATCGTCCGATCCCGCGTCTATGGAGCGCAAAAGAGCGCAAAAAGCATAAAAGCTCCCCTTTTTTCCGAAGCTGTATTCTCTCTTTATTATAAGAGCGAGTCAAACGTCTCTGTTAAGGATGTCGATATTATTAATTTAAGAAGTGAAATAGGCGAGGATCTGGACAGTCTTACTGCAGCAAGTCTTTTTAGCGAATTGATATTGAGATATCTATCTCACGACGAGGATGTCTATTCTCTTTTATCTAAATGTCTCGATTCTCTTTCTCTAAGGATAAACTATAAAAGGATTTGCATAATCTTCATTTTGAAGTTTTTAACTCTTGCAGGCGTTTTATCAGATTATGAGAGCTGTCCTGTTTGTTTTAAGAGGTATTCAAAAGACGAGATTCTTGGCTATAATAGCCTAGTTGGCGAATCGTGCTGCCAAAACTGCTCAACAGGGGAAGAAGATCTGATTCTGCCTTCTAATGCGAGGCTCTTCATATCTGAGTGCATTAAAAGGGATTTCGATAGCATCCTCTCATTTAATATAAGTGAAAAACAGGAAGACAGGATCTTCCGTTTTCTCTTGCGCCTTGTTGACAAAAAGACAGAAGGTGGGCTTAAGACCCTCTCATCGGGACTTTGGCCTTATGGAATATATTAATGAAATACAGTGTTAAGAAAGCAAATGCTACGAATGTCAGGAAGATTAGTGAGGAATTCTCTCTCGATATGCTTTCTGCGACTATCGCAGAGCGAAGAAATTTCTCTGATAAAGAGAGTTTGAAATTTCTCTTAGAGGGCGATCTTGTCTATCAGAATTCACCGTTTCTCTTTTATGATATGGATAGTGCCGTAGAAAGAATTAAAGCCGCAATAGAAGATGGCGAGAAGATATTCATATTTGGCGACAGGGATACTGACGGGATAACAAGCACTGCGATATTATATAAGGAATTAAAAAGAGCCGGAGCTGTCGATATAGTATGTCGTCTGCCTTTAAACGACGAGCCTTACGGTCTTACATCTGACATGGTGAGCGAGATAATAGACAGCCAAGCGACTCTTTTGATAACAGTCGATAACGGAATCAGCGCGATAGAAGAGATTAAGATCCTTCGCTCCGTTTCTATAGATACTATCGTATTGGATCACCATTTGGCAGGGGAGGAATATCCCCCGGCAACAGCTTTAATAGATCCCAAAGTTCCGGGATCCGGATATCCGTTTTCAGGCCTTGCAGGATGCGCAGTTGCATTTAAGACTGCTTATGCGCTCCGTTTTTCTTCATCTCCACTCTATCAGAGCGAGCTGATATTCTTCCATGCCAAGCCTGGAATCGATTCAGTTAAGATGAGCGCTGTGAAGATGGTGAACTTCATCTTGGAAGACTCTGTAACAGAAGAGTTATCTTTAAACATGGTCTCATCTTCTGAAAGCCGCATGATAGCATTCCTTAACCAAGGGCTTCCTATTATAGTAATGGATAAGGATCTTGAGCAAAAGGCGCTTGAGAATGCTTTTACAGACTCTATTGAGATTACGTTTAACGATGTCAGGCGCGATATAGAGAGCGTAATACCATCGGCAAGGAATAAAAGCCTTTTTACTCTTTCAAATATTTCCAGAGCAGTAAGATATAGCGATATCGAAGACAAGGAGCTTGCGGTTTTAATCTCTCTTTTCAGATCGACTGCGATCTATAAGGATAAGAGCCTCAACGAGGGGCTTGATGAGATCCTCGCTCTTACAGCTATCGGAACAGTAGCCGATTTAATGCCTCTTCGCGGTGAGAATATGCTCCTTGTGAAAGCAGGATTGAAAATAATTCAGAAGAATCCTGCTCCATATCTTTTAAGCTTGCTTTCCCATCTTGAACTTTTAGGCAAACAGATTACAAGCAAAGACATCTCGTATTACCTTGCCCCTCTTATTAACGCATCTGGGCGCATGGGAAGGCCCGATGTAGCATTGAGCCTGTTTTTAGCAGAGGATAAAAGCGAGATAGAAAGGCTTTCCAAAGAACTTATTAAAATGAATAAGGAGAGGAAGAGCAGCACGGAAGAGACGCTTTTAAAGGTAAAGGACGAGGCGGAAAACTCGCTCTCTTTCTACCTTAATCGATTCATATTAGTTGAAAATGAGATTCCGAGAGGCCTTACAGGATCTATTGCCAGTCGGCTTTTAAACGAGAATGGCAAGCCATCTCTCGTGCTTGCAAAGACGGATGATGATAGAATAAGCGCGAGCCTAAGAAGCAAGGGAAATTTCAATTCGAGAGAATTTTTAGAGAGTTTCTCACACCTTTTTCAGGACTTTGGAGGACATAGTTATGCTGCAGGGTTTTCAATGGCAAAGGAAAACCTCGATAAGTTCAAAGCCGAGCTTGCAGATAAGATCTTTTCCCTAAGCGATTGTGAAGATGAAGAGGAGGAGATAGAGGTTGATGCTGAGCTTCCTGAGAGTTACATGGGAAGAGACATATGGAAGATTAGGGATCTTTTCGAGCCTTATGGCATGGATAACGAATGCCTGAAATTTCATATAAAGAGAGCAGAGATAAAAGAGATACTTCCGAACCGGAATAATGGCAAGTATTTAAGATGTTCTATTTTATATAACAACGAGATCTGGCCTGCAGTCTATTGGGCTTATGACAGTTCGAAGACATATGTTGAAAAAGGGAGCATGGTTGAGCTGATATTCTCTCCAGAAGTGAACACTTACAGGGGGATCAGCCGCATGCAGATGAATATAATCGAGCTTGAAAACGTAACATAAAATAATTTGTTTTCATTTTATGGTATTTACAAAGCATAAAGCTTTTTGTTATATTCAATTTGTTGCCTTGATAAGGCAGAGTGAAGAAGCAATTAATATAGAAGGTGGAATATACTCATGGCTAGAAGATGTGATATCTGTGGAAAGGGAACTATTTCAGGATCTATCGTACCACGCAAAGGTCAGGCAAAGAAGAAAGGCGGTGTTGGACAGCATATCGGGGTAACAAAGAAGAGAGTCTTCTTACCAAATCTCGTTTCTGTTAAAGCTTTAATCGACGGCACACCAAGAACGATCAAGGTATGCACAAGATGCCTTAGAAGCGGAAAGATCCAGAAGGTTGTATAATTTTATATCGACCCTTTAGTTTACGAACAGAGTCTTAATAGGCCCTGTTCTTTTTTTATCTCTTGAGAGTATTAGTAAAATTTTGCATAATTGTGCTAGCTAAGGGGGCCATGATCATGAACCATGAATATAGAGTGCATGCCATCGAAGGCGTGATGGTTTCCACTAAGAGTGGAATTTTAAAACTGTTAGACCTCTTTAAAAAGGAAGAAACGGAGCGTCAAATATTCGTAATATCGCCGGTTAAGGATAATGAACTCTCCCTTACAGGCCTGCTTGAGAAGGCAGAGGCTAAGGACGAGCGCCTTTGGTCTGTCATAGAGAGAAGCAGAAACAGCTGGCTCGAGCTTAGTGAGAATAGTCTTAACGCAGAGGTTACCAGTTCTGTCACAGAGGCGATTAATGCTTCCTTTGCAAAAGTCGAAGACATATTGAAAGCCGTATGGCTTTTAGAGAAGAGCAGCAGCGAAAGCGTCACATATCTCGAGAGCATGACGAGCTTCTTCATCGCATCAATTCTTTTATCGTTATTTGACGAGTCTGGAATCAGCGCAAGCGTGTTTGATGTTAAAGAGGCTGTGAGGATGTCTTCGTTTCCTAAAGGCGCGTCGTTTGTCTATGGTAAGATGCTTCTTGCTGAAACAGAGAGAAAGGATGCCTCTGGAAAAATAAGAAGGGAAGGGGAGAGCGAATATACCGCGTCTTTAATCGCATCCAATTTGAACTCACCCCTTACGTTCTGGAATCATAGGTCCCTGTTAAGAACTGCAAGTGAAAAAGACGTGCCGTCGGCAGAGGTCATAAAGAATTTAAGTTACGCAGAAGCTGCAGAACTTTCGTTCTTCGGCGCTCCTATCGTACATCCGCATGCCTTTATCCCCGCATCTGCAAAAGGCCTTCCTATAAGCCTAAGATACTGGGGAGACATAGATGATAAGGGTACTCTTGTATCTAAAGATGTCATAAAGGACAAGAATAAGGCTGTTAAAGCGTTTTCTGTTGTTAGGAACGTCTCTTTAATTAACGTGGAAGGCAGCGGAATGTCGGGCGTTCCTGGGGTTTCTTCAAGACTCTTTACAGCTCTTAGAAACGAAAGAATTTCGGTAATACTTATCAGCCAGGCGTCAAGCGAGTATTCCACCTGTTTTGCCGTTCCTAAATCAGATAGCGCGGCCGCTCTTAAAATAATAAGAAAAGAATTTTCCGAGGAGCTTGGGAAAAAGGCAATTAACAGCGTTGAAGTTGAGAACGACTGCGCAATCCTTGCTGTCGTAGGAGAGGAGATGTCTGGCTCAGTTGGCGTTGCTGGGAAGTTCTTCTCTTCCCTTGCAAAAAGCAATGTAAGCGTAAGGGCGATCGCTCAAGGCTCAAGCGAGAGAAATATCTCTGCCGTTATCAAGATGGAGGACAGCGCGAAGGCCCTTAGAAGCCTTCATTCCGGATTCTTTATGTCTGCGCAGTCCCTCTCTGTAGGGCTTTTCGGGCCAGGAAACATTGGAGGAACGCTTCTTGATCAGATTGCGCGCGAGTCCGAAAGACTTAAAAAGCAGTTTGATCTTGATATAAGAATCAGAGGCATCGCAACAAGCAAGAAGATGCTTTTATCTGACGAGGGCGTTGATCTAAGCACATGGAGAGAGCGTTTTAAGAAATACAGCGTTCCATATAATGAGAAGATTTTCATGGAGCACATTGCAGCTCAGTACTATCCTCATAAGGTTATTATCGACTGCACGTCTTCAGAAGAGAGAGCTTTGACCTATAAAGGTCTTCTTGAGCAGGGCTTTCACATCATAACGCCTAATAAGAAGGCGAACAGCCTTAGTTACGACTATTATAAGAGTCTCATCGAGACAAGCCGCAAGACTGGATCCAAATATTATTACGAGACGACTGTAGGCGCAGGCCTTCCAATTATCACGACGCTTAAGGACCTTAGGGAGACAGGAGACGATATCATAAAAGTCGAAGGAATGGTCTCCGGAACTCTTGCCTGGCTATTTAGCGAATATGATGGAAGCATTCCTTTCTCTTCATTAGTTCTAAAGGCGAAAGAGATGGGCTATACGGAGCCTGATCCGAGAGATGATCTTTCAGGAATGGATGTTGCTAGAAAGACTGTAATTCTTGCAAGGGAGCTTGGCTATAAGAGCGAAGTTGAAGATATAAAGATAAGATCGCTCGTTCCTGATAGCCTGAAGGATATCAGCAAGGAAGAGTTCTTGGATAAGCTTTCAATTATGGATGAGGAGATGCTCTCTCTTTATAAGAGTGCAAAGAGTGAGAATAAGAACCTTCGCTATGTAGGTAAAGTCGATGAGAACGGCGTCTGCTCTGTAGGTCTTGAGCTTTATAGCAGCGATCATCCGTTCTCGCAGGCTAAAGGGACAGACAACGTTATTGCCTTTACTACGGCAAGGTATCTGAAACAGCCTTTGGTGATTAAAGGCCCTGGAGCAGGACCTGAGGTGACGGCAGCTGGTGTTTTTGCAGATATGTTACGCCTTGGAGCGTATTTAGGAAGTAGAATTTAAGGAGGATATATGTATTTCGTATCTACAAGAAGCAAAGATGGAGATAGATTCAGCGCAAGCGATGCGATAATGAAGGGCTTGGCACCGGATGGGGGACTTTTCGTTCCAGAGCGCATTCCGCAGCTGCCAGCTTCTTTTACGATGCAGCATGGTTATGCATATGCTGCCTATGAGGTTTTAAAGCCTTATTTTGAAGGAGATGAGGCGGAGTCCGATCTACTGACTATTTGTGAAAAGGCTTTTAATTTCCCTGTAAGCATCCATAAAAACGACGGAAAGGACACATTGGAGCTTTATTACGGCCCGACGTCTGCTTTTAAGGATTTCGGCGCAAGGTTTCTAGCATACTTCATGGAAAACAAGCTTAAAAAGACTAACGAGGATCTTACAGTCCTAGTTGCAACAAGCGGAGACACTGGAGGAGCGGTCGCTTCAGCTTTCTACAACAGGGAGCATTTGCGCGTCAAAGTTCTTTTTCCAAAAGACGGCGTCTCTGACCGCCAGATGAGACAGCTTACATGTCTTGATAACAATGTTGAAGCGTTTGAAGTGGACGGAACGTTTGACGATTGCCAGAAGATGGTTAAGGACGCATTCATGGATGAAAGCCTAAAAGGCCTTACAAGTGCCAACAGCATAAATCTTGGTCGTCTTCTTCCTCAGGTCGTCTATTACGTTTGGGCTTCGTTCATCTATAAGGCGCGCTATAAAAAGGAGCCTATCGTAATAATTCCTAGCGGAAACGTAGGAAATGCGACCGGAGCTTTCTGGGCGAAAGCCATGGGCGCTCCAATCAAGCGCATCGAGCTTGCTCTTAATGCGAACAGAACGATCGTTGATTATCTTGATAGCGGAGTATATAAGCCGAGAAGAAGCTGCCATACCCTTGCAAACGCAATGGATGTGGGAGCCCCAAGCAATATGGAACGCTTGTTTGATCTCTTTAAGACTTATGACGAATTTAAAGCGAACGTGTCAAGCCACAGCGTAGATGACTATAAGATCAGAACTACGATAAAAGATACTTATGATGAGACTGGCTATGTGATCTGTCCTCATACCGCATGTGCCGAGTACGTGAGAAGGACGTATTATAAGGATGAGCCTACGATCGTGGTTGCTACGGCCCATCCTGCAAAGTTCGAATCGATCGTAGAACCTATCATCGAAAAGGAGGTTCCGATTCCAGAAAACCTCTACGATATGATAAGCCGAGATTGCAGCTATACTCAGATCGGAGTAAATTATAAGGATTTGTTCTGAAAAACAAATAGGCCCTGCGGGGCCTATTATTATTATGCGTTTTTGACTTTCTTTTTCTTTGGAATCACGTCTCCGAAGAAATAGTATATGAGAATTGCAAGCGATGTTATAATCCACGATGCCGGATAGCATAGGAAAACAGAAGCGAGCGTCGGATCATCTCCTGGGACGATTTGAAGCCAGAGGGCCCTTAAAACGCAAATTCCAATAACCGTGATGATAGTAGGAATAAGCGTCTTTCCGCATCCTCTCATTACGCCTGACATGATTTCTATTGGAACATATGTGATCCAAGTAGGGGCAAGGATGAGAAGTATCTTTACTCCGATATCAAGCACGTCCTGATCGTTTGTGAACAGCATAAGGCTGTAGTCTTGCAAGGCAAGGAATGCAGCTGAAATAAGCACTGTCATTATGCTTCCAATCAGCATCGATATCCTTACGCCTTTTTTTACCCTGTCAAACAGATGCGCGCCGTAGTTCTGCCCGACGAACGTAGTTGCTGCGATGCCGAATGCGTTTATGCTCATCCAGAAGATTGCGTCGATTTTTCCATAAGCCGCCCAAGCTGCCGCTGTTGCGGTTCCGAACGCATTGACATTCGCTTGGATAATAAGGTTTGAGATTGTATATAGGACTGACTGTATTCCCGTAGGCAGTCCTATTTTCAAAGTGTTCCTTAGTATTGGACCGTCTATTTTAAGCTCTGAATACTCGAATTTAATATTATCATCAAGCTTTTTCAGATAATGTATTACAAGGACTGCTGAAACAGCCTGGCTCATGATTGTCGCCCAAGCCGCACCTGCGACGCCAAGGGGCGTGAAGCCTACGAGTACGACGTCGAGCACGATGTTCACCATGCAGCTGGCAATCAGGAAGTACAGAGGTTTTTTAGAATCTCCGAGCGCTCTGAAAATTCCGGCTCCCATATTATAGATCGTATTGAATACGGAACCTATGAAATATATCCTCATGTAGCTTTCTGCTGGTGGAAGCACGTCCTCCGGCGTTCCTATTATTAATAGGAGAGGGCGAGTGAATATAAGCCCGATAGCTAATATGGCAATGCCTCCGAAAATTGCGATCATTATTGCAGTATGTATCGCTTTTTTCGTGTCGCTGTAATTCTTTGCGCCATAGTATTGGCTTATTATTACCGTTGCTCCGCTGCTTAGCCCCGTAAAGAATCCTATTAGAAGGTTTATTGCGGTGCTCGTTCCGCCTCCTACGGCAGCAAGAGCCGCAGAGCCCAGAAACTGCCCTACGACGATGGCATCAACAGTATTGTAAAGCTGCTGAAAAAACGTTCCAAATAAGATAGGAAAGAAGAAAAGCAGAAGCTGCTTAGAAATATTTCCCTCTGTTATTGCGTTGACTTTCTCTTTCTGACTCATCCTAGAGGGCAATTATCTAGTTTTTTAGACTTTAGTCAACATCTTTTGCGCATGTTCTGCAATTGCGTTGAATGTCTCTTGGCTTATTACATGTTCGATACGGCACGCATCCTTTTCCGCAGTCTCTTCGCTGACTCCTAAATACGTTAGGATTTTCGTTATGCTCAAATGTCTCGTGTACGTCTCTTTTGCTATCTCAAGACCTTTCTCTGTCAGGGTGATAAGATTGTCCGCGGAAATATATATAAGGTTTTCGTCTCTCAGTTTTTTTAATGCGATAGTAACGCTTGGTTTCGAAAACTCAAGCTGTCTTGAGATGTCTATGTTCCTTACATAGCCTTGTCTCGTGTTTATTATCAATATCGCTTCCAAATAATCTTCCATCGATTCCTTGTGATCCATTTTTCCACCTTCAAATAAATATTATCAGAATGTATGAAAGTGGGCAAATAAATAGTTTTGGTTATTGACTACTAACTTACGTTAGAGTAAACTAACAATCGTTAGCTAAGGCTAACATAAACAGGAGACTATGATGCCGCTTACATTAATTGGTGCAGGATCGAGCGCTAAGATTAGAAAAATCAGTGGAAACGATGAAACTAAGAGATATTTAGGAAATCTCGGGTTTGTAGCAGGAAGTGAAGTGGAAGTATTAAATTCTATCGGAGGATCTTTGATCGTAAAAGTTAAAGACTCCAGAATCGCGCTTAATGAAGATATGGCGCGACACATTATGATTTAGCACATATTTGAGGAGTAAATATATGACACTAGCTGAGGCTAAAATTGGATCGACGGTCACCGTTGAAAAGATCAGTGGGGACGGTGCTTATAAGCGCCGTATCATGGACATGGGGATTACAAAAGGAACCTCTCTTTACATTAGAAAAGTCGCACCTCTTGGAGACCCTGTTGAAATTACCGTTAGAGGGTATGAGCTATCGGTAAGAAAGAATGACGCAGAGTGCGTGCTTGTGAGGTGAGTATGAGTATTAAAATTGCATTAGCGGGAAACCCGAACTGCGGAAAAACTACAATGTTTAACGCTCTAACGGGAGCAAATCAGTATGTCGGAAACTGGCCCGGAGTTACAGTTGAAAAGAAAGAAGGAAAGGTGAGAAGCAAAAAGGCAGGTGAGGAAGTCATTGTTACAGACCTTCCTGGAATTTATTCTCTTTCTCCGTATACTTTGGAAGAAGTTGTAAGCAGGGATTATCTGCTAAAAGAGAATCCTGATGTAATTATCGACCTTGTAGATGCTACGAACATCGAAAGAAACCTCTATTTGACTACGCAGTTGATAGAAACAGGAATTCCAGTTGTTGTTGCGCTTAACATGTCCGATTTAATTGAAAAAAGGGGCTTGAAAATAGATGTGAGCCGCTTAAGCTCTTTTTTAGATTGTCCGATTATTGAGACATCAGCTCTTAAAAAGACGGGACTAGATAAGCTAATAGATGAAAGCGTTAAAGTTGCTAAGAAGAAAAAAGCAGCAAGCATCGATCAGATTTTCTCAGATAAGATTGAAGATGCTATCTCGACAGTCTCACAGGTAATCTCAGTCGAAGATGACAAGAGAAGATGGTATGCTGTTAAAGCTCTCGAGGGGGATGAGAAGGCGTTCTCTTCTATTGCGCTTTCAAGCGATGCGAAAGAAATAATCAAAAAAGAGAGAGAATCTCTTGAGAAAGAAGGCGATGACGATATCGAATCTATCATCACGGATGAAAGATATAAATATATCCAAAAGCTTGTAAGCACTACAGTAAAGAAGGGTAAGGAAAAATTAACTGCGTCAGATAAAATAGACAGGATCGTTACGAACAGAATTCTTGGCATCCCTATCTTTATTCTAGTAATGTGGTTCGTATACTACATAAGCGTTACTACAATCGGAACGATCGTAACAGATTGGACGAACGATACGTTTGTGGTCGCAATCCAAGATTGGGTAAGCGCAGGACTAGAAGCTATAGGAGCAGGAAGCTTAGTTATAAGCTTGGTCGTAGATGGAATTATCGGAGGAGTAGGGGCAGTGCTGGGCTTCGTTCCTCAAATGGCGATATTGTTCTTATTCCTTTCAATTTTAGAAGATTGCGGCTACATGGTTCGTATCGCTTTCGTTATGGATAGGGTATTCAGGCACTTCGGACTATCTGGAAAGAGCTTCATTCCGCTTCTAATTTCTTCAGGCTGCGGAATCCCTGGAATTATGGCAAGCAGGACTATCGAGCAGGAAAATGATAGAAAGCTTACAATCATGACAGCAACATTCATTCCGTGCGGTGCAAAGCTTCCTGTAATTGCCCTTATGGGCGGAGTCATGGCATCTTACATGACGGGTTCTTACGAGGCTGGCGGGCTGATTGCGCCTCTAATGTACTTTATCGGAATTGCATCTGTCCTCGTTGCGGCAATCATGCTTAAAAAGACGAAGCCTTTTGCAGGAAAGAGCGCGCCGTTTGTAATGGAGCTTCCTGAATACCATGTTCCAAGTGTTAGGACAGTGCTTCTTCACGTATGGGATCGTCTCAAGGGCTTCATAGTGAAAGCTGGAACTATACTGTTTTTAGCATGCGTTGTCATGTGGTTCCTCTCAGGATTCGGATTCGCTCAAGATGGGTTTGGGCTTGTTGAAGACAGCTCTGACAGCCTTCTTGCGGCAATCGGAGGATTTATCGCTCCTATATTTGCGCCTCTTGGCTTTGGCACATGGCAGCCGGTTTCTGCAGCTCTATCTGGATTCACAGCAAAAGAAGCTATCGTATCTACAATGGGAGTGCTTGCGAACGTGGCAGGAGACGTAGAGGATGCGGTAACGGTTGCAGAAGGTGTTGCACTCTGGTTCCCATCAGCACTTGCGGCGTTCTCATTCCTCTTGTTCAACCTCTTGGATTCTCCATGTCTTGCTGCAATTGCGACAATGGCGCAGCAGATGCAGAGCAGAAAGTGGTTCTGGTTTGCAATCCTCTTCCAAAACGTATTTGCTTATGCCGTATGTTTGGTTGTTTATCAAATCGGATTGCTCTTTATAGGAGGAGCCTTCGGATTCGGAACTGTCATCGGCATCGTAGTGCTGGCGTTAATGCTCTATATGCTATTTAGAAAGAATCCATATAAAGATGCAAAGATCTATTCAAGAAGATCTGTTGAGGTTGCTTAATGGCTAATGTAGTAATTCTTTTTATTGTCGCACTATATTCTGCGTTTGTAATAAAGAAACTATATAAAGACAAGAAGAGAGGCATTTGCACGGGTTGCAGCACAAAAAGCTGCGCCTCGTGCTCTCGTTTTAACGACGAATACTTTGACTCTCTTATAAAAGAAGCAAAGAGGAACAAAGATGGGGCAGTCTACTGAGAGCATGTTCATTCTCTTTGCAATAATAATCGTGCTCTACATAATAGGAGCTAGCATTTATAGCCTTGTCGAGTACATTAAAAAGAAGAGAAGGAGATAATGGATGGTTGATGCTATCATAATATTGATTGTCATTGTCATCTTGTGTTTTGCAATAAAAGGATCTTTAAAGCACTTTAGAGGAGAAGGTTCTTGCTGCGGCGAAGGCGGCGCAAGCACTATTAAAAGTGAAAAGACGCTTGCAGATCCTATAATTAAAATGAAAGACGTTAAAATAGATGGCATGACTTGTTCTAATTGCGAAGCAAGAGTTCAAAACGAATTAAATAAAATCGACGGTCTTAAAGCCGATGTAAGCTATAAAAAGAAAGTCGCGCATTTGTCTTATTCAAAAGAGATCGATGATGAAGTCATAAAGAGAGCTGTTGAAAAAGCCGGATACAAAGTTGTTTAGCTACTATAATGGAGGAGATTGAAGCGCTCCTCCTTTTTTCTTCACTTTTTTCTTGCTAGCAGCTGTAGGCTATGAGAAAATAATTGCGAGGATAGCAATGTTGAAAAAACTCTTACTTGTTTTAATTTTAACCATTTTGACAGTCTCTGCTTTGACCGCATCAGCCTATTCGCTGATCCTTCCTGAGCGCAAGACCGATCCTGTCCTGATTATGGATGAGAGCGGAGATGAGATCTTATTAGATGAATATGTATTCTACAAAAGATGGAACGGGCTTTTTTTAGAATACTACGATATGGAACATGCCTATACCATAACAGATGAAAACGGATCTGTCGTAGTGATCTTCACTTCACTCTCGGATGCCTTCGACGTCGATATGTTCATTCGCAGGCTTTCCCGTGATATTTCTACTATCATCTACATTAATAGCACTCCCGATGCGGACAGTCTCACACGATATTTGAAAAATATAGATGTCATATGCACTCAGCGCATCCCAGAGCGAGAAAGGCTTCTCTTAGAGAGGAGCGGACTTAAAGTTGTGGAGACCGAACTGAACAGCGTCATCAATATTGAAAATGGGAAGGCGGATGTCGAGGGCTCTGATGCCATAGTTGTAAGATGTCCGCACTGCAATGAGACTTTCACGTTATATATTTAACTGGAATAGAATATAACTGATTGGGGGCTTTGTGGATTTTCTTTAATCCTAGGTCCCCGTTTTTATTGTGTTTGAAAAGATAAAAGAAGTAGAATGGTTGTCATGAGCAAGAACGTTTTTTCAAATTCATCATTTTTCGCACGCTATATGGAGCTGCGAAAGGATCTGAATCACAATGATCTTCTAGAACACCCTGAGATGATGAGGCTTCTTGGCAATATAGAAGGTAAAAGCGTTCTCGATCTCGGATGTGGAAGTGGTAGTTATGCAAAAGAGTTTATCTCAAAAGGTTCCTCCTCTTATTTAGGCATCGACTCGTCGTCTTTAATGATTGAAAAAGCAAAAGAGGATGTAAAAGGGGATAATATCTCTTTTAGGCTGCTTCCTCTGGAAAAATTGGGAGAGCTAAGCGAAAGTTTCGATATTGCATATTCGTCATTGGTTTTCCACTATATAGAGGACTTCGAAAAGCTTTCAAAAGACATATATAATGCTTTAAATGACAATGGTGTTCTGCTTTTTTCTCAAATGCATCCTCTCCTTTCTGCAACTCCTGCATACCAGGGCTATTTCCTTGGCGATTTCTTTGCATTCTCTTCTTATCAGCAGGAAGGAAGGCGTGATGGCAAATGGTTTAACGAACATGTTGTAAGCTATCATAGAAGGCTTTCTTCCATAATTAGCACTCTTTCCCGTTCTGGATTCTTTGTCGAAAACGTAGTCGAACCAATTCCATCTGAAGAGGCTTTAATGGAGTTCTCAAAATTACAGAGGGATTTGGTACGCCCGACGTTTTTAATAGTTAAAGCACGCAAAATTACCTCTTTTTCATGTTCTTAATTTTTTCTATTTAAAGGCAATAGAGAAATTATATAAAAAAAATAAAAGAAACTTTTATTTTAGGCAGAGAATATCCATTGCATATTTATGCACTTTATTGTATATATCTTACATTAATTATTGGAGGAGTTATGAGAGGAAAAAAAGTATTGGCTCTTTTGTTAGTGGCTTTACTAGCTGTAACTTCTGTTTTCGCAGGGGGAGCAAGCGAAAGTGATGCTTCTACAATCAAAATCGGATTTATCGGCCCATTAACAGGTGATAACGCTAACTATGGAATTCGCTGCTCAAACGCAGCACGTCTTGCAATAAATGAAATTAACGCAGCAGGCGGTGTTAATGGCATGCAGCTTGAGCTTATCGCAGAAGACAGCCAGGGCGCTGTTGACAGGGCAATCTCTAGCTATGAGAAACTTGCATATACAGATGAGGTTGTTGCTATTATCGGACCTGTATTTACTTCCCCGGCTCTTGCTGTCGCACAGCGCTGCAGCGAAGATGGAATCGTCATGATTACGCCAAGCGCAACACACCGCGATGTTACAGCTATTGGAAACTGGGTATACAGGACGGTTCCTTCCGATGCTCTTCAGGCTGAAGTTGCCGCTCACTATTTCTATGAGGTTCTCGGATATAGATCAATTGCATGTCTATATGCTATGAACGACTACAGCCAGGGCCTTGCAGAGGGAGTCGAAGATATCTTCACAGAACTTGGCGGAACAATCACATCAATGCAGACATGCATGGTAGGCGACAGGGATTTCAGAACACAGCTTGGCCAGATTAGATCTACGAATCCTGAAGCTATCTACATTCCTAACTACACTGTAGAGGATGCTCAGATCTTGGAACAGGCTGCACAGCTTGGAATGAACATTCCATTCCTATCTTCAGACGGTTTCTCAGATCCTGAAGTTTACAATCTCGCAGGAGATTATACTAACGGCGTTGTATATGTAGGACCTGCACAGGCTGAAGCTTCTACGCTTCTTGCAGATTTTTCTGCAGCATATTCTGCTGCATACAATGGAGATGCTCCAGATAGCTTTGCTACTAACTCATATGACGCTACATACATCTTAAGAGATGCTATTGCAAGAGTTTTTGAAGGGGGAGCAACGCTCTCTGACATTGATGCGTTCAGAAGCGCGGTAAACGATCAAGTTAAGGCTACAGACGACTTTGAAGGTGCAAACGGTACGATCAACTTCGCAGCAAACGGCGATATGGTTGCCAGCCAGGGCGTATATAGAGTAGAAGATCAGACTCCTATATACATCGGATCCTTCCAAGTTGTAGATGGACACATTGTTCAGGTAGACTAATTACGCTGTTTTAATCTAAGCTGTCCAAGAAGGGACAGCTTAGTCTTTTTATTAATAGAAATCTTTTGTCGGAGGATGGTAACTTGGCAACTGTTATCCAATATCTTCAATATTTGCTAAATGGAGTGACCCTTGGCGCAATTTATGCTTTGATCGCGCTTGGTTATACCATGGTATATGGAATATTGAAATTCATAAATTTCGCCCATGGCGATATCTTGATGGTAGGCGCTTACACAGGCCTTTTAGTATATCAGGCGCTTCTTGCAGGAAGCACTAACGCAGCCTGGATGCTAATTTCATTCTTTATTGCAATGTTAATAAGCATGGCCTTCTGTGCGCTTTTAGGCATGTTTATCGAACGAGTCGCATATAAGCCGCTTAGAAATGCCAATCGTCTTGCCCCTCTGCTTTCTGCTATCGGAGTATCTTTTATTTTATCAAATAGCGCCGCTTGGATTTTCGGTACTCAGTCAAGAAGATTCCCATATCCTTTTGACGATACTCCAATAGTCTTTTTAGGACTTTCGATTACTCCGCATCAGATATTGATTATTGCGGTTTCAATTATCATGATGATCGTCCTTACCGCTTTCGTAAACAAGACGAGAATGGGTAAGGCTATGAGAGCTACGTCTCTTGACCAGGCGACAAGCGAACTGATGGGAATTGACGTAAACAGGGTAATTTCTATGACGTTTGCAATCGGTTCTGCGTTAGCTGCCGTCGGCGGTATTTTAGCCTCTTTCGATTTCCGAGTATCTGCAAGCATGGGAACCATGACAGGCCTAAAGGCTTTCGTTGCTGCCGTTATTGGTGGAATAGGAAACATACAGGGAGCGATGCTCGGAGGAATAATACTTGGAATTATTGAGTCTGTAGGTGCGCCGCTTCTTGGAATTCCTAGCGCTATGAGGGATGCGATCGCATTCTTCATTCTGATTTTGATTCTGCTTATTAAGCCGGATGGAATACTTGGTAAGAACGAGAGGGAGAAAGTATAAGATGCTGAATTTCTTTCAATTAATAATAATTTATGCTGGAATATACGCCCTTATGGCAATAGGGCAGAACTGCATTACAGGCTATACTGGAATGCTGAGCTTATGCCATGCAGGATTCTTCTGCATCGGAAGCTATGCTACGGCGATATTATGCAAGGACTTCGGATTCTCGTTCTGGGCATCAATTCCTGTTGCTGCGATTCTATCAGGAGCGTTGGGATTTTTAATCGGCGTTCCGACCCTTCGTCTAAAAGGCGATTATCTTTGTATTGCGACCCTTGGGCTTGGCGAGATAATCAGGACAGTTGCAACTAATTTAAATCCTGTAGGATATACCTCCGTTCCAAGAGCAACGCTTTTTGGGTATCAGTTCTCAGCAAGAAACAAATGGCCTTTTATTGCGCTTGTTTGGCTTTTCGTTCTGGTTTTCTATATTCTGTTCCAGCGCCTTTCTCACTCGCGACTTGGACGGGCGATGGCTGCAATCAGAGAGGACGAGGTTGCCGCGCAGTCAAACGGAATCAATGTGACGAAGTATAAAATCGGCGCTTTCGTATTAGGCGCTGCGATTGGCGGTGTTGCCGGATGTTTCATGACTGCATATACTCAGACCGTTAACCCTGCTTCATTTACATTCATGGTTTCTGTAATGGTACTTTGTATGGTAGTTCTCGGCGGAATGGGAAATGGAAAGGCCGTAATCCTGGGAGCTTTGATCGTTCAGTTCATCTCATATTTCCCTCAGCTTATAGGTCTTTCAAGCATGATACCTGCACAGGCAACGCAGATTATCTACGGCCTATGTCTTGTAGTGCTTATGATCTGGCGCCCACAGGGGCTTCTTGGACGTGATAAGTACCGCTACGGAGATCCTAGGTCTAACAAAGAAAAGGTTAGAGATTATTTTGCATCCTTTAAGAAGAAGGAAAAGAGAGGGGAGGCTAAAGCATGAAAATATTAGAGACTGAAAACCTCTCAAGAATCTTTGGCGGCGTTGTAGCCGTAAATGACGTAAACTTCTCAGTTTATGAAGGAATGGTTAATGGCCTGATAGGCCCTAACGGCGCAGGAAAGACGACGCTCTTTAACCAGATAACAGGAATGGATAAGCCTACGCGCGGTAAGATCACATTCGATGGAAAGGATATCACAGGTCTTCCTGCATGGAAGATAAGCCGTCTTGGCATTGCCAGAACATTCCAGAACATCAGGCTTTATAAGGAGCTCACAGTCGTAGAGAACGTTATGATGGGGCTGCATTTCAAAGTTGGAAAAGATCCGTTTAATGGAAGGTTCAAAGAGGCTGTCAAAAGCTATTTATATGCAGGGCGAGAAAACAGGGAACTTTATGCAAAGGCTATGGAGTGGCTTAGATTCTTTGATCTTGAGGAAATGGCGAGCGAGTTCGCCGGCAGCCTTCCTTATGGCAGACAGAGGGAGCTTGAGATTGCGCGAGCTCTTGCCGCAGATCCGAAACTGCTGTTTCTAGATGAGCCTGCAGCTGGCATGAATCCTGCAGAGACGGAACATCTCATGACAATTGTCGAAAAGATAAAGAAGCTTGGTATTACCGTAGTTCTAATCGAACATGATATGAAGCTCGTAATGAACATATGCGACAATATTACCGTTTTAAGTTTCGGACAAAAGATTGCGGAAGGATCTCCAGAGGAGATAAAGAACAACCAGCTTGTAATTGAGGCATATTTGGGACGGGAGGATGAGTAATGGATAACAAGCTTTTGACTATAGACAAGATCAGCGTTAAATATGGTTCAATAGAAGCTCTCCACGAAGTTTCAATGTCCGTCAATAAAGGGGATATCGTAGCATTAATCGGAGCTAACGGTGCTGGAAAAAGTACTCTTTTGAAGGCGATAATGGCGCAGGTTCCTCTTTCAAACGGCTCAATCACATTTGAAAACAGTGAGATAGCCAGTGCTAAAAAACATATAAAGACTACCCATCAGCTTGCATCCCTAGGCATGGCGCTCGTTCCGGAAGGAAGACATGTTTTTGCCGATATGACGGTTGAAGAGAATCTTGATATGGGGGCTTTCCTTGTAAAAGATCAGAAAGAAATCGATAGGAAGAAGGAAGAGATGTTCGATTTCTTCCCGATTCTAAGTCAAAGAAGAAAACAGAAGACGAGAAGCCTATCGGGAGGAGAGCAGCAGATGATGGCGATTGCCAGGGCCCTTATGTCATCTCCGAAGCTTCTTCTCCTTGACGAGCCGGGACTCGGTCTTGCTCCTTTAATCGTTCAGGACATCTTCCATAAGATTAAGAAGATCAATGAAGAGGACAAGGTTACGATATTCATCGTTGAGCAGAATGCGAGAATGGCACTCAAATATTCTACTAACGGTTATGTAATGGAGACAGGAAACATCGTTCTCTCTGATTCAAGCAATGCGCTTTTAAATAATGAAAAAGTTAAAGCTGCATATCTAGGAGAGTAGAAAAAAAGCTAACGCTTATGCTTACTTTTGTTTTATTATTAATGAAGGAGGATTAAAAATGACAGTAGAGCGCAGAATGAGTCTGAATCCGGTTACGATAGGGCCAGATGCAAACGTAGTCGAAGCATCCGAGCTGATGAAGAGGGAAAAGGTTCACCGCCTTCCTGTTCTTGATAGAAACAAGAAGCTTGTTGGAGTAATAAGCGAGAAGGACATTCTTTATGCTTCTCCGTCTCCTGCATCAAGTCTTTCAATCCATGAGATGGCTTATCTTTTAAGTCAGCTTACAGTGAAGAAACTGATGAGAAAGGATCCTGTTACGATAAGCAAGGACGTTCCGGTTGAAGAGGCTGCAAGGATTATGGTCGATCAGGATCTGTCATGCCTTCCCGTCGTTGAAGACGATAAGCTTGTAGGAATTGTCAGCAAAAGCGATCTTTTTAAAATTCTCATAGAACTTTTTGGTGCAAGGACCAAGGGGGTTCGTGTAAGTTTCCTTGTTGATGACAAGCCGGGGCTAATTGCCGACATCTCAAAGGAAATAGCAAGCGAAGGGTTTGATATCATATCTTTTGGAACTTTCATGGGAACCGATCCTACAAACAGAATCTGCACAGTCAAGGTTGCGACAGACGACACTGATAAGGTTATATCACTATTAAAGAAACACGTTAAAGCGATATTGGACGTAAACAACGTATAAGTTTTTTTCATTCATTTCCAGCCCCTTAGGGGGCTTTTTTATTTGGTTTAACTTACTTAGAGAATGATTTATTTTGAAACCTAAATAACCAAAAGTGCAAATTTTCTTCACCAAAAGCACAAAAAATAATTGACAATACTCTCTCTTGCATTTTACTATTTTTGTACTATTAGATGTGATTATATAACAAGTAGTTATATAATTGCGTTTACTATGTTGGTAGTGCATTACATTTAAGCAAATAATGTTTTATCGGAATAAAAGGGAGAAATAGGCATGAAATTAAAGAAAGTCATTTTTATTATAATCGTTATTATTTTAGCGTCTTCTGTTTTATTTGCATCAGAAGAAAAGAAAAATTATCGCAACAGAACAGGAATTTCTTTAGACTATTCTGCTCTTAGTGTCTATGAGGGCGATGTTACATCTCCTTCTTCTTTATCATTTAGCGTACAGCATTCGTTTCTAACTAAAGACAACAGATGGTTTTTTACTACAGAGCTTTCATTTTTCAGCCTTAATTTCAACTCGATCATAAATGGATATGATTATAACTACAGTCTCTATTTGTTTGCATCTGAAAGCGTTGGCTGGATATTTAAAATTAATGATGCTTTTTCTATCGACCTTTCTGTCGGACTTGGAATTAATATTTTTAATCCAGATGATGGATGCATCCTTGCAGAAGTTGGTGCTTTATATCAATTTTCTTCTCCTATTGCATTAAAGTTTGGATGTGAGGCTAGTGTAAGCCCTGTTAATGATTCTGTCTATTGGACTGTACGTCCTAAAATCGGAGCATATTATCTTTATTGAGGATAGAATTATGAAAAAAGCTATTTTACTGTTTTTATTGCTACTTCTTTCTTTTTCTACTATTTTTGCTGATTCATCATCTTATTCAAAAGTTTCTTCTCTTTTAGATGATGGCCTATATGGCAATGAAGAACTTATTAGAGCAGAATCTTTTTCTCTTTCATATGAAGAAAAGGAAGAGATATATAACTCTAATAGGAAAAGTTTTGTTGTCCCTATGCTTCTAAATCTTGTTCCTGGATTTGGAGTCGGCTCTTTTTCTCAAGGGGACAAGACTACAGGATGGGTTTCGTTAGCAGGGGAGATTGTATCTATTGCAACAATTATAACTCCATTTATCTTTCATGAGGCATTAATGGGCGAATGGTATTGGCCATTAATTACAGGTGCAGGCTTTTGCGGATTATTAGCATTTAAAGCATATGCATTGTATCAAAATTACAACTATGCCTGGGACTATAACGATGATTTATATACTCTTCTCTTTGAAGGACCGGAATTAGCATTAGTTCCATTTTATAACCTAGAAGAAGAAACTTTAGGAACAACCTTAATTGCAAGCATTAATTTTTGAGGGAAAGTATGAAAAAACTATTAGTATTATTTGTCTTTTTATTTTTAGCATCTGCTTCTATTTTCGCTTTAGGTCGTAGCGAGAAAGGCTTAGTTTTATATGGTGGATATGAGGCGAGCGTAAACGGAGAAACTGACGCAATTCAAGATGTTTTTGGAGGTTTCTCAGGAAGAACTCAAATTTTCATGGATTTATTTTTTTACAGCGATGTACAGGCTGGGTACGCTTTTGATTATCCAAATATTTTTGAACACCCAGAAGATTCTATCCGTTTTACAGGTGGGTTAGCTTTAGGAGCCGCTTGGAGATTCCATCTTACAGAAAGTCTTAAGCTTCTTGTAGGAGGTGGAATTAATGGCTATTTATATGCTGATGTAAATGGTCCAGAAGCGCTTGGTTTTATGAGAATTGATATAGGACTAGATCTTCTTGCAGAGCTTCAATATTACTTTTCTAGAAGTTGGTATTTAACAGCTTCTTTTAAACCAGGAATTTATTTTTATTCTTTGGATTATGCTATCGGACCATATTCAGAGGCTCTAGTAGGAATAGATAGAGTTGGCTTTAATCCTCAAATTAAGCTTGGAATAGGATGTCGATGGGGACGTTTTGAATAAAGACATAAGAGGAAGAATCAAATGAAAGGTATAAAAACTATTTTCATATTTTGCCTATTTTTAGTTTTATGTGTTTTCGTAAGTTGTGATTTTTTATATCTTTCAAAGGAAAATGAACATACTGTTGTATTTGAAACCAATGGAGGGTCTTATGTTGAACCTATTGTTATTAAGAATGGTGAATTGTTATATGAACCAGATTCTCCTCAAAAAGATGGATATAAATTTTTAGGGTGGAATATAAAGGAATCAGGAAACTTCGTTTTTTTTCCATATGCAGTTGAAGAAGATATTACTTTGTATGCCGTATGGGAGCCGATTTTATTTAAGTTATACTTATACATAAATCCTGATGAATTATATAAAATTCTGGATGTCTATTATGGCGAAACAATCAGTTTGGAAGAGCCACAATTGGATGGATATGTATTTTCTGGATGGTATACAGATCCTGAATGTAGCATCAGATGGAATGAAAACACCATAGTTGATAAAAATTATAATTTATATGCTGAATGGACAGAGACCAAAGGGGAATCAGGCGAACCAGAGAAAAAAGAATTTACTGTAACTTTTATTTCTGGAAATGGCGCATCATCTGTTGATTATCAAATCATAGAAGAGGGAAATACTGTAAAGATTCCTAGCGAACCAGAAAAAGTGGGGTTTACATTTTCTGGTTGGTACATAGACGAAGAATGCACTACCCAATTTGATTTTGATACAATAATTGAAAGCGATATATTCTTATATGCAAAATGGGAAGAAATAAATCCATATGCAGATTTTAAATTTAGGAAATCTTATTTCTCTGATCAAGGGTATGTAATAACTAAATATACAGGTCTGGATAAAGAGATAATAGAACTACCTTCTTATTATGAGGGACAGCCTGTTACAGAAATAACAAGAAGTGCCTTATTTGGATTAAAAAGTCTAAAAAAAGTTATTTTACCTGAACAGTTAAAAATAATTGGCGAGTATGCATTTAGTGGGTGCGAAGCACTTGAAGATGTGGTTCTCCCTTCTAGTGTCACAGAAATAGGTTTCAGAGCTTTTTATAACTGTAACTCATTAAGAGAAATAAAATTGCCAGATAATCTGGAGGAGATAAATTATGGAGCTTTCTCCTATAGTGGCTTAACATATATATTCGTACCTGGCAAAGTGAAAGTTCTGGACGATGCTTTTAGCAATTGTAAAGAATTAAAAGAAGTAGTTTTAGGCGAAGGTATTAGTGAGCTTGCAGAATATTTATTTGATGAGTGTATTAGTTTAGAAAAAATTACAATGCCTTCTACTATCACTGCAATTAATAAGAGTGCTTTTAATTCTTGCACGTCGTTAGAATCTATAACTCTACCAGAAGGACTTGAAACTATAGGGGATTCAGCTTTTTATCAAAGTGGCATTAAGGAGATAGAAATACCAAAAAGTGTAAAAAGTATAGGAAGTTCTGCTTTCGCTGAATCTTATCTATCAAAAATATCTATTCCTGATGAAATTGAGGAAATAGGAATGAAAGCGTTTTCTGATTGCAAGTTTTTAGAAACTATTGATTTAGAAGAATGTTCAAAGCTTGAGATACTTGACGACTATCTTTTTTCTAACTGTTCATCACTTTCATCTGTTTCTCTTCCTCCTAATATAAAAGAAATATCAACTTCTGTGTTTGAAACTACATCTTTAGAGTCCGTCACGATTCCAAGTAGCGTTGAAACTATTGGTCTTTATGCATTTGGATGGTGCGAAAACTTAAAAGACGTAAAAATTGAAGGTAATACATTAAGAGCAATATACAGAGGAGCGTTTGAAGGATGTCACTCAAACATTGAAATTCCAGCATCTGTAGAGTTTATTGAATTTTTAGCAATTACTGATTTTGATAACGTCACATTTGCTCCAGGATCAAGGTTTTCTTTTAAAGATGGATTGCTAATTGAAACTGTTGACAATCAAAAGAGATTAAAGGTCTTTTGCAGCAAAGAAAATAAAGTTGTTTTACCTGACTATATTGATATTATAGGATCTAACGCTTTTTACAATAATACAATGGATGAGTTAGTGATTTCAGAATCCGTAAAGAAAATTGAAACCCAAGCTATATATTTTTCTGAAATAAAGAAGATCGAAATTCCTTCAACTGTTACAACTGTTGAGCCTATAGCTATTTACAATTATAATTTAAGCGAGCCAACGGTAATAATCGTATATTGGAAAGAAGGGAACAGGCCTGAAGGATGGGCTGAAAACTGGTATGGGGGACAAAAAATAACTGTTACTTACGCTGAAGATTATTAAATTTTAATGTTAGTTGTTGCATAAAATAATATTATGTTTTTATGCAACGACGTTTGCCTATTTCGTCTTACTATGTACGCTCATCCACTCTTTAGTACTCTTTTCTGTTTCCTCTTGTTCTTTCTTATTAGGTATAATCTTAATTATTGCACTTGTAGAATTAAATGGAACATCCCTTTCTTTTAATGATTGTATGAAAATATCTTTCATGTTTTCTTCTAGAACTTTAGAATAAGACTTGGTCCACCATGATAATGCGACATTTTCATCTATATGTCTTTCTTCACTAAGAGTCATGTAATCAATATTAGCGTTCGGAAAATAAAATTTCACAGTCTTTTCAAGATCTTTTTCATCCCAAGAAGAGAGTGGGGAAGATGAGTATATTTTATCTTCAGCTTCAATTAATTTTTCTTTTAAATTCCCATCAGTAAAAGAGCTTACTCTAGATGATCTTTTTGCAATTGCTGTTGCAATTAATATGATTGTCTTTTCATTAGACTTTTCTTTTATCTTTTTTAATATCTCGTTACCTTTTTTTAAATCGATTAAGATATCTTTTGCAGCAATTAAAGATAAATCAAAATCATTGCTAAGACTATTGATTGCGTTAATATATTCAGGATCTACGAAGACGCTCGGTCTAAGAAGTTCGTCTATTTCGCTAGAAAGGTGCATAAGAGCATCTTTTTCTTCTTTTTTTCTAACTATTGCAATGCTTGAGCCTTCTGGATTCATTTTCATTGCAGGGTATAATAAGAGACCGGTTCCCGCATTAATTATTAAGGCATTTGCGTGCCTTGGAATTTCAACGCCTTGATAGAGATTATCTCTTAGTTTTTTTAACCCAGTGCTTCTTTGCCCCATTGCCCTATTAAGCCATAAGTTTCTCTTCTTATCTTCAGGAGACCAAGTAAGAACTTCATTGCCCTCGTCTATGTTTATACTTTCAAGTTGTTCTAATCTATGTTCTAGTACTTTTTCTCTTATGCTCTTCTCATAGCCCAAATCACCTGGGCGGTAGTATATTTTTCCAACAAGTGAGGACGGAAGATATTGCTGGGCAACCCAATGATCTTTATATGAGTGTGGATAGAGATATCCTTTTCCATGCGCAAATGCTTCAGAGTCCCTGCTATCGTCTTTTAAATGATTAGGGACTTCGTCCTTTGATTCTTTTTCAACATCAGATAGTGCATCGAAAAAGGCAAGGGTAGAGTTGCTTTTCTCTGTAGTTGCTAAATATAGAGCGGCCTCGGTTAAATGAAATCTTCCCTCAGGTAGTCCAATTCTGTCGAATGCAGATGCGCATGCTTCTACAACTCTTATTGCATTAGGATCTGCAAGCCCTATGTCTTCCGATGCGCTTATTAGCATGCGGCGGAATATAAAACGGGGATCTTCTCCTGCGCTCACCATCTTAGCTAGCCAGTAAAGAGTTGCATCAGGATCGCTTCCTCTTATGCTCTTTATGAACGCGCTTATTACGTCAAAGTGATAATCTCCTTCCTTGTCGTAAAGAACTGCCCTCTGCTGTATCGACTCTTCAGCAGCCTCTTTTGAGATGTAAATCCTTCCGTCTTTTGGAGGAAATGTTTCACCAGATGTCTCCACAGCAAGTTCAAGTGCGTTTAAAAGACTTCTTGCATCTCCAGAAGCAACAGATACAAGATGTTCTAGCGCGCCAGGCTCGAAAGTTATTTCATATTTTCCATATCCTCTCTCTTTGTCGCTAAGAGCCTGTCTTGCAATCTTGAAAAGATCCTCTTCTTCAAGTTTTTTCAGCTGGAATACTCTTGATCTGGAGACAAGGGCTGCATTTACTTCAAAATAAGGGTTTTCTGTTGTGGCTCCGATTAAAATAACAGTTCCATTCTCAACCCATGGAAGAAGCGCATCCTGCTGCCTTTTGTTCCAACGGTGAACCTCGTCTATGAACAATATCGTTTTTGTTCCGTACAAATCGCGTCTTTCTTTTGCAGATCTTATCTCCTCATCAAGTTCTTTAACTCCGGCAAGGACTGCATTGAGTGTTGAGAAATGCGATTTCGTAGTATTGGCAATTACACGCGCAAGCGTTGTCTTTCCTGTCCCCGGAGGGCCGTAAAAGATTACGGATGAAAGCTGATCAAGCTGAATAGCGCGTCTAAGAAGCCTCCCTGGCCCTATGATATGCTCCTGTCCTACATATTCATCCAGGTTCCTCGGTCTCATTCTAGAGGCAAGAGGCTCGCTGCTTCTTTCTACTGAAGATGAAAACAGATCCATTATAGGGCCTCCCAGAAGAGAGCGTAGCGACTATCGTAATGAAGGCTCAGAGGAAGGTTCCTAAGCCTTAGTTCACTTTGGTAGAGCTCCATATAGCTACGTTCTGCTACAAATAGCGATGCAGCGTTGAAATCGAAATCCACTATGTTTTCTAACGAGGATGAGAATCCTACAGTCTCTAAATTATCTTGGTTCTTCTTAATGATGTCGCATTCGAACTTAAGCGCATTATATGATGAGATAAACTCCGCACCTTTTAGGCTTATATATAGTCTCGCATCACGCTCTAATTCGTTTAGAAGTCTTAATCTGTTTTCAGAAAAGAGATTCGCTTCCCTTAGCATCTGCACAGGATCGTAAGTGTTGTATGGAAAGTCATATAGGTCGTTTAAAGCATATTTTGCAGCACCTTCAAGCAGCGCTATCAGATCATCTTTTGCATCGTCATAAAGGCTTTGAAAACGGCTGAACAGCTCCTCATAGTCAAAAAGCGTCTGAGGAAAGAGCGGCCTGACATCCTCATCGCTTAAAGAGAAATTATTTATTGCAAGATCTATAGAATCACTATAGAGCATGTCGATTGCATCCATAGCATCCTCGTTTTTTATCTGAGTATTTCCTCTTCCATTTTGACTGACGCATGAAGAGAATAGGAGGATCAACATAAGTATTTCTATAGTTTTGATGAACTTTCTCTTTAACACGTCTATAATATAAATTGATTGTTTGAAAATCTCAAGTTTTAGACTATATTATATGTAAGGAGTTAAAATTGAGAGATTTAAGTATTTTACAAAACGTAGAGAGAAGGGAGAACACTCTTTTAAGAAACGTTTATTTATATCTATTTGCAGGCTTGGCGCTAACAGCAATTGTTTCATTTGCGCTTTCTCAGAGCGTAACGCTTATGAGAGCTGTCGTACTGAATCCTATTTCGATGCTGATTGTCGTAATTGCTCAGTTTGCTGCGGTGTTTTTCATTTCAGCTCGTGTTGAGAGCATGAAGAGCAGTACGGCAGTAATGGCGTTCTTCTTATATTCCATACTTACAGGAATTACATTCTCCGTTCTTTTTATTGCATATTCGCCTCTATCGATGACAAAGGCGTTCCTTTCTGCATCTGCAGTATTTGTCGGAGCAAGCCTTTATGGAACTTTCTCTAAAAAGAACGTAAGAAGCTGGAGCCGATACCTATTCATGGGACTTTTCGGACTTTTAATTGCAAGTGTGATCAATATGATTTTCTACACAAGCACGATGGATCTGATCATCTCAGCTGTTGGCGTTGTTCTCTTTACAGGTCTTACCGCATGGGATACTAATAAGATCGTTGCAATGAACAGGGAGTTCTCAGGCTACATGAGCCAGGCTGACTATACTAAGATAGGTATTCTTGGCGCCTTAGATCTCTATCTGGACTTTTTAAATATCTTCTTATACCTTCTTAGATTCTTTGGAAATGGAAATAGAGAATAAGATTATAAGGGTGGAAGAGGACTTTATCGTAGCTTATAAGGACTCTTATATAAACACGGTACCGCTTAAGGGGGAAGGAAATAAGCCTTCCCTCTTAAATTTTGTTTCAGCAATCTATCCGGATATATTAAGCGTTTCATCTAAAAACGAATGGGAGCGCGGAGTACTTCATCGTCTTGATTTTCCCACCAAAGGCCTTGTCCTTATTGCTAGAAAACAGAACTTTTACGATAAGATGCTCGAAGAGCAGAAGGGGGGACGATTTGTTAAGCGTTATGTTGCAAAGACTGAAAAAAGCACGTATGACGAGGGTTTTCCGCCGTTTAATTATGATTTGAAAGACGGCGTCTGTATTAAATCTAAATTCAGAAGCTACTCAAAAGGGGCAAAAGCGGTAAGGCCTCTAATCGAAGGGCAGTATCTTTACAAAAAAGAGGCTCCGATATATGAGACATATGTTGATAAGATTGACGGAAGCGTTTTTTATCTGCTGTTAAGGCGAGGATTTCGGCATCAGATAAGATGCCATTTAGCATGGTCTGGAAATGCTATTGTCGGAGACGCATTATATGGCGCAAAAGAAAATAATGACTTTGGCTTATTGAGTTACGAAATAGAATTTTTAGGTGAGAAGGTGAGCCTTTAGCTCTCCTCCTCATCCTCGCTCATTTCCTCTTTTTCGAGTTCGAATTCATCTTCGCTTGTTACTTTTTCAATTCTTCTTTCTAAACTTGATAGCCTTTTATTCAAACTTTTTGTTAATTTTGATGCTTCTTCATAAAGTTCTATTGCTTTTTCAAGTTCTGTGCTTTCATCCTTTAATTTCTCTGTAATCTCTTCAAGTCTTTTTAAATCTTCTTCAAAGCTCACTTTTCTCCTCCACATTAGCTTTAATTTTTCCATCTTTTAGTCTTAACACAATGCTTGATGAGAGCTTGACATCGTTTATGCTTCTTACGATTTTTCCATCGCTGTTTTTTATTATCGTATAGCCTCTTTCTAGTATTGATAGGGGGCTAAGATCTTCAAGCCTGCTTGATAGCAGCTCGACTTTCTTCTTGTTATCTCTAAGAAGTCTGTTAATTGATTCTTTTGAAGATGAATCTAGGCTGTTTAGCTTTATCTTCATCTCGCTTTTAATCTCTTTCAAACTCACTCTTAAATCTGAATTTATTGATAGCAGTACGCTTTTTGTTTTTGCAATGCGTTCAGAGATTGCTCTTTCCGCAATATTGTCAAGATTCGCCTTCTCGTAGCTATATCCTGTTATTCTCATCTTCAGATTTCTCTCTGCGCTCTTTGCATTCTGTATTATCGCCTTTGCTCGTTCAATGCGTATGAAGATGAAAGAGTTGTCGGCTTTAAGCTTAAGCAGATCCATCTTCCTCTCTTTTATGAGGCTGTTTATGGCCTCATTAAGAGTTTTTTGTATCTCTTTTACTTCCGCTCTCTTTTTAAATGCATCCTCAGTTAAAATTTCCGCAGCGGCAGACGGGGTAGAGGCCCTAAGTGTTGCTACGAAGTCGGATAGGGGGAAGTCTGAGTCATGGCCTACAGCACTTACGATTGGAATCTTGCTCTCGTGGATTGCCTCTATTACTTCATCCGTTGAATAGGCTGCAAGATCTTCTTCGCTTCCTCCTCCGCGTCCTACGATTAAAACATCGCATGCTTCAAAATTATTCGCCTGTCTTATTCTGCTCGCAATAGAAAGTTCAGCACCCTTGCCTTGAACAAGGGAAGGAAATAAAAGAAGGTTGATGCTTGGAGCTCTTCTTCTGGTTATCCTCATGATGTCATGGATTACAGCACCGTCTTTGCTTGTGACGATTCCAATCGTCTTAATCTCTTTTGGAAGTGGCGCTTTGTTCTCATCATCGAAGTAACCTAGGGCTTTGTAATATGCTCGTCTTTTTTCAATCTCTGCCCTTAAATCACCCTCTCCCTTCTTTCTTATGCTCTCTGCGTTGAACGTCAGACTGCCGCCTTTAGGCCAGAATGATAGGGAGCCCTTCAATACGACAAGTTCTCCGTTCTCAGGTTTTCTTTCCTTCCAGTTATTACCTGCAAAGCACGTGCAATTAAGGATGCTTCCATCCTTGTCTTTTATGGAGAAATACCAATGCCTAGATTGATTCGTTCTGAAATTACATACTTCGCCTTCGACCTGAAGGCCATAGAACATCTCTCCGACAGTCTCTTTTATGATTAATCCGATTTCTGAGACTGTAAATACTCTATCTTGAAGGAAAGCAGAATTCATGAGCCTATGATAACACAAATTAGATGTATTTTTTAAGTATTGTACGATTGATTGAATCCTGCGTTTTAAGAGGATTTTGATAATAAAAATGGGTAGATCTCTCTACCCATAGTAAATTGGATTACCAAATAGCTTAAGCTTCTTCAATAGCTCCTGTTGGGCATACGCTTGCGCATGTTCCGCAAGAAATGCATGTATCTGCATCGATTGAGTAGATGTCGCCTTCGCTGATTGCTCCAACTGGGCACTCGCCCTGGCATGTTCCACATGCTACGCATGTATCAGTAATTTTGTAAGCCATAATTTTTCTCCTGTTTTAGTTTCTACTAGGATTATAACCCCCTTTTATAACTAGGGTCAATGAAAATGCTTTTTCTTTTACCTCTGTTTTTGATAATTTGGATTATTTCTAATTAAGAGGACATCCTGTGTTATCTGGTATTTTCCCCATGAAAATGAGTATTGCTTCAATAAAAGCCCAGATTCCGCTGATAATTGGCCCAATGCCGAATATAAGCCCGCCAAGTATTGTCAAAAGAAGCTGCGCAATCGCTTTTCCATTATATCCCAGATAGAAGTTATGTATTCCAAGACAACCTAAGAATAGTGCTAATAATCCTGCTCCTAGCTGGCTTTTTCCTTTTTTGTATTCATTATCTGCCTCTTTTAATGCAGTTCCGCAATACGGACAGAATGAAATGTCGTCCTCAACCATCTTCCCACATTTTTTGCAGTACATAACACCTCCTAGATTAAATCATTTCCGTCGCTGTCTTTTATCCTTCCCATGAAGATCATTATACCTTCGATAAATGCCCATACGTAGATAAACAATGCAACTAAGAAAAAGACGGCGAATGCAGTGAGTATGATGCTTACATCGTATGTGAATATTGTCGATAAAGCAATAAAGAAAGTTATAATAGGAATTAAAAGCTGGCAAAAGCCCTTCTTATTATATCCTAGATAGAGATTGTGTATTCCAAGCAGCCCTAAAAAGATGGCAAGCAGTCCGGCTCCTATCTTGCTTTTGTTCCTTATTTGTCCCGGTTTATAACATTTTGAGCCGCAATAGGGGCAGTATTCGTACTCGTCTTCTATCAGACGTTTGCAGTTTATACATTCTTTCATAATTAGAAGGGTAATACCTCTTTTGTAATTTGAATAGAAGGAAACTTGTATTTTCTCTTTCTTTTTCTTTATACTCTTTGATTATGAAAAAACTTGTTATTGCTGAAAAACCATCGGTTGGAAGAGAAATTGCTAAAACACTAGGATCTTTTCAAAGATCTAATGGATATATAGAAGGACCTGAATACATAATCACGTGGGCTTTAGGGCACCTTGTCGAACTTGAAGATCCTGCACATTACGGAGAAAGGTATAAAAGATGGTCTTTAAATGACCTTCCAATGCTTCCTGAAACCCTTGAAGAGAAGATCATCGACGAGACGAAAGATCAGTTTTACGTCATAGATTCCCTTTTGAAACGTGATGATATCTCATCTGTTGTAATAGCAACAGACGCAGGAAGGGAAGGGGAGCTTGTTGCAAGATGGATTTTAAAGAAGGCCGACTATAAAGGCAAATGCGAGCGTCTTTGGATTTCAAGCCAGACGGAAAAGGCGATTAAAGAGGGATTTTCCAATTTAAAGGACGCCTCCGAGTACGACAATCTTTATAATGCTGCCGAGTGCCGTGCTGCTGCAGACTGGTATGTCGGAATGAACGTCACAAGGGCTTTGACCTGTTTTTACGATGCAAAGCTATCTGCTGGAAGGGTTCAAACCCCGACTCTTGCATTAATGACTGAAAGAGAGGATGAGAGGGACAAGTTCCTCGGCTCATACTACTACAGCGCAAGAGGAAATTTCGGACTCTTTATGGCATCTTATTATCCGGAAGAAAGTACAGTAAGATTCCAAGATGAAGCCCTTGCTGAAGAGTTTTCAACATGGAAAGGCAAGAAGGGCGTTGTAAAAAGCTTAAAGAGTGAAGAAAAGGAAGATCTAGTTCCTCAGGCATATGATCTTACAGAGCTTCAGAGGGATGCTAATATCGCACTGGGGTTCTCTGCAAAAGAGACGCTTGATATCCTGCAGCGCCTATATGAAGTTCATAAGATCGTAACGTATCCTAGAACCGACTCAAGATATATAACAGAGGATATCGTACCGACTTTAAAAGAGAGGATTTACGCACTTAGGAACACGATTTTCTCAAGAATAGTTGACGAGTATCTGGAAAATGGATTCGTCAGCGACAACCCGAGGTTTGTTAATAACGATTTGGTCTCTGATCACCATGCGATCATACCAACCGAGGAGAAGGTAGATACGACAAAACTCAGTAAGGATGAGGAGAAGCTCTGGCAGCTTATTGCAATGCGCTTTTTAGAGGTGATAAGCCAGAACTACGTATATAACACTACTAGCGCTGAGTTTGATGTCGAAGGAAAGATATTCAAGACTCGTCTTACCCTTCCCGTAAAGAAAGGATATAGGAATGTCGCCGAGGCATCAGGTATTAAAAGCGTTGCAACACTATTAGATGATGATGAGAACTCATTTGCATTAAGAAATATAAAAGAGGGAGATGAAGTAACACTTGAATCCGTAAAGGTTAAAAAAAGTGCGACAACACCTCCTGAGCGCTATACCGATGCAACGCTTCTTTCTGCAATGGAGCACGCAGGACGCTTTGTAGACGATAAAGAACTCAAGGGTAATTTAACAAACGGACTAGGAACTCCTGCGACAAGAGCCGATATGATCGAGAAGCTGCTTCAGAACAGATATATTATTAGGGATGGAAAATATCTTGTTCCGACTGCAAAGGGCAGGGAGGTCGTAAGGCTCTCTCCTCTTGTTTTAAGATCTCCTGAACTGACAGGAGTCTGGGAAGGAAGGCTTGAGAAGATAAGCAAGGGAAAAGAGGATAAGGACACATTTATCAAAGATATAAAGAAGATGGCATCCGATCTTGTAAAAGAGGTAGAAAAGAGCACTCTGAAGTTTGAACCGAACTTTACAGATGGAAAGAAATGCCCGTACTGCGGCGAGATGATGATGAGAGCTGAAGATGCGGATGGTTCTATTCATAACATCTGTCAAAAACTTTCTTGCCAGTACGAAGAGAGGGAAGTAAAGGTCGAACTTAACACAGGCGTAAGCTTGAAAAAGGTAAATTCATACGGCCCTGACGGGAAGATAAAGCTTGTTATTAAGAAGAGTGCCGCACAGCTTCCTAAGAAAGTCTACGAGACAAAGATTGAAGTCGTACGCCCGTCTAAAAAAGCCCACAGAGCCGAAAAGCCTAACGGGGTGAAAATAACGGAAAATAGAAGGGATTCTAACGCTTACTCAGGCGGTACGATGGCTGACTTCTTCTTAAAGAGTCAGAAGAGAAAAGAAGAGGACAAGAATAAAAAGAGAAAATAACAGCAGGGGCCATGATCATGGCCTCTTTTTTACGCTATTGAAAGCATTATTTGCGCTTTCTTCTCTTCATGTCTTGTAAGGTATAGAATACGGCTGTAGAACTCTATTATTCTAAATAGGGCTTCTTTTAAGTTTAAGCTTTCTTCATTTTTGCTTTCGCTTTTGTTATCGAACAATGGATAGAACGTATTATGCAAGATTTTCTCTCTGAATAAATTCTCATAACTTTTTATAAGGCAATCTCTTTCTTTTTCTATCATCTTGATAGCATCATTCAGTGTCTTTCTCCCATTGAAAAATTTCGCAAGGTATAAATCGTATTCAATTTCATCCACTGCGACAGTATAGGTCGATCTGATTATTAATTTCGCATCTTTGCTTGAACTGTAAATCGGTATCCTTTTCATACTTGCTCCTCCGTTTTTTCTTTATTTTAGAGGAGATGGTTGGACTTATAATGTCCAATATATTAAGAAAAATTTTGTTATAATAAAAACATTCAGTTATTATATAGACAATAAGTTTTGTTTTAGATAGTATTTAAGCGGAGGAAAAATGAATATAGCAATAGTTGGGTATGGAAAGATGGGAAAGATCGTAAGAAGAGAGGCTATAGCAGCCGGTCATACGATAGTAGATATCGTCGATCCATTTATTTGTGAGGATCACATTAAAAAAAGCGTTGAAGAAATCGATGTCGAACGCTGCGATGTCGTTGTGGATTTTTCAATTCCTAGCGTCGTCATGGAAAACATCCGTTTTTATGCAGAGTCCGGATTAAGCGCCGTTGTTGGAACTACGGGATGGTACGACAGGCTCAGCGAAGTAAGAAGTCTTGTGGAGAATATGAACGGCTCAATAGTCTACAGCGCGAACTTCTCATTAGGGGTTGCCGCATTCATTAAGGCTGCAGAGTATTTTTCCCAAATAATGAACAAGCTGGCCAATTATGACGTTGCTATTGAGGAGATACACCACAGGGAGAAAAAAGACAGTCCTTCTGGAACGGCATTGATACTTGAAAATTTGATACTCAGCAATATTGAAAGAAAGAAGAGGGCGGTGCATGGAAATATTGACAATGCTAGATCTGATGATCTCCAAGTCTCGTCGCTCAGAATAGGATCATATCCAGGGACGCATAGGATTCTTTTCGATAGCCTGTCCGATTCTATAGAGCTAACACATTCGGCAAGGGACAGGAGTGGATTTGCAATAGGGGCAATCAAGGCTGCTTCGTGGATAAAAGGAAGAAAAGGCCTTTTTACTTTTTCTGACTTTATTGATGCATTTTTAGGAGGAGATGATGAGGTTTGAAGGATTATATACGGCGCTCATTACGCCATTTACGGAATACAATACGGTAGATTATTCTGCTTTGGAAAACATTATCGAATACCAGATTGAGAATAATATTGACGGTCTTGTCCCATGCGGTACGACTGGAGAAAGCCCTACGCTAAGCCATGAGGAGCACGACAGGGTAATAGCACAGACAATTAAGTTTGCAAGAAATAGGGTCCCTGTAATTGCCGGAACCGGCAGCAATGCGACTAATGAGGCTATCAGGCTTTCTCAACATGCAGAGGATGCAGGCGTTGATGCCGTACTGCTTGTCAATCCATACTATAACAAGCCGACGCAAAAAGGCTTGTACTTGCATTTTAAAGCTGTTGCCGACAGCGTTAAGGTTCCATGCATCTTATACAATATAAAGGGAAGGACCGGCGTGAATCTGGAAACTGAAACGCTTTTAAGGCTTGTAAGCGATACGAAGAACATCGTAGCAGTAAAAGAGGCAAGCGGCGATTTGATTCAGATCGAGGATGTGATTAATAGGTCGAAAGACGGATTTTTTGTACTTTGCGGAGACGATAACCTTTCTCTTGAGGTTATTAAAAAAGGCGGACATGGCGTTATCTCTGTCGCATCCAATTTATTTCCTCAAAAGATGCATGAGCTAGTTCACAGCGCAATCAATGGGGATTTTAAAAAGGCTGAAGAGCTTGACGATTGGTTTTCTCCGTTTTTTAAAGCCTGCTTTTTTGAGACGAATCCCATACCAATCAAAACGGCTATGGCTTATAAGGGGCACTGCAAGGAGATATTCCGTCTTCCTCTATGCAGCATGCAGAGCGCAGAGAAGAAAAATGAGCTTCTAAATATTGTTGATAGGATGTTTTCAGATATTGAAAAAGGAGAAATTTAATGGCAAGGGTCAATGAGAACTTTTTAAAACTTGCATCGGGGTATCTGTTTCCTGAAATAAACAGGCGTAAGAACGAATGGGCTAAAAACAATCCTGGCATTTCAATATATAGTCTTGGAATTGGAAACACTACAGAGGAACTAGGGCCGTCCATCGCATCTGCCATGATAGAAAAAGTCAATAAGCTGTCTAATCGAAACACTTATACCGGATATGGGGATGAGCAAGGAGATGCGGAGCTTAGAAGAGAACTTGCCTCTTTTTATGAGAAGGAGTACGGAGTCTCTTTCCCTCTTGATTACTTCTTCGTTTCCGACGGAGCAAAGAGCGATGCGGCTAACATAAGCGAGATCTTTTCTCAATCCTCTGTCGTTGCAATAACAGATCCTGCATATCCTGTTTATGTTGATTCCACGGTTGCAAGCGGAAAGAGCGGAAATTTCAATGGAAATTCCTACGACGGGATCGTTTATATGGACGCAAGAGAGGATGATGGATTTCTTCCTCGGCCGCCGAAAGTAAAAGTGGATCTTATCTATTTATGCTCTCCAAACAATCCGACAGGAGCGGTCTTTACAGCTGAGCGTCTTCAAGAATTCATCGATTATGCGATAGAGAATAAGGCGATAATAATATTTGATGCAGCTTATTCGGATTATATAAGAGACGAGGGATTTGTAAGATCTATTTACCAGCTTGATGGCGCTGAGAAATGCGCAATTGAGATCAACTCTTTCAGTAAGAATGCAGGCTTCACAGGTGTTCGACTCGGCTGGTCGGTCGTTCCAAAGACTTTAGTCTGCGAAAATGAAGAGGAAGGTGTTGTAAACAGGTTATGGAATAGGAGGCAGACAACCTTTTTCAACGGGGCTTCTAACATCTCTCAAGCAGGAGGCATTGCCGCTTTAAAGCAAGAGGGAAGACGAGAGTGCAGAAGACTTGTGGATTATTATCTTGAAAACGCAAGAATAATAAAGACCAATTTGGAAGATATCGGGCTCAAGTGTTACGGGGGTGCCAACAGCCCTTACATCTGGGCAAAGTGCCCGAATGGCTTATCGAGCTGGGACTTCTTCGATTTTCTTTTAGCTAAGGCTCATGTGATCGTAACTCCAGGATCTGGCTTTGGAAAGAACGGAGAAGGATTTGTCCGGCTTTCATCTTATGGTCATAGAGAAGATATAATCCAGGCTGTAAATGCCATAAAAGGGGCTATGAATGAGTAAAAAAACACTACCGTTAAGCGACTGCGAATTCAGGTCTTTGCTTGAAAAAGCGGAGACTCCGTTCTATCTATATGATGGCGATGCGATAAAAGAGAACGTAAGAGCTTTATATGACGCTTTTTCTTGGGCAAACGGGTTTATAAACTTCTTCGCCGTAAAGGCTCTTCCTAATATGCATATGCTAAGGTTCTTATCTTCCTTAGGCCTTGGCGCAGACACATCAAGCCTTGTAGAGCTTCGTCTTGCAAGGGAGTCTGGCATCGATGCAGAGAAGATAGTATTTACGTCGAACGATACAGCTGACGAGGAATTCAAAGAGGCTTTGAAAATGGGTGTGTTGGTCAATATAGACGATATTTGCCATATTGACCGCATTAAAGAATTGGCGCTCCCGTGGCCAGAGCGTATCTGTTTCCGTTACAACCCAGGATCAAAGCGTACTGGAAATGCAATAATAGGAAATCCAGTTGAGGCGAAATACGGCGTAAGAGACGATCAGATCGTTTCATGTTATAAAAGAGCAAAAGAGGAGGGAAGCAGCTTCTTCGCTCTTCATACAATGGTTGCCTCAAATGAACTTGATGAATCTTATATAGTGGAGACTGCAAGAATGCTCTTTTCTCTTGTTAAAAGGATTAAAGAAGAGGCGGGCGTAGATATCAGCCTTTTGGATCTTGGCGGCGGGGTTGGAATTCCTTACAGACTTGAAGATGATCCGATTTCCTTTTACTCGCTCGCTTCAAAGATAAAAGCTCTCTACGATGATATGATAATAGGAGAAGGTCTTAACCCTGTAAGGATTTCGTTTGAAATGGGCAGGGCAATTACTGGGCCTTTTGGATATTTGATAAGCAAAGTCCGTCATGTAAGCCATAAATACAAGGATTATGTAGGTCTTGATGCATGTATGGCGAATTTGATGCGTCCTGCCTTATATGGCGCATACCATCATATAACCGTGCTAGGAAAGGAGGCTGATGAAAAAGACCACGTTTATGATGTTACAGGAAGCCTTTGTGAGAATAACGATAAGTTTGCAATAGATAGAAGACTTCCTAAAATAGAGAGAGGCGATGTCGTTGTAATTCATGATGCAGGAGCGCACGGGCATTCAATGGGGTTCAACTATAATGGAAAGCTTCGCTGCTCTGAGTATTTGAAAGAAAATGGAAATATTTATAAGATAAGACGGGCTGAGACTTATGATGACTACGTCAGCACTATAACGGACGAAATGGAGATCGTATGAGAGAATTCATATATAGGACTAGGGTTTACTATTCCGATACCGACTGCGGAGGCATCGTTTATCATGCTAAGTATCTTGATTTTGCAGAACATGCGAGAACGGAGATGCTTAGGCAAGCGCTGCCGGATAAGTGCCAGAGGGAGATGAGAGACGGAGGGCTGATATTCGTTGTAAAGAGCATTAGCATCGATTATAAAAAACCTGGCCTTCTTGATGATGAGATCGTTGTTTATACTAAGCTTGAAAAGGCTGAAAGATTCAGCGCCGTCTTTTCCCAGAGCATAAGAAGGGGTGATGAGGATCTTGCAGTGCTATCTGTCAAGGTTGCATCGGTATCGTTTGATGGAAAGAAGCTTACCCTTCTTCCCAAAGAAGTAGTAGAGGCGCTGTCTTGAGAATTGTAGGCTTTCAAAAACTCACGCTTTTAGATTATCCAGGAAAGGTTGCTTGCATCCTTTTTACAGGTGGATGTAATTTCCGCTGCCCGTATTGCCATAATGGAGAGCTCGTATTAAGAGCTGATGAATTTCCTCCTTTTAGCGATGATGAGATATTCTCCTATCTTGATAAAAGAAAAGGAGTGTTGGATGCGGTTGTCGTTTCAGGAGGAGAGCCTACCATACAGAGCGATCTTGAAGATTACCTTGCTAAGATTAAAGAAAGAAATTTACTAATTAAGCTTGATACCAATGGACTAATGCCGGATGTAATGAGAAATCTTGTTGAAAAAAAACTGGTAGATTACATTGCCATGGACGTTAAGAACAGCCTTGAGGATTATGCGAAGACCGTAGGGCTTAAGAGTGTCGATACGTCTAAAATCTTAGAGTCCATAGAGTATCTGAAATCTGGTCATGTGGAGTATGAATTCAGAACAACGGTCACTAAGGAACTTCATAAGGAAAATAATTTTCGCTCTCTAGCGTCCCTTCTTTCAGGCTGTAAGGCCTACTATATACAAAACTTTACAGCCAATGAAAATACTATTGAAAAAAGTAATACTCCTCTAAGCAGGAAAGAGCTTGAAAGTTATATAGAAATACTTAAAAAAACTATAGGAAACGTACAAATAAGAAATTTTTAGCTACGCTATATATAGTGGTTTAAAAATTGACATACACTTTATATTGCGTTTTTCTATTGCATTCTTTCTACCTTCATGTTATCGTATCTTTTACAACATAAATAGGAGATATCAATGTATAGTGTTTCTAAGCGCGACGGTGCTGTAGTTGATTTTGACATCAAAAAAATCAGTACGGCAATAAAGAAAGCATTTGAAGCTTCAAAGACGGAATACAACGACGACATAATCGATTTTATCGCATTGAAAGTAACTGCGGATTTTTCAAAGAAGATAAAAGATCAGAAGATTGCAGTAGAAGACATACAGGACTCTGTCGAGAACGTTCTCTCTCAGGCAGGGTACAACGATGTAGCTAAGACTTACATCCTCTATAGAAAGCAGAGAGAGAAGATTAGAAATATGAAGTCCACTATCTTAGATTATAAGAACGTAGTGGATAACTATCTGAAATTAAACGACTGGAGAGTAAAAGAGAACTCAACGGTTACATATTCAGTCGGAGGACTTATTCTCTCTAACAGCGGTGCTATTACGGCAAACTATTGGCTCAGCGAGGTGTACGATGAGGAGATTGCGAACGCACACCGCTCATGCGATATGCACATCCACGATCTTTCCATGCTCACAGGATACTGCGCAGGATGGTCAATCAAACAGCTTATTCAGGAAGGACTCGGTGGAATTCCTGGAAAAATCACGTCAAGTCCTGCAAGCCATTTATCGACGCTATGCAATCAGATGGTCAACTTCCTTGGAATTCTTCAGAACGAATGGGCTGGCGCTCAGGCATTCAGTTCTTTTGATACTTACCTTGCTCCGTTCGTTAAGAAGGACAATTTGTCTTACAGGGAAGTTAAGAAGAGCCTTGAGAGTTTCATTTATGGAGTTAATACCCCTTCGCGCTGGGGAACACAGGCACCATTTTCAAATATTACTTTAGACTGGGTATGTCCTGAAGACATGAAGAACACTCCTGCTATCGTAGGTGGAAAAGATCAGGATTTCACATATGGCGATTGTCAGAAAGAGATGGATATGGTTAACAAGGCGTTTATCGAGATCATGATCGAAGGAGACGCAAACGGCAGAGGTTTCCAGTATCCTATTCCTACATACTCAATTACAAAGGATTTCGACTGGTCTGAAACAGAGAACAACAGGCTTCTTTTCGAAATGACGGCAAAATACGGCACTCCTTATTTCTCCAACTATATCAATAGCGATATGCAGCCAAGCGATGTCAGATCGATGTGCTGCCGTCTTCGCCTTGATTTAAGAGAACTCAGAAAGAAGACAGGAGGATTCTTTGGTTCTGGAGAGAGCACTGGAAGTATTGGCGTCGTAACGATTAACATGCCACGTCTTGGCTATCTTGCAAAGGACGAGGCTGACTTCTACGCACGCCTCGATAAGATTATGGATATTGCGGCAAGATCCCTTAAGAGAAAGAGGGAGGTTATCACAAAGCTTCTTGAAGAAGGGCTATACCCATATACGAAGAGATACCTTGGAACGTTTAACAACCACTTCTCTACGATCGGTCTTGTAGGAATGAATGAATGCTCTCTTAACGCTAAATGGCTAAGATGCGATCTAACAGATAAGAGAAGCCAGGATTTTGCTGTAGACGTGCTCAATCACATGAGAAACCGCCTTTCTGATTATCAGGAGATGTATGGAGATCTTTACAACCTTGAAGCGACTCCGGCTGAAAGCACATCATACCGCTTTGCAAAGCACGATGTAGAGCAGTTCCCAGATATCATTACAGCAAGCAAGAATGGAGATGCGCCATATTACACGAACTCATCACACCTTCCTGTAGGATATACTGACGATATCTTCACTGCTCTTGATGTTCAGGATCGCCTGCAGACTCTTTATACGTCAGGAACAGTATTCCATGCGTTCCTTGGCGAGAAGATGACAGATTGGAAAAGTGCTGCAAATCTCGTAAGAAAGATCGCTGAAAACTACGAACTCCCTTACTATACGATCAGCCCGACTTACTCCGTATGCACTGATCACGGTTATATCGCAGGGGAAGAGTACACATGTCCTATTTGCGGAAAGACTACCGAAGTTTATTCTAGGATCACAGGATATTATCGTCCTGTTCAGAACTGGAATACTGGAAAGAGCGAGGAGTTCAAGGAGAGGAAGACCTACAATATTGGGACGAGCGTTCTGACTCATGGCGCTCCATGTAAGAAAGACGATAAGAAGAAAGATGAGGCAAAAGAGATAAAGGTATCGGAAACTCTTCTTTTCACAACGAAGACTTGCCCTAACTGCAAGGCGGCAAAGCAGATTCTTGATAAGGCAGGAGTAAAATATAAGACTATAGATGCCGAAGAGAATCCAGAGCTTGCAATAAAGTATTCTATAATGCAGGCCCCAAGCCTTGTGATAGAGGCAAACGGAATCGATAACGTTCTAGTAGGACTAGCAAAGATCAAAGGATTCTTACAGGAAGCTATTTAAATATTGACCCCGTCTTAGCACGGGGTTTTTTGGAGGAAAAATGAAAGTAAAATATGAAGAGCTCGTAGATCTGTTTTCTACTTTGCTTATTAAAAAAGGGTTTTCTAACGAGGATGCGAAAGAGGCTGGCGTCATATTTGCAGAAAATACCGTTTCAGGCGTTTTAAGCCATGGCATAAACAGGTTTCCACGCGTTTTAAAATATATAGATGACGGGGATATCAAAATCGGGGTAAAAGAGGAAGTTGTCTTTTCCCTTCCGTTCTTTGAAAGGTGGGATTGCAAGATGGGACTTGGTCCTCTGTTTGCTAAAAAAGGCATGACAAGGGCAATCTTACTTGCAAAAGAGAGCGGAATCGGTGTTGTTGCGCTTAAGAACAACAACCATTGGATGAGAGGCGGATACTTTGCAGAGCTTGCTTCAAAAGAAGGATTAATCGGAATCTGCTGGTCGAACACCACTGCGAACATGCCGCCATGGGGAGCAAAGACGGCGCGTCTTGGAAACAATCCTCTCTGCATAGCTGTTCCTGTAAAGGACGGATCGTCGTTTCTCCTTGATATGGCGATAAGCCAGTACAGTTATGGAAAGCTTGAGACATTACGTCTAAAAGGTGAGAATCTCCCATATCCTGGAGGATTTGACAAGAATGGAAAACTCACAGACGTTCCGTCCGACATTGAAGAGAGCAAGAGAATGCTTCCAATCGGATACTGGAAGGGAAGCGGGCTTTCTATCGCTCTTGATTTAATTGCATCGGTGATAAGCGGAGGAAACTCTGTAAAAGAGATTTCAGATTTTACTAACGAGGTAGCTCTTTCGCAGATCATGATCGTTCTAGATCCTATGAAACTCGGAATTGACAACGCAGAAGAGAGAGCTAAGGAGATTCTATCTTACGTAAAGAGTGCCGATACAGCAGAAGGTTTTAGAGGTGTAAGCTATCCTGGAGAGTCCATGAACAGAACGAAGGATGCGAATATGAGAGATGGAGTTGAAGTGGTTGACTCCATATACTTGTCTTTGAAAGAACTCGTTTGACACGCTGCTAAACTATTTGTAATATATTGCAGTATTCGGGCATTAGCGCAGGGGTTTAGCGTACAAGTCTGGGGGACTTGGGGTCGGCGGTTCAAATCCGCCATGCCCGAAAATTATCTACTTAACGTAGAGGGGAGAAAGGATGCAAAGTTCAATTATCGATGGTATCCTGACCGTGGAAGATGAGGCGGAGAAGATCGTCTCTGATGCCGAAGCTGAGGCTAGGAACATAATATTTAATGCTCAAAAAGAAGCAAAAGAGCTAATCAGCAAAGAGATCGACGAGATTAGAAAAAGAAACGATCAAATAATAGAAGATGAAGAGGCCTTATATAAAGAGAATTTGAAAGAGTATGAGGACGTCCGCCTTGAAATTGAAAAAAACGGAGTCAAGACGAATTCAGAGGCCTTGAAGAGAGCCAAAGATAGAATCGTATCCTTAATCTTAGATTAGAGAGAAAGCCATGGGAAAAGTAAGTGAATACGCTTTTATCAATGCAAAGCTCAGGGCTAGGATCGGAGAGATAAACAGTTCTACGCTCTTATCCGATATGGTAAAAGCTCCAACGTTGAATGAGGCCATAAGCACTCTTAAAAACACAAGATATTCCCGCCTTGTCTCCGTCTATGCCGAGACTGGAGATCTTCAGGCAGTAGAACTTGCATTGCTTGAGTTTGAGATCGAGACTTACAGGGAAGTGCTTTCATATTTGAAAGGAAATGAAAAAGAGCTTATTACAGTCCTTTTTGAGAAGGTAGAAGTCGAGAATATTAAAAATGCGCTTCGCCTCTGGTATTCTTCATCTTTAAAAGGCCGATCCATATCAAGCAGAGCAAACTATATATTTAAGAAATTAATCGTACATCCTGTAAATTATAGTGCGCTTATCAACGCTAGATCGTTTGCAGAGCTTTTATCTGCATTTGAAGATACGATTTATTATCCTGTCATATCATCGTTTACTCTTGAAGAGATTAAAAACAACGGACTCTTTGATCTTGAGATAAAACTCGATCATCTGTATTTTGATCGACTCTTTAGCTCTATGAAGAGTCTGAAATGGGAGGATAGGGAGATTAGCGAGAATATATATTTCGTCGATGTCGATTTAAAAAACATATTGCTTTTCATCCGATACAACTTCTATCATCATGTTTCCGCAAGCGAGCTTGAATACGTCTGTATTCCTTACGGCAGGATTTATCAGGACATCAAAAGGAAGAAGTTATTTGAAAAGAGAGACAATACAGAGGAGATAAGGTCTGTCTTTTCAAGACATTATAAGGACTTGATGGCCGATTTAAGGGAGATAAGAAAGAACGACGATGAGCTTACTAGCGCAGATGAAAACGCTAAACATATAATTAAGATTGAAGAGTATCTCTCTCAAACGAGAAAAAAGGAGTTTATGAAGATACTTACTCAAAACCCATTTACAGTAGCAACCATACTCTCTTACTTCTTCCTTTTAAGGGATGAAGATCAGAGAATAAGAAGTATTATGAGCGCTAAGTTCTACAAATGGGATGAAGAGAGGATCAGGGAGGCCATCTTATGAGTTTGTTTACAAAGCGCATGAAGCTTTTAACGGCTGTTGTGCTCGATCAAGATAAAGATAAAGTCGTAAAGAATCTTCTTTCTAGCGGTGTTATGGATTTTGTCAACATCGAACTTTTAGATAAGGAGAGGATGAAGAAGATTAGGAAGTCCGATAGTCTGAAAGATAGGGAGAGCCTTTCTGATTACAGGCTTAGGATTGAAAGCCTGTTTACTCAGGCTGATCATAGGGCTCCGAGTATCGCTGCATCAGATCTCGACAAATTCGATGTCTTAGATCTAGATAAACTTAGAAAGTTCATAGAGCGCCTTACAGTCTCGACTCAGTCGATTAAGGATAAGCAGAGGATAGTAAATCAGAGATATCTTTCTCATCAGGAGCTTTTGAGGTATATCGATGAGAAGAAGAGCGAGTATATTGACGTCCGGGTAGGAAAGGTTGAAAGCAGGGTGGAAGATTTTTCCGCTCGTCTTAAGCAGCTTGGAGCCGTCATATGTTTAGATGGTTCTAATACGGTAATTCTCTCTTTCAGGCGCGATCGCGACCGTCTTGAAGATATTTTAGAAAAGTTCAGATGGAATGAAAACGGGGAGGCTGAAGAGCAGAAGAAAGCGCTTTCTAGAGCTAGAGCTGAACTTAACAGGTTAATCGATGCTGATAAAGCAGAGCTTAACAGCCTGAAGGAAGAGGTAAAGGCTAAGATATCTGAGCATATTGACGATCTTGATAAAGCCTGGCAGAACGTCAGAATACATGAGCTTTGCTCGTCTGTTGAGTCTTATTTCTCATATACCAAGAATACGACGCTCCTTTCTGGATGGGTTCCTGAGAACGAATATGATAAGGTTCGCAGTGCGATTCTAGATGCGACTGATGGAAGATGCATAATTGAGGAAAGAGAAGCTGAAGAGATGGAGAGGGAGAGCGTCCCTGTCTCCTTGAATAACGCAAAGATCCTTAAGCCTTTTGAGCATCTTGTAAACAATTACGGCACGCCCGAGTACGGTTCTATAAATCCGACTCCGTTTACGGCAATATGTTATATTATAATGTTTGCCCTTATGTTTGCAGACCTAGGACAAGGATTCGTACTTCTTCTTGTAGGCCTTATTGGCAAATATAGCTACAAGAAGAATCCTTTGAAGAAAGACGGGCTTATAAGCAGATATCTTTGCTCTCTTCTTATGTTCTTAGGACCGGCAAGCATGGTTGGCGGCATTCTCTTTGGATCATGCTTTGGGTACTCCTGGCTGCCTGCCTTATGGTTTAACTATCATAGCGTGGTAAACGGGCATGGAGGAAACGCTTACGTAAACGATATCTATGATATCTTAGGAATTACTATTAAATTCGGTATTGCGGTAATTGCGCTTGCCATCGCATTAAACTGGATTAACCTAATAAGGAAGAAGAGGTTCTTCGAACTTATATTTGATAAAAACGGAATCGTCGGAGGCGCTTTATATGCTATTGGCGTTTATATCGGATTTGGTTTCGTTGCATCAGGCTATAAGAGCATTTCAATGCCTAGCTGGATGGGATTTGCACTCGTATTATTAATCGTGATGATCTTCTTATCAGAGCCTGTTCACTTTGTGCTAAAGCTCAGGAAAGGAGAAAAAGAGAAAGTAAGCCAGCTTGTTATAAATACTGTTATCGAAAGCCTTATCACGATCCTTGAGATTTTCTCAGGATATCTTGCAAACACGCTTTCATTCATGAGGGTTGCCGGTCTTGGCATTGCCCACGTTTCATTAATGACGGCATTCCAGGATATGGCTGCAATGACTGGAAATGCAGTATTTTCTACGCTTATTATCATAATTGGAAACGTGCTTGTAATAGTTCTTGAAGGGCTTTCTGCAGGAATCAACTCGCTCAGACTCAACTATTACGAGTTCTTTACAAGGTTCTTTACCGGCCGTGGTTTTGCTTACCAGCCTATTGGGCTTGAAGGCAGAAGAAAGGCCAACTGAAATATATAGGAGGGTCAAGAATGACCGCATTTGAATTTAAGAGAAAGGTAAATTTAACTTTCGCATTGACTTTGGCACTGTTAATCGGTACGGCGTTCATCTATTCACCTACGCTTTATGCAGCTTCTGAGAGCGTTCAGAGCGGAAGCTACCAGACGGCATTAATCTGTTTTGCCGCAGCTCTTGCTTTCGGTCTTGGTGCTATTAGTGCTGGTATTGCTATTTCTAACGTAGGATCTGCTGCAATGGGTGCTATTTCCGAGAAACCGGAGATTGCAAGTAATGCGCTTATCTTCATCGGACTTTCTGAAGGTCTCGTTGTTTTCGGCTTCATTACAGCTTTGATGATCCTTGGAACGGTTTAATGGAATATTACGTCATTGGCGATGATGACACCGTCTTAGGGTTTTCTATCGTCGGCGTTTCAGGTGAGGCGGTTCATACAGCCGAAGAGGCCCGTCTTGCTTGGCAGAACGCTTTGGAAAACAAAGAGAGGGCGATAATAATTATCAGCGAAGACACTGCTGATATGATAAGGGAGACTGTGGACCACTATCTTTTTAGCGAGTCCTTCCCCCTTGTCGTTGAAATTCCCTCTCCTGGCAGTCCCTTTAAAAGGGATCTTAAAAGCCTCGTAAATGAGGCTATAGGAGTTTCTATATGAGTTATGATTCTAAAAGCCTTACGGATGGGATCATCAAAGAAGCTAAAGATAAGGCCGAATCTATTATTAAAGAAGCAAACATCGAGAAAACTAAGATCCTTGAAGGGGCGAGAATTGATTCTGAAAAGAAGAAAGATGAGATGCAGAGGTCTTTGGATCTTCGCCTAAGCTCTTTAAGGCAAAGAGAAGAGAGTGCCAAAAAGAGCCAGGATAGGCTTAAGGAGATGAAGAGCCTTGACGCATCGTATTCGGCAGTGATGAAGAGCGTATACGACGAAATCTCAAGTATGGCGAAAAATGGAAAACTCAGGCCATATTTAATTTCTTGGATAGCAGAGGCCGCTATAGGACTAGATAAGGATGACGCCATTGTAAGCTTTTGCAAGGATGCAAAAGGTGATGATTCCATGCTTAAAGAGGCTGAAGAGCTTATCAAAGAGAGGAGCGGAAGATCTGTTTCTCTTTCGCTCGATGAGAGGTTTGCCGATGAGATCGGCGTCGTATTGTATTCGCTAGACAGGAAAATAAGCTATAACAACCTTCTTTCCACACGTATAAGACGAAGAGAGAGGGAGATAAGACAAATAGTACAGGAAGAAAATGCAAGATAAGATAATTGGAAGGGTAAAAAGGGTTAATGGCCCTGTTCTCATCGTAAAAGGCATCACAGATGCCAAGATGATGGAGCTTGTATACGTAAGCGATCTAAGAATCGTCGGTGAAGTTGTAAAGCTCAATGGCGATGAGGCGACCGTTCAGGTCTATGAGGATGCGACCTCTATTGCACCAGAAGATAACGTGTACGGTACGGGAAGGAGTTTGTCCGTAGAACTCGGTCCTGGCCTCATTGGAAATATATATGACGGCATACAGCGTCCTTTGGAAGAAATTAGGACTCTCAGCGGCGATTTTATCGAGAGGGGAATTTCTATCAGCTCTATAAGCCATGATAAGCTCTGGCATTTTACTCCGGTAAAGAAAGCCGGGGATGAGGTGGCCTCAGGAAGTATTCTTGGCGAAGTCGTAGAGACAGAAAGGGTGTTGCATCGCATAATGCTTAGTCCTGAGTATGAGGGGAAATATCATATCGTCTCAATAAATGACGAAGGGGATTATAAGGCAAATGACGAGATTGCCCTTATAGAGGATGAAAGCGGAAAGACGCATGGCGTCAAGATGAACCAGTACTGGCCAATCAGGGTTCCTCGTCCTGTAAAAGAACGTCTTGGACTAGACAGGCCTTTAATTACAGGGCTAAGGGTTATCGATTCATTGTTCCCACTTGCCAAAGGCGGTACTGTTGCAATTCCAGGAGGATTTGGAACAGGAAAGACTATGACGCAGCACTCTATTGCGCAGTGGTGCGATGCAGATATCATCGTATACATAGGCTGCGGAGAGAGAGGTAACGAGATGACGGATGTTCTCAGAGAGTTCCCGCATCTTGTAGATCCGAGAACCGGACAGAGCCTTATGGAGAGGACAATATTGATTGCGAACACGTCGAACATGCCTGTTTCGGCTAGAGAGGCTTCGATCTATACCGGCATTACAATGGCGGAGTATTATCGTGACATGGGCTATAACGTTGCAATCATGGCAGATAGCACGTCTCGTTGGGCTGAGGCTCTAAGAGAGCTTTCAGGAAGAATGGAGGAGATGCCGGCAGAGGAGGGATTCCCTGCTTATCTTCCATCCCGTATAGCTCAATTTTATGAAAGAGCGGGACATATGATGTGCCTATCAGAAAAAGAAGGATCTGTTTCGATCATTGGAGCTGTTTCTCCTCCTGGCGGAGACTTCTCAGAACCTGTCACACAGCATACGAAAAGGTTCGTACGTTGTTTCTGGGGCCTTGATAGGGCTCTTGCTTCATCGCGTCACTATCCTGCAATCAGCTGGCTTGACTCATATAGCGAATATGTAGATGAGGTTAAAGACTGGTGGGAGAAAGAGAGCGGAGGAGAATGGGCCGAGAACAGACAGAAGATAATGGAACTTCTTCAAAAAGAGGTAAGACTTAATCAGATCGTAAAACTTGTAGGACCGGATGCTCTTCCTGACAGTCAGAACTTTATAATAGAATGCTGTTCTCTCTTTAAAACGGCATTCTTACAACAGAACGCTTTTGACGAGATAGACAGATATTGTTCTGTTAAAAAGCAGGTTAAGATGCTCTCTTTGATAATCCATTATTATGAAGAGGGGCAGGCGGCAATTGCTAAAGGCGTTCCAATGGTGAAGATTAAGAGGCTTTCTGCAGTACAGGATATTGCGAGAATGCGCTTCAATATCAAGAACGGGGATGAGGAAGAGATCGATAAACTCGCTCTTAAACTCGATAGGGCGATAATGCAGCTAGGAAGTATTTATGAAGATTGAGAATAATAAAAAAGCACTTTATAGCGGCAGAGAGTATATCGGAGCTGCTAAAATGGATGGTCCTCTTCTATATATGAGAGGTACTCACAGCGTAGGATATGGCGAACTTGTCGAGATAAAAGGAAATGATGGGAAAATCAGACAGGGACAGGTGCTAGATACGTCTGACGACATCGTATGCGTACAGGTTTTCGAAGGTACTGACGGTCTTGCACTTCCCAATACGAGCGTCCGTTTTCTTGGAGAGCCGTTAACAATATCTGTGACTGAAAAAATGCTTGGCCGTGTTATGAACGGACTAGGAAAGAGCAGGGACGGAGCGCAAAATCCAAGCGGTGCAGAGGAAAGGAATGTAAACGGAGTCCCTATCAATCCGACTGCAAGAGAATACCCGAGAGATTTCATTCAGACTGGAATTTCCGTAATTGATGGGATGACTACATTGATCCAAGGACAAAAGCTTCCAATCTTTAGCGGAAACGGAATGGATCATAATAAGCTTGCGTCACAGATTGCCAGACAGGCGAAAGTAAGGGGAGCAGAGAGTGATTTCGCTATCGTATTTGCTGCAATGGGCGTAAAGTACGACGTTGCTAAATACTTCATTGATTCGTTTGAAGAGACGGGCGTATTAGATAACGTAGCGCTTTTTTTATCCCTTGCCGACGATCCGTCAATTGAGAGAACTATTACGCCTCATACAGCGCTGACTCTAGCTGAATATCTTGCTTTTGATAAAGGCAAGCAGGTTCTTGTAATTATGACAGATATGACGAACTATTGCGAAGCGCTTAGAGAGATTGGAACTCTCAGAGGTGAGATTCCTTCAAGAAAGGGATATCCTGGATATCTTTATTCAAACCTTGCTGAGATCTATGAGAGAAGCGGTAAGATAAGCGGAAAGAGCGGAAGTATCACGCAGCTTCCTATCCTTACTATGCCTAATGACGATATTTCCCATCCTATTCCTGATCTTACAGGATATATCACGGAAGGACAGATCGTATTTGATCGCGATATGAGTTCCCGCGGAATCTATCCTCCAATCAACTGTCTGCCATCCCTTTCTAGGCTTATGAAGGACGGAATTGGAGATGGAATGACAAGAAGCGACCATCCGCACTTGTCCAACCAGCTTTTTGCTTCATATTCTCACGTAAAAGACGTAAGAAACCTTGCATCCGTTATTGGTGAAGAAGAGCTTACGGAAACAGATCATAAGTATATAGAGTTCGGTGAATTCTTTGAAAAGAAGTTTGTTGCTCAAAGATATGACGAGGACAGATCCATTGAAGAAACTCTGGATCTCGGATGGCAGGCTCTATCTATTCTTCCTCCTGAAGAGCTGCAGAGGCTTACGGAAGAGGAGATAAACGAGCACTATAAGGGGTAGTTTATGGATACGACGCTAGCTCCTACCAGGTCCAATTTAATGAAGCTGAAGGACGAGCTTGCTTTTTCCCGTCTAGGCTATGATCTTCTGGATCAGAAAAGAAGCATTTTAGTTAGCGAGCTTTTAACGCTTGTTGACCAGGCTGTTGATTATCAGAACAGGGTTGAAAAAGCGCTTTTAGAAGCTGAAGAGACGCTTCAGGATGCCGTAATGCATATGGGGCGTCTTAGGGTTGCAAACCTTGCCGGATCTGTAAATATTCAAAGTTCTATAAGCTTAAGCGAGAGAAAAGTTATGGGTGTCAGCCTTCCTAAAGTAGATACATTCTTTTCAGGCGATGGACCGTTCTTTTCTCCAGAGGGAACGAGCATGCTTTCTGAGCTTGCCATTAACAGATACTCTAGAGCTCTGATGCTTATGGGTAAAATGGCAGAGTTAAAAGTTTCTATAATGCGTCTTAGCAGGGAAGTTAAGAAAACCATAAGAAAAGTTAATGCCCTTGAAAAGCTTGTAATACCTGAGAAAGAGGAGACGCTAAAGTATTTAACAGGTAGGATTGAAGAGCAGGAAAGGGAGTCGTTCATTCTCTTAAAGGCAGTAAAAGAGAGAATGGAAAAGGCAAAATAATAAAGGGGGAGAGAGTATGACTAATGCGCCATTTGTTGACATACTTACATATTTAGATGGATCTGAGGGATCTCTTAGCGCACTCATGTATTCTATAATGCTTGCAAAAAGCACAGATTCTAAGCTGCACGTTTTATATGTTGTAAACACGAAAGCTTTAGGAGATCTCGTTAAAAGCCATATTTTCGTAGATCAGGAAAAGAGCGAGTATCTTAGGGATTTGAAAAAGGATGCAGAACGCCATATAAGGCATGCAGAGAAACTGGCTCAGCAGAAAGGGGTCAGTATTGATGCTTCAATAGTCGAGGGATCTCCACATCAGCAGGTAATGAAATATATAAAAGAAAACCACATAGATCTTCTTGCCTTAGGTTCTATTAATGTTATAAGAAGTAGGAGAGAAGAGCTTACAAGCGAGAATGACAGGATGATGAGAACAAGTCCATGTCCTGTTCTGGTTGTGAAAGATGATGATAACATCTGGTCTATGTTTGAGGAGGATTATTGATGTCTTTAACCGATAGTCTGAAGAAAGAGTTTTGTTTCTGCCCGTTAGAAGGGAGAACTAAAGATGAGTTGCTTGAGAACCTTGTTTCATGTTTCTCCACAGCATATGGATTAAATGAAGATGCAAAAGATGAAGTTTTGAAGGCAATTATGGATCGAGAAAAGCTTGGATCTACAGGATTCGGCGATGGAATTGCAATACCGCATGCAAAAGTGAAAGAGGTTGAAGGCGTTCAAGTAGCACTCGCTGTTGGAAAGGATGATGTTGATTATTCATCCTTAGATAATAAGCCGACAAGGATTTATTTTCTCGTCCTTGCTAACCCAGAGTGTTCCAGTGAGCATGTACAGGTTCTATCCCAAATAGCAATGGTTGCTAAAAACTCCAGTATGGTAAGGCTGATCAGAAGCGCAAAAAGCAAAAATGATCTGATAAATGTATTCTTTAATTAATTTATTCCTCCTTAATCTTTTTCTTATAATGAGTTAAAGAAAAGGAGGAAAATTTTTTCAAAAAAAAGTGAAAAAAGTAATTGACAGGGAGGAGGGAAAAGGGGTAGATTGTCGTAGCGTGCTGAGAGGCACGGACAAAGTTTTTTAAGATCGGAAGCGCAGGGGAAGAGAGAGAAGGAAGCGGATGCTTCCTG
>CASENB010000028.1 GCA_949289305.1 uncultured Spirochaetales bacterium
TCTGTCTGTCTGTCTGTCAAATTGTGTGGCCGACTTTGTGTATGTCAAGTCCTTATCGTCATTTCCTTTGCGAAATTTTACGATTTCAAATTGATCTGGATTGTGCTTGTCCAAATATGTAATTGGAACACCTATATCTTCAAAGTAATCGCAGGGGATTTCTGATGTCTTGTCGACGTTTATAGCGTCGTAGTTATCGAATTTCGGATACTCGTCCTCATGTCCATAATACTTCTTGTAAAGATCAAGCTTCTCATGCCTTTGAGGGTAATCGAGGTTGGTATACCACCTTACACCTTTTACTCGAATATATTTTCTGCCGTTTGGCTCTATTCCACACCCCGCAGCATCGAGAGAATAGTCGTCAGGCACGTAGAATTTCCTATCGCCACTATGAATGCTCGCACCAAGCCATAGCTTGTTATCTTTGATAAGAGGAAAAATCTCCTTGTAAGTAATAGCATTAACGTTTCCGATAATAAGAAAGCTTTTGCCGTATTCCATTAATTGCGCAACATATTCACGGAACAGGCTGAAAGGCGGGTTTGTAACTACGATATCAGCCTGCTTGAGATACTCGATGCACTCCTTTGAACGAAAATCGCCGTTGCCCTTGAGCTTTTTGACGCCTCTGTTGGATGAAGTAAGAAGATTGTGGATGTCATCATCCGATACTCCGCGTCCATTTGCCATTGGAACTTCTGAAATATCGAAAACATATGCGTTCTCTTTTACAAGAGGCTCATCAAACTCATCAAAAAGAGATAACTGCCCGCCTCCAAGTACGGGAGATGAGCTATAAGACGTACAAATCAGCCTTTTTAACCCCAAATAGTTGAAATTCTTCAGAAAGAAGTGGCAAAAATTGCTTTCATAAGGATCATCGCAGTTGCAAAGCACTGTTTTCCCTTTGAATTTATCCTCATAATAGTTGAGTTCTTTTTGTATGTCCTCATAGGTGGTATAAAACTCATCCTTTTTAGCTGTCTTAGCATTTGATAAGCCTGTGTTTTTCGGCATGTCCCTCTCCTTTTCAAATATGCTTTTTATCTAAAATAGCTCATTTTTCACTGTTTTTATCAGAATTTTCTTCCACTCCCTCTTTGAAATTCGGATTGAGCACGGTCATATAAACGCTTCCGTTTGCCTCAATCTTATTGCCTTCCTTGATAGCTTTGAGGCGTTCTTGGATTTCTTCTTTGCAGATATCCTCTCTATGCCTGATAGATTTCAAATTCCCGTTTCCTGTAACGTATGCGATGGTCAGCAATTGATTGCATGTCATTCCCTGCAGGTCTATGTCCTTGATTTCTCTGGGGATCGCCCAATAGAGCTCGTAAAGCTCCGGAGCCTTGTGCTCGTAAGTAAGCTCGTCCATCGAAACGTCCAATGTTTTCGCTATTTTCCTGACCGTAGTCCAGCTCGGATTCACGTTCTGGCTTCTCATTGAAGAGAGCGTTTTGGGACTTAGCCCGATAAGCCTGGCGAGATCCGCCCATTTTATCCCTCTCTCTATCAGAATATCCTGAACGCGGTTGTAAAACTCCGTTATGAGCTCCTGGAAATACCAGTCGTCAGATTTCTTCATCTCCACACCTCTTGATGGAGAGAAGTATAACATAGAATCTTGAGCTGCTGTAACGTAAAAAACGGAAGGATCGCTTATTTTCTTAAAGGTTTTCGGGCCTGCCGTATATTAGACGCTCGACGCTCGTCCCAATAGCCTCAGCCATCTCCATGGCGCTGCACATCGATATGTTGCACTTCACGCTCTTTTTTGAAGAAAGCGTCCTCGGATCAAGGCTCAGCTTGTCTGCCAGCTCTCTCCAAGTCATTCCTTTCTCCTTGAGCATGTAATCGGCATTGCTCCAGAAATTCTCGGTTATCCTATCGTATTTCTCTTTATTGCTTGTAATCATATTTTTTTCCTCAAGTATAGTATGACAGTATTTGAAGAAAAATCAAATTAATAAGATTATGATATTAAGTCTTTGAAACTAAATATTCTTCAGGTTCGATATATTGAGCTAAAATTTTGAAAAAGTTTTAAAATAACTTAGAATTACAAGTTATTTTCTTGCTTTTTCGTTATTTATAACTCATTATATTAATACGCTCTCTCGGAGTTATGACTCAATATCATAAGGTACATTACATGAAAGGACTAGGCGAAAATTGCAGGGGCATTCTCTATAGAACTTTTTCTGCCATCGAAAACGAGGCGGAGCGTTTCGTCGTGTCCTCGGGGCAGGATTTTACCCGCAAAAGGAAACTTCCGTTCGCAGAGACCATGCGTACCGTAATGATCATGGAAGGCAACTCGCTAAACAAGGAGCTTTGCGATATCCACAACATCTCTATGGAAAAACCGTTCATCACAAAATCGGCATTCGTACAGCAGAGAGCTAAAATAAAGCATGAGGCGTTTGAGGAAGCGTTCAGAAGATTCAACAATGCTACGGACACAAACGATCTCAACCTTCTTAACGGCTACAGGCTTATCGTGATAGATGGCTCGGATCTCAACATAGCGTTGAATACAGAATCCGACACCTATTTCGGTCCCGAGAAAAACGGATCTGAGAATGGCTACAACCAATTCCACATAAATGCAGTCTACGATCTTCTCAACAGCACTTACATGGACTGCATTATACAGCCCACTCCGAAAAAACATGAGATTGAAGCGGCAAGGCAGATGATAAGAAGAATCGGGGCAAAGCCTGCGTCATGCAGGAATCTCGTGATAGGGGACAGGGGATACGGATTTCTTGATCTTATGGAGAGCATCAGGGATGCGAATGCCGATTATCTTATCAGGATTCAAAATACTTTTATAAAAGAAACAGCCGCGTTGCCGAACGAGCAACTGGATGTGGAATTATCTTTCACGATTGTAACAAAGCAGACGAAAGAGCTTAAGGCATTAAGAGAGCAGGGATTGGTAAAATGGCTGTCAGGACCGAGCAATCATAGCAAAACGAAAAAGAGAGTCACATGGCACCATGAATCCCCTTACAACATGACCATGCGTGTCGTACGATTCCCTCTTTCTACCAGAGAGTACGAGACTATCGCCACATCGCTCGATAGAAATATGTTCCCGATAGAGAAAATCAAGGAGATATACCATCTGCGCTGGGGTATCGAGACCAGTTTCAGAACGCTGAAATATGCCATCGGGCTTACCAGTTTCCATGCTAAAAAGGAAGAGTCGATCAAACAGGAGATCTTCGCCCGATTGCTGATGTACAACTTCTGCTCCCGCATTGCGAATTCTATTGCGATTGAACAGAAGGACGATAACGCTCATACTTACCAAGTCAACTTCACGCAGGCGATACACATCTGTTTCTCTTATATGAAATGGAACCTTGATAGCGATATCAGGGAGCTTATAAGGCGTTATGTTGAGCCATGCGTCCGGGGCGGGCAGACAAGCGGAAGATAAAGCCAAAAAGCGCAGTTTTCTTCATCTACAGAGTCGCGTAAGCCATTAAAAATGGCTCGCTTCGTCATATCCCGACATCGTTCGAAAAGCTTCTAAACAACTCCAAAACAGAACTTCAGCCATAAAAATAGCCACAGAACCCGATATTCTGAGCACTGCGGCTTTTTCTTTTTTCTAAGGTCCAAAAGCATCAAAAACTGTCGTTCTTAACTTAACGGGTTTCCCGTATGTCATTATGAGATAGAGGCTTTCGATGGCTTAACTAAATGACATTGAGCTTTGCGCTAGCTATTTTTTTATATGTTTAAAAGGCTGTCTATTTCGCTGTCTCTTATGTCATATAGATAGAACAGCGAATAGAACTCCTTTATCTTTGCTCTTAGATCTATCTCGCTATATAGATCGGGGTAGAGAAGTGATCCTAAGTAGTAGATGCCGATTATCCTGTTCACACTTGGCGGATTGTCGATAAATGGGTAAGGGGAGGATGGAAGAAGGTATACGTTTTTATTTTGAACGGCCCTTAGCGTACTCCATGTCTTATTCTTTAAAATATAGTCATAAGCCTCTTTTTCTGAAAGAAGTATGACATCAGGATCCCATAGGATTATCTCTTCAAGAGAGGCAATTCCGTTTCCCTCTGAAAATGATTTCTCAACTACGTTCTCACCCCCTACGAGCTCAATTACTTCTGCGTGGAAGCTTCCGCTTTCGATTGCAGAAAGTCCGTCAGCGCTTGACGAGTAGTAGACTCTTACGGGATCTTCTATCAACTGTTTTTTCTCTTTTGCAAAATTAATCGCATCTTCTGCATAAACAGCCCTTTTTTCACATTCCTCAGCATTTCCAAGTAATGCGCCGAGCTTTCTATATGCCTCTGCCGTGTTTTCAAGATAGCATTCGATGAATACGACTGGAATTCCAAGGCTCTCAGTTAGATTGTCTAAATCGTCCTTAGTGTTTTCCACATCTCCTTTTATCTCTCCCATGTCGATTACTACATCAGGATCTTGTAAGATTACTTCTTCCTTGTTTAAATTCGATCTTCTGCCATAGAATGCGCCGAATATCGGAAGGCTGTCGATCTTTTCATCCTTATAAATATAGGCTCGCTCTCCTATAGGATTTGCAAGTCCCACCATCATATCCTTTGCAACTGGATATAAAACCATTTGCGCCATATTTCCCGATGGTGCAATTTTTCCAATAGGGGAGGAGAATGTAAAACTTCTTCCTAAGTCGTCAGTGAAAGTGAAAGAGTAATCGCTTTCTGCTGCTGTCTCTCTCTCTGCCTGGGCAAAGGATGGGAAAGTGACGATTAATAATAAAAGAATGAGAACAATTTTTTTCATAATCACTCCTTATACATAGTGAAAATAGAGATTTTCTTATCGTTTTTTATCGCATAGGGATAATCAGGATTCTCTATTTTCTCTAATTCAATTTCTTTGCGCTCTCCGTAATAGAGGCTTATAAAGTTTTCAGCATCATCGCTGTCTTTTACAGGCTGACTGAAATCTAAAGTCAAGTCATCTCTTTTGTATCTGATACTTTCGTCTTTTAAAAGGCATTCAAACTCTTCTGTCCTGTCTTTTTTATTTGAATATACAGAGCCGCTATGCCTGCTGAAAACGCTTATGATCTTCTCATTTGCCAATGACATGAAATAAGAGAGATCGTCTTTATCTTTTATTCGGCCAAAGAATATTAAAAGAAGAATATCTGCTCTGTCTTTTAGCTCATATGCATCAGATAGCGTTACGATGTTATCTTTTATCCTTTCATTTGATCTTTTTACGGCATTTGGACTATTGTCTACAGCTTTTATGTTGTAGCCGTTTTCAAAAAGATACTGGCTTATAAAGCTAAGGCCTGAGCCAAGTTCTAAAATGCTTTTGCTCTTGTTTATTTCGTTTTCTAAAATCTTTGAAAGCCTTTTATTGAATAGGGTGTATTTCTCTGCCCTTTCGTAGTATGTTATCTTCTCTTTCGTCCAATAGTCTAAAGCGGCGTGCATATATACCTCATAGAGCGTCCCGTGTCTATTCTTCTTATAAATAGTTCTTCGTTATAGATTTCAGATAGCTCGTTAGACTTTGCAAGATCCTCAGGACTTGAGAACGTTTTTATCTTTCCGTCTTTAATCGTTAGTATCTTATTTGAGTAGTTCAGGGCAAGCTCTGGATTATGAGTACTGTAGATGATTCCGATTCCGCTTTCATTGAGTTTTCTTAACTCGTTTAAAAGCATTATCTGGTTTCCATAGTCCAAATTGCTTGTAGGTTCGTCTAGGATTATGAATGAAGACTTCTGCATTAGGGCGCGGAGTATCAAAACCATCTGTCGCTCCCCTCCTGAAAGGCTATCCATCCTCCTGTCCTTTAAATGGAGTATTTTAAACGTCTTTAACAGTTCAATGGCCTCATCTATCTCTTTCTCTTTCGGATAAGAGAACATTGATAGACTTGCAACAGATCCCATTAGAATTGCATCGAGCACAGTATAAGAGAACTCCATATTTCCTGACTGAGGGATATATGAAAAGACCGTGGCAATATCTTTTATCTTGTATATATCAATGCTTTTGCCATCTATTAGTATCTCACCAGTTTCTTTTTTTAAGCTCTTTAAAAGAAGTTTGAAAAGGGTGGACTTTCCTGCTCCGTTCTTTCCTAAAATGGCAACCATATCCACACTTGATAGAGTGAAAGTCGCCGAGGAGAGCACGTCAGTTCCCTTCTTATATGAATAGCTAAGATTTTTTACCTCAATATTCACGCTTTCCCTCCTTTTTAATCAGATATAAAAATAGAGGTGCGCCGATGAAGGATGTTAGTATTCCAAGTGGAATCTCGCTTGTCGCAAAAGATCGAGATACCGTGTCTACTATAGTTAGAAATGATGCGCCAAGAAGAGCAGAGGACGGGATTGTAAGCCTTGTGTCGCTTCCGTTTATCATGCGGGTAAAGTGGGGTATTACAAGGCCTACCCATCCAATTTGACCTGATGCGGCAACAGCTGAAGAGGTAAGGAGGGTAGAACAGATTATTGCTGCAAGTCTTATTGCCTTTGTATTTACTCCCATGCTCCTTGCCTCATCTTCAGAAAGAGATAAAAGGTTGAGCCTGTATGAAATTAAAATAAGTGGAATTGCTGCGCATAGCGTGACTACAAATACTAATGCAAGGTCTGATGTTCTGAAAGACGAGAGAGAACCCATCAGAAAATATGTGATCGACGGAAGCTTCTCATTTGTATCTGCAACGAGTTTTACAAAGCTTGTCGCAGATGAAAAAAGAGATGAGATCATAATGCCTGAAAGTATAAGGCTGAGAGTGTCCTTTCTTCTAATTACAAGGGAAAAGAGCATCAGTATTGCAAGGGACAATAGGCCGAAAACAAAGGCCGTCATGCTTACGGCAAGATAACTAAAGTCTAAAAGAAGTGCAATTGATGCACCGAATGCAGCTGCGGAGGATGAGCCTAAAGTGTCCTGGCTTGCCATAGGATTTCTGAACACCTGTTGCAGTACAAGCCCAGATACAGTAAGTGAAGCTCCTATAAGGCTTGAAAGAATAATACGTGGAAGTCTTATATTAAAGACGATTGTTTCTGCAGAATCTGGCCAGCTCTGCTCTATATCAAAAACCCTGGAAAGCAGTATCTTGATAAGCTCAATAGGAGAAACAGGATATCGTCCAAAATTAAAAGATAGGAGAAATACTGCTATAAAAAGCAAGACAAAAGGAAATATTCTCTTTCTTTTCTTCTTTATATTTTCCATTTGATAATGGATTCTACAATATCTTGAGAAAAAATTGTACAATGTTTTTATGAAAGTGGTAGTTGTTTATAATAGCAAGACAGGTTTTACAAAATCTTATGCATCTTATATTGCAAAAGAGACAGGTGCTGCTCTTTTATCATTGAAAGAGGCAAAGCGGGATAAAACGAAATACGACGTTCTTGTTTTCGGAACTTATACCATAGCATCTAAGCTTAGTAAGATCTCTACATATGAAAAGATGAGAGGGCGCTATAAGCATTCATTGCTGTTTGTAACAGGAGCTCGTCCATATGAGGATGGAAAGAGCAGCGAGTATTACTATCTTCCAGGCGGAATAAACTATGAGAAGATGTCTAGTTTGAAAAGAGGAATGATGAAGCTCTTTTTAAAATCATTAGACAATGCTAGCGATATCTATAAAATGCTCTCATCTTCTTACAGCTTCTATGATGAGAAGTATGCTAAAGAGATTATAAAGGACATAAATAATACCACTATCGAATAATGCTTTCCTTATGCGTAATCGGGATCAATGTTAAACTGGAAGTTATATGTCGGAAATTCCTCTTCAAGCGCTTTTGTCGCTTTCTTTCTAAATTCCGATATGTCTTTTAAATTGAAGTCAACAACTACGTCAAAGTGTACTCTTGAGTCCTCAAAGTGAACGTGGAAGGCATGCATTGCAATAACAGAAGGGGAAACGGTTTTTAGAACTTTCAGCACCTCTTTTTTCATGAGCCTTACAGTTGGGTTTAGATCGTTAACGGCATATAGGCCGAATGTGAAATAGATTCCAAGCTCCTTGTATATCTCGTTTTGAGCTTCTGTCATCGCATCGAATATCTCTTCTCCGCTTGAATTTGATGGCACTTCCACGTTGCATGTTCCTACCGATCGCTCAGGACCGTAGCTATGAATCTGAATATCGTAGCCCCCGTGTAGCGGCGGATGCTTTTTAATTATCTCCCTTATCTCATTTACAGTGGCTTTTTTAGGCCTTTCTCCAACAATAGAAGATACCGTTTCAAGGACTGTCTTTACTCCCGTGTATAGAATGAATACGGATACTATCAAGCCGGCAATTCCGTCTAAATTTACAGGGGCGACATAGGAAATAATTACTGCAAGAACAGTGACTGAAGAACTTAAAGCATCGATTAGGGAGTCTGTAGCGCTTGCCTTTAAGGCATCTGAATCTGTTTTTAGAGCGGCTTTCTTATTTATTCTGTATAAAAACAGTTTTAAGAATATCGTTGCAATGATTATAAGGATCATCATCGAACTCATATCGAGTGCTTCTGGATGGATTATCTTGCTTACCGATGAAGAGAGAAGCTCGAATCCTGCAAAAAGGATGATAAAAGAGACAAGGAGCGCAGATATGTATTCTATCCTTCCAAATCCAAGAGGGTGAGCGTGCGTCGGTCTTCTTTTTGCTACGATATTTCCAAGTATCGTGATAAGCGATGATAATATATCGCTTGCATTGTTGATACCATCCGATATGATAGCAACAGATCCTGATAATAATCCGATAGCAATCTTAACGCTCGCCATAAGCGTGTTCAGGATTATTGAAATCAAAGAATTCTTTCTTATTATTTTGTCCCTGTTTTCTTTCTCTCTTTTGTCCATATGTGAGATAATAGTTTCCCCTTCAATTTAATTCAAGCAGAGATTATAATCGAAACATGAAGCTTTATGAAACACTGTTTGAAGCATTAAAAAATAAAGATAGGCATATTATTGCCATAACAGGAGGGGGTGGAAAGACAACCCTGCTAAAGAAATTCTCAACATTTTTGAAAGAAAAAGGCTATAGCGTACTAATTACGACGAGCGTAAAGGTACAAAACCCTCTTTTTTACGATTATGAGGCAGATTTTGTCTTTAAAAATGAAATTGATGTGCTCTCTCATGAAGTAAAGAAGGCTGAAAAGGTTTTTTATGCTGAAGAGGCTATAGACTTAAAGAAGTTTAAAAATCCAAGATATGAAGTGTTGAGCGTCCTTTTTAACAGATATGATTATGTTTTATACGAAGCTGACGGCTCAAGAGGCCTTCCTCTTAAATATCATAGTGCAAGAGATCCTGTAATCTATGATGAAACAACTTCTGTTATTGCGATAATGGGCTCAGATGGAATAGGGGAAAAGGCTTATAGCGTCGTCTTTGGAGATGATAGGGAAAAGGTGGTCGATTCTTCCTATCTGAACGCTTATATAAGAGATCCGGAAGGTCTTTTTAAAGGGATGAGGGATGACACGGAGAATATCGTTTTAATTAACAAGGCAGATGAATTTGGACTAGATAAGTTAAAAGAGATTGAGAGTGTCAACTTCTCTTATCCATGCTTTGTCTGCTCGGAGGAAGAGGATGCAATCTACAAAGTTTTTTAGTCAGGCGGCTATAGCAGAGGAGGAAGGGCTATCGAGTGCGATAATAACGCTTTTAAAAAAAGATGGAATAGGGGCAAGGCGAACATCGCGTATGATCGTTTTTGAAGATGGTAGCACTGTTGGAACTCTTGGCGGAGGGGATGCGGAAAGAGAGGCCGTAAAGGATGCAATCGAGCTTATAAAAATCGGTAAAAGCGAGATAAGAAGCTACAGCAATCATAATAGCGGAACGTTAACTTTCATGATAGACGTGCTGTCAAGAAAGAAGAGCGTCTACATCTTCGGCTCTGGCCATGTTAGCAGGGCTTTAAAAGAGGTGTTTTCGTTTTTAGGTTTTTCCGTCAACGTCGTAGATGCTTTCTTCTCTGAGGGAGATGACGATTTTAACTCTGATGATGTAGACAGTTCTACAGCCATTATTTTTACAGATCATAAAAATAGGGAGAAGTTTTATAGCGCCGCAGTAGATAGTGATGCTTTTTATATAGGTCTTTTAGGTTCTAGGAGCAAAAGGCACGATATTAAGGACAAAAGGATCTTTTACCCCGCCGGCCTTGATATCCTCTCTGAAACTCCTGAAGAGTGCGCTGTCTCTATCGCTTCTGAAGTATTGGCAGTCCTTAATAAGAAAAGCGCGCTCAGCATAAAAGATGAAAGGCGTCGTTTCATTATCGTAAAGGGAGCTGGAGATTTGGCAACGGCCGTTATTGTAAGGCTTGCAAAAGCCGGATACAACGTATTAGCGCTAGAGACTGAAAAGCCGTCTGTAATAAGGAGAACCGTCTCTTTAGCTGAGGCAGTGTATGACGGAGAGGCTGAAGTCGAGGGGGTAAAGGCTAGGCTTATAAAAGATACATCTTCCGTCTTTGAAGCATTTGATGATGGATGCGTTCCTATCCTTGTTGATGAGAAAGCTGAAAGCGTTAAGGCTTTGCAGCCTGAGGTTCTGATAGATGCGATAATTGCAAAGAGAAATTTAGGCACTTCTATCGATGATGCGCCATTAACAATCGCTTTAGGACCAGGGTTTAGCGCAAAAGTAGACTGCGATTACGTAATAGAGACGAAAAGAGGGCATAACCTTGCGAAGATTATAGAAGAAGGACGAGCCGAAGAAAATACGGGAATCCCTGGAGATATCTTAGGCTATTCAAAAGAGAGGGTAATACATAGTCCGTCTAGCGGAGTGATTAAGAATATTAAGAAGATCGGGGATATCGTACAACAGGGAGATGTTATTGCAAATATTGGAGATGTTGAAGTTAAGGTAAGTATCAGCGGAATGCTGAGAGGATTAATTAAGGACGGCTATAAAGTTGAAAAAGGCTTGAAGATCGCAGATATAGATCCTCGAGGAGATAAGGCCGAATATTTGAGCATCAGCGATAAAGCGAGAGCTATCGCAGGATCTGTTTTGGAGGTAGTAGACGCCTATTACTACAATTGCCGCATTGCTGAGCTTTAGTAAATAGGCTATGATTTTTTGCTATGGAATTGGATAAAATAAAAAGACTGAAAAACGCATATTTAAAATTGTCCTCTTCAACTCTCAAAGAGAGAAATGAAGCGCTTCTTCGTATAGCTGAAGATCTAGTTGATGCAAAGGAAGATATATTCACTGAGAATGGAAAAGACGTAGAAGAGGCTAAAAAGAACATCGGGGAAGCTGTGATAAAAAGGCTGAAGTTCGATGAGGCAAAACTTAAAAGTTCTATTGACGGGATAAAAGACGTTGTTAAGCTTCCAGATCCTATTGGAAAAACGCTTGAAAAAAGGGAGCTTGACGATTCTTTCATATTAGAGCGTAAAAGTTTCCCTATCGGGGTAATCTGCATGATCTTTGAAGCCCGTCCAGATGCGTTAATCCAGATCGTATCCCTTTGTTTAAAGAGCGGAAACGCCGTAGTGCTTAAAGGCGGGAAAGAGGCGAAGAGATCTAACAGGGCAATTTTTGAAACCATAAAGAATGCTCTTGATAAAACTTCCCTTGGCTCTGATTTTATTTATTTGATTGAAAGCCATGAGGAAGTCAGCGAAATATTGAAACTCGATAAATACATCGACCTTGTTATTCCAAGAGGATCTAATTCCTTCGTCCGTTATGTTATGGACAATACGAGGATCCCTGTTCTTGGGCATGCCGATGGAATCTGTTCGATCTATGTTGATGAGAGTGCGGATTTGAATATGGCTGTAAGGGTATGTCTTGACAGCAAGACGCAATACAGTGCGGCATGCAACGCGGTTGAGACTATTTTAGTCAATAAAAAGATTGCAAAAGAGTTTTTACCGCTTTTAAAGAAGGCTTTTGATGAGAGCAAAGTCGTAATACACGCAAGCGACGACGTTCTTTCGATAATAGATGCTGAAAGGGCAGATGAGGCCGACTTTAATAAGGAGTTCTTAGGCTTTGAATGTGCGCTTAAGATCGTAGACGACGTGAAAAGCGCAATAGAACATATAAACAGCCACGGCTCTCACCACACAGATGCGATAATAACAAAGAGCGAAGAGAATAAGAATCTGTTCTTCTCTTTAGTAGATAGCGCGGATGTTTTTGCAAACTGCTCTACTCGGTTTGCAGACGGCTATCGTTTCGGGCTCGGGGCTGAAGTCGGAATTTCTACAAGCAAGATTCATGCGCGCGGTCCTGTAGGACTATCAGGTCTGATGAGCTACAAATGGCTTTTAAGCGGAAACGGCGAGATCGTAAAAGACTATGCAGATGGACTAAAGAGCTTCCATCACAAGGATTTGGTATGAGAGACTTTTCAAAAGTAAAGAGAATCGTAGTTAAAGTTGGAACCAATCTCTTAACGAATGAAAACGGAATTGACGAAGAGAGAATAAAGAGGATCTGCGCAGAGATCGCAGAGCTTAAGAACCTGGGATACCAGGTGATCTTAGTATCTTCCGGAGCGATCGGGATGGGGGCAAAGGTTTTAAAACATAAAAGCCCTGTAGTACATATCCCTTTAAGGCAGGCGTTTGCCGCTATTGGAAATCCAATACTAATGAGTTCCTATCAGAAGGCGTTTTCCTCTTATAACATAGTGGCCGCGCAGGTTCTCATCACTAGAAGCGTTCTAAATAATAGAAAAAGCTATGTCAATTTAAGAAGCGCTGTCTCAACGCTTTTAGCCCTTGGAACTGTTCCAATTTTTAATGAGAACGATGTAGTATCTACAGCCGAAATCGGTAATGTCTTTGGGGACAACGACAGAATGAGCGCGATGGTCGCATCTAAGATAGAAGCCGATCTTTTGATTCTTTTGACAGACATTGACGGAATATACACATCCGATCCTAAAAAGGACAAGGATGCGAAAATGCTTCATACGATAGATAAGATCACAGACGACGTGATGAGCTATGCGAAAGGGAAGGGCAGCGCGTTCTCAACAGGAGGTATGAAGACGAAGCTCCTGGCTGCAAAGATCGCAAAGGACGGAGGATGCGCAACTATTATCGCATCAGGATACGAAGAGAACATTCTTGTGCGCCTTATAAAAGGTGAAGAGATTGGAACCCTTATTCTTCCGTCTTCACGTCTCTCTGCCCGTGAGCGTTGGATAATAGATGCGAGTGCAAACGGAACAATTATTGTAGATGATGGCGCAAAGAAGGCATTGCTTAATAACAAGTCGCTTCTTCCTACGGGAATTGTCAAAGTCATCGGTAATTTTAATGAAAAAGAGGTCGTACTTGTAACAGATAGCTATGGAAATGGTTTACTTAAAGCAGTAACGAATTTTTCGTCATCCGATCTAAGGGCTCTTATAGGCCATAAAAGTCAGGAGATCGAATCTATTTTAGGTAAGGGGAGGAGGGATGTTGTCTTCAGACCTGAGGATACAAGCCCTGTTGAACACAATGTCTGATTACAAAGTGATACATAGAAAGCAAGATTTGGAGATGAAGATTTCGTCTCTCTATCATCAGGAGCAGCTTGCAATAGGTTTGATAGACTCATCAAGAAAGGAGGATCTTACTTCTTCATTAGACTGGTATGTCGAGAATATGAACTTCTGCCTTCATCTCATTACAAGCCAGGATCGTTTTGAAGAGATGGATCTTCAGGAGAAATATCCAGATGTGACGTTCATTCTCTTTAAAACTCCTCAGACGACAGGAGACTATATAAACGCCCTTTCAGACGAGTGCTATACGACATACTTTCTTGTTTTGAGAACCGATACGATCTTAATAGAGTATCAGGGAAGCGAGCTTATGAGAGTAATGGGAGAAAAGAATCATCCTGCTCTAATAACCCCTGTGATGCTCTCAAAAGAACTTGAAGTTATTCCAACGCTACGTGCTCCGCATCTCTCTGGCAAGGAGTTTGATCCTTTAAGCTTTACCCCGATAGTAAGCGAGGCGACGTTCCAAGAGAACTTATATCCTCTAATGGGGCTAGGGCTCTATGACAGGGCGCTTTTCCAGCGTCTAAGAGTATACGATACTCAGATTACAGGCGAATTCTTCCAGATGGCGGACTTCGGCGTAAGGTGCTACCTTCTTGGCTATAACATACTGGCAACGAGAAACATTGTGATACAGTTTCCTCAGAAGATGAGCCTATTAGAGGACAGGAGCTCATGCATAGGTATTGAAAGATTCTATACGAAAGCGATGAGCATAAGGCGCATCGCAGGAAAGAACATGGTCGAGAAGTGGAAGCCGTATGTAGATAAGGCTTTGCTAAACGATGAGGTTAAGAAGAAGCAGATAATACTTCAGAAAACGGACTTCTTTACTTTAATGGATAACTGGAAAGTTAAAGAGTAAGTAAAATCCCCTACGAAATTGGCTGTGCAACTTGTAGGGGATTTTTTTATTTTTCTTCTTCGCTCTCGATCCTTGCTTCCATTATGAGTTTCGTCTTAAGCTCTCTGAGATGAGATGACAGGCTGACTTTATAGATATGAGGATTGATCTGCCTCTTATAGCTCTTATCGAACTCTGTAAGGAGCTCTGCGCTTCGTCTTTGTATCTCCCTGATATTGATCTCCTTATAAAGACGCTTTCCTCCTTCCATCTTCTTCGTAAGCATCGCTTTGAATCTCGTGTAGTTCTTCTTTTTCATTATGAAGAAGTCCTGAGTACTGAATGGATGGTAGAATGGGATGTTCACTCCCTCTTCAAGCTTTTCATCGGCTAGCGTGATTAAGTCTGCCAGTGCGGATCCGAATTCGTCATAGAATCTGTATACCTGCTTGATTCCAGGATTTGTAGTCTTTTCATAACTGCTCGAGACTTTTAGAGTAGGGATGAATACGCCGTCTTCCTCTTTTGCAGCAAGCTTGTATACCCCGTTTAAAGAGGCTTGATTTCCTCCCGTTACAAGGTGTGTCCCGATTCCCCATGAATCTATTGGAGCTCCATCGTTTACGAGGTTCAAAATGATCTCTTCTGTTAGATCGTTTGAGATCGTAATAGTTGCATCTGTAAGCCCTGCTTCATCAAGCTTCCTTCTAACAGCCTTGGAAAGGTAGCTTAAGTCTCCTGAGTCAATTCTAACCCCGATCTTCTTGCCTTTCTTTTTCATTTCCAGTCCGACTGTTATTGCGCTTTCGATTCCGCTAGTAAGCGTGTCGTAAGTATCGATTAAGAAGATCGCGTTATCCGGATAAAGGTCTGCAAACGCTCTGAACGCTTCTACTTCAGAGTCGAAACTCATGATCCATGAATGCGCCATCGTACCAGCAACAGGGATTCCGTACTTCTTTCCTGCAAATGTATTGCTTGTGACTTTCGTTCCTCCGATAAAGGATGCGCGTGCTGCAGAGTGTCCGCCGTCTTCTCCCTGTGCGCGTCTTAATCCGAATTCCATTATGGCGCCTCTTCCCTTTGTAGCCTGTACCATGCGGCTTGCTTTAGTTGCAATAAGTGACTGGAAGTTTATCGTGTTCAAGAGGATCGTCTCTATTAGCTGGGCATCAATGAGATCTGTCTCGACCCTGATTAACGGCTCTCCAGGAAAAACTGGAGTGCCCTCGTCGAACGCATAGATGTCTCCTTTGAAACGGTACGTCTTTAGAAATTCCAAGAATGAGGGATCAAAAGATCCTAGTCCTCTTAGATATTCGATATCGTCGCTGCTGAAAGAGAATTCTTCAAGTTTAGTTAAAAGCTCTTCAAGACCAGTGAAAATGAGATAGCCGCCGTTAAAAGGGTTGGTGCGGTAAAACATGTCAAATACTACTCTTGGATTGTGTTTTTTCAGAAAGTAGCCTTGAGCCATTGCAAGTTCGTAAAAGTCTGTAGTAAGTGCGCTTAACATATCAGTCTATCCTATCAAAGCCGCAATATGGAATTAACGCCTTTGGAATTGAAATCGAACCATCTTTATTCTGATAGTTTTCCATGATGGCGACAATGGCTCTTGAAAGAGCAACGGCAGTTCCGTTTAACATATGGACGAACTTAACCTTTCCATCATCGTCCCTGTATCTGATATTAAGGCTTCTTGCCTGATAGTCGGTGCAGTTGCTTGTGCTTGTTACCTCACCGTATTCGCCTTCATCTCCGCGTCCCGGCATCCATGCCTCGATATCGAACTTTCTATATGCAGGAGCGCCAAGATCTCCTGTAGCCGTGTCTACGACGCGGTATGGAATTCCAAGACCTTGGAAGATCTCTTCTTCAATTGAGAGGATCTCCTCGTGAGCCTTCTCGCTCTCTTCTGGAAGGCAGTAGATGAACATCTCAAGCTTTGAGAACTGATGAACCCTGTATAGCCCTTTCGAATATTGTCCAGCGCCTCCCGCTTCCCTTCTAAAACAATGTGAAAGTCCTGTCATTTTTATAGGAAGATCCTTTTTATCTAAAATCATGTTGGAGTAGTAGCCTCCGAGTGTGATTTCAGCAGTTCCTACAAGGCATGTTCCAGTTCCTTCGATCGTATAGATGTTGCTCTCTTCTCCTCTAGGATTGAAGCCTATGCCGTTAAGGATCTCCTCTTTTGCGATATCCGGTGTGATGAACGGTGTAAAGCCATGCTTTAGAACAATGTCCATTGCATAGCGCTCAAGAGCCATCTGAAGGATTACGCCCTTGTTCTTTATGTAATAGAATTTCTGCCCTGATACCTTTGCTCCGCTTTCAAAGTCTAAAATATCTAAAGATTCTCCAAGCTCAACATGGTCTTTAGCCTTGAAAGAGAATTTAGTCGGCTCTCCGAAGAATTTAATTGCAAGAGAATCCTTATCCTCTTTTCCGATAGGTGCGGCAGGGCTTACATAGTTTGGAATAGTCCTTGCTTTTTCGTTAAAGAGAGCATCAAGTTCGCTAAGTTTTGTTTCAAGTTCTGCAAGCTCTGCTTTGATCTTCTTTCCTTCTTCAATGAGTTCTGCCCTCACGCTCTGTTCAAGCTTTCCCTTCATTTTCGCAGCGTTCTCATTCCTCTTTGCCCTGAGGGTTTCCGTTTGCTGCATTACATCGTATCTTTCATCTTGGATTTTTATGATCTCATCCAAATCGACGTTCATATAGCGGTCAGCTATATTCTTCTTTATCTCGTCGTACCTCGATTTCAGTTCTTTCGTGTCTATCATAAGAGTCTCTCCTTGCTGTCTTTTTCAATCTCATCAGATTTATTTGCTGCTGCTTTTACAGCCTTATATATTGCATTTTGAAAGCCGTTTTCTTCAAGTGCCTCCATGCCTGCTATGGTAGTTCCTTTTGCTGAACAGATTTTTGGAATCACGCTGCTAGAAATATCTCCATCCTCAAGCAAAGAAAGAGCAGAGTAGAGCGTGTCTTTTACTATGCTTTCTGCGATAGGGTATGGAAGGCCTACGTTTACAGAAGCCATTGCAGATGCGGAAATGAATTCTAAGGCATATGCGATTAAAGAACCGGATGCGCCAATGAACGCTGAGAACTGGCTCTCATCAAGAGAAAATGCAGATCCGAACGAAGATGCAATTTTTTCGCATTCGCATCTAAATTCATCAGAGGATGTCTTTGAAAAGCACATTGCCGTTACTGCCTTCTTCTTTTTTGCCGCGAGGTTTGGCATAAAACGCGCAATGTTAGCAGTTTTCAGATTTTTCTCTAGCACCTCAAGTGGGATACCTGCGCAAATTGAGATATAAGATTTTCCCTCTCTTCTTATTTTTGATAGAAAATCCTTAGTAATGCTTTGAGGCTTTACTGCAATAATTATTATATCGGCAATGTTCAACCCTTCATTAAGAGTTAGATAATCAGCTTTCAGGCTTTCCACTTTCATCTTATCCACATCGTATGCGTAGGCCTCATAACTATCTTTAATGCTTGAATATATGGACGAGCCCATATTGCCTAGTCCGATAAAGAAAACTTTTTTCACTTAGCATCCTCCCAATTATATGATCTGAGTTCTCCTTTCATATTGAATCCTTTGAAGTGATTTTGCCTGAGAACCTCATAAACAGCGATTGCAACGCTGTTTGACAAGTTCAGGCTTCTTGTCTCTTCGATCATTGGAATACGGACGGTCCTTTCCTTATGCTCAAACAGTATATTCTCATCTATTCCCTTGCTCTCTTTTCCAAATATTAAATAGATGTCCTTATCCTGCGGATATGAGATGTCGGCATAGCAGTTCTGTGCTTTTGTGGAGAAGAAAAAGAGTTCGTCGTCTCCATGGATTTTAAGAAATTCTTCAACGCTTGAGTATTCGTAGATCTTAACGTCCTTCCAATAATCAAGACCTGCATGGCGTACTGCTTTTTCTGAGATATCGAAACCAAGGGGATGCACAAGATGGAGTGCGGTTTTCGTAGCTGCGCACGTTCTTGCAATGTTTCCCGTGTTCTGCGGAATTTCAGGCTCAAAAAGTGTAACGTTAAGCATAGGCTAGTTATACATTTTTTTCCTTTTCTTCTCAACAATTTAAGAACTTTAGTTAATATTTCGTTTACCTTTTTCCCCTTGATACTGCTCTTGTCTTTTCATTACACTTCTTTTATGGAATTTTTAAAAGTTGCGATTCTGGGAATCATACAAGGAATAACGGAATGGCTGCCAATTAGCAGCACAGCCCATTTGATATTAGCTGATGAGTTCATCCGCTTAAGTGGAAGCGATGAATTCCATTATCTGTTTAACGTCGTAGTACAGCTTGGATCGATTTTAGCTGTTATCGTACTCTATTTTTCAACTTTGAATCCGTTTAAAAAAGATAGGGCGGAAAGAACTAAGTGCCTATCTCTTTGGGCGAAAGTGCTTGTAGCATCTATTCCTGCAGGTATTGCAGGCGTACTTTTAGACAATATCATCGATGAGAAGTTCTCTACATGGCCTGTCATTGCGGCAGCACTTTTTATCTATGGAGTGCTTTATATCGTAATAGAGAAGAAAGTGAAGATAAAAGAGAGGATAAGCGATAAGGATGACGTCAGCTATAAGGACGCATTCAAGCTAGGCGTGTTCCAGATGCTGGCATTGATTCCTGGCACGAGCAGATCTGGCTCTACGATCCTTGGGGGAATGCTTTTAGGCTTTTCACGCCCTGTTGCCGCCGAGTTCTCATTTTTCATGGCAATTCCTGTAATGGCAGGAGCATCCCTTTTGAGGCTGTTAAAGAGCGGTTTTGCACTTACCTCATATGAGTGGGCGTTACTGCTTTTTGGAACGCTTGTTTCATTTTTAGTTTCGCTTCTTGTAATTAAGAAGCTTGTTGCATTTGTTAGAAAACACGACTTTGCGGGATTCGGTGTCTATAGGATCGTTTTAAGCGTTCTTATCGTCGCTTATTTTGCTTTTTAAGCTAGAGTAGGAACTGTTTAAAGTTCCTGCTTTTACGATTTTGATATCCTTGTTTTTCTTCTGGATGTTCAAAATCGCTTTTTCCATAAGCCGTTCTTTCTCGCTTTTTTCCCTAAAAAGTTCTTTCTGTTCTACATTTTCCGCATTATAAAGGTTGTCTAGGCTTAATCCTAAAAGGCGCACGCCTTGGTTGTTGTACGTCTTTTTTAACAATCGTTCTGAAATCGTATATATGTCGCTAGATGAATATATGCCGTCTTCAGGGGTTTCCTGCGCGCTGAACGTTGAGAAGTCTCCGTATCTGATTTTAATGGCAACAGTTCTTGGAACAACCTTTTCATCTAAAGATCTGAAAGAGAGCTCCTGGGACATTTCGAGAAGAATGGATAGTAGAGCATGCATTCCATAGACGTCTGGGAAAAAGGTGCTTTCAGTTGATATTGAGTGGCTTTTAGCTTCGTTTTGGTAAATTCCAGGGTCTATCGCCCTTGATACTTTATAAAGATATTCGGATAGGCTTTCTCCGAACATCCTCTTTAGCTTCTCTAGAGGAATTGTCCTTAGGTTCTCTGTGCTGCTTATTCCTTTTTTCAAAAGGCGTTCGTATGTCTTTTCCCCAATGCCGTAGAGTTTCCTTAATCCGACTTTGTCTACGAATTCAACGCTTCTCTCTGGGGGGACGATCGTAAGCCCGTCCGGTTTATGATAGTCCGATGCGAGTTTTGCTAAAAAGCGGGAGGATGCTACTCCTATGGATACTGTAAGCCCTGTCTGATCTTTTATTTTTGCTTTTAAGAGTTTTGCGGCTTTCCCTGGAAGACCATAGATGTTTTCCATATTGCTCATGTCTAAAAACGCCTCATCGACGCTTACTTGCAGAAAGCCTGCAGAGAAAGATCTTATTATAGCCATTACCTCGTGGCTCTTTTCACTGTATCTCTTCATCCTTGGTTCTACTATCAATGCATGTGGGCATAGTTTTAAGGCGCGGTATATCGGCATTGCCGAATGTACCCCGTATTTTCTTGCCTCATATGAGCAGGTTGAACATACGCTTCTTTCGCTTCTCGATCCTATTATGAGAGGTTTATTCGCATATTCAGGGTGGTCTAATATCTCAACAGAAGCGAAGAATGCATCGAGATCGATATGGAAAAAGACTGTGCTCATACTAAAATAGTACCACAAATTTCATTTTCGTTAATCTTTCTTTCTGTTATAGTACAGTTATGAGAAAAGCAATATGCATAGCAGCCTTGACTTTATTATGTTTTACTTTGCCGCTCTATTCAGCAGTTCCTAGCAGTGCATATAGCTTTGATGATCTCTCTTTCTCATCGCTTTACAACGCAGCATATTCAGGACGTCATTCAGATTCATTGATAAACCCAGCTTTCTTAAGCAGGATAGAAAACCCTGACGCATTCTATTTTACATTCCTCATGTCGGAATCATGGGATACCGATGTCATGAAAAGAAAGGAGGATATGTATGCGCTGCAGAACTATACGAGCGAAATGCAGTTCAGTTTCGTAGGAAATAATCTTGCCGTTACCGCTTTTTTTACGACTTGGTTTGCAGATAGGCAGTTGACTGATAGCGGACTGAGTTTCGACATCTATAATAGAATAGGGCTTCAAATCGACTACTCTGCCTCTTTTGACTTCTTCTCCTTAGGCCTTAGACTGAAGGGAGGGGGAGAAATGAGAAGAAGAGATAGGAACATCACTGGAGTTATAAATGCCATAGAGCATGCGTATTTCGGTTCTTTTGACAACGTTGACGGCTCTGAGTATTTCGGTCTTGGCGCATCTGTTGCATTTGATTTTGATTTCTTAACATTTTCATATTTTGTCGATGATATTATAAGTTACAGGGGAAACGATCTTTATTTCGGTTGGCAGGAGATTCTTGATTCATCTGTATTCTCGATATCGCTGCGCTACCCAAAGTTTACAAATAGGGGAGACTTGAACCTGATAAGACCTAGAGTCGCATATTCAATCCAAGGAAATATATTTGACAGAGCGACCGTTACTTTTAATGCTGAGCTTGAGATGCAGCTATTGCCGACGCTGTATCTCCATCTTGGTGCAGGGTATAGGGAGTACGACCATAATTTCCTCTCTTATGATAGCAGCAATGGTGTTTTAATGCTTGGCTTTGCTATGGATGCAGACACTTATGCTTTCTCTTTGATGTGCAATGTAGACACAGAACGGTTTTCAAGGATTTATCCGTCCATTTCCTTCACGATTTCGAGGTAGCCATGCTTTACTTATCCATGCTAGATTTCAGAGATGATGCAGAATCTCTTAGATTTCAATATGAGCTTAGTTACAGTGAAAGAAAGGAAAGGGAAGAGAAGATAAGGAAGCAGAACAGCAATGCAAGGCTAATTCTTCTAATTACCTGTACGAGGATTGAAGTCTATAGCGAACGGGACGTATCTTTTGAAAGCATTGAAAGAGCTTTGGGCTTGAATCATATCAAATGCCAGAAAAGACGCAGGAAACTAACGAGTGAAGAGGCTGAAAAGCACCTCTTTACGCTCTCTTTAGGTATTGATTCTCCGCTCTTCGGAGAGGATCTGATTCTCTCTCAGATAAAAGAGGCCAGAGCTAGGGCAATAGAGAATAAAGGGTCGTCTTCATATTTAAACCGTCTTTTTTTAGCATCTATTACGTTTTCTAAAGCGATGCATTCTAAATATAGGATACGATTCTTCGAACCAGAGATAGCATTAAAACTCCATTCGGATATTGGAAATGGAAAAAATATCCTCATAATTGGATCTGGCGTTCTTGCACGCCTTATTGCAACAGAACTTTTGAAAGATAACAGCGTGAAAATGAGCCTGAGGGATATAAGCAAGGATTTTTTAGTTCCTGCAGGAGCTGAAGCAATCAGCTATGATGATAGGATTTCTTATGCAAAAGATGCTGATATCATAATATCCGCATCCAGTTCAATTTACTTTACCATTGGCAGTGAGTATTACGATGAACTTAAAGGTAAGGTTATTTATGATCTTGCAGAACCTTACGATGTTCCTTCCATTTTTAATCCTATAAGATTAAAAGATTTGAAACTTGAATTGAAGGAGAGAGCTAAATTGCTTTCACTTTTGAATAAAGAGACGGATAAGGCGTTATCTTCATTTCATATGGATCTTGAAATGAAAGAAGAGGTTCTCAGAAGCGAGGATTTCTCCCTATCTCTTTTAAGACGTTTAAATAGCGTGATAGAAAGGCTCTCCTTGACTGAAGATGATAGAAAAAGCCTTGAGAGCGCAATATCAGAGAGCGCTGCCAAGGCCTATATTGAGAGTGAGAGAAAGATTAGAAAATGATGAAGTCGTTGCTGTAGACTTCGCTCTCTCCTTTCTTTAATAATCTTGTCTCTTTCATCTTGTCGATATCGAATTCCCTGTTCTTGTCTCCAAATGAAAGCATCGGCTCAAGACATAGGAACTGCGCCCATTTGTTTAATGTGGTCCATGCTGTGAATGTCGTCATTTTTCCCATAGTGACAGTTACTCCATGCTCTCCCAAGCTGGATGTAAGAGTTACTTCAGAGCTCTTGATATTGTCTAGCGTGATTGCTCCTTTGTCAGTCTCCGCTCTCTTTAATTCGATCTGATCTCCGATGAGGAAATCTTTTTCATAGACAAAAGCGCCATCCACCGCATACTTTCTATCGGCTTTTTCCTCTTTCTCAAAATTCAACGTATAGCTTTCGAGGTCGCATCCCTTTCCATTCATATCTAGAGAAAATGCTGGATGCCATCCGAACGTGTAGTAGAGATCTTCTTTTGCATAGATTTCTGCCTTTGCCCTGTAGCCTTGATCTAAAAGAGTATAAGTAACTGTTAGAACGAAACCGAACGGATAATAGTTTTCCCTGCTTTCTTTGCTGTCTTCTAGGACGAACGTCGCTTCGCTTTCGCTTTGTTTTAGAAGTGTAAACTCTGTGTCGCGGGCAAAACCGTTGCCAGGCATTTTGTATTCCTTCCCTTGATAGCCGATCTTGTCATCCTTAGTTGGGCCGATTATAGGGAAAAGAAGAGGAGCCCTTCTGAACCAGTACTCCTTGTCTCCATTCCATAAATATTCTCTCTCTTCGAATACAAGGCTCTGAGGCTCTGCACCTAGAGTGGAAATTGTCATAGTAATCTTATCGTTTTTTAACTTTACTAACATTGTTTTCCTCCGCTACCTATAATAGCATGGATTAAAGGAAAAGAAAAAAGATATTATCAAACTATGTCGAATTTAATTGTGCTAACATCAGGAAGGAATAGCGGTAAGACAAGCACTCTTCTTTCTTTGAAAGAGAAGCATCCTGATATAAAAGGGTTTATAAGTTTAAGCAGCGGGGATAAGGATGAGATAACCCTTTACGATCTTGATAACGGAAATAAGCTTGCACTAATGAGCAGGTACTTTAAATCTGATAAAAAAATTGGGTGCTATAATTATCTGGAAGAGACGTTCAGATATGCCGATGAAAAGGTATTTGGCAAAGATGATGTTGTCGTTATAGACGAGATTGGCAGGCTGGAATTGTCTGGAAAAGGATTTGACAGCCTTTTAAAAAGACTCCTTAAAAATAATATTAAATGCGTTATAAGCGTAAGGACAGACTTTCTTCATCTTGTGCTAGATCATTATGGCGTTGATGCTGATGTGTATGGCATAGAGGATTTCAAAGAAAAATTTCTATAATGCCTTTTTCACTGAAATTAATCTGTTGGTTTTAAATACGACCAAAGTAAGCTGAAAATGGTTCTAAATACGACCAATTTATATTTAAATAGGTTGCAAATATGGATTTTTGATCATAAAATAAAGTCATGTTAAAACGTAGAATTGATAAAGTGTTGCGTTCATGGAAAGATAATAGAGGTGATGAATGTCTTCTTGTAAATGGTGCAAGACAGATTGGAAAGACTTTTTCAATAAGACAATTTGGACGTGAGTGTTACAAGCAATTCATAGAGATTAATTTCATAGAAAATCCGCTTATGTTATCTGCATTTGATCATGCACTTGATAGCAATTCCATAATAAGGCAACTAGGTCTTCGCCTTCCAGGTTTTAAATTGGTTGAAGGAAGTACTCTTATTTTTCTTGACGAAATTCAGCAATGCCCAAATGCTCGTACAGCGCTGAAGTTTCTTAGTACTGATCATAGATTTGATGTAATTGCCTCTGGTTCTCTTATTACACTCATGTCTCAGGATGTCCTGTCGCTTCCTGTAGGATACGAGAAAGAAATAATAATGTACCCCCTTTGTTTTGAAGAATATCTATGGGCTAGAGGATATGATGAAAATGTAGCGGAGATGTTAAAGGAAGCCTTTTCAAATCCTTCAATTTTAGATAATGGGCTTGTATCACAATATGCATCGCTTTTAACAGAATATATGATGATAGGAGGAATGCCAGCTGCAATTAGTGCCTTTATTGAGAGTAATTCTTTTGATGAGGTTAAAAATATTCAGAATAATATTCTTCGTTTAAACCTTCAGGATATTGAAAAATACAGTAATGGTTTTGAACGAGAAAAAATACGTTTTGCCTTAGATGGTATCGTGCGTCAATCTGGAGATGGAAAGAAAGCTTTTAGTTATGCACAGATAGAAAAAGGCCGTTCTAGAGCTCGTGATTACATGCCTGCTGTCGAATGGCTTCAGAAAGCGCAGCTTGTTTATTCGTCATCATCTTTATCTAGAGTCGATGTTCCACTTTCAATGCATACAGAACAGAATACTTCAAGGTTTTATCTTTATGATATCGGAATGTTCTTTAACATGGTGTCTGGAGAGAGTATGTTACTTCGTAATACTGTTTTAAATAATGAATGGGGTGGAGCTGCAAAAGGAAGATTTTTTGAAGCACTTGCAGCTGATTTAATACATAAGAATGGCCATCAGCTCTATTATTATGATATTCCCCAGAAACTCGAGATAGATTTCATTATTGAAACAGATAAGGCTTTACTGCCTATTGAAGTGAAAAGCGGGAATAATAAAGCTCTTTCGCTTTCAAAGCTTATGTCCAAAATGGATATACCTATGGGGCTTAAACTTACAGAATCATCTTATGGGCTTTCAGATCGTATTCTTACGCTTCCGTTGTTTATGGCGGCATTTTTATCTTTTTAACAGATCATAAAGAATAAGATTAAATGCGTTATGAAGCCAATTGCTTTTGTGTTTGAATATGAACAAAATCGGTGAAAAATAATTTGAATCTCGTACATTTTATTAAAATGTTCAAAAAAGGTACTTGTTATTATGTCTTTTTTTTGTTAAATTCCTTCTGTTGTTAAATTGATATGCGCCTGTAGCTCATCTGGATAGAGCAACTGCCTTCTAAGCAGTAGGTGATTGGTTCGAGCCCAATCAGGCGTATACGATTATCTTATTACTAGAGGTCCTCACATTGGTGAGGATTTTTTTTATGCGCTGTTAACGGTAAATTAATTAAGAATAAAAAGTAAAACGAAATAATCTTTTCAAGGAGTTTTTATGAAAAAAATTATTACGCTTACTTTTGTTTTATTAACATCGTTTTCCTTAGTTTTTGCACAAGAGCTGAAGTACGTTGGCACATACTCGTCAGGCGAGTTCAATACGGACGGCGGCGTCATGGAGATCGTGACATATTCTCCTTTCTCCCAAAGAGCATACGCCGTTAATGGCCAAAGCGGCATGCTTGCTTCCATCTCTTACGATGGCTCTTCATTCTACAGCGACGATATCGATGTGAAAAAAATTATTGAGAATGCTGATCCTAATTTTTCGTATGGGGATATGACAAGCGTTTGCGCTTCTGCAGATGGAAGGCTTCTTGCTATTGCTCTGCAGGCAGAAGGGTATAATGATGGTGGAAAAATCGCACTCTTTACTGTGAATGAGGATGGAAGCATCTTTCTGTCTAAGATTTACGATGCCGGCATTCAGCCTGATATGATCTTGATAGCCGGAGGCTACGTGCTATCTGCAGATGAAGGAGAACCACGCCTTGGCTATGATGCAGAAGATCCAAAGGGCAGTGTTACTGTCGTAGATTTGAATGACGGCACTTCAAAGGTGATCTATTTTGATTCATTCGATCAGAAGAGGGACGAACTTGTCGCATCAGGCGTAATTATTAAAAAAGACAGCCTGCCAAGCCGCGATTTTGAACCTGAGTATTTGACAGTAAGCGGAGAAAAGGCATATGTAACTCTTCAGGAGAATAATGCGATTGCAGTCCTTGATTTAAACTCTTTGGAGTTTGTAAACGTATTCTCGCTTGGCTTTGAAGATTTCGGGACAACTTATGTTGATATAAATAAAGATGATGAGACTTATAATCCGAAGAATTATCCAGGCCTTTACGGAATTAGGATGGCGGATGGCATTGCTTCATTTGAAAGAAACGGAGTCACATATTTGATTACTGCAAACGAAGGGGATTCAAGAGAGTGGGGCGACTATATTAATGAAGTAGAAGTCGATTTTTCAAAGGAGGATGCTCTCAGTCCAAGTGGAAGAGGCTATGATGTTGGAGGAAAGGTAGTATTCTTTGATTCTTCAGACTATGACGGTCTTGATGATGGCTGCGACTACATTTTCGGATCAAGAGGAATGAGTATTTATACTGAAGACGGATCTCTAGTATATTCAAGTTCGGATATTGCTGAAAAAGTTACATTTGATGCATTTCCTAATTATTTCAACTGTTCAAATGACAATTCATTTATAGACGACAGATCAGGAAAGAAAGGTCCTGAGGCGGAAAGCGTTGCTGTTGCTAGTGTTGGAGACAACGTTTATGCGTTCTTAGCATTAGAAAGAACCGGAGGTATAATTGTTTTCGATGTTAGTGATGTAAATGACGTAAAATATCTAAGCTATATTAACACTAGGGATTTTGAGAATATCCGCTCTGGCTCTGAAGAGTATGACGACGGAGAACTAGACAAATACGTAACGCTAGGAGACGTAGCCCCAGAAGGATTGTGTTTTGTCCCGTCTTCAATTTCCCCAATAGAGAAAGATGTGCTTCTTGCAGCATATGAGGTCTCTGGAACGGTATCTGCTTACATTTTCGAATAATTTAAATTTTATGATGTGGGCCGTATGGCCTACATCACTTCCAGTATTCCTTTTCCCATTTCCCTTGTTGTTATGACATATCTCATCGGAACTTCATTTAAATAACTTGTGTAAGTATGCCCTAATGCTATATAGCCTGCGCATTTTATTGTATCGTCTTTTGTGTTTAAATCGGGGTAGATGTTTTGAGCGAATGAAAATGACGATTCGCTTTCAACTCCGTTATGCTTGCTAAAACTTTGCGTGAGCGTAAATAGAGGGCGTGTAAGATACGCTCCTATTCTGAGCGTCGTATGGATATCTGCCGTGATTCTGAATCCAAGATCGACGTCTGTTGCCGCAATATATTTTAATACAGTATCCGTACTGGACTGCATTGAAGTGGTCGTATAATCTATTTGAAGTTTGACTCCAAGCCCCATATACCAAGAGAGGGTGGGCGAGACCATCCTTCTAAATGATGGCCCGAGTGCGACTAGGAACGTGTAATCTTTTATATTGCTTTCTAGCTCGTTATTGTCCATCGTCCCCTGATCGTGTCCATCGTCGCTATCATTTGAACTCAGGCTGTCCACAATGTCTTCAAAAGTATTTAGCAGCGTTGAGTAGGGAGCCTCAAAGCCGAGACGCAGGAAGATGCCTGTTGTCATGTCTCCTAAGTACCCGTAGCCTGTGTAGTCAAGACCTATCCTCTCTTCATCGGAGACTGCGATTGATTCTGCTACAGATTCGAAGAATGAGAAATCATAACCGTCGAAGATGGCAGGATATGCTGCAAAATTAATGAGAAATAAGAGCATAAAATAAATTGCCTTCTTCATGCTTTGTGATTATATCAGTAATTTAATTCTTTGTAATCATAAAAAGAAAAACCCCAAAAATAGGGGTTTTCATGAATATAAATAGAATATAGAATCTAGTCGGGATGAATGGACTCGAACCATCGATATCCTGCTCCCAAAGCAGGCGCCATAGCCGCTAGGCGACATCCCGAGCACGAGGAAGATATTAAAACAAAAATGGATAACAAGTCAATAGCAATTTATAATATTTTAGATTCTTCTTATCCAAAAGAGATAAGATTCATAAGACAGAGCGATCCTTTTCGTTTCTTATGTACGGTAATACTATCTGCTTCAAACACGGATGAAAGCGCAGTAAAAGCTGAAAATAATCTTCATAGCGTTTTAAAATCGCCTAAAGAGATAGCGGATGCGGATCTGTCTTTGATAGAGGAGCTTATAAGAAGCGCGGGGCTATATAAGAGCAAAGCGAAATCGATAAAATCGCTTTCTGCGGTGGTTGTAGAAAAAGGCATGATCCCAGAGACTATCGATGAGCTTGTGAAAATTCCTGGGCTTGGAGTAAAGAGTGCAAACTGTTATTTAGAGTTCATAGGAAAGAGCGCCGTAATCGTGGATACGCACGTAAAGAGAGTCGCCTTCCGCATAGGGCTTGCTCAAAAGGATGATGCCACAGTCGTTTATAATGCAATTAGAAGAGAATATGATGAGAGTTTATGGGCGAGAATCAGCATGACGCTGAATTACCATGGAAGGGTCTGCTGCCATTCGAGAAAGCCAGAGTGCAATTCGTGTCCGCTCTCTTCTATCTGCCCATCGATATCCGCTTTCTCTTAATGACTTTGTATTCGAACTCATCATATCGTGCAATAATTATGCTTTCAAATCGGATTTTTCCTATCGTTGTTTGTGCATAGTCTGTTTGATATCTTTCCAAGTCTAGGTTCAATCCGCTTTCCATTTCGCTTAAGCCAAGCTGTCTTTGAATGTCGAATATTTTCTCAGTTTCCTTTATTTTGAAATATGTTCCGTACTTATTTACGCTTGCGCTGTTTTCTATATGGAAGTCGCCGTTAAAGCTTATATGGCGTTCAATTTCACTCTCATTTCCTAGTATGACTATTGGCGGAATGAGATAGACGCTTTTTCTTCCGCTTTTTCTAAAGAAATCCGTATAGATCTTTAATGCTTTCAGATTCTCATCTTCCTTTATTTCTAAGGCTGTAATAATAGGCATGGCCTAATTATATAGAGAAAGGGATGAAAAAAGATATATAATTTTAGTATGGACGTCTTTTCTGAAAATGACAGAAGCATGATTATGAGAAGGATAAAGAGCAGGGATACCCATCCTGAAATGCTAATCAGGCGCGCTCTTTTTTCGTTCGGCTACCGCTACAGGGTTAGCGACAAAAGATACCCAGGGCGTCCTGACATACTGATTCCCAAATATAAGGTTGCGATATTTATAAACAGTTGTTTCTTTCACGGCCACATATGCCAGGCAGATAGAACAGTGAAAAGCAACAGCGAATACTGGAGTGAAAAAATAAGAAAGAACAAGGAAAGGGACAGCCGTAATCATGATGATATGATCGCTCTTGGCTTCCGCGTGATTGTCATATGGCAGTGCGCTTTAAAAAAGAGTAAGGAAATCCCCTCCTTATTGCTCGCTCTTGATGAGGAGATAAAAGAGGGGAGAAGCTGCTATACGGAATTTCCTCTTTAGATGTAACAGTGATTCCTTTTCAGGCATTCCTCCTGACTGTCAATTAAAGGAGATATCGTTTCGATCTTAGAATACGTTCCGTCGCTGTTGAGCCTCCTTGCCTTGACTGTGTCGCTCAATACTAGAAGCAGGTGCTCTTTTACTTTCTTGTGAACCGTCTTATCGAGAATCGGGCATGCGATCTCAACCCTTTTATTGATGTTCCTAGTCATTAGATCTGCAGAGCCTATGTAGATCCTCTCTTCATCGCCTTTGCCGAAGAGATATATCCTCGAGTGCTCTAAAAAGCGGCCTACGATGCTGATAACGCTTATATTCTCCGTGCTACCTTTTACAGATGGAAGCAGGCAGCATATGCCCCTTACGCACAGATAGATCTTGACGCCGTTTCTGCTTGCCTCTATGAGCTTGTCTATCATGTCCTTGTCCGTCAGACTGTTCATCTTCGCCATAATCAGTCCGTCAGGTCCTTTTTCTATCTCTCTTTCGATTTCCCTTATTAAGCCAGCTTTTAACGTTCTTGGTGCGACTAGAAGTCTCTTATATTCCCCCTCAAGGTTCAGTATTGCAAGATTTCTGAAGAACTGCACGCCGTCTTCTCCGATTTCCCTGTTTGATGTAATGATGTTCAAATCCGTATACTGCTTGCTTGTTCCCTCGTTGTAGTTACCTGTTCCTATGTGCGTTATATACGATACCTTTCCATCTTTTTCTCTTGTGATGCTTATGATCTTGCTGTGAACCTTATAATCGCCAAGTCCGTAAAAGACCGTGCATCCGGCATCTCTAAGCTGGTTAGCGTAATAGAGGTTGTTTTCTTCGTCGAATCTTGCGCAAAGCTCCATTACTGCCGTTACTTCTTTTCCTTTTTCCGCAGCACGAAGGAGGGCGTTTGCAATGCGAGAGTGATCCATCAGACGGTAGATCGTAATCTTTATATTCGTTACGCTTTTATCCTCTCCTGCCTGTTCTAGAAGGTTAATTAATGTGTCAATGCTGTCATACGGATAAGAAAGGAATATGTCTTTCTTTTCTACGTAATTAAGCAGGTTGACGTTCCTCAGATGAGGATCGATTTGCGGTTTAAACGGACGGTACGTTAGAGCCTGCAAAGTCTCTTCGCTGAAGAATTGCGACAGCTTGAAAAGGAACTTGAAGTCGAAATAGCTTTTGCTTTCGAATATGTGGTTCTTTTTTATTCCAGCCTGTTTTGCTATATAGTTCTTTATCTCTTCGCTTGAACTGTTGATTTCGACCCTTACAGGCGAAAGATTAGTCCTCTCTTCGATCTTTGTTTTAATAAGCTTTGAAAAGTCGAAATTGTATTCAACGTCGGCTTCTTCCATGCTTGCTTCGAAATCCGCATTCCTTGTTATTCTGATAAGGGCCTTCTCTTTTACGTTATAGCCTGGAAATGCAAGATGTCCAAAGAGATATAATAGCTCTTCGGAGAGTATCAGATGCACTTTTTTGCCACCGTCTATCCTGTGGATTCTTTCTATAGACGGGCTTAGCGTAATAACGCCGAACATCTGCCTTCCGTTGCGCTCTAGAAGAAGAACCATGTAAGTTCTTAGATTCTGGAATCTTATCATAGGATGCTTCTGGTCGAGAACTAGAGGATTTATTCGGGGAAGCATATATGACGAGAAATACTCGAGGCACTTCGTCTTCTGTTTTTGACTTAACTCGTCTGCTTTCAATATGCTTACGCCTTTTTCATACAAGTCTCCTTTTAAGAAGTTGTACGTATGATCTGCTCTTTTATAGAGCTTGGGGTATATTGAAAGGATCGCTTCTATCTGCTCCTCCGCCGTCAGTCCTGTTTTGTTATCTGTCTCTTCAGGGCTTGAGAGGTTTTGGTTTTCTAGCGATCCGAGGCGTACCATCGTGAATTCATCCAAATTACTTTTAAAGATTGAGAGAAACTTGCAGCGTTCAAGTAGAGGGTTGGTTAAATCTAAGGCTTGGTCCAACACCCTGTTGTTGAACTCCAACCAAGAATACTCTCTGTTGATTATGTTTCCTTTTATAAGCTTTTGAGTAAGTTTATCGCTCATGCTATCCTCATTTTATTGAAAGCGGTGTTGCTTCTATCTCTCCTTTAAGCAGTAGTTTTAAAAATCCTTCCTTTACCCCGTAGGAAGAAACGGTGATGTTTGATATCCCATAGTATTTAAGTAAAACTTTCAAACATATTGCGCTAGGGACTATCAAATGGATTTTTTCCGGTACGTTTTTGATAATTAAGGAACTTCTTCTTTTTTCGTCCATCAGTACTTTTATAAGCTTTTTGAGCTTTTTGTACTGCATGAGCTTCTCTCCTGATGTAGGGATGTCGTAATAGTCTTGATAAATTTTATAAAGAGCATTCATATTGCTTCCTGATAGGATTGCATTCTCCCTTTCTTTTTTCTCAACCTGCTCTTTAAGTATTCCTTTTACGAACTCCTTTATCTCATCTTCTTCCTCTTTCGTAGGGTACACGTCCTTTACAAAAGCGTTTCTTATCGTACTTGTTCCAAAATCAAGGCTTATCATATCGCTCTCGTTAGGATGCGAGTAATCGCAGATCTCCGTACTCGTTCCTCCGATATCGAAGAGGACGGCTTTTTCAAGCATCTTATAGTTCTCGTTCGCCTGGAGTGCTGCGTATGCCTCTTCTTTTCCGCTAAGAGAAATTATGTTAAGCCCTGTTTCATTATAAATTCTGTCTTTTACCTCGTCTTCGTTTTGTATGCTTCTAAGCAGTGTGGTACTTATGCCATAGACTTCGTCTGCTGCAAGGCTTTCAGCGCTCTCTATAAGTTCTTTTGCCTCGCTGATTATTTTTAAAATCCCTTTTTCTGTGATTTTCTCTTTTTTGTTGACCATATCTCCAATCAAAATCGGCCTATATGTCTTAAAAACGATTTCAATCCTACTCATCTCTTTTGTTGCGACCAGTAAGGATAGAGACGTCCTTGAGAAGTCTATGACAGCGTACTTTTTCACTTATCTTATCTCCTTAAATTTTTTTCCGTCTCCGAATGTTATTCCAATTGAGCGTGCAACTTCAATCATCTGGTGATCTTCTGGAACGAATTTCATTCTTCCGGCGATTGCAGATAGCCTGTTGTATGTTATTGCGTTGTTCTCCATTGCAACAGTAGTACCGTACATTCCATCTTTTGCAAGCTTTCCGGCAAAAGATCCCATCTCGGTAGATAGAAGACGATCGTATGGGCTTGGATTTCCTCCGCGCTGAAGATGTCCCGGAACTACGACGCGTGTTTCTACGTCAGCCTCTTGGGCTATGTAGCGCGCAAGGCTATTTGTTGCCGTAGCATCTCCGCCCCTCTTTTCAAGGCGCTCCTGTTTTTTCATCTTGCTTTCTTCTTTGCTCATCGCACCTTCTGCAATTGCAATGATGTTAAATGCTTTTCCTTTTTCAATTCTGTGTTTTACGGTTTTTACGACTTCCTCTGGGTCATATGGAATTTCAGGAATCAGTATTATGTCCGCACCTCCTGCAATTCCTGAATAAAGCGTTAGCCAGCCGACTTTATTTCCCATTATTTCTATCAGCATCGTCCTTCCATGGCTAGCTGCAGTAGTGTGTATTCTGTCTATGCACTCTGTTGCGATATCTACAGCGGTATGGAAACCGAACGTTACATCCGTTCCGTAAATATCGTTATCTATCGTCTTTGGAATGCCAATGACGTTAAGGCCGTTCTCAGATAGAAGGCCCGCAGTCTTATGCGTGCCAGCTCCTCCAAGCGTTACTAGAAGATCGAGTCCAAGCTTCTTGTAGTTCTTCTTCATCATATCAAGCCTGCTTTCCCCATTTTGATCTTCTACAGTCATCTGTTTAAACGGCTGCCTGCTTGTTCCTAAAATCGTTCCTCCGACATTTAAAATTCCAGAGAAATCAGATTCCTTTAGCGGCTTAGCTTCTCCGTTGATAAGTCCGCCGTATCCGTCCGAAATACCAATGATTTCAGCTTTTGGAATGTTATTGTAAACATACTTTGCAAAGCCTCTTATCACAGCATTCAATCCAGGACAGTCTCCTCCGCTTGTCAATATTCCAATCTTCATACAAACAATCTCCTTTTTAATTGGACTTTGAAATAGTATACATCTATCATTAAGCTTTTTAAAAATTTATTTTAAAAGCATGTTAAATAAGAGAAAAATGTTTTAAAGCATTTTCTATTCCATTATCATCAATGTCTGTTGTTACATAGCTTGCTGCGCTTTTAACTAAGTCGCTTGCATTGCCCATGGCAACTGAATTGGGAAAAGACTTAAGCATCCCAATGTCGTTCTCTCCATCTCCAAAAGTTATTATCTCGTCATCTTTTATGCCGAGGCTGTTGATTAAGGCTTTGATTCCTTTGTCTTTGCCTCCGCCTTTTGGAATTATGTCGACGCTAAGTTCGTTCCACCAAACTGCATCAGAATCAATTGCGTCAGCAACTATTCTTACCTCTTCTTTCTTTCCATAGCAGATTAGCTGGTAAATAGGGTTCCCTCTATATGAGGAAACTCTTGGAAGGGGAATGGAGAAAGATGCGTTTGCAATGACTGCAGCATCATTAATGACGTTCATGTAGAGATCGTTTTCTTCAATCGCCATCAATGCGACATTTCTCTCATTGAATATCTTTTTTATCTTTTCATTTAGGTTTTCAGGAAATGGAAAAGCTGCAATAACATTATTATCGCAATCCTTTACCATTTGCCCGTTCAAAGTGATTGAGTAATCGAAACTAAGACCAGAAAAGTCAACATTTTCGACCTCCCTTTCATGCCGTCCCGTGCATAGTGCCAGCTTAATCCCTTTCTTTTTTATTGCGTTCAGTGACGAAAGCGTAGATTTAGGTACGGCATGAATCTTGTGAGATAAAAGCGTTCCGTCTATATCAAAAAAGCAGGCTTTAATCATACGGACTGAATATACTCGTCAATCTTTTCAATCTGTTCCGTGGTCATACCTTCAAGCTTATTAACAATATGCTTTATATAGCTGCTTTTTTCCATTTTTGGGCCAACGCCATCCATAAGCCAGTCGTAAGAAAAGCCATATAGTTGCTGGATAAGCAATGCTAGAGTGGGGGAGACGAATTCTTTCTTTCCATGTACTATCATGGAAATATAGTTCGGAGTAACTCCTAAAGAACGTGCAAATACAGTTTGTTTTACACCACTTGATTCGATAACCAATGCTAGTCTTTCAGCTAATGTTTCGCTCATCGATCCTCCTTCTTTGGCACAAGTAACTATGCTTTTAGCTATTGTAGCATAATTATTGTCACTTTTGTTAAAATATTAATTCAGTTTATTGATTTCGTGTGTGTATTTTTGTATATTTCTTTATTTTTTAAGGCATTTAAGATAATTTATACATTTAAAATAGTATAATTTAGATTATTTTATGCAATTAAAATTGCTATTTTTTAAACAAAGTAAGATTTGTTATAAAAAAATAATTTAATATATGGCAATTAATTAAATGATTATTCTCTTTTAATCATTATGCATAATACATGCAAATTAATTAATTTTGATAAGAAACTTGTCTGAAAATATAAAAAAAGTAGCGATTAAAAGTATGATATAATTTATATGTATTTATATTAATCCGAATTAGGAATTATATTTAATAATTAGTATAATATAATTACATAGTAATCTGCACATTAGAGTCGTAAGAGGAAGTAATGCAACCATTCAAGAAATGAATTTAGTCTTTATCTCCATAGGCATCAGCCATATTAGGATTCGGAAAATAGATAGACTGCAGGATGAAAGATTGTAAGATTGCAATATGAAAAAAAGCTGAATGAGGGGGCTGAATTTGAACTTACATGGTATATTCGAGAAAGTAGGTTGAAGAAAGAGCCTTATAATACCGCTAGGTGAAACATCCATTTGGCATTCAGCTAACTACTGGAACTGAAGCATAAGAAAAAAATGTTTCATGATAAGACAAGACTCCGTAGGAATGGATTCCTGTGTAAGATCTTTCATAATATGTCGAATAGTTTATTTGTCATCATTGTTGGGAATATAAACCTAGAGAACATGGCTAGGTCTTATAGCATATGACTTAAAATAGTAGAGGAAAAGCTTTTAGTTTTATATTAGAATTTTTTTGACACTTTGCTTTCTAAGAATTAAGAAGCTTTAAATTAATACTAATACAAATAGGATTAAAGCAGCTTTAAGCTATGAGAGTTTATAAAGGATTGCAATACTTGAGATGCATAAGGCTGTTATGTGTTTTGTAATGTATGATAATTCCTTGTATAGTAAAGATATAAAAAGTTTTATGTATTGTATTTTATTGAAAAATTAGCTTTTTTTAGATAAAATATATAGCAAAAAGGAGTGATAAAATGTGCTTTAAGAAAGGTGATTATGTCGTTAAGGGTAATGATGGCGTATGCTTGATTGACGATGTTGTTGAAAAGGCTGAAAGCGGCATAACGTACTACATGATGCACAGCATAAGAGATGAAAGCGAAAAAATATTCCTGCCATTAGAAAACGAAGATAAGATACGTCCAGTACTAAGCGAAGAAGATGCGATTAAGCTTTTAAATAGTGCAAGAGATTTAAATGATATAGAAATCCCTAAAGAAAGGATCTCTGCAGACAAATACGATAAGATCATATCTAAAATGGATGTGGAAACACTTCTAAGGACAATATTGACGGCGAAAAAACGTATTAATTCGAAATCTCAAAAAGGAAAAAAGTCCACTGTGGACGAACATTTTCTCTCTTTGGCAAAATCAAGGCTGTCCGATGAGATTGCGATATCACTAAATATTGAAAAGAGAGAGGCAATAATGAAAATAGATGCCATATGACAATCAATATTTCTTATTTTTCAATTTTAAGTAAAAAAACGAAAACAGTATAGAATTTTAGAAAATTGAAAAAAGTTGTCTATTTTTATAATTTTAGATGTCTATTATATATACAAGTTAATAAAGATTTTAATAAAATTTGAATCAAAATAAAAACGACGATAAAGTTTATCGATTTTTTATAGAAAAACAATTTTATTACTTGTTTTTTAACGTTTTAGCGAATTAAATTTATGTAAAATTTATGAAAATTAAATGAAACAAAGTTCCGAAATGTCCTAATTTCTTCATTAATAATTCATTTTTGACTTGTTAAAGTTGTAGACATGTTTTAGTATATTTCCGTACAACTTTTTAATCCTAAATATCAAAAAGGAGTGAAATGTAATGAAAAAACTATTTGTTTTGCTACTTGCAATCACAATGGTTGCAATTCCAGTATTTGCAAACGGATCAGCAGAATCAGGATCTGGTTCTGGAACAATTAACCTAGTACTTTCAGAAGTACACGCAGAAGGATATCCTACGACGCTTGCA
>CASENB010000029.1 GCA_949289305.1 uncultured Spirochaetales bacterium
ACAGGGTATGTAGCCGCTTGAGCGGCAGCCTGAAGAAGAGGGGCGGAAGGCGGTCGCATTCAGGGCGCGTACCAGCGCTTGCCGGTAGCATGCCCTTATAGGGCTAGTCCAAACCACCAGCTCGGCTGGTGGTCATGATTAATCCTCATCAATCTTTTCTGATAGAAGATTTATTCCGATTATTACTATTATGGCGCCTATTGCCATTATGAATATGTTGTAATAACGGTCTAAAAATGATCTTTGATCGTTTTCTACGTACCCATGATCTGAGAAATATACGTTCGCTCTAAGTGCGTTTATGTCTCCGGCTTTTAGGTTTTCCGCCTTCTCTTTTGCGATGACGAAGATATCGTTATTGAAATATTCGTCTACGGCTTCTTTTGTTTTTTCTTCGTTGAACGTATATGCATATATTGTGATATGTTCGCCGCCATCTACATTCGATAGGCCGAACATATAGCATTTTAAAAAGAAGGAGATCAATATCAATATCGCGCCTGCTATGGAGACGATGGTTCCTATTATCTTTTTTGAATTCATAAATAAATGATAATAAAAAAATTTATTATGGCACAGCTTGAAGCGATAACGTTTTGTGTTTATCTGCTGTAGTTATGCTGGCGTTTTCATTATCAATTAAAAATGAATAGATATCTAAGATTCCATCTTCCTTATTGAGTTCAATTATATGGTAGTATCCTTTACTCTCTAAGTTAAGGGCGTCGTCTTTTTTATGGAATGCCGGAAATACGTATTCGTAGAAAGAAGGGGAGTACTTGTTAAGAACGTCTCCTTTGTGGTGATGGCCAGAGAGGTAGATTGCGCGCTCGTCCTTTAGGATCTTTAGAAGTTTTCCCTTTTCATTTACATCTGCAAGAACAAATTCAAACAATCCCTGATCAAACCCTTTTAACGAAATGGGCACATGGCTGAGGATGAGGTTATATTTTGCGCTGTTCTTTTCTACCGCCTCTGCTAGGGCATCAAGCTGATCGCGGCCAAGCATTCGATATGCCGAGTCAAGCTTGTAGATCATAACGTCTCCAATTTCATATGCGCCCATATTTGCTGAGTCGAACACGTAGTCTTTAAATTCAAGATTCCATTCGTCCTTGTTAGAGCCTTTGTTATAATCATGGTTTCCAGGGGCTGAGATTATCTTGACATCTTCTTTAGCAATATGTTTTTTCAAATCGTCTATGAATACCTTCAGCCTCTCATAATCGCTTTCTTTAGCATCGTCTATCATATCGCCAAGAAAGAATACCGCATCAAGGTTTTTATAACCGTCTAGGAATTTAAACAGATTCTCTTCGTTTCTCGTTATTCCGTTGTCTCTTAATTCCCTGTTATAATGTGCATCTGTTAATACAAGGCAGCATAGTTTTTCATCGCTTACGGCTTCACTTATTTCTTTGGGCTCGGTAAAGGGGTTTTCGCTTAAGCTCAGTCTGTCCTCAAAATACGAGAAGTCGCATGAGAACAATAAGAGCGCAATTATTGCAATGAATATCTTTTTCATAACTCAACCTCATATCCAAGTCTTACTACTATGTCCTTTAATATGATGTCAGGACCTTCCATATAGTCTGAAAACACTATATAAGAATTAAAGAGTATCGAATGCCGCTTGATATTTACTTTTCCTTTGAGGCCTACAATCGGAATGCTTTGAAATGACGTCTCATAGGGTAGCGCTCCGGCTAGGTATGCAAGAAGGTAGAATGTGTCATTTACTTTAAATCCCGTTTCGATCTTTATATTCGGACTCAAACTGTAAGAAATATCATTTGAGTACATGCTGTAGTTCAGTCCCCCAATTATGCCTATGCGGTAGTTTAAAAGAAATGATGAGAACTCAAGATCTTGACCAAGGGTAAAAGACAAATGGCTCATTCCGACTGCAGGTTCATATGCATGGTAGTAATAGGCATCGAGATCTATAAAGAAGGTGTTTAATGGATTAAATGCATAGCCGGAAGAAAGGCGTATGTAATCGTCGAATGCAGTAAGAGCGCCGAAATAATAGTTGTCGTTTTTTATATGTGCTTCAAGTTCTGCGCTATTGATGAAATACGAACTGTTTCTGTATCCAAAAGACAGGCCAAGGCTCGGCGACGAATATAGCCCTAAAGATATGAAAAGTATTGTTAATAAAAGAGATATCTTTTTTTTGCCTACCATAACTACCACTGCTGCTTGTAGAGTAGCAGAAGGGTTTTATCTTGTCCAGAATCTTTTGGATAATAGGGAGAACACGGTAAACAGCTCAAGCCTTCCGACGAGCATAAGAACTGAAAGGATCCATTGATAAGGTGCTGCGAACTCATGAAATGATGCATTAACTCCCATGCCTCCAAGTCCGATTCCGATGTTGCCGATTGCTTGGAATACGCTTGTGACGCAAACAATGAAATCCATATCAGAAAGGGAAATTAAAACAGTACCAATTAAGGCTGTCATCAGATAAAAGCCGACAAATCCCGCAATAGAAAGACACGTGTTCTCGTCATATGTGTCATCATTGACTCTTACGCTCGTAATTGCGTTCGGATGGCTTCTTCTGATCATGGCGTTGGTTCCCATCTTATACATTATTCGCACTCTTATCACTTTGATTCCGCCGCCTGTAGATCCCGCACATCCTCCTATGAACATCATCAGAAACATCATCATCTGTGAGAACATCGGCCATATATTGTAGTCTGTGCTGTAAAATCCCGTTGTGGTAATGATTGAGACGATCTGGAAAAAGCCGTGCCTTATGCTGTCGGATAGGGAGAAGAAACCTTTGAAAAACAGATTAAACGCAACGGCAAAACCTGATATCAATACAATCGATGCGTAAGTTCTTAATTCTCCATCTCTGAATACGCGTCTGAATTTCCTTTGAAGCAGTTTGAAATAGAGTGCGAAGTTTCCTCCTGCTATGAACATGAAAGTGATGCATATCCATTCGACATAAGGACTGTTGTAACTTGCAATAGACTGGTTTGTCGCTGAGAAACCTGCAGCTCCCATAGTGCCGAACATTACTGTTAGCGCATCATATAGGCTGAGGCCGCCAAAAAGAAGGAGAATGACTTCTACAGTGCTTATTCCAAAGTAGATAAGCCATAGGGCCATGGCCGTTCCTCTCGTGGATGGCGTAAGCTTGTCTTTTGTAGGGCCGACCGATTCCGCTCCGACAAGCGCATTCCCCTTTACTCCGAACATTGGAAGGACTGCAACGAATAGAACTACGATTCCCATGCCTCCAAGCCAGTTGGTTAAGCAGCGCCAGAATATTACAGATCTTGGATGATCAGTAATTACAGGAATCGCAGAAGCTCCAGTCGTTGTAAATCCGCTCATGATCTCAAAAAACGATTCTGCAAAGCTTGTAGTGGTTTCTGTGAAGTAGAGTGGAAGGCAGCCGAATATTGTCGCTACTATCCATGTAAGCGTTACAAATATGTAGCTGTCTTTAGTGGTAATATCGAGGCTTTTCGTTTTTCTCGTAAAAAGAAGTATGATAAGGCAAAAGGCGAGTATTAAAGCCTCCGTTTCTAAAAATGCTTTGCTTGCATCCGGCTCTGCCTTATAAAACGACATTGCTGTCGGTATCAGCATTATCGCTCCTATAAAGAGCATGATATATGCAAGAAGTTTAAAATCGGCTTTAAGATTCATTTTTCCTCCTACTTTGCCCAGAACCTTCTAGTGAAGAGAGAGTATACTGTAAATAGTTCAAGTCTTCCAACGAGCATTAAGAATGAAAAGGCCCATAAGTAGAATGAAGAGAACTGGTCAAAACATTCCGTTGTTCCTAGAGTTCCTATTCCCACGCCGTTGTTTCCGAGTGTTAATAATACTCCTGTAAAACAAGTTAGAAAATCCCTTCCCGATAGGCTTATTACCATAGTGCCTATGAAAAGGGTTATTAAATACATTCCTATGAAGCCGGCGATTGAAGAACATGTTTCCTGGCTTATGGCGTTATCTCCGACTTTGATATTCGTTACGGCATTAGGGTGGATACGTTTTACCATTGCATTAGTTCCCATAAGATAGAGCACTTTTACCCTTATGACTTTTATGCCGCCTCCTGCGCTTCCTGAGCATCCTCCTATGAACAGAAGTACGAACAACACGATCTGAGAAAACATAGGCCATGCAGAGTAGTTTGTTGATGTGAAACCAGTCGTAGTTATAAAGGAGACTACGTGGAATACTCCGAGTCTGATTGAATCTGAAAGGGATGCGATTCCGCTTTTAAAAAGATTAATTGACACAAGAAGAGAGAAGACAATTGTGAGTTCTAAGTAGAGTCGGAATTCTCCGTCTTTAAAAACTCTTCTCCATTTGCCTTGAAGCATCTTAAAAAATAGTGCGAAGTTCGTACCCGATACGAACATGAAAATAGTGCATACCCATTCTACGTAATGAGAGTTGTAGGCGGCGATGGAGCCCGAACGCGGTGCGACACCTGCCGCAGCGATAGTTCCGAATGCTATAGTGGCTGCATCAAATAGATTAAGACCTCCAAGAATGAGAAGAATTATCTGAATGAGCGTCAGGGCTAGGTAAATAAGCCAAAGAGATACTGCAGTAAGTCTGATTTGAGGCGTGAGCTTATCTTTTGTCGGGCCTACTGTCTCTGCACCGATTAGCGCAGAACCCTTTACGCCGACTGCAGGGAGCAGGGCGACGAAGAGTACGATGATTCCCATTCCTCCTATCCAGTTTGTCATATTGCGCCAGAACAGTATTGAAAGCGGTTTTTCATCTATATTGGGGATTGCCGTTGCTCCTGTCGTTGTAAATCCGCTCATCGTTTCGAAGAAAGATTCGGCAAAACTCATTGAGACTTCGGTCATGTAGTAGGGGATCGATCCGAAAAATGCAATTAAAAGCCAAGTAAGGGTTACGAATATGTAGCTGTCTTTTATTGATAGCTTATTCGCACCCTCTTCTCCTCTTAAATAAAGGATTATAAGAAGTGCGAAAAATACTAGCAGGCTAAGTGTCGTCAAAAACGCCATGTAGGCATCTTCTTCCCCATAATGCCTTGCGATAAAAAGTGGAAGCAGCATAAGGAATGCTAAAAAGAGCATTACATAGGATAGAAGCTTTATGACGGACTTAGGATTCATCTCTTTCTTTAATTTCCAAACAGCTCTGCTACGAAGCTTTGGTCTTTATGCGCGGATGCAACGATTACGGTATCATTAAGAGTGAATGAGTAGTTTCCACCTGGAATGAAGTTTTCTCCGCTGCTTCTTTTTATTCCGGCTATTATTGCCTTTCCTCTTAGGTTTACATCCTTTAGGGCCTTGTTCAGATATCTGAAACTTTCTCCGATGACGAATTCATAAACTTCGAGAGCTCCGTCGAAAAGGCTGTGAAGAGTTTCTATCGAACTTCCTCTTAAATGCCTTACAAGGGTGTCTACAGTTGCATTTGTCGTACTTATTGTCGCATCTATATCAAGATGCGATGCAAGCTGTATGTAGTTGTTGTTTGTCTTTATCAAAGATATTACCCTTTTAGCTCCAAGACGTTTTGCATATAAGCTTGTTATGATATTAAGCTCGTCATTTTCTGTGACGCTGATAACCAGATCTGAATCATAGAGTTTCTCATCATCCCAAATTGCTTCATCTGTTACGCTTGCGTTGATGATAAGAACGTCTGGAAATAGTTCTAGAAATTCCCTTGCAGTCTTCTCGTCTTTCTCTATCAATGTTACTTTCTTTCTCTGCTGGCTTGTAAAAGAGGTGAGGAGATAGCGTGTGATTCTCGTTGCGCCGACGATAAGCATTTTTCTTATGCGTGAATCGTCTACAGGACCTGAGAGTACGGTGAAGATGTCTTTGCTCTCTTCCTCGTCAACGATGATTGCAATTTCATCTCCCATTTTGATAATGGAGTCTCCATAAGGGGTGAATACCTTGTTTTTTCTTCTAATTCCTGCAATGACGTATTGTCCTGGGATCTCCTTTCTTGCATCTATAAGCGTTTTATCACGGAAAGGGCTGTCTTTCTTTATTGTTGTCGCAAAGAGCATGAAGTGCGCGTCTGGGAATGAGATTACATCTTTATATAATCCGCTTTGTATGATTCCTAAAATTCTGTTTGCCGCCTCTTCATCCGGGTTTACTATATACGATATTCCAAGGATAGGGTGGTGCGAGCCTTTGCCTATATAGCTGATGCTTCTTATTGCTGCGATCGTTGTTTTCACTTCTGGAAATTCAGATGCCACGATTCCACAGCTTACAAGGTTTGTTTCGTCATTGTCTGTTACTGCAATGACGGCATCTGCATGATTTGCTTGCGCTTCTAACAGTTTGTTTACGTCTGTCGCGCTTCCGCAGATTGCAAGACAATCTAGTTTTGCAACTGCCTGCTGACATCTTTCTGCATTGGAATCTAAGAATATTACGTTCTTATTCTCTTCAATTAAATGTTTTGCAAGACGAAGTCCTCGTCTTCCTGCCCCTATTATGACAACGTTCATGGCCGAATTATATATAAGCAGGCTTAGCAAATTCAAGGTGGACTAGAAAGCTTTAAATAATACTATTTGTGGATAAAATATTGTAATATAATAAATTATATGAATAATGTATCAAAATGACACTATTTAAAATAGTCTTTATTTACCTTCATGGGCAAAAATGGCACATTAGCAGTTGCTTATAATTGATGCTGTATCAAAATGACTCAATGTATAAGATAGATGAAATTGCCTAGAAATATTAATTCTATATGATGTAAATAATTATAAAAGTTGGCACGGCTTTTGCGATACTAGTTATGTAAAACAAAATAAAGAATTCAAGGAGGCCCTAAAATGGCAATAATGAAATATCAGAAACACTACAACGATTTGGATAGTTTAATCGATTCTATCTTTACAGGAGTCAAATATCCTGCAGTAGATGTAAAAGAGAATGAGAAATCTTATGAGATAAGCGCAGAGATCCCAGGATTTAAACCGGAAGAGATCAAACTCTATGTAGAGAACCACGTATTGACAATCGAGGGATCTACAGAGAAGAAAGAGGAAGAGAAGGGTGAGAAGAAATATCTCATCAAGGAAAGAGTATCAAGAAACTTCAAGAGAAGCTTCACACTTCCTGAAGACACAAAGGAAGAGGATGTAAGTGCAAGCTTTAAGAATGGAGTTCTTGTAATAGATCTTCCAAAGACTGAAAAAGCACAGCCTAAGAGAATTGAGGTTAAGACTAACTAAGGAGGCATACCATGAGATACTATATCGAACGCAATTTCCCAAGTCTTTTTGATTTTGACAATTTCTTCAATGATTTCTTCGAATCAAGTTCGGATCGATTCCCTCCTGTAGACGTATACGAAAATGCGAATGCATACGTGATTGAGGCTGAAGTTCCGGGATATGATGAGAACGATATCAAAATCTATTGCAAGAATAAGACGCTTACAGTCTCTTGCGATAAGGATAACAGGGACAGGAAAGGATATATCATAAATGAGATTTCACTTCCTTCGTTCTCTAGAAGTTTCACGCTTCCTGAAGATGCTGATGATAATGCAGTAGAAGCATCAAGTGAAAACGGCATACTTAAGATCACAATAATGAAGAAGGCGAAGACGGAACCGAAGAGGATCGAAGTGAAGATCAACTAAAAATTTAATTAACATAGGCATACACACGAGGAGGGCTCTTGTAATAGGAGCCCTCTTTTTTTAGACAAGTATCCTTACTACCTTGTCTGTTTCAACCTTGAAGTTTGAATATCTATGTGCTATTATCAGTGCATTATGAAAAGCAGAAGAAGACTTAGACCCGGCCTTAAGCTTGCGCTAGGTTTCATGTTGATCATAACAGTAGGGGCAGTTATATTATATTCTCCGCTTTCTAGGCAAAGTGGGGTTGAATTATCATTTTTGGATGCTTTTTTCGTATCTACTTCAGCAGTCTGTGTTACAGGTCTGACTCCTGTTGACATATCCAAGACGCTTTCTGATTTCGGTTCGTTTGTAATGATGCTTCTTATCCAGATTGGAGGCTTGGGATATGCGTCTCTTGCAGTTCTCATAATAAGCTTAACTGGAAATAGGGTGAACAAAGCGAGTGCGAATCTGCTTAGGGATTCTCTTGGTGCTGATCAGAAGATAGATGCAAGACAGCTGTTAAAGCTTGCGATTTCTGTAACTGCGATCATAGAGCTATCAGGCGCATTCTTGCTATTTCTTGAGTTTAGAAAGCATTTCAGCATACCAAGAGCAATGTATTATTCCCTTTTCCATTCTGTTTCAGCATTTAACAATGCAGGTTTTGACTTGTTCTCTGACAGTATGATGAAGTGGAATGAGAATGCTCTTGTAATTATTACAATTGCAAGCCTGATAATCTTTGGCGGACTCGGCTTTTTGCTCTATGGCGATCTGTTAGATCATATAAAGAAAAAGAAGAAATTAAGCCTGCATACTAAGATCGTACTTTCTACGACGGCATTCCTTATCATTGTCGGAACCATTCTTTTCAAAATATGCTTGAAGGACATAAGTCTGTTGAATGCGTTCTTCCAATCAGTTACCACAAGGACTGCAGGATATTTCTCATATGATCAGAGCACGCTTACTCAAGCTGGCGTTCTTCTGACCATCGTTCTGATGTTCATAGGAGCATCCCCTGGATCTACCGGAGGCGGTGTAAAGACAACATCATTCTTTACGGCGGTGAAGGCAAGCTTTTATCTTCTGCTTGGAAGAAACGCAACGGCATTTAAAAGAGAGATAAGCCAGGATTCTGTGATGAAAGCATTCTTTGCCATAATTCTGTCTGTTCTCATCATTGCATTTGCCGTGTTTCTTTTAACGCTTACAGACCCAGCATTCCCGCTTGATATGATAGTCTATGAAGCGGTCTCTGCATATGCGACGGTAGGCCTTACGATGGGAATAACGCCGGATGTGTCGTCGCTAGGAAAGATTATTCTAATTGTTCTGATGTTCTTGGGACGTGTCGGTTTCATGACGATCATTACTGCTTTTGCAAAGAAGAGCATCAACAGTGCTAGATATTTAGAGGAGAAGGTAATAATAGGATGAGAGGTATGAAAAAAGACGGAGACAAAGTGTTTGCTGTGGTTGGAGTAGGCCGTTTTGGTTTGGCTGTCGCTACAGAACTTTTAGCGAGAGGAAAGTACGTAATTGCGCTTGATCAGGATCAGAACAGGCTCAGACCGTTATATGAGAGCAATGCAGAGGTCTATGTAATAAACGATATTTCAAAGGAATCGTTTACTGAGGCAGGAATTCAGGATGCCGATACTGTTATCGTCGGAATAGGCAAGGACGTTGAAAGCTCGATTCTTGCGGCGTTAAATGCTCTAGAACTTGGAGTTAAAAATGTAATTTGCAAGGTTATAAGCGAGGATCATGCAAAGATAATTAGAAAGCTTGGTGCAGATGTCGTATTCCCTGAGACTGAAATTGGAAAGAGAACTGCAATAAGACTTTCAGAGAATCTTGCAGAAGACATCCTTCCTCTTTCAGAGGAGTTTTCAATCATACAGATCCGAACTCCAAAGGAACTGAATAATAAAAGCGTAAAAGATATTAAGATCAGAGAGAAGTATGGAATAACGCTCATTGCTGTCGTAAAGGACGGAAGGGCAAGCGGAAGCGTAGGTCCTGATACAATTTTAAGCGAAGATGAGATTTTGGTTCTCTCTGGTTCAAATAAGGATTTGGATAAGTTCAACAATTCCTTTTCTAACTAATAAGCAAAGTGCGGTTTAAAGCCGCACTTTTTTAATCAATGGTTATTTTATCGAAGATGATAGGCGATATATGCCTCTCATTTGAAGTCACAATTAATGGAGTATTTTTTCTCTAAAGCAATGGCGTTTTCTTCTCTTGTAAGATAGATTGCTTATTGAGGTTTCTTACACCGATGAGAATGATTGAAATCTGCGATTTAAATAAATAGAAAAAGGACAGCAGATTGATAAATCCACTGTCCCAAGGTTATATGCGTACGTTCTTATTAATTAAGTATTGGCAGTAAAACTAACGGATGCAATTGTAGTATCATTTAATTGCAAGAATGCACTTACGGTAGGTTTACTTGGGTTTGAAAATCTTCTTAGTTCTGCTGTAAAGTTGTTTTCGTTTTGGATTTTTATATATTCAGCATTGCTAGATCCTATGAATTTATTAGTTTGAGAACCATTAAATCCCCAAACACAATTTAATTTCAAAGGATTATTATCATTAGTATAGTTATGGGTATTAAAAACTAACTGAACAGGGACTGGTTCTGACCAATCCCATCTTTCAACACTTACTGAACCATTTGTTATAGTAGTCGTTCCTGATTTCACATCAAGGTCAAGAACATATATTTGCTGTGTTGCCGTATACCCATCAATACTTGCAGTAATTGTAGCAGTGCCTGCTGCTACAGCTTCCAGTTTTCCTTCTTTGTTTACTTTTAAAATACTATCATCAGAAGAAGTCCATATGACCATAGAGGAAACTTTTTCTTCATTTGCTGCGGTTGGATTTGCCTCTAGAGTAAAAGAATCATAACCAGGAACTGTTTCAGTTGCTGAAGTTACAGAAACGCCAAGCTTTTTTAGTACCAAGATATTATGGTCAGGTTTTGTTATTGTAACTCCTGTTGCAGGAATATAAGACTTTAGTTTTATCTCATCTGTTAGTCCTGTGGCAACAGCAGTGGCTTTTACTGTTACGTCCCCGTCTCTTAATGATGTAAGTTTTCCACTTTGATCTATTGTTGCAATTTTTTCTTCGTTATTACTTACGATTTCCCATACTACATGAGGATTATAATCTAATTCAGGATCAAACGTTGCTTTTAGTTCTATAGGACTGTTATAACGTACTTCAGAAGGTGTGCTGCCGTCTTCTAAAGTAATAGACATTCTGCTTTTTAGCTCTTCTCGCAGCAAATAGAAAGTTCCTGAAATGCTATATTGTTTTCCATTTACGGTAACAACAAGCGTGAGAGTGTTTGCATTCTCATATCCTGAAATGTGTAGATATTTATTCGTGTTTTCAATCGTGATGTTTTGGACCTCTGAAGAGATGCTAGCAGAGGATGTTGAATCATCGGCAGGAGCTATCTTATTTCCGTTTAACAGCCAAGAGTATGTAGCGCCTTCAATATCGTTTGAAATAGAAACTGATAGCGTTTTATGTTCTTCTGTGTCGGTATTCAGCACAAGATAATTTCCGCCAAAGTCGATTTTAGTAAGTTCTATGCTCTCTATATTCTCAGGAAGCTTTATTGTGATATCGCTTGGTTCTATCTTTTGCTCTGTTGCATCGCTTATTGCCGAGTCGTATAGATTCCCTTCGCTTACAGCCTGAATTGTATAGGTGTGAGTCATTCCTGCATATGTTGCGCTGTCTAAGTACGATGTAGTTTCATTTGAAGGAATATCTATCGTCTCTACTTTGTTTATTTCATTTATTGTCTTTGTAATGCGGTATCCTGTAGCGCTTTCAACTTTTTCCCAGGAAAGAAGTATTCCTTTTTCTTGTAAAGCAGATGTGAAATTTGCTGGAGTGCTTAGCAGAACTTTTACTTCTTTTGAATCTGTTGCATTAGAGCTTACATCCTTGGGCTCTACAGTAATATTGTAGGCTCCTGCTTTATTAAACGTTACAGTCTTTTCTGCATCATTGACAGTTACTCCGTCATTAGGTGTTACAGATATCGTATACTCTTTTAGCGTTGCATACTCTGGTGTAATATTTACATCAACTTTTACGCTCTCTCCCATCGTATACGTATCTTTAATATTGCTTGTAATCTCTATCTCCTCTACAACGATTTTTGTTCTGATGTTTTCAAGAGCAGTTAGGGTAGTTGAGTAGCCGAAATCGCTTCTGTTTTGAAATGTTACTTTGTATGACTCTTTCGTAGAAAGGTCTGAAAAAGTCTCACTTCCATTTTCATCGTCTTGATCGTAATGAACTTCTTTATCCTCTATTAAATTGTCTTTACTATCATAAAGAGTTACAATAAGAGTTCCGTTATATTTCCCGTTTGAAAGCTTTGGATAAGCCCATGAAATATCTACGGCACTATCAGGATTATTTTCATTTATAGTAGCCTTAACAGATGATTTTCTTACGTTCATTATGTATGAGATGATGCTGTCATCTGTAATTTTAAAGTTGTCTCTTTCGTTTGCATCTGGTATGGATGTGAGATTTGGCAGGATTTGAACTACTGTATAGAATGTCCTTGCAATTACCTGATCCTCTTTATCTATTTTTGTGTAGATTTCAAAGTAGATGCTCTCTCCGTTTGTTTTTGTAAGACCATCGGCAGTGTATGTAATTTTCTTATTCGCAAAATCATCCTCATCTGCCCATTGGATAGCATCTACATACGCTTTCCCGTCGCTCTTCATTGCCCTGAAGCCTAAGCTTTTATTTTCAAGCGCATCCTCAAATGGTCCTGAAAAGCCTTCGCCTCTCTCGCTCCATGAGATATCTACAACCATTTTTCCTGTGCCGTTTTCAAGATAGCTTAGATTTACGGTTGTGCTGTTTGATCCTGCTGCTTTTATAGTAACGCTTGCACTTCCTTCTGCAACTTTTACGCCGCTGCTGTCTAGAGCATCAACTATTACATTGTAAGATCCTACAAGGACGCTAGAAAATGTAATGTTTTCTTCAGTCGTAAATGTACCTGAATAGTCTTCTGTCTCTCCCTCGAGTGTGACAGAGTACTTTACGATTTCAGGTTCTACAGGAATGATCGTCCTTGAAGTGACGCGATTTGTCGTGATCGTCAAATCGGCTCTGCCGCTTCCAATAGGATCTTGTGCGCATGATGCTAAAGCTAAAATGACCATGCCGATTGTTAACAATTTGTTTCTCATAATCCTAACTCCCCATTAACAAACAAATGTTATTGTTTTTGAATACTGTTTTTTGTCAATTTCCAAAAGAAGGGTGAGCGCCTCTTCTCTTGATCCCAGATTGAGATTTGCATTATCCCAATCTATATTTATTTCATTGCCGCTTCCTATTTTTTCACCATTTAAAATCCAAATGGCGGAATCATAGTTTCCATCTTCTAAATCTAGATGAAAGCCAATAGATCCTCCGTATTCTAGTTTGATATCATCACTTGAGATATCAAATGAGATGTCACTGCCAAGGCTAGGCGGAACAACTGTTATAAGAATGTCTTCTTTGCCATCGGTTGCTTTTACCTTGCATTCTTCTCCAAAGAAAGACGAGAAAGTCGGCACGACTGTTATTTCATCTCCAACGCTTCCTTCTACTGTTGCTGTGTTTTCTTCTGTTATTACTTCTGCTAGATTTGAACTTCTTACTATATATGAATCTGCGCCTTCTACCTTTTGCCAAGAGACGTAAATGGAACTTTCAATGCAATATGCAGAAAGATCTTTAATTAAGACATCTTCAGTGCTAAGAGCATAGCTGTTAACTTCTCCGATATTATATTCAGATACTTCTTTTTGAGCTTTTACTATGCCGCTGGATAAGAAGATGAACTTTACAGGATCTCCGTCCGTCGTAAAAGAAAATGATAGGCTAGCGCTTTTTTCAAAGGCATCGCCATTTATGATGACTTCGTCTATGTCATTCTCTCCAACTAAAGAGAAGGAGAACGTCGTCTCTTTAATATCAACATCTGCAACTTCATTAGAACAAGATGTCAAAGTAAAAATGAAAAGCAGTGCCAGTATGATCTTTTTAACCATCCTATCCCTCTTAAAGAACTGCAAGCATTATTCCAAAACCTCTATATCCCGAATAGTTCGGATAGACTGGTATTTGATAGAATATGCCTATCGACATATCGTAATGCTCTGCAATCACAAATTCTGTTACGACTTTAGGCCGTAGCATTACGCCGTTTTCTGCTAAGAAGATATCCTCCGGATACCAAGGAAGGGATGCAAATTGCATGAAGTATCCGACGTCTAGCGCGATGTATGTGCGTGTCTTCCATACTTCAAGAAGTTTCCATGCGAACATAACGCCAGGTTCTATCATGAAATCAAGTGATTGTACGCCGCCGCTGCTTCCATGAGGGGAGAGAAAATAATCTCCTAAGGCATAGACTTCGAATTTAAATGATTTTGTTTTCAAGCCGATGTTAAAACCGCCTCCGGCCCCGATTGTCGAAGTGTCATACGCAACTGGCATCCTTAAATAGAGATCGTAGCTTAGCCCTACGTCCTCAATCTCTCTTTGCCACCAGCTTGTATTCTCCTCTGCAGCAAAGAGTGAAGATAAAGATAGAAAAAGAACTGCGACGAACAGCTTGATTTTATTCATAAATCCTCCCCGCTTAACTCTGGAAGTTTTCCTGGACGTCCTAAATAAATTAGTTCGTAGTTTTGTGCGCTGTTTGATGGGTTAACAACAAGAGTTAAAGATTTTGGGCCAGAGTTCTTGTCAGCTTGCCAATCAAATAGAAACGACGTGTTGCCATGCTTTATAATCAGATTCTGAATTCCGCTTTCAAGGATGTTGTCTGGGTATATCAGGGAAAATGATATGTTCCCGTTAGCTCTTTCAAAATCAAAGAATGTTAGGTTGTATGTGTAAGAGCCGCTCATGTTTATTATGTCTTTATTTTCAACTATTTCGGCATAATCAAAGCTTCCATCCTCGTTTAAAGAGAATGCTGCCCTATAGAAATTTGTCGTTCCTGCTTCTCTGAGAACGTATGTTCCTGTAATCGGGTTTGGAATGGTAGCGAGATCGCATGATACGACGAGCATGATAATGCTTATTAAAGCAGCAAATATTTTCTTCATTATCTTACCGCCTGATCTGGACTTACTTCTTCTGAAGAATGTCCGTTTTGCTGTGTAACAGTATACGTTCCAACAAATTTCTGACTTGAGACGGATATGTTGGTAAATCCGATTGTCGCATTATACATTCCGCTAATAGTGATTCCTCCGTTACAGCTTCCTGAGCCTGAAAGACTTACGTTCATATTATAGTTTCCGTTAATTTGCATATAATCTTTTTCGCCAAAGTTTGTATAACTGAATGAGACGCTTCCAGAAGCCGGAGGAGAGTAGGAGGCATTATATGTCATTCTTCCAGATGCGTTTCCGCTTTCCTCTGCGCTTCCTAAGCTTCCCATGCCTGCTTGGGAAACATAAGAATATATTGCGCTGTTTCTCCATTTTGTCGAAAGCTCGCTTCCAAGAAGTTCTGTTCCTATGTACTCCCATGGCTTTAAACAGAATACTTGCATGTGCTTAATAAGCTCGCTTCCCGTAAGTGCAGAGTAGCCTGAGTCTATATTGCTCCATTCTCCTTCTCTGTTTAGCCTGTCTTTTCCTCTGACTGCATAGTAATAGAGGTTGCCAACACTAGGTGTTGCCTCTCTATCTATCGTAATTACGTAAGTCTCTCCGTCATCGCTTTCGCTAGGGCTTATTTCATATTCAAAGTCTGCGCTTTCTTCTGCGCTGAGAGGATCGGCAGTCCAGACTTTTACAGTATATGATATCGCATTGCTATCCTTATCCAGCTGAAGGAGAATCGGGTATTGCCCATTTTCTGCGTTCATATTATCGAGGTATAAGTTATCGCTTGCAGAGTATCCTCTTGCTTTTATAGGACGTGGGACATATAGATTGCCATTTAAAGATGCGTATCCGACGCTTTCCAAATCGCCATATTGTACTCTGATATCAAAATACTCGTTTCCACCGCTTTGGTATGGGATTTCTATGGTATAGCTCTCGCTTCCGTTAAGATCTCCTGAGATGATAGGAGATGATGAGAAATTATCCGAAGAATTTACTTTTGCATATACGTTGTATTTCAAAGGCTTTGTTCCGTCATCTCCAAGAGGGGAAGAGAATGTAAAGATGAAGCCGTCTGCGCTATCGTTTATTCTTGCTTGCTCAATTACGGTAGGAGGAGAGAGCAGGTAGCCTTCGATTGTGGATGGCAGTCCGTTTACGCTTTGCTTGCTTCCATCGCTATTTTCTATCTCTCCAATTGCCATGACCGTATATGTATAAACAATACCTGCGGATAGGTTGTTTTCATCTACATAGCTCATTAGTCCGCCTTCCACGGCTGGTTGATCATCTCCCCTTGCAGTTGAATAGATGAGAGTCTCGCTTTCGTTTCCTGCTCTTCTATATATTTCCCAATCATATGAGCCTTCGTTTGGCGCCATTTCAGTCCAAGTTAAAGTAATGGATGACGTGCTCTCTCCTTTTGTCGCGCTTAAATTTTCAGGAGCTGTAGGCGCACCCTCTACATGCGTATAGCCCTGGCGTCTTATGCTGCTTTCGCTTTCATTATTTCCGTTTGCTACGGTAGTCACATGAAAATAGAGCGTTTTCCCATAATACGTTGAGTCGGGGGCAAAACTATAGCTTGTTGCAGTGCTTGGAAGAATAGAAGAGCTTACGGCGTTCCATGTGCCGTCGTATCCGGTATCGCTCCAATAGACTTTATATCCTCTAACAGATGAAACTGGAGACCACGTTATATTTATAGCTGTAGTGCTTTCACCTTGGGATGCTTCGACAGAGAGCGGAGGGGAGAGAGTCCATCCAGTCTCAATATCGGAAAAACTTCCAAGCGTGTCGCGGTAGATAAACGATCTTGCTCTTACTCTATATGCATAATAGCGGCCATCTTCTACATCTTTATCTGAATAATACGTTGTATTTACTATTGTGTTTGTAAGTCTTGTCCAAGAGAGGTTAGTTAGATCATCTCCTTTTTGATATTCGCTTTTGAATATTTCGTAATAATCAGCCCCCGATACCATATCCCAGGAGATTACTATTTCATCAGCAAATCGTGACTTTGTTACGCTGATATTCTCAGGCTTTTCGCCTATAAAGAGTCGGGATGCGTTTGCATTTGCGCTACCTTCCCCATAGTCTATGAATTCTCCGCCCCAAACGTCCCATGAGCAAGATAGAAAAGAGGCTGTGATTATAAAAAGCATAATTAAGCGGCTTATTTTCTTTTTCATTCTTTTCTCCTAGAACGGCCTTGAAATCATAGAGCCGTCATTAACGTTCTCAACATTTTCAGCAACAGTGACTGAGTATGTATTTGAATCGTTAATTGAATTTACATCGATTGTAGGGTAGCTGATTTCTGCTGCTTTAAAGTTTCCGCTCTCTCCTGTTGCTGTGGTAATGGAAAGCAGGTTTAAAGTGATTTTTCCTGCCTTTAATTCTTTTAACGGATCGTCTCCTGCTGCATATTTATCTGTTCCAGATGTTTCTGTATCTGTTGTAAAGCTTCCAGAAATAGATCCTATGTTCTCTTCTTCGTACTTATCAAATGTCGCATCTCCCGTGTAATGGCTCATTCCACCTGTCCTAGGAATTCTGACTGTAAGAGTTGCATTGTCTATGCTTGGATAATAATAGTAGAGGGAATCTCCATTTAGGTCATATTGGAACCAGTCTCCATTAACCGTACTTGATTGATCTGCCGTATGTAGCGCCTTATATACAATTTCATTTGCAATAGAGACTGTTTCATCTGTTCTTGGTGTTCTATATACCGTAGATCTTGAGAGTGCTGCATCAGATTCCTCTTGACCATGGAGCGCACTAATTTGATAGCCAGTGATGGCAATCGTGGTTCTTAGCATTCCGCTATTGTCGTTATATGTGTATTCGTTCGTATATGGATCATAAGAAAGATAGCCAGGCTCTGTTTCCCTTAGGCCGTTTGTAATTATTTCAGTACTTTCTGGATCATATTTAAGTCCTGTTACATCAACTGGTTTTATTTCTTCTTCATAATCCGTATTCGCATTTCTATTGTTTATTATTGGTTCTATCCTGTAACTTGTCGCGCCATCGACTCTCTCCCAAATAAGCTGAACATACGGCATTACGAAATTTTCTTCGTCCAATACGGTTCTGATGACAGGAGCGCCGACGTTTTCCAATGGATAGCCGAGATTTGCATCCTCAGTTTCTTTAAAAATGGTGTTTTCTTCTTCTTTAAAACCATTTTGGAAGAGCGATGTTAGATCATTGCTTATATCTACAGTCTGTACGGTATAGTATGCTTTTCCGCTTGGAGATGTGTCGTCGAAATAAGTGTTCCTTGTCCTTTGGAATGTCTTAACATCTATTTCGTTGCCATCATCATCAAGATTATATCTTTTGACGATGTAGCGTATGTTCTCGTCGTCTTTATTGCTGTTATTCCATGTAAGATGCACGTAATTTGCAAGTTCCCCTTTGCTTGCCCTGATTTCACTTGGAGGGGAGAAAAGCTTTCCTTTTGCTTTTGCCGCAACAGCGAGAACTTCCTCATCTCCATCTTTTGCAGGAATTACTTCGTACTCGTAATCTTTTGAAAGAGGCTCTTTTATGCTTTCGCTAGGGGTTAAGTATGCTATGCTTTCATCGCTGTATGATGTCGTTCTGACTTTTCCCGGAAGGTTTTCACCATCCCTTCTTATATAATAAAAGTCTGCGCCGGTCACGGCATTCCATGACAGCTCTATTGTATCTGCAGAACTTTCGTATCCTGCAACCAAATTCATTTCTGCAGGGCCGAAAACGCAACCTTCTTCAACTGCGCTCCAGTCTGTATAATTTCCACTGTCATTTATGTTTGCGCTTCTTAGTCTGAATAATATCGTCTTTCCATCTTCTTGATTGTTCTTTGCCTCTAAGAAGAATGATCCGCTATTATTCTGCTCGAGATTTTGCCAAATCTTTCCATCGTCTTCTGAGTATTCAAGATCGTATATAATCTCTTCGTCTTCAGATTTGTCAAATGTTATTTCAATTCCTTCTATATATTCTCCGTCCGTTGCATTCAGCCCTGAAGGAGATGAAAGAGTTTTTCCAATGGCGGCATAAGGATATATCTGTCTTGAGTTGACGTTTCCAAGCATTGCTTCGACTTCTATTCTATACTCATGATCATTTCCGTCTGATGGAATGTATGCGAACCTTATGTCTCCGTCTTTTTCTATTTCGACATCTTCTGCATATTCTGCTTCGTCAATGTAGAATTTGTACTTTTCATTCCAAACTGTGCTTTCAACTTGCCAAGTCAGCCTTACTTTTCCAACGTAATTGTCAGAAGCCGAGAATGTTTTTATTAAGTTTTCAGAAAGGCTTCTTCCTAGGTCTATGATTTCATCGCTTGAGAATAATATGCTGTCGAGAAGATTTCCATCTTGATATGTATTTAAAGAGAATGAGAACGTTTGATAGTTGTCATCTTCGAGCGTGCTTATGACCTTAGAAAATGTCATAGTGCCGTTATCGCTAGTGCTTATTGTGATCTCTTCTTCCTCTTTTGTGCTCTTATTGCCGTCTTCGCTCCATTTCTTAATTAGAAGTGAGAATGTTAAATTTTCAGGAATTTCTTTTTCATAAGAGAATGAGAAATTAAGATTTCTCGTCATTGCAATTCCATCGTCGTTTGCAGTAGTGCCTATTATCTCTACCTCAGCCTGTTCTGCTCTCCATGTCCTATGTCCTTCGCTGCTAATCTTGCTTTCATCTATGCTGCTTTGCCAAATTACCGCGCCATCTTCATTTACAAAGCCGTTTTGAACTCTATAGTAATAGGTCTTGTTGATTTCAGCGCTGTAATCCTTATATGTATATGTGTTTTCTATTAACGAAAGTTCTTCTGAGTCAGAGCGGCCCTCGAAGATTGTGGAGAAATTATTTTTGTCTTCGCTTCTTTCAAGTCTGAAATAGCTAGAGTAATGATTTTCGCTTTGTGCAATTGCCGGAGCTGTGAATGTTATTTCAACCGAATCGCTGATAGTTGTAGATACGGAGATGTCGTCTATGCTTTCCGGAATCAAGTTTACATCTGTTAAAAGAGTGAATGTGTCGCTTGTCTTTGTCGTAATGACGTTCCCGTTTTCAGATAGTACGTTCATGCTGACTCTGAAGTCATAGTAAGTGTTTGCAGTCAGTTGATTGTCCGATGCCATTAGCGTGCACGTAAAGTCTTCTGTGCTTCCATCGCTACTTCCTTCAATGACGGCCTTCTTCCATTCTCCTGTTCCCATCTCTTTATATTCGACGGAAAAGACAGGGCTGTAGAGCTTATTTCCTGTAAGGATGCTTTCAATTCCATCTACAGAATAGTAAAGGACTGTCGAGTTTGAATTAGCAATGCCTGAAAGTCTTATATCTCCTGCTACAGAGCCTTCCACATATTCACTTGGATTTGAATATAGCATTTGTTTTGAGCTTGAAGTTGCGCTAGAAGAGATGTTTCGCATCGCAACGATAGAAAAGACATAGCTTTTACCGCTATCTGCAGAGAGTGTATAATTAGTGTTAGATGTATCTTCTATAAGATTGAAACCGCGCTCTAAGAGAGTGTTGTAGCTTTCGCTTCCGATTGCTCTAGAATTGCTTGTGCCGTAGTTTTCTCCCTCAATTCCCCACACTTGGTAGCTTGTCGCATCATCTACTGCCTGCCAAGAGATGGTTATCGAATCCTCATAGCCGTTAGTAGCTGTTACGCTTTGCGGAGTGTTTGGAATGACATAAGCTTCATACTGATCGGATGGATCTAGGGGAGGTGCTGTTGGACATGATGTAAGTAAAAATAGTAGTAGCGCCAAAATTATTTTAAGATACATAGACTTTCCGTTTATAAAAATTCCATCATTTTCTCGTTTTTTTGTTGGAAACAGGGCAAATTGTATTGAATGCTTAATAGTTAATCAATAGTTTTTAAAATATTTGTGTATTTATTTTTACGTTTTGTGTAAATCTGTAATGTTATCTTAATAATATATTCTACCTTTTTTGAAAAAATGCTTTTATCTTTTTCCTTAATTAGATAAATTGATAATCGAATTTATAAGGAACAAAGATATATGTATAAAATTCTTAAAAAGGAAAAGCTGTCTAAGGAGGTGTTCCGCTTTACTTTGAGCGCGCCGTTGATTGCTAAAGAGAGGAAAGCTGGACAGTTTGTCGTAATACAAAAAGGCGGGGACTTTGAAGAAAGAATCCCTTTGACGATTGCAGATGCAGATGAGAAGAATGGAACGATTACGATAGTGTTTCAGGCTATTGGGGAGGGAACGCATCGTCTTGCTATGATGAATGAAGGGGATGAGATAGAGAACGTTCTCGGCCCGCTTGGAAGGCCTACCCACATAGAGAATTTCGGACGTTGCGTATGTGTCGGCGGCGGAATCGGAGTCGCGCCTCTTTATCCGATTGCAAAGGCGTTGAAAGAGATTGGAAACGATGTAAGGATCATCATTGGCGCAAGGAACGAAAGCCTTTTGATTGAAGAAGATGAAATGAGGGCTATCGATGAAAACCTGATCGTTGTTACAGACGACGGCAGCCGTGGCAGAAATGGCGTCGTAACCGAACCTTTAAAAGAGCTGTGTGAGTCTTGGAAGCCAGATTTTGTCGTTACGATCGGCCCTACGATTATGATGAAATTCTGCGCATTGACGACAAAGGAATATGGAATTAAGACAATCGCATCTTTAAATACAATCATGATAGACGGAACTGGAATGTGCGGCGGATGCCGTGTTTCTGTCGGTGGCGAGACCAAGTTCGTATGTGTTGATGGTCCTGAATTTGATGCCCATGAGGTTGACTGGGAGAATATGATGATGAGGCAGAGGACATATTCCTCTTATGAGAAAGAGGCCCATCACAAGTGCCATCTTGAGTACAGCATCAAGGAAGGGGAGGCTTAATATGAACGTGCAAGAATTAGATAAGAAGGCAAAAGAAACATTAGCGAAGCTTCCACAAGAGCTGACTGTAAAAGATAGGATGGCTATTGAAAGACAGGAGATGCCAAGCCAGAGTGCAAAAGAGAGAATCCATAATATGGATGAGGTCGCACTTGGCTATACTGAGGATATCGCAGTTCTTGAAGCAAACAGATGTCTTAACTGCAAGAACAAGCCTTGTGTTACAGGCTGCCCTGTATCAATCGATATTCCATCTTTCATTGAGAAGGTTCAGAAGAGGGATTTCAAAGGCGCTCTTGACGTTATTCAGCAGGAGAGCATACTTCCAAGCATTTGCGGCCGTGTCTGTCCTCAGGAATCCCAGTGCCAGAAATACTGTACTGTTGGAAAGGCGCTAAAGGATGTAGATAAGGCAGTTCAAATCGGACGCTTAGAGCGATTTGTCGCTGACTATAATGCCGGTGAAGAGAATCTTCCTGAAATTAAGGCAGAAACAGGCAAGAAGGTCGCTGTCGTCGGATCAGGACCGGCATCAATTGCGTGTGCTGCGGACGTAAGAAGGGAAGGCCACAGCGTAGTTATGTTTGAAGCTCTTCATAAGACTGGAGGAGTTCTCAGCTACGGAATTCCAGAGTTCCGTCTTCCAAAGCATCTCGTAGATAAAGAGATTCAGAAGCTTGAGAAAATGGGCGTCGATATAGAGAAGAACGTACTTGTTGGAAGGACAAGGACGCTTTATGAACTGATGGAGGAGGATGGTTTTGATGCCATTTTCATCGGAACTGGCGCAGGACTTCCAAAATTTATGGGAATACCGGGAGAGAATTACGTAGGAGTTCTATCAGCAAACGAATATCTTACGAGAAGCAACCTTATGAAGGCATATGATAAGAAGAACAGCCATACTCCTGAGTATGTCGGACGCCGAGTTGCGGTTCTTGGAGGCGGAAACGTAGCAATGGATGCTGCTAGAACAGCATTAAGACTAGGGGCTGAGTGCGTAGATATCATATATAGGCGTACAAGAGCTGAAATGCCTGCAAGAAAGGAAGAGGTGGAGCACGCAGTTGAAGAGGGATGCAATATCAGAATGCTCAGCCAGCCTGTTGAAATCCTTGCCGATGAGAATGGAAAGGTAAGGGCGCTTGTTATAAGAAAGTGCGAGCTTGGCGAGCCTGATCAGAGCGGAAGAAGAAGCCCTGTTGAAATTCCAGGAAGCGAGGAAGAGATCGCATATGATGAGATCATCGTCGCAATTGGAAACGCATCTAACCCGCTTATAAAGATGACGACGCCTGAGATTGAGGTAAACAAGAGAGGAAACTTCATAGTGAATGAAGAGACTAACGAAACCAGCATTCCAGGCGTTTATGCGGGAGGAGACATCGTGCTTGGAGCTGCTACCGTAATTCTTGCGATGGGCCAAGGCCGAAAAGCTGCTCGTGCGATAAACAAATATTTGAGCGAGAAATGAAGAAAGATCTTGAGATGGTGTTCTGCTATTTAGAGAGCACCGAAAAGTTTAGTGCGATAGACGAAGTGATAAACAAGTGCAAGGTTTTTGACGAGCTTAAAGATAAGGACAAGTTCGTCAAGGCCGTGCATAAAAGGGAGAAGATCCAGTCTACCGGCATAGGGCATGGCGTTGCCATAGCCCATGGTAAGCTGGATGATATCGATCATTGTCATATCGCATTAGGCTACTCGAAAGATGGAATAATATTTGACGAACATTATAGCGAGCCTGTACGCCTTGTATTTGTTGTGGCATCGAATAAAAGACGACAGGCTGAATACATCCATTCTGTGTCTAACATTCTCTCTTGGGTCCATGATGAAGATTTCAGGAGGCAATTAAAAGACGGTATAGACTCTCATCAGGTAAAGGAATTCCTTCGTCATTTAGAAAAACAGGAGTTCATTCCCCGTTATAATTGAATTTACCTTTTCATCTTCTGCGTTATGCGGAATATGATCAAATAATTGAATGCTATAGCAAATTGAAAGGCTGAAAAGCCTCTTTTTATTTCTTTTTAAATATCTATCATAATAGCCTGCGCCGCGTCCAAGCCTAAATCCATTCCTATCTAACGCCCTTGCAGGAACTATTATCAAAGCGCGATCAAATGCAGTCTCTCTTTTCTCAATTGGCGCTGGAATATTGAATCTATCTATTTTTAAAGGCCCGGTGCTGAAAGCCATTTCATCCCCATTGATATAAGGGAAAAGAAACAGCTTGTCGTCGCAAAAAATGGGTGAGATATCAACTTCGTCAAAAAGAGGCGAATACACGAGAATGACATCATTCTCTTTATATTCTTTTAAAGATCTTATCCTGTTTACGATCTCTTTATCCTCTTCTTCTTTATTTTTGAATGCGGCTAAATCGGCTTTTACCTTCTCTCTTAAAAAACGTTTATCCATATTATTACAATAAGAGAAAGGATGATTAATGCATAGTCGCTTGCCCTATAGTCTTTTCTTATCCTTTCCGCCGTGTCATCATATAATCTCGATTCTAGTGAAAGATAGTAAAGCCGCAGATCGTCGAAAAGATATAAAATCAACGAACTTACATATTCTGTTATATTACTAATCGGATGGGAGAAAAACGAATAGAGCCTGCTTTTCCTTGCATCCATCATGTCAGACGATCTAGTGAAGATTCTGCTTATGAAAGAGATTGAGAGCATTACGTAGGATGAGAAGGTCCATGCGCTTTTTCCAATTACATGCGATAGCATTCCGCCAAGCGATGATGCAATCTCATTTGCGCTTGTAGTATCGAGCAATATTGCTGATGTTGCTATTAGAAAAAAGAATTTAAGTGCCTCATAAAATGCTTTAATTACATTTTTTGATACGAAAATCTCTGTTAAGAATATTAAAATGAGTAAGAATGCCAGGCCTTTGCTTTTTTTCATATAAGAGATGATAGGAAGCCGTATTATGATCATGGTTAGCGTGATTGAAGCTGCTCCGGCTAAAAAAACAATGGCGTTGTTCTCTATTACAAGGCTTGAGAAAGTTATCATGAGAAAGAGCTTTGCAAGAGGATTTATATTGCTTAGGAATGTCTTTCTAGATCTTTTTGAGAATATCAGCTGAGCCATGTCATTTCCTCAAACTTTAGCGGCGGAATATAGATATTGTTCTCTCTTAAATCTTCAAGAGCATCATTGCTTCTCTTGTCAGCTACGATCTCTCCGTCTTTTAAAATGATTGTCCTGTCGGTATGTTTTATAAGTTTTTCAGCCTCGTGCGATACAAGAAGTATCGCCTTATTCATTTCTTTAAGCTCTATAATGGTCTTAATCGTTAAAACAGTCGATGGGTAGTCTAGCGACGAGAGAGGTTCGTCAAGAAGGATTATGTCAGGTCCCATAGCAAGAACGCTCGCAATTGCAACCTTTCTTTTCTCTCCGCCTGAAAGCACCCTTGGATTTTCATCCTTTATCTTTTCAAGTCCGAAAGTACGTAGTGTCTCATTGACTTTTCTTATTATCTCTTCTTTTTCAAGCCTCATATTTTCAAGGCCGAATGCGATATCCTCTTTTACGCTGTCCCTGACAAGTTCTAAAGATGAGTCTTGGAATACCAAGGCTATTTTTTTCATCCTCTCTTTTGCCTTGGCTTTTTCTCCATTGATTAGTATCTCTCCGCCACTTTCCTTTTCAAGGCCTTTTATAGTCTTTAAGAGCATCGATTTTCCAGAACCGTTTAATCCTGCTAAGAATACTATTTCTCCCTTATTTAATGAAAAACTTATATTTTTTAAAATCTCTTTATTGTCTATTTTCTTATTTAAATTTCTTACTTCAAGGACTTGCATTCCTAGATCATACTTTTAAGTAAACTAAATGACAAGCATCTAGTTTACTTAAATACGATTTCTCTCATACTCCGCTGTTGCCGTAGTTTGCAAGAACTCTTGCTGAAGGATCGTCTACATTGCATCCTGGCCATGATCTATTCGGCATCCAGAATGTTGGAATCATTTGGCTCTGTCCTGGATAGTATTTTTCAAAGATAGTCCTATAAAGCAGGCTTTCTTTTGTGAACGGACGCGAAACCTCGTCATATTTCAGACATTCATCTTTCCATCCATCTCCTTCATATAGTTCTTCTGCATATTCCTTGATATCGTTCACAAGGCTGTGCCCGACAGCATCTGAAAACGCTGCCTTTTCCCTCCAGAGAATGGTCTTGGGCAGATAATTCCCTTTTTCAAACGCCTTTCTTAGAAGATATTTTCCCATGCCATATTTATTCATCTTCATCTCGGGATCTAACGACATTACATAACCTGCGAACTTCAAATCTCCGAACGGAACGCGAGCTTCGATTGAGTTGTCTGCAATACATCTGTCAGCCCTAAGAACATCATAGGCGTATAGTTCCCTCATCCTTTTCTCTGCTTCTTTTTGGAACTCTTCCGCATTTGGCGCATAGTCCGTGTACTTGTATCCGAACAGCTCATCGGAAACTTCTCCTGTCAGCAGAACCCTTATGTCAGTAGTCTCATGGATCTTCTTGCAAATAAGATACATTCCGACGCTTGCCCTGATTGTCGTAATATCGAAAGTCGCTAACGTTGAAATTACTTCTTCAAGACTGTTGATGACATCGTCTCTCGTAATAATTACTTCCGTGTGTTCCGTATTCAAGTAGGTTGCGACTTCTTTCGCATACTTTAAATCTATCGCATCCTTTTCCATTCCGATTGAAAAAGTCCTGATCTTCTTTTTTAGCGTCTTTGCCGCAATAGAACAGACGAGGGAGCTGTCAAGACCTCCGGATAAAAGGAAGCCGAGAGGCGCATCGCTATCTAGCCTTTTTACAACGCCTTCGGTTAAAAGTTCGTTTATCTTTTCCGTCGCTGCAGAAATGTCTGGGCTAATGAACTTTTTCACATATCCTATATCATTGTATTTTACGAACTTCTCTCCATCGTAATATGATCCTGGCGGGAAAGGGATAATCTTTTCGCATAGTCCTAACAGCAGTTTTGCTTCACTTGCAAATGCGATTTTTCCATCTTCGTCATAGCCGTAGAAAAGCGGTCTAATTCCAATTGGATCTCTTGCCGCAATCAAAGAGTCCTTCTTTGAATCATAGATTACTGTTGCAAACTCCGCATCAAGAAGAAGAAACATGTCTGTTCCGTATTTCTCATAAAGCGGAAGCATTATTTCGCAGTCAGAATCGGAGGCAAATGCATACCCATCTTTTTTCAGCTCCTCTCTTGTCTTTCTAAAGCCATAGAGTTCCCCGTTCGTAATTGAATAGTTTCCATTTAGTCCAAACGGTTGCATCCCTTCTTCATTCAAACCCATGATAGCTAGACGCTGAAATGCCATAAAGCGGCCTTTAGGCAGCATTACGATTCTCTCATCGTCTGGGCCTCTAAGCTTAGTGCGCTCAAGATGGGATTTGATTTCCTCTAAAGTAAGCCTGTTTCCTTCACTTGCAAAAACGGTACACATAAAGCCTCCTAAATAAAAAAACGCCCTAAGAGATGAGAGTAACCTCAGCTCTTAGGACGCCCTTGTCCGAAAATTATGCTACTAAAATATTAAAAATAAGAATTAATGTCACGATGGAAGAATCAAAAATAATAAAAAAATTTAAAATAGGGTTTTAATATTGACTAATGCGGTCATAAAATATATAAAATTGCAAGTTAAGAACAAAGGCGTTCACCAGGCGGTGGATGCCTTTTTCTCTTTTTAGGGGGGAAGTGATGAGCAAGCATATTTTTGTTACGGGCGGTGTTGTATCGGGACTTGGCAAGGGAATAGTGGCGGCAAGCCTTGGATCCTTATTGAAACTCAGAGGTCTTAAGGTTGCGGCTCAGAAGCTTGACCCTTATGTGAACGTGGATCCTGGAACTATGAGTCCCTATCAGCACGGCGAAGTGTTTGTAACTGATGACGGCGCAGAGACCGATCTTGATTTAGGGCACTATGAAAGATTCATAGATGAGAATCTCAATAAGTTTTCAAACCTTACAAGCGGAAAAGTATATTGGAACGTTTTGCATAAAGAGAGAAGCGGCGAATACCTTGGAGCTACCGTTCAAATCATTCCTCACGTAACGAATGAGATAAAGAATTTCATATATAGCCTAGCCGGCATTACGAAGGCCGATGTCGTTATCACTGAGATCGGAGGAACGATAGGAGATATAGAATCTCAGCCATTTTTAGAGGCTGTAAGACAAATTCGTAGCGAAATCGGAAGAGAAAATTGTATGTTTGTACATGTTGTGCTTGTTCCTTACTTGAAGTGTTCTGCAGAACATAAGACAAAACCGGCGCAGCATAGCGTTCACGAGCTTCAGGGCATGGGAATAATGCCTGACTGCATTGTCACTAGGGCAGATGAACCGCTTGAAGATGGAATATTGGATAAGATTGCGCAGTTCTGCAATACGGAAAGAGAGGCCGTAATAGAAAACCAGAGTCTCGGCAGCTTATATGAGGTGCCTCTGATGCTTCACGAAAGAGGGCTGGATAGCTATGTGGTGAAAAGACTGTCCTTAAATGCGCAAGAGGCGGACATATCCAAATGGCTTGAGATAAAGGAGAGGATGAAAAATGTCAAAGGAGAAGTTGAGATCGCAATCTGCGGAAAGTACACGCAGCTTCATGATGCGTATCTCTCTATCATAGAGAGCCTTAATCATGCAGGCATTTATAATGATGTGAAAGTTAAGATCCGCTGGGTTGATACCATAGAAATTGAAAGAAAAGGGGCTGCGGCATATTTAAAAGACGTCGATGCGATATTGGTCCCCGGAGGTTTTGGAGAGAGAGGAATTGAGGGAATGATTGCGGCGGCCAACTATGCCAGAGTAAACGACATTCCATACCTTGGAATATGTCTTGGAATGCAGATTGCAGTTATTGAAGCTGCAAGGAACATGGCTAAGATGGAAGATGCGAATTCAAGAGAATTCAATCCTAAGTCCAAGCATCTTGTAATAGATCTTATGGAAAATCAGAAAGGCGTAAGCGACAAAGGCGGTACGATGAGGCTAGGCGCATATGAATGCATGATAAAAGATGGAACGCTCTTGAAGAAAATTTATAATGAGAAGAAGATTAGCGAACGCCATCGCCATCGCTATGAGGTGTCAAACGAATATAGGTCTGCTTTAGAAGAGAGCGGAATCGTATTTTCAGGGCTGAGTCCTAATGGAGAACTTGTAGAGGCTATGGAAAATCCTAAAAACAAGTTCTTTGTCGCTGTGCAATTCCATCCAGAGTTCAAAAGCAGGCCGAATAGGTGCCATCCTCTGTTTTATCATTTTGTAAAAAGCGCAATATCAAAATAGATTCGTACTAGATATTCATAAGCATGTAAATTCCACCCCCTTGTCAGGGGGCTGGAAAGAACTGAATTATCTGCGTAAATTTGTTATTATAATGTGCATATGAATATTCTAATTACAGGATCTGCGGGATTCATGGGATCTTCTTTTGTGAATCATATGTTATCCCTAAATGAAGATTGGACAGTCTTTGGCCTTGATGCTCTTACTTATGCTGCCAATTTGGACCGCTTGAGTTTTGCTTTTAAAAGTCCATCCTTTCATTTTATAAAAGGCGATATAACAGACAGGGATTTTTTAGATAATCTTTTTTCTTCCGTCTCATTTGATGTTGTGGTTAATTTTGCAGCAGAGACACATGTGGATAATTCGATTATCTCTTCACGCCAATTCATCTTAAGTAATATCGTAGGGACAGCTAACTTATTAGATTTTACACTTAAATATGGAGTTAAAAGATTTCATCAGATCTCAACTGATGAAGTATATGGCGATTTAAAAAGCACAGATGACGAACCTTTTAATGAAGAGAGTCCGCTTAAGCCTAGTAATCCGTATTCTGCTAGCAAAGCCTCTGCCGATTTGCTTTGTCTCTCGTATCGAAGGACATATGATGCGCCAGTTACTATCAGCAGGTCTGTAAATAATTATGGTACGTTACAGCACGAAGAGAAACTTATTCCGCATACAATCTCATTGATAAAGAAAAATGAGCCGGTAAGAGTGTATGGGAAGGGCGATAACATCCGTTCTTGGATAAGCACTAGAGATCATAGCAGGGCTGTTGAGATTATATTGAAAAAGGGGGGAATCGGAGAGGTCTATAATGTTTCGTCAGGTTTTGAAATAAGAAATATCGATTTGGTGAAAAGGATTTTAGTCTCTTATGGTAAAAGTGATGACGATATTATGTTTGTTAAAGATCGTCCGGGACACGATTACCGTTATGCTTTAAACTTTGATAAACTTAAAGCTTTGGGCTTTGAAGCAAAAGACAATCTCTTAAACTTTGTTGATGAAAGACGTTTTGATATCTAAAAATACGTAATATAGATTTAAATACCACATCTAGAGTGCTATTATTCATAGCCATGAACGCCTATCTTGCTACAAAGAGTAATGTTCCTCCTGGATATGGCCATCCGACTTTTGGTGTGGCCCATATTCTAACTTTGGTATTCACGGTTGTGTTTATTGCGTTGTTCTCTTCTTTTTATAAGAGAAGAGATGAGAAAGTCAGAAAAACAATACGAATTGTCGTTGCTGTCTTTTTGCTTTTAGATGAAGTGCTTAAACACGCTAATGCAATCCTCACAGGGCAGTGGGAGGCGTATCTTCTTCCTCTTCATCTGTGCTCTGTTAATATTTTCATTATCGCACTTGATGCTTTTCATAGCACTGAAAGTAAAGAGAACTACCTTGTAGCTGTATGTATTCCCGCAAGTATTATGGCCCTGATTTTCCCATCCTGGCTTGAAACTCTTCCATATTTTGGCCTCATGAGCCTTCATTCCTGGACTGTGCATATCGCGCTTCTGCTGTATCCATGCTTGTTGCTGGCATCTGGTTTTAATCCTAGCTTGAAAGAGTTCTTTAAGGCAAAAGTTGTAATTCCTTTTTCTTTACTTTTAGTGTTCGTATTCTTCTTCAATAGAGCCTTTGGAACTGATTTCTTCTTTTTAAGCGAAGGCGGAGAGGGAAATCCTCTTTCTTTCTTTGAATCTGTCATGAATCCGATTTCATACGCACTCTTTGTAGCGTTTCTGCTTTACCTGATGCCAACTGTTACGATTTTGTTTGTTAATGCGATAAAAAAGAGGCTGTAAGGGATTTCTCATGATATAATGAAATGGGAGGAGCTATGCTTAATCTATTTCTTGATTCTGCAGATATCGATGAGATAAGAGACGTTTACAGCCTTATAAGACTTGATGGCGTTACGACAAATCCAAGCCTTCTTGCAAAAGCTAAAAACAAATATGGAAGTCCTGTCTTAAACTTAAAGGTGGTTTATAATTTTGTAACTCAACATGGAGGAGCCCTTCATGTTCAGCCTGTCGGCACTAGTTATGAAGAGATAATCAGCGATGCCTATTACATTCTTGACGAGGTCGGACCTAAGACTTGGATTAAGATTCCTGTTACAGAACCAGGTCTTGCTGCGATTGGGAAACTATCTAAAGAAGGAATAAACATAACGGCGGCCTCTATCTTCTCTTTTACTCAGGCAATGCTTGCATATAAAGCGGGAGCGAAGTGCATCTCCGTTTACTGCAACAGGGCAGAAGAGAATGGAATTGATTATAAAACAGTAATTAAAAGTATTAAAAACGCAGTGCCGGATGTAATGCTTCTTGCGGCCTCTTTCAAAGACATAAAACAGGTCGAGGAGGCTTCATTCTCAGGTGCTGACAGCCTTACGATAAAAAAGGCTTTGCTTTTTTCTGCATTAAACGACAGCGTGATAAATAAGACTGTTCGCACTTTTAAAGACGACTGGGCGGAGGCGTTTTCTTCAAATACCATAAAAGGGGAGTGAAATGAGAACTGTTAAGATAAAAGGATCTGTAAAAGATTACGCATGGGGAAATGATTATTATATTGCAAATCTTCTTTCTTTGAAGAGGGAAGGATCTAAGGCTGAATATTGGATGGGCGCCCATCCATCTGGGGATGCAATAACTGAAAGCGAAGAGAAACTAAGTTCTTACATAGCATCCGATCCTGTTTCAGCTTTAGGATCTAAAAGAGATAAGCTGCCGCTTTTATTCAAGATTCTTGCAATTGAGAAGCCTCTTTCCCTTCAGTGCCATCCAAATAAAAAGCAGGCAGAAGAAGGTTGGAAAAGAGAAGAACCTTTAAGAGCTAGTGGTAAGGAGTACAACTACCAGGATGATAACGAAAAGGCGGAGATTATCTATGCTTTAAGCCCTATAAGCGCTATGTGCGGCTTCAGAGAGAAAGATGAGATTGATGCTAATTTCAGAAAATACATACCTTCTTCTTATAAAAAGTATTTTAATTCTCAGGTAAACGACATAGAAAAGATGTTCTTTACTCTTTATGAATTGAAAGATGCTGAAAAAAAAGAGGTTTTAAAAGAGCTTGAAGAGAGTCTCAATAACGATCCTTCTCCGTCTTATGACGGCGAATTTCTAAATCTTAAAGCGATAGCGCTTGAATGCCTTAAAGAGTACGAAGGCGATATAGGAGCTCTTGCTCCTCTATTTATGAACGTCGTTCATTTAAATGTGGGTGAGGCGCTGTTTTTGAAGCCTGATACCCTCCACGCATATGTCTATGGAAACGGTGTCGAACTTATGAGTTCTTCAGATAACGTACTTAGAGGAGGACTAACTAAGAAAAGGGTAGATCTGGAAGAACTTAAGAGGATAATGGAATTTACTTCTCTTGATGTTGAGAAGGTAAAGAAGATAAACGATGAAAAGGGAAGGGAGATCATGCTGACAGATACTCCTTCCTTCAGGCTTGCTAAAATGGATAGTGGAACTTACCGCGTTCATAATGAGGCTGGCATAGTTATCGTGATAGACGGATCTTTGACAATTAAGGAAAAGGAGTCTGTTTTGAAACTTGAAAAAGGGGAGGTTGCTTTCATTGCGTATTCAGCTGATGCTGAGTTAAGCCTTTCAGGCCTTGCATTTGAAGCGATCGTTCCACCATTGAGTTGATTATGGGAAAAGAGAAAGAAATAAAGGCGACAAGTGGATTTCCAATCCTTATTCTTGTGATAGTTTTAATACTAGGCGCTCTAGCATTCTTTGCTTATGAATGCTACGCATATTCAAGCGGTACTCTTTTTATCGTTTCCTGCATATTATTTTGTTTTTCGGTTTGTTTTCTTCCATTTTTACTGTTGGGTCTGAAAGCCGTAAGGCCGAACGAAGCTTATGTATTTACGCTTTTCGGCAGATACTATGGAACTCTTAAAAAGGAAGGGTTTTATTTTGTAAATCCTTTTTGCACTCCAAACAATGGCTCAGATGACAGATCTAGGTATAAGAAGACTGTATCTTTGAGAGTACAGAGCCTTAATAATGCTGTTCAGAAGGTAAATGACAAGCTTGGAAATCCGATTATGATCGGTGCTGTTGTAAACTGGAGAGTTTCCGATCCGACAAAAGCCGTATTCGTAGTTGATAAGTATTACGAGTTCTTATCTAATCAGGCAGACAGCATAATTAGGAACGTAGCACGCCTTTATCCTTACGACACCTTTTCAGATGAGGATGATGCAGATGAGGAGATGACGCTCAGATCTTCATCTAGCGAGATTGCATCAAAAATGAAAGACGAACTGCAAGAGAGCGTTGCTAATGCCGGAATAGAGATTCTTGAGGTGAGAATCAATCAGCTATCGTATTCTGAGGAGATTGCACAGGCAATGTTACAGAGACAGCAGGCAGAAGCGATAATCGCAGCAAGGCGTAAAATCGTGGATGGTGCTGTTTCTATGGTTGATATGGCGCTTAAGGAGCTTGAGAAGAACAGCGTCGTATCTCTTGATGATGAGAAGAAAGCTCAGATGGTATCTAATCTCTTGGTTGTTTTATGCGGCAATAAGGATGCACAGCCTGTAATAAATAATGGATCAATCTAGTTATTAAAAAAGACGATTTCATTAATATTTTAAAAATAAGAAGAAAAAAGTAGTTTATATCTTTTTCTATCTGATAAAATTAATCATATGAAAAAACTTAGACTGCTTATCTTCTTAATGCTTTTTGCATCTGTTTCTATCTTTGCTTTGAGCATAGAAGATATTTTAAAATCTGCCTATAGTGCCAGTTATACTGTAAAGAATGCTGAACTTACTCATGATAACAGCATATTGCTCTTAGAAGAGAACGATTTGGAAGATAAGGCGATATGGTCTTTTGATATTTCCGTCACCCCTTTTGATTCTAGAGATTTTATTTCTGAATCCCTTGACGTTACTACGCTGAATGCGAGTGTTGCGCTTCCTAACTCAGGGAACACGACGATAACGCTATCTTCGCCGTTTGATGCTGGATATGATGGAGCTTTTTTAATAAGGCCAGGCATTGAAGTCTCTCATAAATTCGACTTTAATTATTTTGACGATGATCTGATAAGCGATCTTGATAATGCGAAAAACAGGATAGCAACTGAAAGGACGTATTTAAACGCAATATATTCTTTTTATAAGACGACGCTTAGCCAGGTTCAGACCCTCCTGACGCTTGAGAAGAACATTAAGTCTTTGGAGCATGATATAGATAATGCGGAAACAGATCTAAATAACATGTTAATTCTAAAGACTGCTAACGAAGAGAGCATAAGCTACAAGAGGGAGAAGATGGCTTTAGAAAAAAACAAGAGGAGTCTTTCTAATTACTTGGATCAGTACGAGAAAGCTAAAGAGCAGTTTCTTGCATCGACTGATTTAGAATGGAACGGCTTAGAGGATTTTAATGTTCCGACTCTTAAGTTAAACGAACTTGAAAGTGGTAATTCTTTAGTCGTTGAGTCTGGGATGGAGGCTGAGATCGCTCTTTTAAACATTGAAGAGAAAGAGAGCGAGATGAATCCTTTTGCCCTTAACCTGATAGGAGATGTTTCTTCTGTTTATCGTAATGATAAAAACATAGATCGTACGTTGGATGAGAATAATGGGGCTGTGGATGCAAATAGCAGTTTTGATGCATCCATCGCCGCTGAACTTGAGATTTCCTCTTGGAAAATAGGAACAGTGTTCAATTCGCACTTTGACGATGGTTTTGATTTCACTCCTTCATTGTCATTTTATGGCTCTTGGACAAGCAATAATGAGAAGGAAAAGGACAGGTTGGAACTTGAGAGGCTTAGAAACACTGCTATAAAAGAACAGAACGAATATCTAGATGAGATGACGAGTTATAAGAGTGAGTCGATGAGTCTTCAAAACAGGATATTAAGTTATGAATTTGATCTTGAAAACGCACTTGATAACGAAGAGTATTTGTACTCCGTTTATGAGAGCGAGAAAGAATATTATAAAAACGGCCTTGTTAGAAAAAGGGATGTGGATGATGCCCTGTTTAATGCAGAAAGCGCACATTATGACAGCCTTATTACGTACATAGACGGCTTAATACTATATTTTGATATTCTGATTTTCTCGCTTTAGGAGGAAGAGATGGAAGAAAATAAAGACAAAGACTATGGCGAGATGATGTCTCAAAAAGAAGAGGATAAATTAAGAGCGGCCCATAAAAGAAAAAAGAGGGCAAAAAGAATAAAGACTATTGTCTTATGGACTTTGGTTTTGATTGTTCTTTTAACGCTCTATATTATGTATTCTCAATATCAAAGTGATAGAAGGGCTCAAGAAGCAGCTTCTGCTGAGAGCCTCTATGCGGAGACGGAAGTGGTAAAACAAAGCTACGCCATGAGCATAGATCTTTCTGGATATATAGAGCCTTATGACATACAGGAGGCCAAATTCAGACAGACAGGAACAGTAACGGGCGTATTTGTGGAAGAGGGGGACTATGTAAAAGAAGGAGATCTTCTTTCTTCCATAGACAACACGAGCCAGCTTGCTGAGCTTGAGAGCTTAAAGGCAGATATTGACGAGGCCCGTCTTTCTGGCTCTGATCGCGATATTGAGCTTCTAGAGCTAAGGCTGAAGGCAGCGGAGAACAGCCTTGACTATACTAATATTTATGCGAATTTCGATGGCGTCGTCACTAGTGTGGACGTTGATGCAGGAGATTACTTTGAAGCGGGAGATATTACGGTATTGACTCTTGTCGATATTTCGAAGCTAAAGGCTGTTGTAGAGATAGACGAGATAGATATGCAGTACGTGAAAGAGGGAATGATTGCATATTTGACATTCGACAGCATGCCTCAGGAGGTGATAGAGGCGACTGTCTCATACATTCCGATGCTAGGCCGTTATTCAGATAGCGGAATCGGGGTAGTGGATGTTGAGCTTACTATTGAGAATCCTCCGCAAAACCTCATTCCAGGATTTTCATTTGAAGGTGTGATAAACGTTGAGGACGAAGTTGAGATGCTCATCGTCCCTCAAGCAGCCGTATCTGTTGGGCGAGGCGGTGTTGCAAGCGTTGAGAGGAAGAAGGCAGATGGAACGACAGAGAATGTGCAGGTTCAGATAAAGTATTTGGGAGAAGGTCTTGTGCAGATACTTTCAAATAACATACTCGAAGGAGACACTTTGATCTACCAGGCAAGAAGCAACTCAAGTTCCATGATGAGAGCGATGGGAGGTATGCGCTAATGGGCGATGATGTTATAAGAATCACCAACTTAAGAAAGTACTACCTCGTTGGAGATTACATCGTTCGTGCTTTAGATGGAATAAATCTTAAAATAGCCAGAGGGGATTTTACAGCGATTATGGGCCCATCTGGCTCCGGAAAGAGTACTCTTATGAATATGATAGGTTGCTTAGACAGCCCTACGAGCGGTTATGTCGAGATCGATGGAGAGGTGACCAATGCTATGGATGAGGCTGAGCTTGCCGAAGTTAGAAATAGAAAAGTCGGTTTTATCTTCCAGCAGTTCAATCTGTTGTCAAAGCTATCAGCGCTTGAGAACGTAATTACTCCTATGCTTTATAGTCCTGACAGGCTTAGCGGCAGGGAAAGACGTGAAAGGGCAGAGTATCTTTTGGAGAAGGTTGGGTTGAAGGACAGGATGAGGCATAGGCCGAACGAACTCTCCGGAGGGCAGAAACAGCGGGTTGCAATCGCAAGAGCCCTTGTAAACGATCCGGCAATTCTTTTAGCTGATGAGCCTACAGGCGCTCTCGATTCAAAGACGGGAGATCAGATAATGTCCCTGTTTATGTCATTGAACGAGGAAGGCCGTACGATAGTTTTTGTAACGCACGATTTGAATCTCGGCTTGCGCTGCTTAAGTCAGGTTTATATAAAAGACGGGAAGATAGAAGATGCTTAAAGAGAACATAAAGCTTGCCATCTTCAGCATGGCTTCAAATAAGATGAGAACGATATTGAGCCTGCTTGGAATCGTGATAGGGGTTGCAAGCGTCGTTGCGATAATGACACTAGGAGAGAGTGCCACTGACAGCATAAACGAATCGCTTGAGGTTGGCGGAATCAACATGGTGACAATCATGCCTTTAGGTTCTGCAAGGGAGCTTGAGATATTTGATGAGAGTTTTGGAAATGTCTTGATGCAGAGCGTTGGAGGAATTGACATGGTACTCCCTATCGCAAGCACGAATGCGAATTTAAGAAACGGACAGAAGACGATCAGGACAGGCATCAACGGCGTCTACTCATCTTATTTTGATGTAAATAACCTTGAGCTGGAGGAAGGCGCTTTCTTTTCCGCAATGGACAATATCAACAGGCGTCAGGTAGTAGTGCTTGGTTCGGCCATCGCTGAAGAGTTGTTCCCTCTTGGAGGCGCAGTCGGCGAGTATATCTCAATCTTTAGAAATCAAGCAAAGAGTTATCTGGTTGTGGGAGTCCTTTCGGAAAAGAGCGAGACTCTTGGCAACAGCTACGACAGCTCGGCGTTCATTCCATATAACACATACGCTCAGCGGTTAAGGCGCATAAGCATGCCGTCATCCTATACCGTACTTGTAAAAGATGGAGAAAATGCCATAGATGTTGCTAACGATGTAGAGACATTCTTGTTTCAGATGCTTGGAGATGATGATTACTATATGGTCTACTCTCCTGCGACACTCGTTGAAATGAGCCGTGAGATCATGGGAACCTTCACTTTATTTCTCTCCGCAATTGCTGGCATATCCCTTCTTGTAGGTGGAATTGGGATAATGAATATAATGCTAGTATCCGTTATCGAACGTACGAAAGAGATTGGAATCAGAAAAGCCCTTGGGGCAAAACCGAGAACTATTCAGGCTCAGTTTCTGGTCGAATCCATTACATTGACTCTTTTTGGCGGACTCATTGGGATTGCGCTTGGCTTAAGCCTAAGCTACTTTACAGCAGGATATGCGGGATGGAAAATGTCAATAAGTTATACTGCGATTATTTTTGCAATAGCATTTAGCAGCCTTGTTGGAGTATTCTTTGGTTGGTATCCGGCGCTAAAGGCCGCATCGCTAGATCCAATAGAGTCGTTAAGTTATGAGTAGGATAAAAAGAGTAAAAATATTTTCATTTCTGGAGAAGAAGAGTAAGAACTTTGCCCTTGTCATTGAGATATTAATCACAGTTTCTTTCGTCTCCGTAATATTATTACTGTCTTTTCTATCTTTTTCGATGGTAAGACTTGCAGATCTTGAACTTGAAAACAGCACGGAGAGGGCGTTCAATGCCGTTATCATGGCGCTTCGCGATCAGGAGAGCGCAATGGATGAAGTCCTTTCTTCCTATGATATCAACGGTGTTGCGATCTACTCTGCCTCCGGCAATCTCCTCTATTCCAGAGGAAACGTATACCAGCGTCTTCCTGTATCTTTATTCTCATCATCTGAGCGCAACAGCATGACATCATCTCTTTTGTCTTTTAATAGGAGTGAAAGCGTCGTCGAGTATATAAGAGCCTCTAGGGATGCTGTAATCCCTCAGAGCGGAAGCACGCTTCTTCCGATAAACTCAATCAGCCTGAGCTATCCAAATATCATATATTTAAATATGGATGCATCCTCTTATGCTGCAGAACTTGTGCGTCTTAGAGTGATATTCTTCATCTTAATCTTGATTACGATCGCAATATATATAATCGTACTTTACGTTTATAGGCAGAATAGGAAGTATAAGGAGCTTCTGGTGCGACAGGAGAGCCTTGTAAGCCTTGGCGAAGCCGCAAGGACTCTTACCCATGAGATAAAGAATCCGCTTTCTGCGATAAAAATTCAGATAGCAATACTGAAACGGGAATTAATCGGCGATCAACTAGATGGAATTTATACTATAGAACATGAGACTAACAGGCTTAGGGAGTTAACGGATAAGGTATCTGATTTCTTAAGAAATCCACTTGGAAAGCCCGAAGTGCTTGATGTTGTAAAAGAGGTGAAGGAATTATATCCGCTTTTCAGATATGAGATAAAAACAGCGCCGTTTTCCTTATCTTCCGCACTTGTTTTTTTTGATAAGGACAGGATGAGGAGCGTATTTGAAAACATAATTAAAAATGCGATAGAGGCGACAAAAGAGGGATGCGAGCCCGATGTGACGATTTCTTTTAAAAGAAATAAGAAAGGTTTTGTCGAAGTTTGCGTTCTTGATAGAGGATCAGGATTTGATGCAAAGGATCAGAAAAAGATATTCGATCCTTTCTTTACGACGAAGATTCACGGATCTGGCATAGGGCTTTCTATTGCCATGCAGTTTATAAAGGCGTCAGGCGGCATGATTAAAATTGAGAACAGAGAAGGCGGTGGCGCATCTGTAAAGGTACTTTTGAAAGAGGTGAAAAGATGAGAGTTATAATAGCGGATGACGAAGAGAACATCAGAAAACTGATGAAGAAGTTTTTATCCCTTGAGAATATCGAATGCGATACTGCGGAAAACGGACTCTCTGCACAGCGCATGATAAGAGAGAGCGCATATGATGCTTTGATTGCAGATTTAAAAATGCCAGGACTTGACGGTCTTAGCCTTATAAAGTGGATAAGGCACGAAGGTTTTAGAATGCCGATTATCATGATAAGCGCGCACGGTGATATTAAAGATGCCGTAAGCGCTCTGAAAGAGGGTGCGGACGACTATATCGTAAAACCGTTCGATCCAGAAGAACTCGTAATAAAGCTGAAAAATCTTGTAGAAGCGGCTAATCTTAAGAATCTCGTTCTTAGTGAGAAAAAGCTTAGCGAGCTTGTCGGGGAAAGCGAGGGGATGAAGAGGGTCAAAGCGATAATAAGCAAGGCTTCATTATCAAGTGCGACCGTATTAATCACAGGTGAGTCGGGAACTGGTAAGGAGGTGGTTGCAAGGGCAATCCACAACTCGTCAAACGTCAAAGACGGACCGTTCATTCCAATCAATATTGCAGGGGTTCCTGAAAACCTTTTGGAATCGGAGCTTTTCGGTTATGAAAAGGGTGCCTTTACCGGTGCCTATTCAAGGAAAATCGGTCTTTTTGAGATGGCGACAGGTGGAACTCTGTTTCTAGACGAAATTGGCGATATGCCGCTTTCTCTGCAGGTTAAGATTTTAAGGGTTCTGCAAGAAAAGAAGATAACGCGTCTTGGCGGAACTGAAGCGCTTCCAATAAATGCGCGCATCGTTGCCGCAACTAATAAAAGTCTTGAAAAGATGGTTAAAGACGGGACTTTCCGTGAAGATCTCTTTTACCGTTTAAACGTCGTTAGAATTGAACTTCCACCGCTTAGGGAAAGGAAGGATGACATACCTATGCTTTCTGCGCATATAATCAAGAAACTTTCTTTGACGATGGGATCTAGGATCGAGGGCTTTACTGTTGATGCGATGAACGCGCTTAAAAATCATAACTTCTATGGAAATGTAAGGGAGCTGGAGAACATAATTGAGAGGGCGATGATTTTTGCAGAGGGAAACCTAATAGATTTGAAAGATCTCGATCTCAGAGGAAGCATTAAGAAAGAAGATGATGGCAAGAGCGATATGTGCACGCTTGAAGCAAAAAGCCTTAAGGATCTAGAAAAAGATGCGATAGTATCTGCTCTTCAGCGTTGGGAGGGCAACAGGACTAAAGCAAGCGAGGAGCTTGGGATATCGAGGCGTACTCTCATTTCAAAGATCAAGGAGTATGAAATCGATTCTTGAGCTATTATTGCTATAAAATCTTGCTTTAATTAAAATACTTGAGGAGGAAAAAATGTTGAAGAAACTGCTTACTGTACTTTTAGTTTTGTCTGCCGTTTTTTCTATTTGGGCAGAGAATATAAACGTTACGGCTATGAGAGGCCCAACAGCAATGGGCATGGTAAAATTGATGGATGATGCAGCAAATGGGGAAGTTGGCGGCAATAGCTATAGCTTCAGCATCGAAGGTGCGATAGACGCTGTTAATCCAAAGCTGATAAGAGGCGAGGTTGATATCGCAGCTCTTCCTGCGAACGTGTCTTCAGTCCTTTACAACAATACCAAAGGACAGGTAAGGGTAATTGGAATCAATACCCTTGGCGTTCTATATATAGCAGAGAAGGGGAATAGTATAAACAGCGTCGAAGATTTAAGAGGAAAGACGATCTATGCGTCTGGAAATGGTGCGACGCCTGAGTATGCGCTTCGTTTCGTCCTTGAATCTGCAGGTCTTGAAATCGGAAAGGATGTGTTTATCGAATGGAGAAGCGAGCACGCTGAGTGTGTTGCCGCCCTCTCTAGCGGACAGGGAACGGTCGCGATGCTTCCTGAGCCGTTTTTAACATCGGCACTAAGCAAAGATCCATCCATTAGGGTCGCGCTTGATCTCAACGACTTGTGGCTTGATGCCATGGGTACGGAGCTGATAACAGGCGTTGTCGTTGCAAGATCTGCTTTCATAGAAGAGAGAGAGGATGCTGTTAGGTCGTTCCTATCTTCATATAAAGAGTCTGTCGATTTCATAAACAGCAATATCGAAGAGGGTGCGAAACTTGTAGAAAAATATGGAATAATCAACTCTTCTGTTGCAGAAAAAGCAATCCCCGGATGTAATATAACGCTTATTACAGGAGAGGAGATGAAAGAGGCGCTTTCCAACTACTTAGGAGTTCTATACTCTATGAATGAAAAGAGCGTGGGAGGCTCTCTCCCTAATGAGGATTATTATTTTATCTAAATGAGTGAAAAAAAGAGTCTGACGCTGTCATTTTTATTCTATTTCGTCATATGGCAAGTTGCGGCAATGGCATTAGATTCGTCTGTGCTTCTCGCATCTCCTGTGGAAGTTGCGTTCAGACTCTTTGATTTAATTAGAACATCATCGTTCTGGGCTTCGATTGCCTTTTCTCTAAGCCGCATATTCTTAGGCCTTCTGATTTCGATCATACTTTCATTTGTTACAGCACCTTTATGTGCGAAATACAAAATTCTAAAAATCTTGCATGAGCCGCTTGTGATGCTTATGAAAGCAACCCCGGTGGCATCAATTACGATTTTAATTTTAATCTGGGTGTCAAGCAGGAACCTATCTGTCGTGATATCTTTCATGATGGTCTATCCGGTGATCTTCACATCCATTCATGATGGAATAGTCCATTTTGATAGGAAGCTTATTGAAATGAGCCGCATCTACTCTGTAAAAAGGATAAAGAAGATCAGGTATTTATACGTTCCATCGTTAACAAATGCATTTGAAAGCGCTTTTACGGTCTCTCTCTCCCTTTGCTTTAAAAGCGGAATAGCTGCGGAAGTGATTGCGATTCCCGACGGTTCGATAGGAGAAAAACTATATGAGGCGAAACTCTATCTGGCAACAGGCGATCTTTTTGCATGGACGCTCATGATAATAGTGCTTGCAAAAGCGTTTGAAAAAATCTTTTTAGCCATTGAGCGTAAAGTTGTAAGGAGAATCGAGGCATGATAGTGCTTAACAACGTAAGCAAACGCTATGGGGACAAGATAATCCTGGAAAATTTCTCCCACACATTTAAAGATGGAGAGATAACAGTTGTTCACGGCCCTTCAGGAAGGGGAAAGACTACGCTCTCTCGAATTATCATGGCCCTAGAAAAAGCAGATGAAGGGGATATTGAAGTGAAGGGAAGAATTTCAGCAGTTTTTCAGGAAGATAGGTTAGTTGAAAACCTTTCTCTTATGAGCAATCTTCTTCTTGTGACTGACGATAAGGATAAGGCAGAAAAGTTCATCTCAGCTCTTTCTTTGGACGGAAATGAAAGAGAGAAAGTTAGAAAACTTTCAGGAGGGATGAAAAGAAGGGTTGCGATAATCAGAGCATTGTTGGTTCCATTTGAAAATCTTATTCTCGATGAGCCTTTTTCAGGCTTGGACGATGAGAGCAAAAAACAGGCTGTCAGCCTTATTCTCAAAGAATGCGTAAATAAGACCTTGATTGTTATCTCTCACGATAGCGATGATGAGAGACTGTTTAAAGCAGATAGCGTCTTAACTCTGTAGTTGTTGCTACTTATATTTGTTTTCGGCTATTCTCTTATTATGGAAAAAGAAGAAATTGGAAAGGCGATAGAATCATATCTTGATCCGTCGTTCGAACGTCTTATTGTAGCCGAATGCGTTTATAAAAGTCTTGAATTCAGATCATTTTCTATTTCTGTCTCTGATGGAAAAGAGGATGATGTAGAAATCCCTTACTCTGTTCTCGATGAAAGCGAGAAAGACGATCTGATTGAACTTCTAAAGAAGAGACGAACCGACGGAATGAAAGAAAAAGTTAAGAAAGCACTTTTAGCTATCAAAGATGAATTATTGAAATTCGATGTCGAGATTAGCGACGATGATATTAACTCTTTTGTAGAACTCGAAAAGCCTGTTCTGCTTCTTTCTAGGAGGAAATGATGAATACTCTTCCTCATTGGAGGATGGAAAGCATTTATCCTTCCTTCGATTCAACAGAATTTCTTTCCGATTTGGATAGAGTAAGAACAATTTCAGAAAAGATCTCATCCCAGATTTCAAACCTTTCTCTGAAAGATCTTATAGGACTTTATAATGATATGGGAGAAACTGCCTCCACTTTATACTCTTATGCATATGCCTGCCTTTCTGTAGATACTACGAACAGTAGCGTTCTAAAGGCTCTAAGCGAGGCGGAAGACTCTGTAAATCTTTCTGAGAAAACCTATAAGGTACTTGTAAAAGAGATAAATAAGAGGAAAAGCGAGAAGAACGATTTAGAAGGGTACGGCCTCTTTTTCCATGAATTGGAGATGGAAGAAGAGCATTTGATGAGCGAGAAGGAGGAGAATCTCGCACTTGATCTGGAAAAATCAAGCTCATCTTCCTTTTCTCGTCTGCAGGAAACTCTAATCAGCTCAATTAAAAGCGGCGATAAGACTTTTAATGAATTAAGAGCACTTGCCTATAGCAGTGATAGAAACGTAAGAAAAGATGCTTATTACAGAGAAAAAGAGGCTTTGAAAGAGAATGAAATTGCTTTCTCATATGCTTTAAACGGGGTAAAGGGAATTGTATCCACTCTTGATGATAAAAGGGGATGGGACTCTTCTCTAGATCATTCCCTCTTTTCATCACGCTTTAGTAGAAAAGGGCTCGATTCCCTTATTTACGCAATAGAAGAAAGAGTTGACATATTCCATCGTTATTTAAAAGTGAAGGCACGCCTTTTAGGGCTTGAGAAACTCAGTTATTACGATATCTTCGCACCCGTAGGAAAGAGCAGAAGATACGAGTTTTGCGAGGCTGTCGATATAGTCTATTCTGCATTTTCCTCTTTCTCTCCTGCTATGGGAGCGTTCTTTAAAAAGGCTGTGGACTTGCACTGGATAGACGCAGAGCCGAGAAAGGGGAAGATTGGCGGCGCATATGACGAGATATTCAAGAGTAAGGGAGAATCGAGGATTCTTTTAAATTACGATTACAGTTACGACAGCGTATCGACGCTTGCTCATGAATCGGGGCATGCATACCACGACTCATTGATAATGGATAAGCCATACATCCATTCGACATATCCTATGACGCTTGCAGAGAGCGCAAGCACGTTCTCTGAGCTTATAACGCTAGAAAGCGTATTAAAAGGCGCTGAAAAAGATGAGAAGGCCTATCTTTTAGATCAGATGCTGATGAATCTGACGCAGTGTACGTTCGATATCATATCGCGTTTTTACTTTGAAAAAGAAGTATTCGAAAAAAGAAGAAAAGGGGAGCTTGCCGCAGAAGAATTCTCTTTAGCAATGCTATCTGCTTTTGAGAGGACATATTCATCTTATGTTAAAGAGAAGCACGAGCTTATGTGGGCTGTTAAGAGCCACTACTACATAGACGATTATTCGTATTACAACTATCCATATGCATTTGGCGCACTGTTTTCGCTTGCGCTTTTTAAAAAATCAAAAGAGAGCGACAACTTTTACAAAGAGTATGAGAAGATGCTTTCTTTAACAGGAGAGATGGACGTGAAAGACGTTTTGAAGACCGTAGGGTTTGACTCTGAGAGCAAGGATTTTTACCTTTCATCCCTTTCTATGATTGATGCTTACCTTAAGGAGCTTGAGACTTGCCTTTAAAAATTGAAAAAATGATTAGCGGCGCATACGGCCTTGCTCATGACGATGAAGGCAGGGCTATACTTGTAAAGAGCGCATTAGAGGGAGAAGTTGTAGAAGCAAAGAAGATTATCAGAAGGGCTAATACATACATCGTCGAGGATTATGATCTGCTTGAGAAAAGCAATATGAGGATCGATAATCCATGTCCGTACTCCAGCCTCTGCGGCGGATGTGATTTTTTAGCAGTAAGCGAGAAAGACTCTGCAATGCTTAAAGAGAAGATGGTGAAGGAGAATTTAATCCGCCTTACAAAGCTAAAAGAGCTTCCTCCTTTTGAGGATGCAGAATACGCTGCTTTCCCATCCTACAGAAGCCGTTGCCGCTTTCATGTCTCATATAAGACAAAAGAGATAGGCTTCTTGAAACGAGGATCTAACGATCTTATCCCGCTTGCTAAATGCATGGCATTGACAGAACGTCTTAACGATCTTTTAAGAGATAAGAGCTTAATCTTGAAAGAGGCTCAGAAATTAAGGATTTATAACGGGATTAATAAAAACACAGGGCTTGTGGAAGTGAACGCGCTAGATGGCGATGATGCAGTATCCATCGGAGGATCTGTTATAAAAAGCATGGGATATTACGTTAGTTCAGACTGTTTCTTCCAGTCTAATTTACGTCTTCTTCCATCCCTTCTTTCTTTTGTTAAAGAGAATGCGTTAGGAGATGTCGTTTTAGATCTCTACAGCGGGGTTGGCACGTTTTCCGCCCTTTTTGAGAATAGTGCGAAGAAAGTATATTCGGTTGAAAAGAACCCTAAATGTCTTGCCCTCTCGAAGAAGAATGCCCCATCAGCATTTTCTTTTACAAGCGATGCGACGTTATTTTCCAAAAAGATAAAAGAGAAGATAGACACTGTGATTTTAGATCCTCCGAGAATAGGACTGGATAGGCCTTTGATAGACATAATAAATTCATGGAAGGCAGAGAGGATCATATATGTCTCTTGCGACAGCACAAGGTCTGCTAGAGACCTTGCACTGTTTAAGAACTATAAGATTGAAAAAGCTAAGCTATTTGATTTCTATCCAGGATCATTTCATGAAGAGTGCGCCTTTGTCCTATCTTACGATGCTTGATTGAAGATCGTAGAGGCGTATCTTGTCCATAATCTCTTCTTCGCTGAGATCTTCATCGCTTGTGAATATGACGCTCTTTTCCCCTGCGGGCCTTACTTCAAAGAAGCTGTCTGAGAAATTGCCGCTGATTCCATCTAGCTCCAGATGGACGGCAAAGGCCGGCTTATTTGAAATAATGCGGATTGAATAGCTTTTTGAGTTGATCTTCCTCGTCTTTATTTCAAAACTTGGCTTTTCTGCTTTTATTTTTTTGATGTCATCAAGAAGCAATGTGAGTTCTCTATGTATGCTGAATGTCCTTAGCTTTATGTAGACGAACTCGTTTGTCTTATCTATCCGGCTTAAATCGAGTTCCGCGATCTTCTTAGCAGTATGAGGCATTATTTTTTCAGAGAACATCCTTTTATTCCTCTTTTGTCCTGCATAAGTCATAAATTTAACAGACAGATCTACATCTTCTTCTTTTGCTCCGTCGTTTGATACATATACGTAAAGCGTATTATCCTCTTGATACATTATAGGAACGAGGTCTGAGAAGAATCTGCGTGCCGCATAGTGGCTCGGTCTCCATTTGCCATCCTCTTTAACTGTGGAAAGTAAAGATGAATATATTACGCCATGATTGCTATTGTCGCTTCTCGTCTTCAGCGTCCATCGCTCAAGGTTGATGGCGTCTATGCACTTGTCATAATAGCTTTCGTCATGGACTACGGCTTTGTAAATGTCAGCTTTTATCTTTCCAACCACATAGCTAGGGTGGAAAGTGTACTCCTCGTCCTCTTTTTCATTATGAAGCACTATGAGGCCCAAGCGGTCGCATGTGCTGTAGAATGCATGGCTTTCATGGCCTTCTTCGATTAAGAGAGCGTTCATATTCGCCCATGCTGCGGATGAGAGCATCATATCATATCTCTTTTGATCGCTTGAAAGTTCTACAGGCCATACCGCACCCATTACGAACGTCTCCCTGTCGTTGACATATAGCGCTCCGTTTCTTACTTCAATCGTTCTGAATGCGATGTTTCTTTCTGTCTCATAGTCGCCGATCTGGATTCTCGCATTGTATGTGATCTGTTTTCCATCCCCTGCTATGGACCACGGTTCGATTAGCTCTTCGCTTATTTCAAGTTCTATCGTATAAAAGCCGAGACCTTTTTTAAATTCAATTTTCTCTTCTTTTTCATTTCCGAGCAGACTAAGCTTAACGGGTAGCGCATGGTTTATAAATGCTTCATATTCGATCTTTGCAGATAGCACCCAGTTGTTATTGCTTTTCTTCGCTCTAATAGAAGCGCCGTAGCAAGAGCCATTTGTACTCTTAATTATGTTCACATCTCCAAAATAGGATGAACTGACAACCATTTTTATCGAGTTTTCGCCATTCTTCACAAGGCGAGTGATTTCATAGCCTTCTACTTTCTCTCCATTTACGTAGGCGCTTTTTACCCCCCTTGCGACAAGCGATATCCTTTCATTCTCTTCTATTTTCAAGTTGAAAGATCTCTCGATTTCAAAATCTTTTCCTCTTAATTCTTTTACTTCATCTTTATCAAACTTAGATAATAACGTTGTATATACGCTGTTTGTATTATTGTATTCAACAGGTGAGTTTTTTAAGGAAGCAGGAGTTTGATCTAAAGCTTTTAAAATCCAGCTTCCCGATAGCGATATCGTTTCCATTGCTCCTCCTCAGCCTTTACTATAGCATGGAAAGGGCGTAAAAAGTAAATTCTTTTCAATTTGTCTTATCTTTTTTATACTAACGCTATGAAAGATGGATTTATTAAAGTTGCGGCAGTCAGCCCATCTCTAAGGGTTGCGGATCCCTTGTTCAATATTGAATCTATGATCAGTCTTTTAAAAGAGGCTGATGAAAAAAAAGTAAAAGTTCTGGTATTTCCAGAGCTCTCAATTACTGGCTATACATGCCAGGATCTGTTTTTAAATGATCAGTTGCTTGATGAGGCCTCTTGTGCGTTAGACAGATTCAAAGCAGCGTCTAATGGGCTTGACGTACTCTCTTTTGTCGGCTATCCGCTCAAGTACAATGGAAAGCTTTACAATACTGCAGTTGCTGTAAAAAATGGAAAGATTTTAAGTTATACGGCGAAAACAAATCTTCCAACCTATTCTGAATTCCAAGAGGACAGATGGTTTACCCCATCTCCTGAAGAGATTATCTGCATAGATGGAATTCCTTTTGGCAATAAGATACTTCATAAAGCGGGAGATCTTGTAATCTCAGCAGAGATTTGCGAAGACCTATGGGTTTCTATTCCCCCTTCAAGCCTTCATGCTTCCCGTGGTGCGAACTTAATTGTGAATTTAAGCGCAAGTGACGAAGTAATCGGTAAAGAGGAGTACAGAAGAGATTTAATTAAGATGCAATCGGCGAAGACGCTATCTGCTTATGTCTATGCTGACGCCTCGGACGGTGAGAGCTCGACAGACATGGTCTTTACAGGCTTTGATCTAATCTCGGAGAACGGAAGCATTCTTGCAGAGAGCGCCTACAAGAGCAATCAGCTTTTAATAAGCGAGATAGATGTTATGAAGCTCAATCAGGAAAGGCGCAAGATGAATACGTTCTGCGTGGTATGCGATCCAAGCTACAAGACGGTCGACCTTAGCTTTAAAGAAGAAGTGACAGAACTTACAAGAACTTTTTCACCTCTCCCGTTCGTCCCTTCAGATTCTGATGAAAAGGATAAGAGGTGTGAAAAGATTTTGAATCTTCAGGCAATAGCGCTTAAAAAGAGGGTGGAGCATACTAATGCGAGAAAACTCATAGTAGGGCTTTCGGGAGGACTAGATAGCACGCTTGCACTCCTTGTTTCTGTAAGAGCAATGGATCTCTTAGCTCGTGATAGAAAGGACGTTATTGCAATTACAATGCCTTGCTTCGGCACTACTAAGAGGACAAAGAGCAATGCAGAGCTTCTTGCTTCTGCACTAAAGACATCTTTTATGGAGATAGATATTAAAGAAAGCGTTCTTTCGCACTTTAAAGATATTGGACAGGATGAGAATGACTTTTCCGTAACATTTGAAAACGCGCAGGCAAGAGAGAGGACTCAGGTTTTGATGGATAAGGCAAATCAGGAGGGAGGTCTTGTTATAGGAACAGGAGATCTGTCTGAGCTTGCACTTGGCTGGGCGACATACAACGGTGATCATATGAGCAACTATGCCGTAAACGCGTCGATTCCTAAAACGCTTGTACGCCATATCGTATCTTATGTCGCCTCTTTAGGTGGAGATGAGAGCAAGGTTTTGACAGATATACTCAACACGCCGGTATCTCCGGAGCTCCTTCCTCCGAAGGATGGAACTATAAGCCAGGTTACGGAAGACATAGTAGGGCCATACGAGCTTCATGACTTTTTCATCTATTATTTCGTACGCTTCTCTTTCAAGCCTGAAAAGATATATAGGATTGCGAAAGCGGCTTTTAAAGGAAGATACAGCGATGAAGAGATTCTAAAATGGCTTAAGATCTTCATCCGCCGTTTCTTTTCGCAGCAGTTTAAACGAAGCTGTCTTCCTGATGGGCCGAAAGTCGGCAGCGTAACATTCTCTCCGCGTGGGGACTGGAGAATGCCGAGCGACGCATCGAATTCAGCTTTCATAAAAGATTTGGAGTAAGTATGAGAAAGAGATTAACAGCATTGGTTTTAGTCGTTTTTTTATCTACTAGCGTTCTTTTTGCTGAGATGTTCAGCCTTCAGATCGGGCCGAATATCGGATATGGCATGAACTTGGAAGAAATTCAGAAAGAGCATACGTGGCAGGATTATCTTGCAATAGAGAACTTTAGCATAGCACCGGAAGTGAGGCTTAATTTATGGTTTTTGCAAGTAGATGTGCTTTCTAACCTTTCATTCGGCTCAGATTTCTTCAGAGCCGATACGCAGGCAACGGCAGCCGTCCAGTTTAAATTGGGGGATACGTTCCGCTTAGGAGTCGGAGGAGGAATATCGACTCCGATAGTATCGTCTTCAGGGGCGTGGAAAATCAACGGTGAGGACTTTAACAACTTCGATGAGGCAATAGCAAACTCAAGAATGCTTTATAAGGTCTTTTTAGGAGTTGATTTCCCTGCAATGGAGCTTGCTTTTAACTGGGCAATACCTGCTAACGGTTCATTTAATGAAGGTGATTTTATGCCAAGCATAAATGACAGTACGTTCTCTATAGGATTCCTTTTTAACCTTTTACACTTTTAGCTGAATGGCTATCTTGCTTCAAAAAGGAAGAAAGATAGCCTTAATTTTTTTAGATGCTTAACGTATTCTTATTTTCCTTTTTCTTTGTTTAGTTTTGTTCTATTATTAACTCATGACCGAAATGCTAAAAACAATAATCAGCACGCTTGTGCTTATAATTATTACATCAATAGTTTTTTTCGCACTTTATTTTCTTGCGCCCGATCTTGCTGAAGAGACATTCGGCATCTCTTACAGGACTGTAAAGGAAAATCCAATTGAGACGATGCCGACGCCCAAAAGCAGTAGCGAAGAGGACGTTATGGCAGTTGATAATGTTTCTGATGAGGCTTCGCAGGAAGAAGTGTTAAGCGATGATGCTAAAGAGGTCTCTGCATTCTTATCCACATCTGACGCGTTTAATACCTTAAAGAGTTCTGTCGGCCTAAGTGTTGAAAACTTAGATGTAAACACTCTTAACAGCATAGCAACTTATTTAAGTGAGACAGGAGAAAATATTGCAGACGTATTCTCAAATAGAAATGTTTACAATTACATTTCAGGAAAAGGCTCTGATGCTATTGAGAGCGTTATCGCTTTTTTAGGGGAGTGATGTGAGAGTTACTTTTTTAGGAACCGGTACGAGTCACGGAATACCTGTAATAGCATGCTCATGTCCAGTTTGCCAGAGCAAGGATGCAAGGGATAAGAGATATAGATCATCCCTTTTAATCGAAGATAAGGATACTTCAATCGTAATAGACACGGGGTATGAATTCCGCCTTTCCTTAATCAGGGAAAATGTAAGGAAGCTTGACGCCGTATTATATACACACTCTCATTCCGATCATATTGCTGGACTTGATGATTTAAGGGTTTTTACAAGAGATGAATCACTTCCTCTTTATGCTGGCAAAAGCACATTAGATCATATAAAGACGGTATTCGATTATGCTTTTTACCGACATGCATGGCATCACGAAGACTCAGAGGACGAGATGCTCTCTGAAATGAGAAAGCATAACTACGGTCTTCCTCTTCTTGTTCCAAATGAGGTGAAACCGTTCGAGGAATTTCAGGTAAAGGATATGAAAATCAAAGCCATTCCTCTCATGCACGGCATGATGGAGGTCTTTGGTTACAGGATAAAAGATTTTGCATATTTGACGGACGTTTCATATATAAGCGATGAGAGCATTGAGGCGTTAAAAGGGGTTAGGATTATAGTCCTTGGAGCTCTCAGGGAGAAAAGCCATCCGACGCATTTTACATTCAAAGAGGCTGAGAGCCTTGCAAAAAGATTGAATGTCGATATGTGCTATTTCACCCACATAAATCATGAAACGAGCCATGAAGAGATAAACAGGCGTTATGCGCCGCTATGCCAGGCAGCCTATGACGGGCTGAAATTGGAGGTTTAGATGGATTTGCTATTTAGTGAGGAAGATCTTGATCAGAGCGTTCTTGAAAAAGAGATGCAGGAGAAGAAGCAGAAGATAGAAGAGAAGAGGGCGGAAAGGAAAAATGAGGCGAAAGAGGCCGTCTCTTACGATAAAACCCTCTTCATAATAGACGGCTATTCATTAATCTACAGATCATATTTTGCATTCCTCTCCCGTCCTTTAACAGATAGAAATGGAAATAACATAAGCGCATACTACGGTTTTTTCAATACGCTTTTATCCATTATGAGGGAGCATAAGATGGACTATCTTGCCGTCACTATGGATGAGAGAGAGGAGACGTTCAGACATAAGATGTATCCTGAATATAAAGCAAACAGGATGAAAGCTCCGGAAGATCTTCATGAGCAGGTGCCTCTTATTAAAGCGACTCTTGAAAAAATGAATATAAAAGTCCTTTCTAAAGGTGGATATGAGGCTGATGATGTAATTGCATCCCTTACTAAGGTGGCTAACCAAAATAATATAAGAGCCGTGATGGTGACAGGAGACAAGGATCTTCTTCAGCTAGTTTCGGACGGGGTATATGCCCTTCGTCCGCCTAAGAAAGGAGGGCAGAGCTACAGCATATATAAAAAAGAAGAGGTATACGAAGATTTCAAAGTGAAGCCTGAGCAGATAATAGACTATCTATCGCTGCTTGGCGACTCTTCAGATAATATCCCCGGCGTTAAAGGAATTGGTGAAAAAGGGGCTGTAAAACTTTTAGAGGAATATGTGAGCCTCGACGGAATTTATAAGAATATCGAGCACTTGAGCGCGAATGTTAAGAAAAAACTCGTAGAAGGTCGCGATATGGCTGATCTTTCTAAGAAGCTTGTCACGCTCTCTTTTGACGCCTTGGACTCATCTTTTGATATTTCAACATTATCCTTTGATCTTATTAATAAGGAAAGCGCACGTCCTGATTTTCTTTCCTATGATCTAAGGAGTCTTGTCAGAAAGCTTGGCAAAGCAGAGGATGGCAGCGTTGATGAGAGTCTTTATAAGAAAGAAAAAGATAGCAGCATAAGAATCGATGATGTCTTTTTTACAGGAAATGGGGATTATGAGGCGATAACGAGCATAGAGGAAGTTGAGAAGAAGTTCATCGACTGCATAGATTTTCATGGTGCGCTAATGGCGTTCGATACTGAGACTACCGGATTTAGCGAGAGCGCGGAGGCTGTTGGCTTTTCGTTTTCCTATGAGATTAAAAAGGCCTATTACGTTCCTCTCATTGCAGAGGGCAAGGAGTATTTGAAAAAGGAAGATGTAAGGGATCTTTTTAATAGGTATTTCGCATCGGGCAAGATCCGCGTAATAGGGCAGAACATCAAATACGATCTTAAGATTCTATGGAATTTAGGTACGGACATAAAAACGATTGAAGCAGATACTATGGTCGCTGCATGGATGGTCGAGTCCAATCAGGCGCAGTTCAGCCTGGATATGCTTGCTAGGCGCTATCTTGATTACGATATGATAAGTTTTGACAGCGTCGTTGAAAAAGGCGGGCAGTTTTCAGATTTGCCTCTTTCAAAGGCTGTCTCATATTCTGCAGAGGATGCAGATATTACCCTACGACTGTATTTCATACTTCTTAAACGTTTAAAAGAAGAAGGAATTGAAAGTACTTTCAGAGAGATTGAGATTCCGTTAATTCCAATTCTTGCGAAGATGGAGAGAAACGGAATTCTGATCTCCGATGAGAAGATGGAGGCTTTAAAGAGCGAGACAGATAGGAAAGTGAAAGAGCTTGAAGAACGCATCTTCACTTTAGCTGGCCACAGTTTTAATTTAAACAGCACACAGCAGCTTGCGACGGTTCTTTTTGACGAGTTAGGGCTGGAGGCAGGAAAGAAGACTCAGCGCGGCTATTCGACAGATAGCGAGACGCTTGAGACTTTGAAGAAGAACGGAGCAGGTGAGATAGTAGAAAAGATTTTAGACTATAGAATGCTTAGTAAGCTTAAAAGCACTTATATTGACGTCCTTCCGACATTGAAAGCAGAGGACGGAAGAATCCATACGAGTTTCTTGCAGACGGGAACTGCGACGGGAAGGCTTTCAAGCAGGAATCCTAATTTGCAGAATATTCCAGTACGAAGCGACGATGGAAGGCTTATAAGAAGCGCGTTTGTTCCATCAGAAGGAAGCGTATTCATAAGTGCTGACTACTCTCAGATCGAACTTGTCATGCTTGCCCATATGACAGGGGATGCAGAGCTCAAAAAAGCTTTCGTAGATGGTCTTGACGTCCACCGTTATACGGCGAGTCTCATATTCAACAAGAAAGTTGAAGATGTTAGCGCAAAAGAGAGACAGGTTGCAAAAGCGATTAATTTTGGAATCATGTATGGGATGTCTGCGTTCAGGTTGTCGAATGAACTGTCAATCAGTAGAAAAGAGGCCGACAATTTTATCTCGCTCTATTTTGAACGTTACAGCTCAATTAAGGCTTTTGTTGAAAAGACTGTAAAAGATGCCGAGAAGAACGGCTATGTAACAACCCTTATGGGACATAGGAGGACGATTGCTGGAATAAACAGTAAGAACAAGACGGAAAAAAGTGCGGCAGAACGTGTTGCTGTGAACACCGTCATTCAAGGCAGTGCGAGCGAGGTTATGAAAAAAGCTATGATAGCGCTTTCTGAAAAGGATAGGGACTATCTGCTTTTACAGGTTCATGACGAGCTTATATTCGAGTGTCCTGAAAGTGAAAAAGACGATGTTATGAAGAGGGTGAAGGATACGATGGAGAATACTACTGTCCTCTCCGTTCCGATTCGAGCTTCCATCGAGAGCGCTTATTCATGGGGGGATATGCATTGATGGTTATAGGGCTTACTGGAAAAAGCTGTGCGGGAAAGGACGAGGTCGCAAAGATTCTATCCTCTTTTGGGTTTTACATAATAGATGAGGATAAGCTTGGGCATGTTGCATTGAAAGAGAACAAGCAAAAACTTGTAGATGCATTCTCTGATATTATCTTGACTGATGGTGAAGTGGATAGGAAAAAATTATCTAAGTTAGTTTTTTCAAATAAGGAAAATCTCAAGAAACTTGAGTCTATAAGCCATCCTTGGATGATAGAAGAGACTAAAAGAATTGCAAAAGAAGAGAGCAAAAAAGGTAACATAGTGGTTATCAACGCGGCAATTCTTTTCCGTTTGGGATTAGATAAGATATCTGATGAGATTGTATATGTAGATGCCCCTCTTTCGCTCAGAGCAGAGCGTGCAATGCTCAGAAATGGTACAAAAAAAGAAGATTTTTTAAAAAGAGAGGAAAATCAAGAAGATATTTCCTACATTTTTGAAACTTTCTGCGGTAAAATTGTTAAAGTTATAAATGACAAAGATAAAGAAAGTCTTTATCGACAAGTCAAAGATTATTGTGATACTATTTTAGCAAGAGGTTAATTATGGGTAAGAAGCTCAAATACATTCTTTTGTCTTTCTCAGTCGTACTTGCAATATTTGTCTTTGCTCTTCTATGGCAGGTTCGTCCAACTTACGATAATGCTGTGTTAGATGATGCTAGAGAGAGGCAGAATGAGCAGCTTGTTAATGTTAACGAGCCATTAGAGACGAGCGTAAGCCAAAGGGAGGCTAACGAAACACTTGTAAACGAGGCTGTATACAGAATCGAAAACGATGAAGAGTTCATCTCTAAGATTTCCTCATCAATTAAAGAAGAAGTATTAAGCTATGCTCAAGGATTAAGTAACGATGAAGAGGTTGTAAACGAACTTACTAACAACATCGTTAACAGAATCTTAAGCGACAGCGTTGCTAAAGAAGTTATCGATTCTTACATAAGCGATGCTATCAGCGCAAAAGAGGCTGAGTATGCGAGCTATATCGATAGCAGAATCGAATCTTACGTAAGTGCTAATTACGATCAGGCCGTTTCTATTGTGGATGAGAGAGCTAATGAGGCGATTAACACATATGTAAATAATAACTTGTCATACGCTAACGATATTATTGATGAAAGAATCAACCTCTTTGTTAATAACAATATCGATTATATTAATTCCGCATTGGAAGGATCTGGAATTGATGTTTCTGTCGTAGATGCAAGAATCGATCACAAGATAAATGAGTTTGTCAATGCGAATATGCCTTATGCAAAAGATCTCATAAATGATGAGATTGACAGCTATGTAAATGATAACCTTACTGTTGCTGAAGATGCTATAAACACTATGATTGATAACAAGATCGATAGCTATGTAAGCAGCAATATCGCATGGGCAGAAGATCAGGTAAATACATTGATCGATAACAAGATCAATACTTATGTAAATGAAAATCTTCCTTATCTGAATACTACTGTACGTACAGTAATTGATGATTACGTAAATGAAAATCTTTCGTACGCAGAAGAGCTCGTGAAGGGCGTAATCAATGACTATGTTGCAGCAAATTACGATGAAGCGGCAGCATTGGTTGATGACGCGATAAGCAGTGCAATCAATACTTACGTGAATGAGAATCTTGCGTATGCAGAAGAACTTGTAAAGGGCGTAATCGATGACTATGTTGCAGCAAATTACGATGAAGCGGCTGCATTGGTTGATGACGCGATAAGCAGTGCAATCAATACTTACGTGAATGAGAATCTTGCGTATGCAGAAGAACTTGTAAAGGGCGTAATCGATGACTATGTTGCGGCAAACTATGATGAAGCGGCTGCATTGGTTGATGACGCGATAAGCAGTGCAATCAATACTTACGTAAATGAGAATCTTGCGTATGCAGAAGAGCTTGTAAAGGGCGTAATCGATGATTATGTTGCGGCAAATTACGATGAAGCGGCAGCTTTGGTTGATGATGCGATAAGCAGTGCAATCAATACTTACGTAAATGAGAATCTTGCGTATGCAGAAGAACTTGTGAATGGAATAATTAATGACTATGTTGCGGCAAACTATGATGAAGCTATCTCTATTGTAAGAGGCGAGATCGAGTCTTATGTAAATGAGAACATCGCATATGCTGAAACTTATGTAAATGATGCAGTATCAAAGGCAATAGTTGATTACGTAAATAATAACCTCGATATCGTTACTGCAATGGTTGATGAAGCGATTAAGGCTGAACTTGATCAATTAGTTCTTGATGCTACAGCAATAGTTGAGGAAGCTTCTGCAAAAGCTGTTAACGATTATGTTAATGAAAACCTCTCTTATGCTGAAGAGTATGTTGCATCTTTAGTTAAGTCCACTGTTGATAACTATGTAAATGAGAATATTTCATACATCGAATCTCTAGTAGGAGAGCAGGTAAAAGTATTTGTAGACGAAAATCTAAGAGAGGCGGAAGCAATTGTTGCAGATGCAGTTGCAAATGCAATTAATGATTATGTAAATGAAAATCTTTCATATGCTGAAGAGTATGTAAGAAATGAAGTATCTTCTCAAATCGAAGCATATGTTTCAGACAATCTCTCATATATCGAAAGCTATGTAAATGAGAATGTTAGAACTTATGTTGCTGAGAGCCTTGACAGTGCAATTACAGATGCAATTAATTCTTACGTAAATGATAATATTGAAGAAGCAAGATCTGCTGTTATTGATGTTATCAATTCTTATGTGAATGAGAATTATGATTATGCGCTTGCAGAAGTAAGAAACGTAATTGATCAGTATGTAAGTGAAAACTTAAGCGCTGCAGAAGAGCTGGTAAGAACTCAGATTGATGAGTATGTGAATGAGAATTACGATTATGCACTTGCAGAAGTTAGAAACGCAATTGATCAGTATGTAAGTGAAAACTTAAGCGCTGCAGAAGAGCTGGTAAGAACTCAGATTGATGAATATGTAAATAAGAATTACGGAAACGCTGAAAAGTTTGTGACTTCCATTATCGATAGCTATGTTTCTGCAAATGCAGATACCATGGATTCTCTTGTTAGAAGCGTAATCGATGCTTATGTAAATGAGAATAGGGATGAAGCAGTTGCTCTTATAAATGAAACTGTAGACAGCGCTATTAGTGATTTTGTTGAAGAGAACAGAGCAGCTATCGAACAGATTGTAAGAGATACGATCGCTTCTTATGTTGGAGAGCTAAACGATGTTGATGTCGAAAGGATTGTCAACGATGCTATCTCTAACGCCCTAGATGGTTATGTGAACGAGAATCTGCCTCTGCTTGAAGATTACGTACGATCCTTAGTTGAATCGTATGTAGGAGAAAGCGATCGCGTTAGAGAAGTAGTAGATGCTCCAGAGACGACAGAAAGCGAGAATGCTCCGATAGTTGAAAGACCTTCATTCGATTTCGACAGCACAACGCCTTTAAGCGGAAGCAGGGACGAAGTTAGAAGAAATGAAATCGACAGGGTTCTGAGCATGCTTCAGGACTGATCGTCTTCCTTTTCAGGATACTCCCTCTTCTCTTCTGAGAAGGGGGATTTTATTTGCCATTTGCCGTCCTCAAGACCTAATATGTAGTTCTCGGTCAGTACGATTTTTCCTCCCCCGTCAGGAAGATCCATCGTATACTGCGGCATTGCAAGTCCGCTAAGCCTTACCCTTAGTTCCTTTTCAAGCTCAAGCCCTTTTTTTAACGAAGTCCTAAGGTGCGCTGTCCCATCAACAAGATCCCCTTGGAAGAGGTAGTACGGTTTTATCCTGTTATATAAAAGCTTGTTTGAAAGCTCTTCTAGCGTATCTACGCTGTCGTTTACGCCCTCTAGAAGAACTGCCTGATTAAATGCAGGAATTCCCATATCTACAAACATAGCTACGGCATCAATTGCCTTCTGGCTAAGCTCTCTTGGATGGTTGAACTGGCACATGAGCATGAAAGGCGCGCCATGGTTATGTTTTTTTATAATCGACATCAGCGACGGGGTAAATCTATCTGGATTTGATACGAATGCCCTCGTGCATAAGCGGTATATTATATCCTCCCGTGCCTCTTTTAAGACTGAGAATATGTGGTCTAAGCGTTCATCCGAGATCGTAAAAAGATCTCCTCCTGTTAGAAGAACTTCTTTTATCTCTTTATGTTCTTTTAAGTAGGCTGCGGCATCAATGAGTTCATCTTCTCTTATATAGCCTTCCTCTTTTGAGGTGAATCTTCTTCTAAAGCAATGTCTGCAGTATGAAAAACATCTGCTTGTAAGTAATAGTGCGGCTCTGTTTTTGTATCTGTGAATTAGTACTTTTGTTTTTGAATTCTCGACTTCTTTAAGAGGGTCTATGCTCTCTGATGAATTGATGTTTTCGTATTCGGTCGGGACGAACTGCCGTCTGATAGGATCGCTCTCATCGTCCTTATCCATTAAAGAGAGTACGTTATCTGATATCAGCATAGATAGGCTTGGGCCTTCTTCCTTCCAGTTTTTTTCAGCTGTTGTAAGCTTCATTATTTTTTCTAATTCTTCGATACTGCTTATTGCCATAGCGAGATTTCTAACACTTTGCTCTCTTATTTTCAAGGCTAATATGATATTCTAGGCGCTAGGAGGAGTCATGAAAGAAGAAAAGAAAGAGAAAAAAAGCCTGAAAGGGTATTGGGTGACGACGTTCTTAATCGGGCTTGGTTTTTTCACAATGGGTCTTATGGATCCACTTTATGACAATTACGTTCCGATTTTTCTAGGATATTATTTGGATCAAAATAGCTTAATCGGCCTTGTTATGACGCTAGACAACATTTTAGCGATATTCCTAATCCCGATATTCAGCGCGCTTTCTGACAGGGCAAGGACGAGAATCGGAAGGAGAATGCCTTATATAATAACCCTGCTTCCGCTTAGCGCAATCTTTTTTGCCCTAGTTCCTTTTACAGCATATGAGAGCCTATTTCTATTGGTTGTAACGATATTCTGTCTTAATATTACAAAGCAGGCGGTGCGCGGTCCTGTTGTCGCACTTATGCCAGATATGGTTCCTGGAGATTTAAGAAGCGAGGCAAACGGCGTAATAAATACGATGGGAGGAATAGCAACAATTCTTGGGACCGTTCTTCTTGCCCGCTTAATGGATGTTAAGATCGACATTCCTCGCTTTGGCGGTGAAGTAGATAAGATCCTTGCATTCCCTGTCGCATCTGTTTTCGTAATCATTGCGGTAGTCCTTCTTGTCATTTTCGTTAAAGAAAAGAACAGCAAAGTAGCAAGTGAAGAAGAAAAGGAGGAGACTAATAATGAGCCGATTTTAAAGAGCTTGAAAGCTGTAATCTCTGAAAAAGAGAAGAGCGCTCTTTATATCCTTCTATCTCTTTTATGCTGGTTCATAGCCTACCAGGGCATTCTTCCTTTTGTAGGCCTTTATACGACTGAAGTACTTGAAACTAGTGCCGGAACTGCGGCCCTCTCTTCTGGAATGGTAGGAATAGCGTATGCAATCTTTGCGGTTCCTTCAGGAAAGTTCGCTCATAAGCATGGCAGAAAGAAGACTATAAGATGGGCACTGGTTGCGCTTGTAATCATTCTTGGACTCGTATTCATACACTCAGCTTTCTTGACAGGACTTTCATATACTCCTCGTCTTATCAGCTTCTGGGTTCTCTTGTTCCTCTTTGGCATATTCTGGGTTACTGTTGTTACGAACTCATTCCCGATGCTATGGCAGATGGCGGATTATAAGACGATCGGAATCTATACGGGACTTTATTATTTCTTCTCTCAGGCTGCGTCTATCATTAGTCCTCCTTTTGCCGGAGCTGCAACAGACTTGTTCGGCTATCCAGCTCTTTTCCTATATGGATTAGTATTCATGCTTCTAGCATTCTTCCTAATGGGCAAAGTAAATAGGGGAGAAGCAGAAGAAGAGTAGATTGTTAATGCGCTCATTCACATTAAGGTGTTGAATGAGTGCATTTTTCTTTATTATCTTTTTTCCCCATAGCTTAATATGTTAAATTATAGTTAGGTCGGACACCAAGCCGAACAGGGGCGAGTCCCCGCCATAGAGCCAGAGGCTGACCTCTGGCAATTTTTGTTTAAGAGGTTTTGGTTTGTCTGTACTATTTATCCACATTGATGAAAGCGGTAATATGAATCTTAATCAATTAGGCAGAATCATACTTACTGTCTAGCTATGGTATTTCACAACCAAGACTATTTCTTTTCCCGCTAGGAACAAGCAAATGGAACAAGATAGAACATAGGATGTTCTCCTATATAAGCAAGAACTGGAGAGGCTGCCCTCTCGTTTCTCTGGAAACGATTATAAGCTTGATAGCATCCTACTAAGACAAAAAAAGCCTTCATATTGAATGTTCTCTAGATAGGAATATCTATAACAAAGGAATTAAGGTAAGCCAAGATGAATTAAGAGAAGTAAATATTATACGGGATAAATTCCATGGAGGATGTAACTATTGCTTTTTCCCTAATGAATTTCTGTAAATATTATTTTTTTTTACAATTCCTAAGGCCTCTGCTTTAGGTTGATAACACTTGGAATTTTATGATCCTATAATAGATAAAAATCTCGAATTTTATGTTTCTATAATTGATAAAAATCATTATAATGGGAGTGGGAGGGAGAATGGATCATAATCTTCTTAAGAAAATAATCTTTGAACAGCATGAGATAATAAAGAGCGCAAATATAATTACAAGAGAAAAAGAGGTAGACGAAAACGATAACCGCATCTTAGTCGGGTTACGAAGATCAGGTAAGACTACGATGCTCTATAGTCTTGTTAGAAAGCTAATAGAGAAGGGTGTTGATTGGAATCAGATTATTTATATCAACTTCGAAGACGAACGTCTTGATGGTTTTTCTTCAAAGGATTTTGATGACATTCTTTCAGTTAAAGCAGAACTTACAGAGAAAGAAGGGTGGTATTTCTTTGATGAAATACAGAATATCCCATTATGGGAAAAGTTTTGCCGCCGTTTAGCAGATTCTTCTCTTCATGTATTTGTAACTGGAAGCAATGCTAAAATGCTAAGTAGAGAAATGGAGAGCACATTAGGAGGAAGATATCTATCATCTCTTATCTTTCCATACTCATTTAGAGAGTATCTTGATGCAAAAGGCATTAAGAGTGATGAAAATTCCATTCTTGTGACTAATGCTAATGCAAAGATTATTAATGCATTTGATGAGTATTTGCATTTCGGAGGACTTCCTGAAACTATAAAACGGTCTAATAAAAGGGAATATATATCATCAGTTTATTCTAAAGTGCTTGAGGGAGACATTATAGCGCGGCATAAGATTAGAAATCCTTTATCTCTTCGTCTTATGGTAAAAAAGATTGCAGAATCTGTAAAAGATACGATTTCTTATAATAGGATATCATCTAGTTTAAAGAGCATTGGAGTTAGCATTAACACTCAAACAGTCATAGATTATTTGTCCTATATTGAAGAATCCTATTTAATCTTCCCTGTTAAGAATTTCTTTTCTCACTTTTCTGAAAAAGAGAGCATGAGAAAGAACTACTTTCTAGATAACGGCATTCTTTCTCTTTTCCTTTTTGATAAAGATCCTCTATTACTTGAGAATCTAGTTGCTATAGAGCTTCATAGACGTAATGTAGAGAGCGTTTTCTTTATAAAGAGTGCAAGAACTAATTTAGATATAGACTTCTATCTTCCGCTTGAAAGTACTCTAATTCAAGTATCATATGAGTTAGATCAAAACTCATTTGAAAGGGAAGTTAATGCATTAGTAAAAGCAAAAAAGATAATGCCTGATGTGCAAAGACTAATAATACTCACATTAAATGAGAGCAAAACTATATTTGAAGAGGGAGTTGATGTAGAAGTAATACCTCTCTGGAAATGGCTCTTAAAAGAATAGAAAGATAAAATAAAGGAGTTTGATAGTGATGATTTGTACTTAATATAATGGCCTAAAGAGAGGATACTACAACTTTTACTAAGCTTTATGCTATGAAATAGAAAGTGATAAAGTGATGTTGCTTTTTACGTATTTAAGCTTTTTTATTTTTATGTTGGTTTTGAATATTTTACATTACGATTGACAATTTGAAAATTCGAAAGTACTCTATATTTGCAGGCATTAAAATAGATGACACTGCTTACCAACGGAGTTCGAACGATTGTTTAAGCGGCCTGTGTGGTCGTCGCCCGTTGGGGAAGCCTCCCTTCGTGTTGGGAGGTTTTTTTATGGGGAAGATGTGGACATATACATATATTCAGACGAATCTGGAGTCTTTGATTATAAACATAGGAAGTTTTTCGTAATGGCTGGAATCTTATTTACAGATAAGATGGAAATGGATTCGATGATACGAAGGTATAAGGCCGCAGAAAATAATTTCAGAAAGAAGAAACTATATAAGAATATTGGGGAGCTGAAAGCATCTAGACTCTCTTTTGATGACAGAAGAAATCTTTTTAGATTAACTGCATGTGCCGATAGGTTTGCTTTTATAATAAACATGAACAGTTTGGATAAGAAAAAGGTTTTTGAAAGTTCTAAAACAAAGCAAATGCATCTTGATTGGGCATTCAAAGTTGGAATAAAAAAGTTATTTCCCGACTCATAGAAAAAGGGAGTATAACTTCAAGCGATTCCATAAATATTCATTGTTTCATAGATGAACACACAACTGCAACGAAAGGCATATATGGGCTTGAAGAAGCCATATTCAAAGAACTTCATGAGGGAACAATAAACTTCAAATATGGAAAATATTTTGAACCAATATTCAAAAATCAAACGCTATCTGTGACTGTAAAATATGTCAATTCGGAAGCATATGAACTAATTAGAGCAGCTGATATAATTGCTAATAGGGTTTTGTTCGAAATTGAGAAAGGGAATATTCAGAGTATCGAAGCAGAGAATTTATGCTTGAGATATTTTCCTTATGACAGATAAAAGTTTTCCTGTTGTGAAAACATTGTGAATGCTTTATTAGCTCTAACGGCGAAACATGCAGTCGTTAAAACCGTGGGTATAATACCCCGAGGCTTGCCTCGGAGGGGCCTGGAATTTAGAATAAATCACAGGGGGCAAATGGAAGAGGATAGCGGATATATATAGCGCACACAACGTATCAAATTTGATATATCATATAGTAACGCCAACAAAATACCGACGCTACGCGATAAGCGAATTAGTGGAAAAGAGTCTTAAGCAAATATGTGCTGGCATAGAGATGATGTATGACTGGATAAGGTTTTTAGAAGTTGGCACGGACGGGGAGCACGTGCACTATCTAGTGCAGAGCGTGAGAGAAAAAGCTCGACAGAGATAGTGACAACGATAAAGAGCATAACGGCGAGGCGCATATTTGCGGAGCATCCGGAAGTAAAAGAGATGTTGTGGGGAGGATCATTCTGGAGTAGCGGGTATTTTGTGTCTAGCGTAGAAAAAAGTGGAAGTGAGAATGCGATAAGGGGAGTATGGGCGCAATCAAGGAAGGGAAAAAGAGTACAAGCAACTATATCTAAATTTTTCCGAGCGAGACTAAGGTGACACTTTAGTCAGAGATGCCTCGGAGCTTGCCCTAGGCAGTTCATTCAAAAAAATATTTTTTTCTTACTCCCAAATTAGGGAATAATAGTCAAACATAATACTACAGCTCCAAAAGCCCTTGAATCTTGTATAGAAATCGCACTTTTGCCGTCTCATGATACAGAAACGGCTTTTATTTTCCTTTTCTTCTATAGCTTAATATGTTATATCATAGTTAGGTCGGACACAAAGCCGAACAGGGGCGAGTCCCCGCCATAGAGCCGGAGGAAGCCTTCGGCATTTTTTATTGAAGGGGCTTTGGTTTGTCTGTACTATCTATCCACATAGATGAAAGCGGTAATCTGAATCTTACCAATAGACAGAATACTGAATACTGTATTGCTATGATTTTCCATAGTCAGAATGATGATATATCTTCTGAGATTGCATTTCTTGATAAGAAATTATCTGCGATAGGATGGCCAATTCCATTTGTTCATACTATGCCTCTGATAAGGCAGGATAAACCTTTTGAAACTATGATGGGGTATGAAAGAAAGAGAATTTTCAACACGTTCGCTTCATTTGTAAGTATTCTCCCCATCTCTTATACAGTGTTCTTTGCAGATAAGTCATTTTATCAGGAAGCCGACAAAATGCAGGTATCTTACGAACACCAGATAAAAAACTTCATAGTTAAACACCTTGAGTCCTTTCAAGGCTTTGACAAAATCATTTGCTACTATGACTCAGGCCAAGCAATCGTAAGACGCATATTGCAGAATACATTAGGAGATATTTTGGGTGATAGGGTTGAATTTAGAAAGGCTTATCAGAAGGATTATAAGTTATTACAGGTTGCAGACTATATCTGCACTTTAGAACAAACAAAGATAAGGTGGGATGAAAATAGAGCTACTAAATCAGAACAAGGGTTCTTTGTTTCTCGTCATCTGTTCATGAAGAATTACTATAGACATATAAGTAAAAAGAAAATCAGATGATTGAATAATCAGCATTGCTCAAATTCATATCAATCATTGATAATAGTTATTACCATCTATCACTGTAATTTATTATTATATCTGCACAAATTAAGCTAACTATTACTAATTGATAGCTGTTTTGGTGGACTGAAAATTATCACTACATCTGAAAAGGGAATAGAGAAGTTTCCGTTAAGACTACTAATAATAGAAGTTGTGACAATTAAAAAGGCCAGGCTATGAAGTCTGACCTTTGGTTTTATCGCTATTGTTATCAGTCGTGGATTTTCATTCCTGAGAGCATTCTAATAAATGCAGGATCTGAGTGATCTACGATTTCGCTCTTTCCGAGATCGAGAGTTTCAATTTCTTTCATTTCTTCATCTGTTAGACTGAAGTCGAATACGTTGATATTCTCTTCCATTCTCTCGCGGTGTGTTGACTTCGGAATTACGACAACCCCTCTTTCTATGTTCCATCTTAGTACAACCTGTGCTGCGCTCTTATTATATTTTGCACCGATTCTCGTAAGAATAGGGTTTGTAAATATTCCGTGCTTTCCTTCAGCAAACGGACTCCATGCCTCTGGTGTGATAGAGAAACTTTTCATATTCTCTATTGCTTTCTGCTGCTGGAAGAATGGATGAAGTTCTACCTGGTTTACAGCAGGAATTATCTCAGCGTGCAGTGCTAGATCCGTAATGCGCTCAGGATAGAAGTTGCATACTCCGATTGCCCTGATCTTTCCTTCCTTATAAAGTTCTTCCATTGCCCTATATGCGCCATAGTAGTCACCTACAGGCTGATGGATAAGATAGAGGTCGAGGTAATCAAGTCCTAGTTTCTTCAGTGATACATCAAATGCCTTTTTAGCACCTTCATAGGATGCGTCCTGTGTCCATAGTTTTGTAGTAATGAAGAGATCGTCTCTTTTTATTCCGCTGTTCTTTATTGCTTTTCCAACTGCCTCTTCATTCATGTATGCAGCGGCAGTGTCTATTAATCTGTAACCTGCTGCAATTGCGTTCTCAACAGATTCCTGACAGATCTTATGATCAGGGATTTGGAAAACTCCAAAACCGAGAAGCGGCATTTTTACTCCGTTATTTAGTGTTGTGTATTCCATTTTTTTTCTTTTCTCCTATGCCTATAATTTATGATGTGTTATTTAATTTGAACAGGATAAATTCTCTATGCTAGTATAGAAAAAAGTTATAGCAAAAGGAGGCGTTATGTTAGAACTTTATCAACTGGAAGAACTTGTAGCATTCAGTGAGGCAGGTACTATAAGTAAGGCTGCAGAGATGGTAGGGGTTTCTCAGCCCGCATTCTCTAGGGCGATGAAGCTTCTTGAAGAAGAGCTTGATGTAACGCTTTTTAACAGGACGAGCAATACGATCGCATTTACTGAAACTGGACGTATTGCAGCAGAGTACGCGCGAAACATTACCGATAGCGTTAAAAAGGCGAAAGATGGGATAAAGGCGTTCGACAGAAGCCTTAAGACGATATTAATCGGATCTGTTGCCCCAGCTCCTCTTTGGAGGGTCAGTTCTTATTTATCGACAATATTTGCCGATAAGACGATCGCTGCGGACTTAAAGAACGAAGATGAGCTAATTGATGGGATGAAAAAGGGATCTTATAGGTTTGTAATAACGACAAAGGCCGTAAACGCTCCTCTTTTAAGTTCAGTCCACTTATGTGAGGAAAATCTTTTTTTCGTATTGCCTGAAAAGCATCGGCTCTCTGGAAAGAGCGCTGTTTGTGCTAAGGAGCTTGATGGTGAGAATTTTCTTCTTTTCGAACATATCGGATTTTGGAAAAGGAGGGCTGAGATGCTGCTTCCTAATTCTAAGTTTTTTGTCCAGAGCGACAGGATGGCGTTTGAAACTCTTGTAAAGAACTCCACTTTATCTTCTTTTGGTTCAGATTTGGCATATGAGAAAGAAGATGGCAAGGCGATCATAAAAATATTGGACGATCTGGCTCATGTCGATTTCTTTATCACTGGGCAAAGAAGCGAGAATAAGATTCTATCGGACATCGTAAGGGCTTTCCCGTCTCTTAGATCTTGATTCTTTTATTGAAAGTGTTATTATATGTTCTGTAATACCTACACCCCGTGGGGGTATTGGAGGCAATATGAAACACGAAAATTATGATGTAAGCGGAATGACATGCGCAGCCTGCTCTTCAAGGGTGGAAAAGAGCGTTAAAAATCTTAATGGTGTAAATTCCGTTTCTGTCAATTTATTAAAAAACAGCATGGTCGTAGACTATGATGAAAAGATATTAACAAGTGAGAATGTAATAGAGGCCGTTGAAAAAGCAGGATATGGCGCATCCCTTCAAAACGTAAGTAAAAAGGAAAGCTCTAAGGGCAACAGTGCCAGTGAAAAAGCTAAAGCGGAATATAAGGCGATGAAAAAGAGGGTGATATGGTCATTCGTATTCACCGTTCCTCTATTTTATATTTCGATGGGGCATATGATGCATTGGCCTCTTCCTTCATTCTTTTTAGGACTTGAGAATGCGATGACATTTGCCCTTACGCTGTTTTTACTTCTTCTTCCAATAGTCGTTATAAACAGAAAATACTTCATAGGAGGTTTTAAGAGTCTTTTCCATAGATCTCCTAACATGGACTCTTTAATCGCTCTTGGCTCTGGCGCATCTCTTTTATATGGAGTTTATGCGCTCTATAAGATATCTTGGGGACTAGGACATGGGGATATGGCGATGGTCGCATCCTTTTCCCACGATCTCTATTTCGAGGGAGCTGGAACAATACTTACCCTTATAACCCTTGGAAAGTTCTTTGAAGCAAGGGCGAAAGGCAGGACCACGGATGCGATAAGCAAGCTTTTAGATCTTGCCCCTAAAAGCGCAAGAGTGCTTAAAGACGGCGTTGAGACTGTTGTGGATATCGATGATGTATCAAAAGGGGATATCGTTATCGTAAAGGCAGGAGAGTCAGTTCCTGTGGATGGAAAGATCATAGAGGGAAACGGATCGTTAGATGAATCTGCGCTTACAGGCGAAAGCATTCCTGTAGACAAAAAAGAAGGCGATAGGGTAATCGGGGCTACGATAAATAAAAGCGGTTATTTTAAGATGGTTGCAGAAAAGGTAGGGGATGAGAGCGCGCTGTCATCGATTATTAAGCTTGTAGATGAGGCGACAAGTTCTAAAGCTCCTATTGCAAAGACTGCCGATAAGGTCGCAGGGGTATTCGTTCCTGTTGTTATCGCCATTGCAATAGTTTCTGCTGCCGCTTGGCTGATTGCAGGATCAAGTTTCGAGTTTGCTTTAACGATTGCAGTATCTGTCTTGGTAGTATCTTGCCCATGTGCATTAGGACTTGCAACACCGACAGCGATAATGGTTGCAACGGGACGTGGGGCGACTAATGGAATACTGATTAAAAGTGCGGAGGCCTTGGAGACTGCACACTCTGTTAATACCGTAGTCCTTGATAAGACTGGAACCATAACGGTTGGAAAGCCTGAGGTGCGCTTTATGAAGGCCTATGAAGGCTTTTCTTTGGATGAGCTTTTAAATTATGCATACTCTATTGAAAAACTTTCAGAACATCCTCTATCCATTGCGATTGTTAAAGAGGCTGAATTGAAGGGAATAAAAGGGCTTGGCGTGACAGATTTTACACAGATTCCAGGAGAAGGACTTAGTGCGAAAGCGGATGGTAAATTGCTTCTTGCAGGAAATATGAGGCTTTTAAAACGTTATGCTTTAGATATTAGTGATGCGCAAAAAGAGCAGGATAGTGCTGCAGATGGTGGAATGACACCTCTCTTTTTCGCCCTTGATGGCAAGTTAATCGGCATGATTGCCGTCTCCGATGTCGTAAAGGAGACGAGTAAGGCTGCTATCGAGACCCTTAAGAGCATGAATATTGAGACTATCATGCTCACAGGAGACCATGAAAAGACGGCTCTTGCTATAAAAAGGGAAGTTAATGTCGATGCATTTATTGCCGAGGTGCTTCCGGAGGATAAGGAGCGTGTTATAAGAGATCTTCAGAAAAAAGGCAAGGTCGTTGCAATGGTAGGAGACGGTATAAACGATGCGCCTGCATTGGCAAGAGCGGATGTTGGAATCGCAATCGGAGCTGGAACGGATATCGCTATGGATGCTGCGGATATCGTGCTGATGAAGAGCGATTTAAATGATGTTGCAAAGGCCATAGATTTAAGCAGGCTTACGATTAAGAACATAAAGGAGAATCTTTTCTGGGCGTTCTTCTATAATGCGATCTGCATTCCTATTGCAGCCGGCGTATTCTATAGCGCGTTCACTCTTAAGATGAATCCGATGGTTGCATCGCTTGCAATGAGTTTCAGTTCGGTTTTCGTAGTTTCAAATGCGCTTAGACTGAGATTTATTAAACTAGGAAAAAAGAAAAACGGCAAAAGTAAAGTTGAAAATAATACGAGCTTGGCTCAAGATAATATTTTAAGGAGTGAGAATATGGAAAAAGAGATGAAAATCGAAGGAATGATGTGCCAGAACTGCGTAAGGCACGTTAAGAACGCTCTTTCTGCAGTTGATGGCGTTAAGGATGTTGACGTAAGCCTTGAGAATAAGAGTGCGAAAGTAACGCTTGAAAAGGATGTCGATTCTTCAATTTTAAAGAAGGCTGTAGAGGATGAAGGATACAGCGTTGTTGAAATTTTATGAAAGCAGATAAAGACAAGATTTCACGAATGATAAAGATTGCGCGCGGACAGCTTGACGGCGTTCTCAAGATGATTGAGGACGACCGTTACTGCCTCGACATTTCCAATCAGCTGTCTGCTACAAGCGCGATAATAAAAAATGCGAATAAGGAGATACTGCACGCGCACATTAGAAGCTGCGTAAGGGATGCTTTAAAGACAGATGAACCTAATGAAAAGATAGAAGAGGCGTTATCCATCCTTGATAAGATGGTCCAGTAGACGAATTTTCTGTAAATTTTTCTTTTCTTTTTACCCTTAATGGGATAGTGTATAAATAATAAATTTCGAGGGGTAAGAATATGACGCCAAATTGGACTCGATATCCTTGGAGGGCTTATGGATAAAAAAGAAATACTCTCTTTAATGCTGAAATCAAGGTATTTTGAAGAGAAGATAGACTCTCTTTTTAAAGAGGGAAAGCTATACGGTACTACGCATCTTAACATCGGACAGGAAGCAAGCCACACCGGTCTTATTGCAGGGCTTGACGAGAAGGACTGGATCGTCCCGACGCATCGCTGCCACGGATTTAATATCGCTCGCGGTACGAAAATAGAGAGGATGTTCTCAGAAATGATGGGGCTTCGCGACGGAATATGCCGCGGTCTTGGAGGCTCAATGCATATGAGCGATGTGAGCACTTGTAACGCTGGAAGCAGTGCGATAGTAGGCTCAGGAGTTCCTATTGCGACAGGCCTTGCATTCGCTTTAAAACAGCAGAAAAAGGATAATATCGCAGTCGCAATATTTGGCGATGGAGCGACAAGCAGAGGAAGCGTTCATGAGGCGATGAACATTGCATCGGTTTGGAATATTCCTGTGCTGTTCTATCTGGAAAACAACCATTACGGAATGAGTGCTAAAGAAGAGAATGCGATAAGCACCGATGATATCGCAGCCCGTGCTGACGGATATAAGATCAGACATATAAAGATAGACGGGAACGATGTTCTTCTTGTACGCGATACCGTAAAGAAGGCAAGAGAATACATTATTAAAAATCAGAGGCCGTTCTTTATTGAAGTCGATACTTATCGCCTATGCGGACACAGTAAGTCGGATAAGCTTGTCTATAGGGATAGAAGCGAGGAAGAGGCTTGGAAGAAAAAAGATCCTATCGACCATTATTCTAATTATCTAATAGACGGCGGCATAATTGACGAAAGTGAATATGTACATATGAAGGAAGATGCTGAAAAAGCGATTGAAGATGCTTATTCCATCGCTCTTTCGAAAAGCGGCGATGTAATGAGCCTTAACGAGCTTGACAGCTATCTTTTTGCTCCATCTCCTGTCTCATATAACGAGAGCGGGGAAAAGCATGAAGCAAGCTATAGGGATGCAATTTACGAAGCCCTTGATGAGATCTTAAGCGAAGACAGATATTCGTTCATGCTTGGAGAGGATATTGGAAAGTATGGAGGATGTTTCTCAGTAACGAAGGATTTATATAAAAAACATCCAGGAAAGGTTTTTGAGACTCCTGTGTCTGAAGAGGGCTTTACCGCACTTGCCGTAGGATCTAGCATGCTTGGCATGCATCCGATAGTCGAGATTATGTATGCAGACTTTTCAACTCTTGCATCCGATCCTCTGATAAATCATGCGGCTAAGACCTATTTCATGTCAGCCGGTCAGCTTAACTGTCCTATGATCTACAGAACACCGATTGGAAGCGGAACAGGGCACGGAAGCCAGCACACTGCAAATATCGAGGCGATGTTTTTAAACACCCCTGGGCTTATTGTTGTTGCACCAAGCGACGCTTATAGCGCTAAGGCCCTTTTAAAGAGCGCATCAAGAGAGAATAATCCAGTACTCTTTTTCGAGCATAAAGGTCTTTATAACGAAGAGGGTGTAGTCGGGGATGCCAACACATACCTACCTCTAAAAAAGGCAATTGTGAAAGGTAGCGGCAAGGATCTGCTTCTTATTTCATACTCACATGCAATGGCGACATCTATAAAGGCCGCTAGAAAATATTCCGATAGCGTTACTTTTATCGATCTTGCCACGATAAGTCCTTTAGATGAAGAGACTATCGTAGAGCATGCATCCTTTTTCTCTAAGATCCTTCTTGTAGAGGATACCCCTGTTAACGGAAGCGTTGCAGACAGCGTTATCAGTATAATCTCTCGTAAATGTAAAGGAGAAAAGGAGATAAGGCTGATAGCCGCACGATCTCTTCCTATTCCTTTTGCCAAAGAGCTTGAGGCAAAAGTAATTCCTACTGTTGATCAAGTGGAAAAAAAGATTGAAGAACTTTTAAGTCTTTAACATAAGATCACAAGAAGTCCTTACCTCCTTTTAAGAGACGCAATGATAGGAATGAACGGAGAAGAGTATTCTTGCCGATTCAGGGATAATCAGTGTTAATGAGATGAATTTATCTCCATATTTTGTCTCTTTTTAAATTTTTGTGCTACTTTAAAAATACCGAAATTAGCTGAAATGTTAATTTTATATTCTCTATTTTAGTCGAGTTAGAGAATAAAAGGGAATAAGAATTTGATGGGAGAATTAAGAAGATAAATAGTGAGCAAAAAAGCTCTCTTCGCCTATAGAAGGCATAAGCTGGATGTTAATTGCCACATTTGAGTCTTCTTCGGGTAGTTTAGAAACTTTCTGTGCTGTCAGAAGATGCTAGAAGTAGGAGAAAAATATGAATCTTGATAACAATGCATTGGTGATGTTCCATGATGGATCTTTTGAATTGAATGTCAGAATTTCTGCTGCTGAAAATACAGTATGGTTAACTCTTGATCAGATTGCTTCGCTATTTGAAAAAGACAAATCGACGGTCTCTAGACACATAAAGAACATCTTTTCTGAAGGAGAGTTGGATAAAAAAGCAGTTGTTGCAAATTATGCAACTACTGCCTCTGATGGAAAGACATATCAAGTTGATTACTATAATCTCGACCTTATTATTTCTGTAGGCTATAGGATAAAGTCAAAGCGTGGTGTTGCATTTAGAAAGTGGGCAACGTCTGTGCTCAATGATTATCTTATAAAGGGATATGCTGAAAATAAGAGATTGCTTGAAGCACAGGGGAAGACTATCGAGTTGCAGTCGAGAATGATTTCACATCTTACAGAGATTGAAGAAACAGAACTTATGGATGTCATAAATCGATATACAGACGCTCTCGATTTACTTGATGACTATGATCATCAGTGTCTTGCTAGGCCGAAAGGCAATAAAGAGTATGTTCAGCTTTCTTATGATGAGTGCAAAGGTATCATAAAAGCAATGAAGTTCGGCCTTTCTTCTGATGTCTTCGGCACTGAGAAGACGAAAGGAGCATTAGAAGGAATTCTTGGCGCTACTCTATTCCTTGCGTTTTTGCAAAAGAATGGATTGCTTTTTTACTCCATATGGAAAGATGACTATCTCAAATGGCGCACTGGTTGCCATAACGCTTATGATTGCAGAATCCAGACCTGAAGAAAAAGATATTATGGTGACGCTGGTAATGAATATTCTTAAAAGGTGAACTTAGCCTCTGACCTGCTTTTTGTATGGCACATCAGATTTCAGGGTAAAGAACATTTTTAAGAAGAGAAAGAAGAACTTTTAAGCCTTTAATTTGCCCGAGCTTTTCATTTAATAAATATGTTTGTATAATCTTATTCGATTTTTCAAACAATTATTATAGGAGCAAATAATGGATATTGATGTAAAGAAGCTCCATCCGCTTGAAGTAAAGCTTCTAAGGCATGTAAGCCTTGGAGAAGAGATCTCCGCAGAGAGGATCATCAAAGAGCTTTCCTACAAGGTGGGGCAATGCAATCAGGCATTCTCCTGGCTAAGCGCCAAAGGTCTTATAAAGGAGATTGATAGAAGTGTTAAAGTAGTCTATGAGATTACAGATTTCGGAAGAAAGGCCTTGACAGAAGGTTTGGTAACTGAGCGCATCTTTACATTTTTAGCTGAAAACGGAGCCCATACTCTTCCTGAAATTGCTGAAAAGCTTCAGATTGAGAACAGCGAGGTAGGTTCTGCATTCGGATCTCTTTCCTCTAAGAAAGCGGTTGCTTTGAATTCTGAAAGAAAGGCTGAAAAGATTTCAGACAGCCTTCCTGATGAAGTTAAGATGCAGCGCTCCCTCCTAGAGAGGGCAAGCGAGAGCGGGGAGCTTGATGAGAAATCCCTCTCTCCGGAAGAGAAGAAAGTAATTTCCCAGATGTCGAAGAAGAGGGGTGCAAGCCAGTCTCCGTTCAAACTATCTGAGAAGGAGATTGTAATCTATACCCTTACAGAAGATGGAAATAGCGCTAAAGAGGCGTTGAAGAAGGCTAACATCACAGGAGAGGAATTTGGAGTTTTAACTTCTGATATGCTTAAGAGCGGCTCATGGAGAAACGGAAGTTTCCGTCCTTATGGCGTAGATGCGCCGACAAGCAGACTCATTCCTGGAAGACGCAACGCATATGCATCCTACCTTGAGTGGGTAAAAAATAAGCTTACAGCTCTTGGCTTTGAAGAATTTGACGGACCACTTGTAGAGAATGAATTCTGGAACGGGGATGCTCTTTTCATGCCGCAGTTCCACTCTGCACGCGATATCCATGATGTATATTACGTAAAAGATCCAAGACACGCTAAAAAGATAGACGAGCCATGGCTTAGCCAGGTTGCAAAAGTTCATGAGGACGGTTGGACTACAAACAGCCGTGGATGGGGATATTCATTCGATCATGAGTTTACAAGACGCCAGATCCTCAGAAGTCAGGGAACGGTTCTTTCTGCGCATCAGCTTACAAAGGCAAAGGTTCCTGGAAAATACTTTGGAATCGTAAGATGCTTTAGATACGATCAGGTAGATGCGACACACGGTGCTGACTTCTATCAGACAGAAGGAATCGTGCTTGGAAACGATGTAAACCTCAGAAACCTTCTAGGGCTGTTAAAGATGTTCGCAGAGGAGATTGCTGGAGCTGAGGAAGTAAAATACGTTCCTGGCTACTTCCCATTCACAGAGCCTAGCATCGAAGTCCATATCAAGCACCCGGTACTTGGCTGGTTCGAGCTGGGAGGATCCGGAATATTCCGTCCTGAGGTTACAAAGCCTCTTGGAATAGACGTTCCTGTCCTTGCATGGGGACTTGGTATAGACAGAATGGCCCTTATGCACTTAGGTCTTAATGATTTAAGAGAACTCTTTACTCCGGATATCGATTCCGTTAGAACGAGGAGGGGAAACTAATGCCAAAGATTGACGCGCCAGAGAATATTTTCTTCTCTCTTCTTGGTAAAAAGATGAGCGATAATGAGTTGATAGACATCTTTCCTGTTGCAAAGGCAGAACTCGACGGACACGATGGAGATGTAATAAAGATCGAGCTAAACGATACAAACCGTCCCGATCTTTGGTCTGCTGCAGGTGTTGCAAGGGCTTTAAAAACATATGAAAGCTCAGAGATTAAAAAATACGATTTCTTCAGTACAAAAGAAAAAGAACTTCCAAACGAAGGAAGAATGGTAATAGACGATGCATCTGCTATCGGAATCAGGGATTTCTCTATTGGATTTGCAGCACGAGGAAAGAGCGTTACGGACGAGCTTCTTGTCAATTTAATACAAAGCCAGGAGAAGCTATGTACGAATTTTGGAAGAAAGAGAAAGACGATTGCACTCGGTATTTACCGCTCTGATCTGATCAAATACCCTGTTCATTATGCAGCAGTCGATCCTGATAAGACTGCATTCGTTCCGCTAGCAATGGATGAAAAGCTTACGCTTAGAGAGATTTGCGAAAAACATCCTAAAGGCAGGGAGTATGGATATATCGTATCCGATAAGCCGTTATTCCCATATCTATATGATGACAATGGAGATACGCTATCATTTCCTCCTGTAATCAACAGTGCGAGAATCGGAGCGGTTGAAGTAGGGGATTCCGATCTGTTCATTGAGCTTTCAGGCCCTATCCTCGACGATCTTCTATTAGCTGCATCAATCCTTGCTTGCGATATGGCTGACATGGGATTCGAGATCCTTCCTGTAAAAGTAAAGCTCGCAAAAGAGACGAAGTATGGAAACGAGATTACGGTTCCTTTCTACTTCCAGAACACGATCGAGACTACTACAGAGGCTGTTGAGAAAAAACTTGGCCTTGCTATAAGCGCAGAAGATTGTGTTAAGGCTTTAAGGAGAATGGGAGTTGAAGCTGAGGCTGACAAAAACGTCGTAAAGGCGAAATGCCCTGTATACAGAAACGACTTCTTACATGAGGTTGATGTCATCGAGGACATTGAAATAGGCTATGGACTTGAAAACTTCATTCCTGTTATGCCTACGGACTTCACCGTAGGAAGGCTAAGCAAGGAAGAGGAGTTCTCGAGAAAAGTAAAAGAGATCATGGTCGGCCTTGGTTTCCAGGAGATGATGTATAACTATCTTGGGTCGAAGAAAGAGTATATCGAGAGGATGCATGTAGATGGAAAGGATGCCGTATTCATTCTCAACCCTATGAGCGAGAACTACGAGGTAGTGCGTCCATCCATCATTCCAAGCCTTCTTGAGAGCGAGAGCGTATCTGCGCATGCTGTTTTCCCTCATAAGATCTTCGAATGCGGTAAGGTTTGCGTAAAGGATGATAGCGACAATAGCGGAACGGTTACAAAGAACAACCTTGGTTTCCTTTATTCGGACAGCCAGGTAGGCTACAACGAGGCATCCAGTATTGTCTATACTCTGATGTATTTCTTAAGAAAGGACTACAAGCTTGAGGCGGTGGATGGAGATCCTCGTTTCATTCCAGGACGTGCTGCTTATATCATCTACAATGGCAATAGGGTTGGAGTTTTCGGAGAGATCCATCCTGAGGTTTTGACGAGCTGGGGATCTGAGACTCCTACAATTGCAGCAGAGATAGAATTGGATTCTTTACTTTAATTGATTATCAGGCTGTAGCAAAGAAATTGCTATGGCCTTTTCTATTGACCATCAGCAAAATTGGATACATTATTTTATTATGATCTATACATGTGATTCATGCAAAGTATTGGAGTGCAGCAATAAAATAAAAGGAACTCTTCCAGACAACTGTCCTATGAGGAACAAGGAACTGATGGAATCTTCTTTTGCAGAATATTTTAAAGAAGAAAACCATAAATTCTATGTAAAATCATCTGAAATTGAAGCTTTAGGATACTGCAATTGGCCACGGCTCAGAGAGATTATGGAATTTTCCCATCTGATGGGCTATAAGCATTTAGGTCTTGCTTTTTGCCGTGGACTTAGGAAAGAAGCAAAAGAGACTGCGAAGATATTAAGAGAAAACGGTTTTACCGTCTCTTCTGTCATATGCAAAACAGGGGGGATGGACAAAACAGAAGCAGGTATTGAGAACAAAGTGCATGACGGTAAGTTTGAGAGCATGTGCAATCCTATAGCGCAAGCAAAGTTCTTAAAAGATGCGAAAACTGATTTTAATATTACTTTGGGACTTTGCGTAGGGCATGACAGCCTTTTCTATAAGTATTCACATGTAAATGCCACAGCTTTTGTCACGAAGGACAGGGTAACGGGCCATAATCCTTTAGCGTGCGTCTATCTTAGCGATGGGTACATGAAAAAGAAATTGGAGACAGGGTATGGAAAGGCTTAATCCAGGGCAGACAAAAGATATTATTGCAAATGAAATAAAAAAACTCATTTTTTCCGGAGAACTTAAGGATGGAAGTGAGATAACGCAAAATGAGATTGCTGAGAGCTTATCGCTTTCACGCATGCCTGTACGAGAAGCATTTCAAAGTCTTGCAAATGAAGGCTTTCTAACACGCCTAGCTAATAGGCATGTAAGGATAAATGGAATAAGCTACGAAAAATGTGAGGCCGTATTTAAAGTTTTAATAGCAATTGAAATGGAAGCTTTTGATTATGTGGACTTATCAAAGCTGAGAATGACAGATAATGAAAAAGATTGGCATTTGAAATATATTGCAGAGACAAACAATTCAGTCCTTCATTCCATTGTAGAGACAATAATTTCGGGGTACCCTGGATATTTCTTTTTAGAAAAAAGAGATGAGAAACGCATTGAGATTCTGAACAACATAATAGAAAAAAAAGATAGAAGTCTTTTTTCTCTGTATTTAGATAACGTCTTATGCAATCTGAAGGAGGCTTTTAATGCTTAGTTTAAAACCTATCGAACTTCTTCCTGCCAGAGAAAGAGTCGCATCTGCTCTAAGAAAAGCGATAATGAGCAAAGAGATCAGAAAGGATCAGGAGATAAGCATAGAAAGCATGGCAGAACTTCTTGGGGTATCTGCAACTCCTGTGCGAGAGGCATATCAGATATTAGCACAGGAAGGGCTGATAAAACTCAGGCCAAATAAGGGCGCGATTGTAATAGGGCTTTCAGAACAGTGGGTTAAGGATCATTATGGAGTAAGAGCCGCATTGGAAGCAGAGGCTGCAAGATTAGTTGCAGAGAACAATTCAGATATATCTGAGCTTGAACGCATCGTAGTAAGATCTGGAAACTTAATAGAAAACGGAGACTATTCAGCATATGCGGATTTGAACCAGGCATTTCATGTCGCAATTTGGAAATTATCTGGAAACCAGAAACTTCAAAGCATGTGCTCATCCCTTTGGAATGGACTGTCTATGGGCTATAGAGTGACTGTAGAAGAGTATGCGAGAATATCTATTACAGAACACATCGAGATATTTAACAGGATTGAAAGCAAGGACAGAATGGGGGCTTACGAGCTCATGAGGAACCATATCATAAGAAGCATGGGCGATATGCTAACGCATATGAAAGAGGAGTAGTTAGCTTCTCTTTTTCACATCTCATCTGGTGATTATGTTTTTCATAAAAAAATGAATTAATTTTTCTTGACAGAGTGGAAATGTATGCTATGATCTAAATAAATGGATACATTATCAAAGATCAAATATCAAAGATAGTGTAAGGGAGGTATATATGAGTCCAGCTATAATCACGTTACTATTTTTACTAGTGGCTGTAGTGCTATTCGTATGGGAAAAAATTCCTCTAGCACTAACGAGCATGATCGTATGCGTTGGCTTGATTATCACGGGCGTCTTAACTCCTGCACAGGCATTTGCAGGATTTGTAGACACGAACGTTATTCTCTTTGTCGCTATGTTCATAGTAGGGGGAGCATTCTTTGAAACTGGCATGGCGGAAAAAGTCGGAGGAATCGTTACTAGATTTGCTAAATCCGAAAGACAGACGATCGTAGCTGTCATGTTAGTGACAGGAATAATGAGCGGCTTTCTGTCTAACACAGGAACTGCAGCAGTCTTAATTCCTGTAGTTATTGGAATTGCTGCAAAATCAGGGTATTCGAGATCGAGGCTTCTTCTTCCTCTTGTATTTGCAGCGGCAATGGGCGGAAACCTTTCTTTAATTGGCGCTCCAGGCAATATGATCGCACAGTCCGCTCTTCAGAATATCGGACTTGAGTTCGGTTTCTTTGAATATAGTTTGACAGGTTTGCCTCTTTTGCTCTTAGGAATTGTTTACTTTGCTTTATTCGGTTATAAGCTTCTTCCCGATGCATCAAAGTGCGTGGCAACAGATACTGCATTTGACGAAAAACCGAAAACAGAGAATATAGAGCCATGGAAGCAGTGGGCATCGCTGATAATCTTAGTTCTATCAGTTCTTGCCATGATATTCGAAAAGCAGATTGGAATTCCTCTATACGTTTCAGGATGTATTGGCGCTATTCTTCTCGTGCTTTTAGGCGTTATTTCTGAAAAGCAGGCTTATAAATCTATCGATATGCAAACCATATTCCTTTTTGGAGGGACGCTTGCTCTTGCAAAAGCACTTGAAGTATCTGGAGCGGGAACCATGATTGCAGATGCCGTTATAGGTCTTATGGGTTCTAATCCTTCTCCTCTATTGCTGACATTTGTAATCTTCATGATTTCTTGCATACTTACGAACTTTATGAGCAATACTGCAACGACAGCTCTTCTAGTTCCAATTGCTTTGAGCATCGCTACAGAACTTGGTGCGGATCCTAGGGCAGTATTGATGGCAACAGTAATAGGCGGAAGCTGCGCATATGCGACTCCAATTGGAATGCCTGCTAACACGATGGTGTTCGGAGTAGGCGGTTATCGCTTTATTGATTATGTAAAAGCAGGACTTCCTTTGATTGTGATAGCAATAATCGTCAATATGATATTGCTTCCGATTTTCTTCCCATTCTTTCCAGCATAAGTGAGGTAAAACAATATGGAAAACAAAAGAGAACAGATGACACATCTAATGGCTTCATTCATCTCATATGTTTCTAAGAAACTTCCAGACGATGTTGAAGCAAAGCTGAAAGAGCTTAAAGAGATCGAAACAGGAGATCTTGCAAGCACTATTTACGATACGATGAGCAAAAACCAAGAGCTGGCATGGAATTTAAACAGGCCGTGCTGCCAAGATACGGGAGTGTTGCAATTCTGGGTTAAGTGCGGAACTGACTTTCCTCTCTTAGGAGAGCTTGAAGCGCTATTAAAAGACGCTGTAGTTGAAGCAACGTTTAAAATGCCTTTAAGACATAACAGCGTTGAGACATTTGACGAGTACAATACAGGAAGAAACGTCGGTAAGGGAACTCCTACCGTATTTTGGGATATCGTGCCAAATTCAGATAAGGTTGAGATCTATACATATATGGCTGGAGGAGGATGCACTCTGCCTGGAAAAGCTGGAGTTCTAATGCCAGGCATGGGATACGAAGGTGTTACAAGATTCGTACTCGATGTAATGACTTCTTACGGCCTGAATGCATGCCCGCCGCTTCTTGTTGGCGTTGGAGTTGCGACGAGCGTGGAGACTGCGGCGCTTCTTTCTAAAAAAGCACTCATGAGGCCGATTGGAAGTCATAACAAAAACGAAAGAGCTGCAGAGATGGAAAAACTTTTGGAAGATGGAATAAACCATATAGGACTAGGACCTCAGGGAATGGGAGGAAAGATGTCTGTAATGGGAGTAAACATTGAAAATACGGCAAGGCATCCATCTACAATTGGCGTTGCTGTGAATGTCGGCTGCTGGTCGCATAGAAGAGGCCATATCATATTCGATAAGAATTTGAATTATGAAATCACAACGCACACGGGGGTTATACTATGAGCGAGAAGAAAATATTGACGACTCCGATTAAAGAAGAAGATCTTAGAGACATACACGTTGGAGATATCATCTACCTAACTGGACATATTGTCACATGCCGCGATGTTGCACATCGCCGTCTCATAGAAGAGAAAATGCCTCTTCCTGTTGATGTAAGGGGTGGGGCGATACTTCATGCAGGGCCAATCATTCGTCCTTTAGATAATGACAAATTCGAAATGGTTTCAGTCGGACCTACCACCAGTATGAGAATGGAGAAGTTCGAATATGATTTTATTAAGGAGACTGGGGTAAGGCTTGTTGTTGGAAAAGGCGGAATGGGGGAAGGCACGCAAAGAGCATGTAAGGAATTTAAAGCGCTGCATTGCGTTTTTCCTGCAGGCTGTGCCGTTCTTGCTGCAACCGAAGTTGAAGAAATCGAGGATGCTCAGTGGAGGGATTTAGGAATGCCGGAAACTCTCTGGGTGTGCAGAGTGAAAGAATTCGGACCTCTAATTGTTTCAATCGATACGGATGGAAGAAACATGTTTGAAGAGAAGAAAGTAGAGTATAACAAGAGGAAGGAAGAAGCTTACGAAGAGATCATCAAGCATGTGAAGTTCATCAAATAGGAAATGATTCTCCTTATATTGCAGTTTGGCTGGATGTAAAACTCCAGCCTTTTTCATATCAGAATTTCTGAATACAGTATGTTGTTGCTCATTCCTGCAACGGAGAGCGTAGCACTGTTTATTGCGATTGCGTTCTTTATATATATGAAGTCGAGTCTTTCGTAGATATCGCCGCTATGCCTTGTAATGCCTGGATCTGTTTCCGCACTGTAATGTGTCGCCCTATATACATCGGTGTATCCATTATCATTAAAGAATTCGCTCTCATCGGATATGTAGTTCGTCCTGTAATCGTAATACGTAAAAGGAACCCAGTCTGTGCTAGAGGGTTTTGACGATGAGACTGCGAAAAGCGACACATTCTCTTCTATGCTGATATTCTCAAGCTCGCTTCTGCTTTCATCAAGAGAGAGAAGGTAATCCTCCATCTTGCTTGAATCTTCAGGAAGGGTAGTGTAGTTATTTACTATGGCAATCTCTATGTTCTTTTGATCGTTTAGAATGAAAGACGCAGAATCTTTATCGTATTTCTTTAGAGCCGCCTTATATAAAATAGCGCCTTCGTCAAACAATATCGCATTGTATCCTGCCTTTTCTATAAAGGAAATGATGTCATCTTCTTCTCCTGTTAGAAAAGCGAAATCCAGATCCAAACTTCTTATTGAAGATATTACCTTGTCGATATCAGCATCTTTTTCAAGAGGAATTAAGACGCTCTTAACGCTGTTTATCTCCGTCTCGATTGTAGTTGATTCGTTTGATACGACGTAATTATAAGGAAGGTCAGGAGTAGTCTCTTCGTCTTTCAGACTTTCCCATTCCGCATCTCTCTCTTTTATCTTGCTGTATCGAGTCTCTGGTTCGTTTATATCTTCAGGCACTACGATATTCGCCTTTCCCTGCCCGATTGTGTAAATAGCGCAGGACGAAAGGAGAAGAGCCAATGCGATGATACTTAGAAATTTTCTCATATCTTTAGTTTTTCGCCATACTCTTTGGCTTCATTTTCTTCATATTTAAGAGCTGGTGGAAAGAAGGAAATCCCATCGTCTTTGAAACGCGGAATCACATGGATATGCAAATGAGGCACTTCCTGTCCAGATGCAGGGCTGTTGTTTATGATTACGTTAGTTCCGTCTGCCTTAAGAGCTAGCCTCATCTTTTTATCAACTTTCTTTACGATCTCCATCATATGGGAAAGCACGTCAAGCGGCACTTCTTCAATCGTAGGGTAGACATTCTTGCTTATTACTAATGTGTGTCCCTTTGCTCTTGGCGCGATATCTAAAATAGCGATTACGCTATCATCCTCATAAATTTTTGTGCTTGGGATATCACCTTTGATAATCATTTCAAATACAGTCATAAACACCTCGTAAAGATTATATCATTTAAATTTGCTCAAATAAATAGAGCAAAATGAACTCGATAAGACAAAAAGAGTGCGCAATTGTTAAATCTTTTAAGCTATTGTGTTAAGTCAAAAAGAAAAAACAAAAACGAGTATTGCATAAAATTCTCAAAATCCATATTATACATCCTTGGTACTTTTGATAGTGCTATTTTGTTATGCCAATTAAGTTAGGACAGAGTTCCTATATGGATATACAGAACATTAGACAACGCGAGGTTAGCAAATGATTAACGACCTACAGGGCATGAGGAACATTGGAATTAGTGCCCACATTGACTCAGGAAAGACAACACTTTCCGAACGCATTCTTTATTTCTGTAACAAGATCCATGCAATCCACGAGGTACGTGGAAAAGATGGAGTTGGAGCAACCATGGACTCCATGGAGCTCGAGAGAGAAAGAGGAATTACAATTGCAAGTGCTGCAACTAACGTAAACTGGAAGGGGCACGAAATCAACATCATCGACACTCCGGGACACGTAGACTTCACAATCGAAGTAGAGAGATCGCTTCGTGTTCTTGACGGTGCCATTCTTGTTCTATGCTCAGTAGGAGGAGTACAGAGCCAGTCTATTACTGTAGACCGCCAGATGAAGAGATACCATGTACCTAGAATCGCATTCGTTAACAAGTGCGACAGAACAGGTGCAAACCCATATAAAGTAAAGCAGCAGCTTGTAGAGAAGCTCGGCTTGAACGCTGTTTTAATGCAGATCCCAATCGGACTTGAGGATCGCCTAGAAGGTGTTGTAGACCTTGTTGAGATGAAAGCAATCTACTTTGATTCAGGAGCAGATGGACTTCAGGCAAGAGAGACAGAGATTCCAGAGGAGTTAAGAGCTGAGGCAGAAGCAAAGAGAGAAGAGATGCTTGATGCAGTATCTATGTTCTCAGATGAGCTTATGGAAGCAATGCTCGAAGAGAACGTTACTCCGGAGCTTATCAAGTCAGCTGTTAGAAAAGGAACAATTTCATTACAGCTTTGCCCTGTATTCATGGGTTCTGCTTATAAGAACAAGGGTATTCAGCCATTACTTGATGCTGTTGTCGATTACCTTCCAAACCCATCAGAGGTAGAGAACGTAGCATTAGATCTTGACAACAACGAGCAGCAGGTAGTGCTTGAATCCAATCCTAATAAGCCGACTGTAATTCTTGCATTCAAGCTTGAAGACGGCCAGTTCGGACAGCTCACATACATCCGTGTTTACCAGGGAAAGATCAAGAAAGGCGACACTCTTTACAACACAAGAACGAAGAGGAAGTTCAACGTTGGACGTCTTATCAAGATGCACGCATCTGAAATGGAAGACATCAGCGAATGTGGTTGTGGTGAGATTGCAGCTCTGTTCGGCATCGACTGTGCAAGCGGCGATACTTTCTGCGATCCTTCAATCAACTACTCAATGACAAGCATGTTCGTTCCAAATCCTGTTATCTCACTTGCTATCAAGCCTGTGGATAAGAAGAGCGCAGACAACATGGCTAAGGCTCTTAACCGCTTCACAAAGGAAGACCCGACATTCCAGACATATGTAGATCCGGAGAGCAATCAGACGATCATCAAAGGAATGGGAGAGCTTCACCTTGATGTTTACATCGAGAGAATGAAGAGAGAGTATAAGGCGGAAGTTGAGGTAGGTAAGCCAGAGGTTGCATACAGAGAGGCTATCAGCCAGAGAGCAGACTTCAACTATACTCACAAGAAGCAGACAGGTGGATCCGGTCAGTATGCACGTGTTGCTGGATATATCGAGCCAATTACGCAGGAGAGCGGAGATGAGGAAGTAAAGGATTACGAGTTCATCGACGAAATCAAAGGCGGTGCAATTCCAACCGAATACATTCCATCTTGTGACAAGGGATTCCAGAGCGCTATGAAGAAGGGTACTCAGGTTGGCTTCCCTGTAATCGGCGTAAGAGTTTGCATCAACGATGGAGCATGGCACCCAGTTGACTCTTCAGATATGGCATTCCAAACTGCTGCAATCGGCGCTTTCAGAGAGGCATTCGAGAAGGCAAAGCCTGTAATTCTAGAGCCTATCATGAAGGTTGAGGTAACAGGACCAAGTGAATTCCAGGGAAACATCTTCGGATCTATCAACCAGAGAAGAGGTATCATCGTATCTTCAACAGAGGATAATAACCAGTGTCAGGTTATTGCAGAAGTACCTCTAAGCGAGATGTTCGGTTACTCTACAGTCCTAAGATCCCTAACTCAGGGTAAGGCAGAGTTCACAATGGAAGTATCTCGCTACGGCAGAGTTCCTGCTTCTGTTTCCGAAGAGCTTAAGAAAGCTTATCAGGAGAAAAAGAAGAAGGAATCTGGAAAATAAGCTATATATTCTTGTATTCTTCAAAGAATACGCCAAGTTCGCCATGGTAGCCTTTGCGCCATGGCTTATTTTTTCCGCAGTAATGTATGATTGCAGTATTTTTTCTCACGTAATCGAGGCTCAGATATTTTGCTCCTCTCAATTTCTCAAGCGTGTATATCCTGTCTGAAAGGTTATACCTTATACTGTCTATCTTTAAAATCTTGTCCTGGTAAAGCAGTGTTATGATATCCTGGTCGGGAAGCAGCAGGCGGTGTTTGTTCGCTATAATCGTTTTTAGAATCTTTTCCTTGTCAAATGAAGATCTAAGGCTTTTTATATTCAGTAGTAGCACTCCCGTATTTAAATATGTCGTTGCATTTTCAGCTCCGATTCTAAGCGCGTTTAATTTCGTTAACGGTTCTTTTATATGAGTGCATCCTGCAGCATAGTATCCTTCAATATTCGTCTCATATAGTTCTCTTAGACTCTTGTTGACTATGATGTCTGGATCTAAATAGAGGATCTTATCGATGTCGGCGCTTAATAGGGAGGAGGCAAAAAGGCGGTAATACATCTCTTCGGGGTACCTGGCAGTCGTAAATGCGCTGTCTAGGTTTAATTCGGGATTTATTATTGAGATGTCGTACTCTTTTGGAAAATCAACCTCTTTCAAATCTTTTGATATCACATACAGCTTGATATCTTCATCTTCATTGTTCAGATAAAGCGATTTCAACATTATTTTTGCAATATCCAAATATGCATTATTTAAAGTCAATAAAATGTTCACTATAGAGTAACTTCCTTCTTATCTATATAATAACTATAAGGATTTAAAATGAAAAAGAGCATAATAACAGTTGTAGGAAAGGATCAGGTTGGAATAATTGCTAAAGTATGTACGTATCTAGCCTGTAATAATATCAATATTCTCGATATCTCTCAGACTATCGTTGATGGTTACTTCAATATGATGATGATATGCGATGCTAATAACGCCGAAAAGCCATTTTCCTTATTATCAGACGAGCTTGAGGCGCTTGGCGGAGAGATCGGCGTAATCATCAAACTTCAGAGAGAAGAGATATTTGAGAAGATTCAGAGGCTTTAGTCATGATAAACATTAATGAAGTAATCGAGACTAATCGCATGATCGAAAAGGAAAATCTCGATGTGAGAACAATTACGTTGGGTCTTTCTTTGATAGGATGCGAGAGCGACAGTTTGGAAAAAACCTGTTCCAACATCTATTCATTAATCACTAAAAAAGCAGAAAAGCTAATCAGCGTAAGTGGTGATATAGAGAAGGAATACGCAATTCCAATTGTCAATAAAAGAATATCTGTAACGCCGATTTCTATTATTGGATCTTCCTGTTGTAAAAGCGCAAAGGATTATGTTGAGATTGCGAAGACTCTTGATAGGGCTGCAAAAGAAGTCGGCGTTAACTTTCTTGGGGGATTTTCAGCTCTTCCTGCAAAAGGCATGAGAGAGAGCGAGAGGCTTTTAATCGAGAGTATTCCAGAAGCTCTTTCTGTAACTGATAACGTTTGCGCTTCAGTCAACCTTGGATCTACGAAGACCGGAATCAATATGGATGCGGTTGCTCTTATGGGGAAGATCATAAAAGAGACAGCGTATCTGACAAGAGACAGGGAGAGCATAGGGTGTGCAAAGCTCGTAGTCTTTACAAACGCGCCTGATGACAACCCGTTCATGGCAGGAGCGTTCCACGGCGTAACGGAAGCCGATGCAGTGCTTAACGTAGGCGTAAGCGGTCCCGGCGTTATAAAAACGGCGTTGAAAGGCGCTGAGAATTTTGACTTCGGATCGCTATGCGAACTGATAAAAAAGACAGCATTTAAGATCACGCGTCTTGGGGTTTTAGTTGCAGAAGAAGCATCAAAGAGACTAGATATCCCATTTGGAATTATCGATCTTTCCCTTGCTCCGACGCCTGCAATAGGGGACAGCATAGCAGAGATCATAGAAGCCATGGGAATAGAGAAGGTAGGAGCTCCTGGCACCACAGCTGCCTTGGCGCTTTTGAACGACAGCGTTAAAAAAGGCGGAATAATGGCATCTTCTTCTGTAGGAGGACTAAGCGGCGCATTCATCCCCGTAAGCGAGGATCATGGCATGATAGACGCTGTAAATGCAGGATCTCTTTGCATAGAGAAGCTTGAGGCAATGACATCGGTATGCTCGGTCGGCCTTGATATGATTGCTGTTCCAGGGGAAACGAGCGCAGAAACGCTAAGCGGAATCATTGCAGATGAGATGGCAATTGGTATGATAAACCAGAAGACAACGGCTGTAAGGATTATTCCTGCATATGGAAAGAAGGAAGGTGAGAAGGTCGAATTCGGAGGTCTTTTAGGCGAAGCTCCAATCATGAAGGTTAATAATTTCTCATGCTCCGATTTCATTAAGAGAGGCGGAAGGATTCCAGCACCTATCCATAGTTTTAAAAACTGATATGGTCAGAAAATCTACCAAAAAAGACATTCCTGCCTTGCTTGATATCTTCAGTGAGGCAAGAGAGAGAATGTATGAAAGCGGAAACACAAAGCAGTGGGGGCCTGGCTACCCACCGCTTGATGCCCTTGAAAAAGAGGTTGAGAAGGGATTTTCGTATATAATAGAAGAGAACGAAATCCCTATTGCAACATTCTCTATAATGACAGGAAAAGAGCCTACATACAGCTATATCTTTGACGGATCATGGCCAATTGGCGAATACGAGTATGTGACTATTCACCGCGTTGCAGGGAAAAGGAAAGCCCATCATGTTTTAAAAACGGCGGTAGCAGAGGCTGAAAAGCTATCTAGAATAATAAGGATAGATACCCACCAGGATAATAAAAAGATGCAGGCCCTTATAAAAAGATACGGTTTCTCATACTGCGGTAAGATCTACTTGGAAGATGGATCTGAGCGTCTTGCATTTCAAAAGGGGAAAATTTGAAGAAAGCGAAAAAATGCTATTGACACTTATGTTTATTTAGTAGTATATTCACTTAGTTGATCGACGCAGGGTAGAGCAGTTGGCAGCTCGTCGGGCTCATAACCCGGAGGCCGTAGGTTCGAGTCCTACCCCTGCTAAAGAAAGATGTTTGGACTCTAGAATCGACTTTAATGCGACTAGGGGTGTAGCTCTCCAATATCTAGAACGGGCACTCGCAGCTTTAAAACAATGGTTTTTTAGCGGAGTGCCTTTATTTTTGTCTAAATTCTATGTTTCCCGTTTAGATCTTGTCATGTTTAGTGCTAGCACTCTCCCTTCATCAAATCCGTTCCAGAAATCTTCAATAGATATAGGCCAGAGTGGATGATCGCAAATTGCAAGGCCGTCATTATTATTCTCACGTGCATTCTTCATTCTATCTACAGCAGAGAAGCCAAAAGCTATAGCTTGTTTAAATCCTTGTTCTTTTAAGGAAGAAACAAAACCGTACTTAATACCTAAGACTATTCCTCCTTTGTTATCTAGAGGAAAAGTCTGTTTGCTTTTTCTTGATATTTTTCGCACGGCAGTCTCAAGTTCTGTAAATATCTCTTCTGAGAATTTTAGTCTTTCATATGTTCCCAAGCCGCACATCACGTATTTGCCGCCTGAACTACCGTAATCTTTCTGCCAGTCTCCATAAATATCTGCAAAGGTCAACGTCATTAAAAAGCAACTTCTGCATATAATTGTAGGACGTTTAGATATGTAGAAAATCAGAGAGCAATTGTTCCTATCATCAGGAATATTTTGAAATTCAGGAGGAATATAGCTTTGCATTCTCTTTTTCTCTAATGCTTTCTCTACCATCTTTTCTTTGTTGTCTTTTAGATATCTAGAAATATTAGCGCCCAAAGTTCTTGCGGCTATGACAAATCTTTCATCATGGACGTTTGATCTTTCTGTGTAACCTTCAGTTGCATGATCAAGGCCATGTGCAAGTTCATGTAGCATTATCTCATCAGTATAAGCTCTTCCCTTACTGAGATATCTATCATAAATCCTTATTGCCCTTGTCTTCATTCTTATAATAGCCTGCTGTTATAGCCCCTCCTTGCCCTTTTGAGTATCCTGTTGTGAATAGAACAGTAGAGAAAAGTTCTCTTGGCTTTTTTCCCAACTTCTTTTCCTTTCTCCGTCCAAGAGCAATAAGCCTTAACCTTCCGTAATTCATATTTTCATTTAGTTTTGTTATCTTGCCGATTCCCATAAAGCATCTCCAATTAGATCTATGGAAATATATTGCATTTCTTATGTATATTTTGCTGTACACTTATTGTTTACAAATGTTGAAGCCTTGGGAAAAAGACAAAATAGAGGTATTTTTACAAAGTAGCGGAGTCATGATGAAAAAAAAGCAACTCCTCTTTTTCAAGAAGTTGCTAAAAGCAGCAGAGGGGAATCGAACCCCCATCACGAGCTTGGGAAGCTCGGATAATAACCACTATATGACTGCTGCGAAATCTATAATGAAATATATATGAATTTTCCTTTTTTGCATAGGGTGAAGATCAAGCTAAATTCATGCAAATTTTTCTTTGCCTAAATCATTATGAAATAGTAGAATTATGTAAGATAATGAACAGAAGGAGAATACTAATGAAAAAACTTTTAGTTCTATTGATGTGCCTAGTCATGGCAACATCTCTATTTGCTGCTACAGGCAGTGTGAATGCGTATACCACACTTGAAGAGCCTCTAGCTGCAGCATTATTTGCACGCTTTGAAGAAGAGACTGGAATACACGTAAACTTTGTAAGACTCTCAGGAGGAGAGTGTGTTGCTCGTCTTGAAGCTGAAAGCGCTAATCCTCAGGCATCGATCTGGGTTGGTGGAGTAGGCCTTGACCATATCACAGCAAAAAGCAAGGGATTAACAACTCCTTACATCTCTCGCTACAGCAGAAACACCCCTGCAGAGTTCAAAGATCCGGACAATTACTGGATTGGACTTTATGTAGGACCTCTTACATTCGTTACAAATCTTGACAGAGCTGCAGAGCTCGGACTTGAAGTTCCTCAGTCATGGGAAGATCTTACAAAGCCTGAGTATAAGGGATATATTCGTATGGCTAACCCGAACTCATCTGGAACTGCATATAACGTACTTACAACAATGCGCTATATCTTCAATGAAGATGAAGAAGCTATGATGGATTACCTCAAGAGACTTGATGCTAATATCGACCAGTACACAAGAAGCGGATCTGCTCCTGGCAAGAGCGTTGCAATCGGAGAAATCCCAATTGCTATCGGATATGCACACGATCAGGTAAAACTTAAGGTAGAAGGTGCAAATGTCGCTATTACAGCTCCAAGCGAAGGAACAGGATATGAGCTGGCTTCCATGTCTTTAATCAAGGGAGGCCCTGATGCTGTTAACGCAAGAAGACTCTATGACTGGATTATTAGCGACCCTGATGCACAGCAGATTTTCACAGAATGGTACGTAGTACTAGTTGCTGACGGTGCTGTAAAACATCCGGATGCACTTTCAATCGATGAGATCAAGACAGTTAAGCAGGATTTCGCATGGGATGGCGATGCTGTTAACAAGGAAAGACTCCTCAATATGTGGACAGAAGAGATTGGAAACAAGAGAGGAAACTAATTTAAATTATTGATTTTAGAGGCCTGTCTTTATGGCAGGCCTTCTTTCAGATTTTATCAAGCAAAAAGGATAATCGATGTTTACAAAGAAGAAAATCATACAGTATTTAGCCCTTGTGATAATCTTCCTTGCAGCCATCTTTTGGATTTACAGTCAGCTTTCTACAAATTTTGAGACGTATGTAGAAGAGAGGAATTTCAATGAAATCGAACTCTTTGCAAGAACATTTCCAGAAGAGGATGTAAGCGATGAAAATATCTCCATGTGGTTAGATAGCGTTTCTGATATGATCCCGGGAGCCCGTGCTGCATATCTTGGATACGATTTTGATACCTTCCAGTTCAGTGCAAGCCTTGGAAGCCAGCCTTTAATCAATCTATATAATGAGAACCAAAGCACTCCCGATTTCATTAACGCAACCGATAGCTGTTATTACCTAGTTCCGATGCGTCTTAGCACGATGTACATGGTAAATTACTCTCTTGATTCCGATGAGACGGTCTCTACGAGAGAAAATAGCTTATTATATTTCATTCCTATTGTTGCAGAGTCAGGATACGAAGCATCTGGCGCACTGATGATAGCAGTACCTGATATTGCATCTACAGGATTTGAAAGCCTGCTTAGAACACTTCTTGCTATGTTATCTTTTGCATTTATCATAGTAAGTTTCATTATAATGTTCACAAGAGACCCGATTACAGGATTCTTAGTCCTTGGACTGTTTGTGATCGTTGCTCTCTTTGTCGCATATCCTCTCTTCGAGGCTGTAAGACTTTCGTTTGTCGTAAATGGAAGACTAAGCCTAGATACTTGGAAAGCATGTCTTTCTCCTACATACCTTCAGGCATTATGGGGATCTCTCAAACTTGGAGTTCTGACTGCGACATCATCAACAATCGTAGGATTCTTATTCGCATTCCTAATTGAAAGGACGAGTTTTAAGCAGAAGAAGCTTATGACGACCCTTGCGACAATGCCGATGATAAGCCCTCCGTTCTCTCTGTCCCTTTCTATCATTCTTTTATTTGGAAACAACGGATTAATTACGAAACAGCTTTTGAACTGGAATATTTCAATCTATGGACTTGGCGGTCTTACACTCGTTGAGACTATTGGAATGTTCCCAATCGCATTCATGACTATAAGCGGCGTACTTAAGCAGATAGACAGTACGGTAGAGGAGGTCGCACTGGATTTAAGCGCCACAAGATTCCAAACCTTCAGAACGATCACGCTTCCTCTTGCAATGCCAGGAATTCTATCTGCATGGCTGCTTGTATTTACGAACTCCCTTGCAGACTTTGCAAACCCTCTTCTTCTTTCAGGAGATTACAGGGTTCTTTCAACAGAAGCCTATATGATCGTAACAGGAAGAAATAACCTTGGAGCAGGAGCAGCGCTATCATTCCTCCTTCTTCTCCCAACTCTCACTGCATTCCTTGCACAGCGATTCTGGGTATCTAAGAAGAGCTTCGTAACCGTTACCGGTAAGCCTAATACGAACCTTACAGAGCTTACGAATGCGCCTGTTAGAAGAACGCTTACTGTAATTGCATGGATCATAATGGGATTTATCATAGGTCTTTATCTCACGATATTCGCTGGTTGCTTCGTACGCAACTGGGGAATCGATTACTCGTTCACGCTCTCTAACTGGGGAGAGGCTCTTAGCCGCGGCTGGACTAGCATCAGGGATACTGTTCTTCTTGCTGCTATCGCAACTCCTATTGCAGGCATACTCGCAATGGTTGCTGCCATGCTTATAGTAAGAAAGAAATTTCCTGGAAAGAGGCTTCTTGAGATGCTTATTATGACGCCTTATGCAATTCCTGGAACATTAATCGGTATTTCCTACATCTTGGCTTTCAACAAGCCTCCAATTCTTCTTGTCGGAACTGCTGCGATTATTGTTATCAACTACGTAATAAGAGAGCTTCCTGTAGGAGTTGAAAACGGCATTACGGCTCTTCATCAGATAGATCCTGCAATCGAAGAGGCTGCATCGGATTTAGGTGCGGATGTTACGACGGTGTTCAGATCCATCGTTCTTCCTCTTGTGCGTCCGGCGTTCCTCTCTTCAATGAGCTATACGTTCGTTCGCTCAATGACAGCTGTTAGCGCTATCATCTTCTTAATCAGCGCAAGATGGAATCACCTTACTGTTCTCATTTTCAACTTCTCAGAGAACTTGAGATTCTCACTTGCATGCGTGCTCTCAACGGTGCTTATTGCAATTGTTCTTGCAGTATTCTTCTTGATGAACCATCTGGTAAAAGATGACAAGCTTACTCAAAAGACGATATCTTCGAGGTAATTTATGGAAAATAAAAGTGTATCAGTAACGTTAGAACACGTTACAAAGAGATTTAAAAACGTAAAGGGAAAGGCGGACGTTATCGCCGTTAACGATTCTAATTTCGTTATAGAGCCGGGTGAGCTTGTAACCCTTCTTGGCCCATCGGGTTGTGGAAAGACGACAACCCTTAGAATGGTCGCAGGATTCGAGCTTCCAAGCGAAGGTAAGATTTTCATAGGAAATGAAGATGTTACCATGCTTCCTCCGAACAAGAGGAATACGGCAACGATGTTCCAGTCCTATGGACTATTTCCTCATATGACCGTATTCGATAATGTCGCATATGGTCTTAGGCTTAGAAAAGTAGATGAGGCAGAGATTAAAACAAGGGTAGAGGAGATGCTTGAGCTTCTTGGTCTTAAGGATATGGGAGACAGGGCTCCAAGTAAGCTCTCTGGAGGACAGCAGCAGAGGGTTGCTCTTGCCCGTACTTTGATCGTTGCACCTCAGGTACTCCTATTTGACGAGCCTCTTTCAAACTTGGATGCCCTTTTAAGAGAGCAGATGAGGGTAGAGATTAAGAAGATTCAGAAGAGCCTTGGCATTACAGCTATCTATGTAACCCACGATAGAACTGAGGCTATGAGCCTTTCAGATAGGGTTATCGTAATGAAGGATGGCTTTGTACGTCAGATTGGAAAGCCAAGCGAGATCTACGAGGAGCCGAACTCGCGATTTGTTGCAGGATTTGTAGGAAAGGCTGCTTTCTTCCCTGTAAAGGTATTAAGCGAGGATGAGGGTAAGTTCAAGACGCTCTTAGACGGAAGAGAGGTCGATGTCCATAGCGCAGCTCCAGATGTAAAGGCAGGGGATGATGCTGTTATCATGGCACGTCCGGAAAGCCTCCGTCTTGTTGATAAGGGCCTTGGAAAGTTCGATGCGAAGGTAAAGCTCAATGTATACCTTGGAAACAGCATTGAGACGTTCCTTGAAACTGACTTTGGCGAAGTGCTTGTAGAAATAGACGATCCGAAAGTCAAGAAAGTCTATGATGAAGGAACAGAGGTCTCTGTAGATTTCGATCCAGGGCGCGTACGCCTCCTTCCAATGAGTGAAGATTAATGCAATGTCCCCTCAAAATAAAAAGAGGGGACTTCTTTTTTTACCCTCTTTTTTTGTATTATTTAGCTAGACTAAATCCTTTTGGAGGAGACATTGGCAATTACTAATCACGATTTAATAGTCGTACTCGATTTCGGAGCGCAGTATAGTCAGCTTATAGCAAGGCGCGTAAGGGAGTGCGGGGTGTACTCTGAGATTGTACCGTTCTATACGAAAGCAGAAGAGATAAAAAAGATGAACGCCAAAGGCATCATCTTTTCTGGCGGTCCTGCATCTGTAAAAGACGAGGGATCCCCAAGGCCTGATGCTGAAGTATTTAATTTAGGCATTCCTATCTTAGGCATTTGTTACGGCCTTCAAGTAATGACGGAGATGTTAGGCGGTTCAGTCACATGCCCAGATAAGAAGGAGTACGGACTTGCAAATATAAACATCGTAAAAAATTCGCCTCTTTTTGATGGTGTCAGCGCTAACAGTCAGGTCTGGATGAGCCATGGAGACTCTGTCGAAAAACCTGCTCCAGGTTTTGAATTGACGGCAAACACTCCAAATTGTCCTTATACCGCAGTGGAGGACAGAAAGAGGAATTTCTATGGCGTTCAGTTCCATCCGGAAGTAGTTCATTCCATTGAAGGCGTTAAGATGATTAGTAATTTCGTTCTTAACATCGTAAAGTGCAAAGCCGACTGGAATATGGGATCTTTTATTAATGATGCAATTGCTAGCATCAGGGAAAAGGTCGGAAACAAGAGAGTCCTTTGCGGCCTTTCTGGCGGTGTCGATTCTTCCGTTGCCGCAGTTTTAATCCATAAGGCTATCGGAGATCAGCTTGTCTGCGTGTTTGTAAACAACGGAATGCTTAGAAAGAATGAAGCAGAATCAGTGCTTGACCTCTTTGGAAAGAATTTCAATATGGATTTGCGTTATGCGGATGCTGAAAAAGATTTCCTAGATGCATTAAAAGGCGTAACAGAGCCTGAGAGCAAGAGAAAGATAATTGGTAAGCTCTTTGTAGATGTTTTCTATAGAGAGGCAAGAAAATGCGGCGATGTCTCATTCTTGGCACAAGGCACGTTATATCCTGATGTTATAGAGTCCAAAAGCGCATTTGGCGGCCCATCAAGTACGATTAAGAGCCATCATAATGTAGGTGGGCTTCCATCCGATTTGAAGTGGGATCTTCTTGAACCGTTAAAAGACCTTTTTAAAGATGAGGTTAGAGAGCTTGGCAAGGAATTAGGCCTTCCTGATGAGCTTGTCTACCGCCATCCGTTCCCAGGCCCAGGCCTTGGCGTAAGATGCATCGGGGAAGTTACAAAAGAGCGTCTAGATACCCTTCGTGATGTTGATGCGATCTTTATTGAAGAGATAAGAAAAGCGGGGCTTTATGATAAGATCTGGCAGGCTCTTGCAGATCTGCTTCCAGTAAAGAGCGTAGGCGTTCAGGGGGATGAGAGAACTTACAAGGAAGTATGTACCCTTCGCGCCGTTACAAGCGAAGATGCGATGACTGCAGACTGGTACAGAATGCCATATGACGTTATGCAAAGATGTGCCGTTAGAATCTGCAATGAAGTAAAAGGGGTAAACAGAGTCCTCTATGATATTACTTCAAAACCACCAGGAACTATTGAGTGGGAATAGTATTATATAGGATTAAAATTTGGTTTGACCCCGAACCAAATTGTGCAACTAACAATGTCTGGAAATAATATGGTATGAAAATAGTTGCACATTTTGGGTTGTTTTCTTATTTTGCACTATAATCTGCTCGCCTGTGAGGTAACGCATTCAGAACATTCCAGTCTCAAAGGATGTAACATAAAACAATGTATTGCATCCTGTGATAGCAACAGAGATGGCAATATGGGTTAAAAGGCATTCATGGATGGAAAGATTGAGCATAAGGATACATTCAGCTGTAGGAAGCTTTCCCAGATACCGAAGTTCGTCCAAAAGAAGATGGCAGACAAGGCCGAGCTGAACTGCATCAGGAAGAAACTGGCATGGAGGAGAGAGGATGTTCCTCCTTCTGTAGATGAGCCTCTGTCTACTTTTGAAAAATCCACTGAATGAAAAACTTCTTTTATGTAAACTTTTGAAAAAGAGAACTACGATTATTTATTTTTGTCTACTTTTGTTGACAAATTTAAAAATTCTTAAAAACGTGATAAATATACACTTTAAAAAAATAAAAAACGTGATAAAATGACTGCAACAAAGGCTTAGAAACGGGAGATAGGTATCATGAGAAGAAAGATCACTGAAGAATTACTTAAGTGGAAAAAGGAAGATCATGGGCGCACGGCCCTGCTTGTAGAAGGAGCCCGCCGCGTAGGTAAGAGCTACATCGTGGAAGAGTTTGGCAGAGAGTGCTACAAAAGCTATATACTCATCGATTTCATGGCGGCAGGCCCCCAGATTAGGCAGCTTTTTGAAGATTATCTTGATGATCTTGATTCTTTTTTCTCACGTCTTTCCCTCATCTTCCGTACTGAGTTGATTGAACGTGATACGCTCATCATTTTCGATGAGGTCCAGATGTATCCAAGGGCAAGAGCTGCAATAAAATACCTGGTTAAGGACGGTCGTTATGATTACATTGAAACAGGATCTCTGCTCTCAATTAGAAAAAACATAAAGGGTATTGTAATCCCTTCTGAAGAAAAGCATATAAGGCTTAATCCCATGGACTTTGAGGAGTATCTCTGGGCTCGTAACGATAATGTTACGATGAACATTATCCGGTCATGTTTTGAAAAAAGAAAACCTTTAGGGCAGATCGTACACAGGGAGATAATGAAAAGATTTAGGGAATACCTTCTTATAGGAGGGATGCCTCAGGTAGTCGAGGCTTTCAACAGAACCAATGATTTTCTCAAGGTAGAAGAAACTAAGAGAATGATCATCAATCTCTATCGCGATGATATCGCTAAATATGCAGAAGGGTACCAGGAGAAGGTTAGGGCAATCTTTGATGAGATTCCTTTTTCACTTTCAAGGCATGAAATCTCTTTCAAGCTTTCCTCCATCAGTGATAAGGCGCGTATGAGGGAATATGAGAGGGCGTTTTTCTGGCTGAATGATTCCAGGATCTGTAATATGTGCTATCTCAGTACGGATCCGAATATAGGCTTGAATATGAATGCTGAGCGTTTAAGGTTCAGGCCATATGTGGCCGATACTGGCCTGCTGATAAGCATGATATTCGATGAAAACGGACTAGCTGACCGACAGATCTATGAAAAGATACTATCGGATAAACTTGAAGTGAATCTGGGCATTGTAATTGAGAATGCCGTGGCTCAGATGCTGACTGCGTCAGGACGCAGACTGTTCTACTATTCCTCATATGATACTGCAGACAAAGAAAATCGTATGGAGATAGATTTCCTTATAAGAAAAAGGAATGTAACCAGCCGTCATAATATCGTCCCTGTTGAGGTCAAATCAACAACACATTACAAAACTATATCGCTGAAGAAGTTTGCAAGAAAGTTTCAGGGGTATTCAGCAGAACCGATTATCATACATGCTGGAGACTACATGGTCAGAGACGGAATTGAATGTTTTCCTGTCTATATGACACAGCTTGTGTGATCTATTCTTCCTCTTGACCATTGTGCAATGATGACCTGAGAAAGGCTATATTTGACTTCTCCCAGAGTCTTACCTATGGGGATCAGATGTATTAATGCTATGAGCCAGTTTTGGCCGCAAAAATTCCTGAGATGCGTGAGACGAGAGAGATTAAAGAGATATATATAGTCATTTTGAGACGGGGTAACGCCATATATATATTTGAGATAATGGAACAATAGAGTGGGAATAGAGGCTATTTGATATGGTATGAATAGCGCATGAAACGATGAAATTATTTTGTTGGTGGTAGTTTTAAATCACAGCAACCTCTGTCTGCGTCATTTCAGGTCCCTATAGCCTCCGATGCATCTCACATTCAGGTAAAAACCCATCTGAAACGGACTAATTCTATTTTTGTTGTAATTTAGTCCGTTTCAGAGCATAATTTAATGTATGAATAGAGAAGAAAGTCTATATTCACGAGAAAAATATCTTAGCGTATTGAGACCATTTTATTCCGACAGGGAACTGATAAAGGTCGTGACTGGTGTACGTCGCTGTGGCAAATCCTCTCTGCTCGAGCTTGTCAGAAAAGAAATTCAATCACATGGAACGGCAGAAGCAAATGTTTTGAGTATCAATCTCGATCAACGTCCCTACATTGGGATAAAAAGTCCTGAAGCATTGGAAAGAGTTATAGACAAAGGTTTTGAAAAAGCAGAAGGACTCAAATACCTTTTCATTGATGAGATTCAGAATGTGAACGGCTTTGAAATCCTTATCAATGCCTATAGGGAAAGTGGCGAGTATTCGATTTTCATCACAGGCAGCAATTCCTATCTTCTCTCTGGTGAGCTGGTAACAAAGCTTACCGGCAGGTATCTGGAGGTAGAGATGACTACCTTGACCTTTGATGAATATATAGGGATGAAGAGGTTTCTCAATCTGCATGTTGATGAAGATCTCTCGCGTGAGCTTAGATCCTATATTGTCGAGGGCGGATTTCCATATGCACTGAATTTTGAACGTATTGAAGAGAAACGTTTCTATGTGCACAGTGTCATCAGCGAGATATTCGACAAAGACGTGAAGTCCAACCCAAAGATACGAAAGAAGCATCTGTTCGATCTTATCATGCAGTTTGTCATAAACAATTTTGGTTGCACAATTTCGATAGACAATATAGTCAATCATCTGAAGGATGCGCTACATGATAATGTAAGAAAGGAAACCGTCTACCGATATCTGGAGCAGCTTGAGAATCTCAAGATTGTATCGAAGTGCACCCGCTTTGATCTTAAGAGCAAGAGATCTTTAAGAGGGGGTGAAAAATACTACCTGTCTGACTTGAGCTTCTACTTTCTGCGCAACACAGACAACCGCATATCATACGGCCCTGTGCTGGAGAACATTGTCTATCAGTATGCTAAAAGTCTTGGCTATAAAGTAAGCATAGGCAGGATAGGCAATTTTGAAGTCGACTTCATCCTGCGAAATCCATCCCTGTCCTATTCTTATGTCCAGGTTGCCATGTATATCTTCACGGACTCTCCCCAGACCGAGGAGCGCGAATACCGCTCTCTAGAAAAGATAAGGGACAACTATCCAAAGTATCTTTTGACTCTGGATGCCCTGCAGCAGGAGCGTGGAGGAATTGTCCATGCAAATCTGACGGAATTCATCGCTAATGGAAATCGCTTCTAAAACGGACTTTTTTGTCATTTTGTGCGACTTAGTCCGTTTAAGATGAGGTTAAGAGGTTGGAAATATGCTAAAAAAAAGTTCTTCACGGAAAGTTGAGGGATTAAGGGATAGAGATTGAAAAGAAGAGCATGTGAGTTCTAAAGTTTGTTTACCACAACAAAAGAAGGAACGAACACATGCTCTTTGAACAGATTATAGTAAATAACCCATCTCTTCAACCATATGAATACATCAATACAGATAAAGAGATATATAGATTCATTTTGAGACGAGGTAACACCATATATAGTATTTGAGATAATGGAACAATAGAGTGGAAATAGGGTAAATCATTATGTTTCAGGTGCATATTCTCTTTCTCGCTATTTTATCGTTCTAAAAGTTCTGGAAAAGCACCCATCATAAAGACGGGTGCTTGAAGCAATAGTACTTGCTGATCAGATTTCGTAAATCTGATGAATATCCATTGTGCTTAGGGAAATTACAGTTTCTGTACCAGTTTCCGGATTGTATTCATATGTGCCGACATCTATGCCGTTACCTGTATATCCATGATAGATGATATTTCCGCTTTGAGTAGCTCCAAGCTCGTCAGAAGCGAGTTCATGGTTAAGCGTAATGGTTCTGACTTTGCCAGATGTAAAATCAGCCATGTAGATTGTTCCATTAGCTATATCGCCTACCCAGAACATCGCAGTCTCCAAGATTGCGGTCTTATCGCTGATAGGATGCGGAAAATATGAACCGCGGTTCAACCTGATTACGTTGATATCTGAAAGCCTTCCATCTGTATCTGCCTTTAGCCAGATCAGGGCAGGATTCTCCAGATAGTTCTCAGCTCTGATAAGGAATGATTCAGTTTCACCGTAGATTGTTACACTTGAGTTCTTTGGTTTCTGACCTCCTGAAAAGTCACCAGCGAAGTCTGTCGCAATCTGATAATAGACATCTTCTCCTACAGTAAGGCCGAGATTATCATCAACCGTAAGAGGGTAGATTGTAAAGCCGTATTCCTGGTCATTGCCTATAGTCCGTTCTCTAAGAAATAGGTTATTTCCAACACGGAAAATCATATTTTGTAACGGGTCGTTGCTGCCTGACATTTGTATTGGCTTTGGAGGCTTCGGATTCTTTGCACTGTAGATCTCAATATATCCTTTTCCCAGTTCGCCTAAAGTTTCCTCATCATACTGATAGATTGCATAGTCATCGGTATAGATAGTTGCGTTCGTTGTTAGAGGATTGAATCTGGAATTATTGATAGGCTTCATGTTCTCAGGGATATCTTTCTCAAAGCTATAGAGAGCCTTATCTTCTGTTAGAAGATAAATTCTGTTGTCTGAATATCCGTATGCATCATCAGTGTTGTGCAGTATACTGAAATCAAGATTATCTGAGTCTGTGAGAGTATAGGGTGGGTTAAGAAGATATGCTTTTCCTGCCTCTGTATCTATGAATGCGATGTTTTTCTTGTGGCTTACGCTGACAGCGTTTATCTCAAGCATGATATCAGGTATATTCTCGAGCGCATTCCTGATAGGCTTCAGAATTGGCAGAGAATCAATTACTACGAGGCGGTCAAAAATAGCGAGATATGTACCGCTTCCAGTATCAATGATCTCTACTTTGCCATTGTTGCAGTTTCTTGAGGCTCCGAGAAGGATATCCGTGCCAGCATCTGTGGTAAATACTATCGGGCTGAAAAGACTGTCTGAAGTATAGCCAGAGAGATAACTGATGACATCAGATACATCAATAGTTCTTGCCTTTGCTTGGAAACTTGAACTAGCAAATGATGATTGCGTAGGTTCAGCAAAATTAAAGGAGGCAATTGCTGAAATATCTGACAGGTCAACTTCAAATCTCTTAGATGCGAATGTGATTTCCTCATTGCCGCCTTCATTTCCAGCATTTCCATTATCAGAAGGATTCGGCGTGCATGCTGCAAAAAGAATAAGCATTAGAGCCAATAAGCTAATAATTCTTTTCATATTTTTCTGTATGTGAGTATATCATATCACAAATACATTCTGATGGGGATATGCTTTTTCTCTATTGCTTACAGTCTCAGCTGTACTCAGAGTATGCTTTTGCATTCCCACATGATTTCGGCAGAGAGGAATGGCCTGCAGAAGAGATTATCAAAAGCGGTTAAGGAACTCAGAATGTTCCTTATTGAGAGAAGCATATTTCTTTCTGGCGGTGGAGCCATCCTCTGTCTATTTCCCGATTGCAGTAAATGATACCAAGATGTCCGTAAGTATATTTTTTACAAAGTTTGCTGTATTCTTGTTTTTATAATATACTGATTGTAAAATCAATGAATAAATTTCACTGATTTAAAAATCAGTAAAAGGAGGCAAGATGTTTTATCATCGCTTGGAAGAAATCAAGGCAGTAAAAAATTTCCTTTGCTCAGAAGGGCATGGAATGCTGGTTTATGGCAGAAGGCGTGTAGGTAAGACAACCTTGATCAATAAGGCTCTGGAAGATTATAAAGGGAAGCTTGTTTTTTTCCAGTGTACTAGTGAAAACTATGAGAGCAACTGCCAGCAGTTTTTAAGTGAAATGGAAATATCTTTAGGTGGATACTGGGGACGTTTTGACTCTTTTCATGACATCTTCCGGCTTCTTGTCAGTCTTGATACGCCGATCGCCGTAGTCCTTGATGAGTACAATGAGCTTAAGGAGTCTTATGGCAGCATACAGACTGATTCAATGATGCAGAAGATAATTGATGGTCTGAAAGGGACAAAAGTCCGCATCATCATTTCTGGTTCTTCCATTTCTGTTATGAAGGAACTGCTTGAATCATCAAATCCGCTCTTCGGGCGCTTCCATACAATCCTGGAAGTGAAGAATTTTAATTATTATGAATCTTCGGCTTTTCTTTCTTCATGGCCTGTCAGGAAAAAAGTTGCATGTTACTCTGTATTTGGCGGTTCCCCGGCGGCTCTTGAATGCATAGATACATCTCTTTCTCTTGATGATAACATCAGGCATCTTATGCTTGAGCCACGGGGAAATGCCCGTATTCTTGTTGAGAATGTATTGCTGAAGGAATTTAACAAGCTTGGCCCTGTTCTTAATATTTTGAGCCGCATCGGCAATGGGAAACGGACTTACAGCGAACTGAAAGATGTTTTTGATCCCGCAAACACAGGTAATTTATCCCGATGGCTGACGAAACTTGTAAATAACGGCGTTATATTGAAAAATGCTCCTGTCAACGGGAATGAGAATCCCAAAAAGGCTTTTTACTCCATTAAGGACAATCTTTTCCGCTTCTATTTCTCCTATGTTTATCCAAACCGTTCAAGAATTGAACATATAGGTGCATCTGCTGTATATGAGGGAATTATCAGGCCTTCGATTGAGACATACATGAGTTACAGGTTCGAAGATATTGCAAAGGAGTATTTCTCTCGTCTTGCCCATTCGGGTAAGCTGGAAGGTATCATCGATATAGGCAGTTACTGGTATGATGACAGGAAAAGGCATGCAAATGGAGAGTTCGATGTCGTTCTTGAGTTTGTCAATGGATATGATGTTTTTGAAGTAAAATACCTGAAAGGCAAGATGGACAGGCTGCTGGCAGAACAGGAAGCAGAAAAAATCAGAAGCATTGAATCCTTTAAGGCGAGGAAGATTGGTTTTGTATCAATTGATGGTTTTGATTTCACTTCATCCGAATACGTCCTTATAGACGGTTCACTGCTGTATGAGAAAATTTGATGGAATCGTTGTAAAAAATGGAGATTCGTCTTTTTGGCATTCTACGTAGACTGTAAAATCATGGTGTATGTTATAATATTCTTATTCAATTGTATAGAAAGAATAAAACTGATAGAAAAAGAGTCTGTTTTACGCAGTTACTATTGGAATATGCTTTTATTGTTCTGACTAATTTTGTGGAAAGTGGGTGTCTTGTATCAGAATGATAATCTGAATGGCTCATCTTATGGGGTGAACAGGTTGCAGAAAATAGAGGCCTGCCGTTTTGCGGCAAGCCCTATATAATTCATTTTACTTTGATAAGATTGTATTCCCTTGTTCCAAGCCCGATTGATTCAGCATATTCAAGCCCCTGTTTCCAAGAGGTGTCTGGATGGACATCGTGGAAATGGTCTCCTGTATGCTCGTGAACCTCTGAAAGGGCGCTTCCGCCTACTGCAGGCATTGCATTTACAGCATCCGCACAGGCTTGATCGAGTGCAACCGGATCAAAGGATGCGAAAAGCCCTATGTTCGGTGTGATCGCAAGATCATTCTCTGCATGGCAGTCACAGTTAGGGGAGATGTCGATTGCGATTGAGATATGGAAACTCGGTCTTCCATCGAGTACGGCTTTCGCATATTCCATCATCCTGCAGTTGAGGATCTCATTGCTGTTGCTTACTCCCTCGTTTATAGCATCCACGGGACATACTCCGATACATCTTCCGCATCCGACGCATTTACTGAGGTCGATGTGGCACTTCCTGTCGGTGAATGCAGGTGCGTCATGGGCGCAGATCTTCTCACAGCGGTGGCATCCTATGCATTTCTCTTCATTGACTACTGGCTTTCCTTGAGAGTGCATGTCCATCTTTCCCGCTCTGGAGCCGCATCCCATCCCGATATTCTTAAGCGCTCCTCCGAAACCTGTCGCCTCATGTCCCTTGAAATGGCTTAGGGAGATGAACACGTCAGCATCCATCACAGCCCTTCCTATATGCGCGTTCCTGACATATTGTCCATTCACTGGGACATCGACATCATCCGTTCCCTTAAGGCCATCTGCGATAATGATCTGGCATCCTGTTGAAATTGGATTGAAACCGTTGAGATTTGCACTGTCCAGATGGTCAAGCGCATTCTTCCTTCCACCGACATAAAGTGTGTTGCAGTCTGTTAGAAATGGTTTTCCTCCCAGTTTTTTTACCTCATCAGCAACGCATTTTGCCCAGTTCGGACGAAGAAAGGCGAGGTTTCCTGGTTCCCCGAAATGCATTTTTATCGCGGCATAGTGGTTTTTGAAATCGATGTTTCCTATTCCTGCCGCCTCCATGAGACGCGTTAGCTTATCGAGTAGTGAATTGTTGAATCCCGTCCTCAAATCACTATAATAGACATCACTTTTCATATATTCATATCTCCTCTTCGGCTTTTGATTTAGAATATGTAATTTCTTTTTGTAGTCTTACTTTGTCACGTATATCTGACAGCTCTCCATCGTTTTAATGGCTGCCTCATGCCTTTCTACCGTCACGCCGGCACAGCATGTAGGATCGACATAAATTGGAATTTCAGGAAGGAAGCCCTTTATCATGAGTGCATTTGATACGACGCATATGTCCGTACAAAGTCCAATGAGTTCAATGCTCTTGATGGGGTGTTTCCTGTTGATTTCATAAAGATCCTCAGCAAGATTTCTGGATGCGAACGTATTCTTTTTGTAAACTGGAAATCCTTTTTCCTTCTGCAGCTCATCCAGATCTCTTATCAGATGCCAGCCTTCGCTGCCTTCGATGCAGTGCCTTACAGGAAGGAGCTTTCCTTCTTGCGTCTCTAGATAATCCTCTCCATGTGTGTCGAGAGTAAAGATGATGTTTCCTCTGAAGGCCCTGACCTTGCTGATCACGCGCTCCGTTATTTCCCGTGCCTCATTCGTGCCCAATGAGCCTGAGACGAAATCATTCTGCATGTCGATTACAATCAAATAGGTGTTTTCCACATCTCCTCCTTATCATTCCAGAATGGATTATATTGTAAACGGTGCATGAGAAAAAGAGGGGTGCTTATTTGCTATGGAAATAGAATATATAGTTCTAAAGCAGAAGTTGAAGTCAAGAGAATTTCTTTTATATGGTTTAATAGATCATTTGCGCCGTATTGGATTGTCATTTCTTTTTCCTTACCGTAATCTGTTTTCATCTGTAATGGAGAGTCTTATGGAGAATGTCCTGATAAGAAACGAAAAGAAAGAAGATTACTGTGCTGTTGAGAATCTGGTACGAGAGGCTTTCTACAATCTCTACATTCCCGGCTGTATCGAGCATTATTTGGTGCATTTGATGAGAGGGCATGAGGATTTCATTCCTGAGCTTGATCTTGTTTTAGAGACAGAGGAGGGAAGGATCATAGGGTGCATCATGTATACGAAGGCTTTTCTTTTCGATGAGGATGAAAACAAGAAGCCGATACTCACGTTTGGTCCGCTCTGCATTCATCCAGAGTATCAGAGGAGGGGATATGGCCGATATCTGATGGAATGTTCCTTTCAGAAGGCAATCAGTATCGGTTATGACACTGTTGTCATTTTCGGAAGTCCTGTAAATTATGTCGGCAGCAACTTCAGGAGCTGTCACAGATTCGGAGTCTCAGTGGATGGCGAAAGATATCCTGCCGCAATGCTGGTGAAGGAACTTGTTCCCGGCACGCTAGGCGACAGAAAGTGGAGATATCAGGACAGTCCCGTCATGTCTGTCAGCAGGGAGGATGCTCTCCGGTATGATGATACTCTTGAGAGGAAAGAAAGGCTGGTTCTGCCTTCTCAGGAGGAGTTCTACATAATGAGTCATGCTTTCATCGAATGAAATACTCAATCTTAATTACTATTTATGGCGGAAGGCCTTGCAGTTAAAATACTTTTCTTCCCATTCAGGATCTTTTTCTTTTCCATATTCTGAAAATTGGCAATCATGAAAGAGGTCGTCAGCAATTTCCATAATAATGCCTTTCAGTTCCAGATTGCTGATCCATTTATCAGGGATTCCTGATAAACCTAAATAAGCGCCAATTATATTCCCTGTTATTGATCCTGTGGAATCACTGTCTCCATTATGATTTACGGCTGCTATTATTGCTTTACTGAAATCATTGCTGTAGCGCAGAGAACAGAAGATAGCTATCGCAAGCGCCTCCTCTGCTACCCATCCTTCTCCCAATCTTTTTATAGCATCTGCATCACAGATTTTCCTGTCATTAGCAAGATCTACCGCATCCCGAGTCAAGTTGAGAAAATAATCGATATATTTATCATCATGATACTGTTGACCAATTACGTGTCTCATATCTGCAACTGCTTCATTAATTGAGCAATCATGATGGGTGACAAGTGCAATGATATGGGTTAGTGCAGCAGCTGGTATATATCCAAGGGGATGGCCATGAGTAAGCGCAGCAACTTCAGCTCCTATATAATCTGCAATGCCAATCTCATATAGTCGCCCGAAATAAAGGCCAATGGGGGCAATTCTCATTACGCCTCCACAGCCTTTGCTGTCATTTATTGGATTCTCAACTGTGCCGTTGTTTGGGGATGCAAGAGCATTGATGCATGTGCTTCCTGGAGCACGTCTGGAGAAAAGTTCAGGTACATCATCAAGCCACGAGTAATGGTATCCATTTAGCGGATATTTCTCAGTTTGTGTCCTGTACCAGTCCTTATAACTGTAGCGGATATAATCCCATGGTTTTGCAGATATGCCACGCATTTTTGCTCTCGTGATGCCAATAAGAATACCAGTGGCTGTGAATAGTGTCATTTGCGTATCATCAGAGATCTCTGCAATTCCGTTATTCAGTTCATATGAAACAATTCCATGCTTACCGTATTTATTTTTGATGGAATTCATGCTCATGAATTCCACTGGGTACCCAAGTGCATCGCCAGAGGCTCCTCCAATAAGGCATCCTCGATATCTATCAATTAATTCCATAAATAATATTATATACACCAATAATAAATTCAGAAATTTTTGTTTGCATTGAGGAATGGAATAATGGTCATCTTTGAAAAATAAGAAAAAACTTGATAGAAGGCTCTTATTTTCCATTCTTTAACAGTTCTCCTAAAGCTCCGATGCTTCCTAAAGACATCTCTGTCTCATAAGACATGAAAATGGTCTTATTGTCCTTGTGTAGATGATGTCTTGAATCCTTCTGTTTCGAGAATCTTAGCCTGTTTTTCTCATTCGGCAATGGATATCATTGCCATCTGATCTCTTTCTGCAGACATATGCTTTTCTATCTGGTTGCGAATTGAGGAGATAACATCAATGTCCTTTTCTTCGATGCGATTGTAGAATTATTAAGGAGAGGATAAAAAGTATACGTTGGCAAAATTGGAGTAGCAGAGGTTGGTTTTGTTGCAATCGGAGAATTAGGGGAAGAGTATTATCAGGTTGCATATACTTTAAAAGACAATGACGCATGCTTACTTGAAAGAGAACTCAGACCTTTGTTACATAATCCTAAATATCTTCTTACTTTTGATTACGAAATACCTATTAATCATAACGGAATAAGACAGATTAATGTTTTAGATTGGCTACTAGGAAATGGGTAAAACTCCATATCAAATAGACGTGAAATTCTATCTTATGTTAAGTTTGCTTATATATCTATTGCGGTATCATTTAATAGGAATTCTTCAATGCCGATATAAAGTATTCCTTTTTCATCGTGCCATGGAATAATGTCGTCTTTTACCACTACGATCTTTTTAAATGAGTCATGCACCCTGTTGAGAGAATTAGTTTCTTGTATGCGTTTTTCTTCATCAGCAACGGTAAGGGCAGATTGTATGTAATAGCGTTTGCTACCTTTGTTGGCAATGAAATCTATTTCCAGCTGACTTCTAATTTTCTTACCGTTTTCATCTTTCCAATTGTATTCTATTACTCCTACATCGACATCAAATTCCCTTGCTATGAGCTCATTAAAGATAATATTTTCCATAATGTGGTTCTCTTCTTGTTGCCTGAAATTTAATCTGGCATTCCTAAGACCAACGTCTGTGAAATAATATTTAAGTGGTGTTTCTATGTATTTCTTGCCTTTGATATCATAGCGGTAAGCTTTATATAAAATAAATGCATCAATAAAATAATCTAAATATTTGCTAAGTGTGTTTGCACTAATTTTAGTTTGCTTTACGCTTTTAAAAGAGTTTGATAACTTTGTTGGATTTGTAAGTGAACCAATGGAAGAAGAAATTATGTTAAGCAGATCTTCTAATATCTCATTGCTATTTATAATATGGTTGTGTTCGATGACATCTGTAAGATAAGTTTTTGAAAAAAGATCTTTTAAATATTTGCTTTTATCTTCATGTGTCTTTAAATGCAGAAGCATAGGCATCCCACCATATGTGCAATACTCCCTCCATGCATAGCGTTTATCACCATCATATGAATTATAAAACTCTTTATAAGTCAATGGATTTACTCGTATCTCGTCGCCTCGGCCTCTGAATTCTGTAAGAATGTCTGAAGATAGTAGGTGGGAATTACTGCCTGTTACGTATATATCTACATTTTTTAACTTCATTAATCCATTGATAACATCTACAAATCCAATTTTTGCATTTTTATCGTCTACATATGGGTTTTGGATTTCTGACACATTTTGTATTTCATCTAGAAACACATAGTATTTTTGCGTTTTATCTGACACTAAGTTTCGTATATATTTATCAAGTTCAAGTGGATTACGATACTTTACACTACTAATATCATCTAAAGCCAATTCTATTATGTTAGAATCATTGATACCTATTGAATTGAGATAACTATGATATAGTTCAAAGAGTAAAAAAGATTTTCCACATCTGCGAATGCCTGTGATTACTTTGACCAGTCCATTTTCTTTTTTAGAAATAAGTTTATTAAGATAGTGATTTCGTTCAATGATCATATTTCATCCTTTGTAACTCGAAATATTTTTGCGGATAACCGCATTTTTGATTCATGTTAATTATATATCGTGATTTCATGAAGTCAAGAATGCTCGAAATATTTTTGCGGATAACCGCATTTTTACTTCGAGTTTTTTTGCTGTGCTAAGTGTTACTAAATTTTTATTGACAGATGGGTAGTGCTTTTATAATATAATACATATTTGTTATATCTTCATGTTATAATAATGGAGGTCATATGCAGGAGATCAGATTCTACCATGAATATGATGATTACGGTTATTTCTCCAACTACTGGGTTGCTCCGATTACTCTCGAAGAGAAGGTCTGGCCTTCTTCTGAGCACTACTATCAGTCTTGCAAGTCTCTAGATCCTGAGTTCAGAGAGAGAATACGCACTGCAGCTACTCCAGATGATGCGAAGACTCTTGGAAACAGTGAGGAGTGCGTTTACCGTGATGATTGGGATACGTACAAGGATACGGCCATGAGGATCGCTTTAAAAGCAAAATTCACGCAGCATGAGGATTTGAAATCCCTTCTTTTGGCAAGCGATGATGCCATTTTGATAGAAGCCTCTGATCGTGATTATTACTGGGGTTGCGGAGCTGATGGATCTGGTAAGAGCATGCTTGGAAAGCTCTTGATGGAACTTCGTTCACAATTGCTCGCCTAAGCAGAATCAGGAGGGGATATGAAGATAGGAAATAAAGCCATAGACAGGTTTATAAAGCTTGCTTATATGACGCTTAGAAGTACTGTAAAGTTTCCTTTATCCCGTCTGGAACAGTCATATAAGGCCATGAGGCCTTTCATGCATCCTAAGGCAGATGAAGCTGAGTTTGACAGCGATGCTTTCCTATATGCTTCAGCTCGGCTCCCTTCATGCATATTTAAAGCACAGCATGTTGTTTTAGGTCAGAGCATCACTTATTTTGAAGAGGTAGGCATATCCGTTTCCAAATGGGAAGAGGTATATGCGAAGGCAAGACGCAGAAGATATCTTTATGATGGAAAGGATACCGTTGCCGCATTTATATCGAGCAAATCAGATATAGATGACGTAATCCCAACTCTGCTCTGCTTTCAGATAGAGTGGAACAAACTTGCAAAAAACATACGGCTATTGTCATCAGATGGACTTTCTTCTGATTATGAGTCTCTTTTAATTAAAGCGACTGGAACTGATTCTTCCTATGTACGTTCTGTCTTTTCTAATTTAGAAGATAGCGTTAAATCCCTATATTCTTTTGATTGTAATTTCAGCATCCAGAACTTTGAGGCAAGTTATTCAAGATATATGAAGGAAACGTCCTCTTGGTGGGATCAGATATGCTCGGCTTTTCCTGATATCGAAGACAGGGAAGTCTACTTCGTCTCATCAAATACTCATAGCCTTATAAACATAATATCCGGATTTGCCGAAAAGCATGAGCGCGAGATTCTTGAAACCGCATCAGAAATAGAAGATCTTGGAGAGCTTGTCAGAAAATACAATGACTCGTCTTCTTCTCTCTACAAGAGCAATCTTCTTTACTACCTTCTCATGAAGTGTGAATCGTGCGATGACGGCGCTTTAAGGGACAAGAGGATAGCCTATGAAGAGAGTCTTGGAATAAAACGCATAAGGAGTTCCCGCTTCTTAGACGTTCCTACACAGATTATTGATTTTGGTACGGTATCTAAAACTAGGATGGCAGATAGGATAGGGGATTCCAATGCGATCATATTGAATATAGATTATCCGCTTGGCAGAACTGCATATTTCGTTCTGAGCAAAGTCAGCGAACACATAGATAAGCTTCGCGGCGTCTACGTGATAGGCAAGGCTGCTTCTGTTTTCGCTGAACGAGGCGACGTGCTTATTCCTTCTTCTGTGGTTGATCTGCATAATGGAAACAACTATTATTTTTCAAATGCGATAGGAGCTTCAGATCTAGAAAGATATATAAGCCAGAAAAACCACAGCATATATGATAAGCAGAGAGCAGTGACTGTTCTTGGAACGTTTTTGCAAAATAAAAAACTGCTCAATGATATACTTGCAGCTGGAATTACGGACATAGAGATGGAGTTCGGGCCTTATCTTGCTGCATTTTATGAGATCGTATATCCGAAGAGATATCCTGAGGAAGAGATAATAACTATACCGTCAGATTCGATTGATCTTGGAATCGCTCATTACGTCTCTGACAATCCATTCTCTTCTTCTCCAGGACTTAGCCATGCGCTTGCACTTGATGGCGTTGAGGCGACATATGCTGTTTCCTATGCCGTCCTCGATAAGATTCTAAGCGATATCAGCAAAAGAAGGAGGATCTTAGATGGCACAAATTAAGAAAGGTATGGTGAGATACAGCCGTCGTGAAGTCATGACAGCTGTACTTTTCCTGCTTCCGGCATTCGTTCTATTTCTTGTTTTCAAGTATTATCCTTTGGTTGACAATTTCAGAATAAGCCTTACAAGCTGGAACTTCTTCAGTGAACATAAGACGTTCGTCGGACTTCAGAATTTCATCAACATATTCACATCCGACACATTTTGGAAGATATTAAAAAACACGTTCTTCTACACCATATGTTCCACTTTGATATCCATCGTCATAGGGTTCTTTCTTGCAATAGCTCTTTTCAGGATGAAGGGGAGACTTCCTAAGGTTTTGAAGACGCTTCTTTTCGTACCGAATGTTACAACAGCAAGTGCGATGGCTATTTTATGGATGTGGATATTCGATCCGGACTTTGGACTTTCAGGACAGATTTTCTCAGCTATTGGAAAAGCAAGTCCCAGGTGGCTTCTCGATTCAAATCTTGCAATGTGGGTCATAATATCGCTTTCTGTATGGAGGAGCATGGGGTATGTCATGCTCATCTATATGAGCGGCCTTTCTGGGATAAATGATGAAATATATGAAGCAGCAAGGATCGACGGGGCATCGAATGCGCAGCAGGTATTTAAAATAACGCTGCCATTGCTAAAGCCTACGACTTATTTCCTTGCTTTAACGATGTTTATTCAGGCAATGCAGGTATTCGATATCGTATCTGTAATGACTGGTGGCGGTCCTTACGATTCTACGAACGTGTTGAATCTTTATATCTATCAGATGGCGTTTGGCCGTTCAAGGGCAGGATATGCGGCAGCTCTTTCAGTAATACTCTTTTTAATCCTTCTGCTTTGTACCGTAATACAGCAGATAGCAAGCAGGAAAAAGGAGGAGTCTTATGTCTAATTATAGAAAAACCAGCATTGAAACCATTGTTAAGATTATTTTTCTCCTTGTTGCTGCTGTAGTAGTTGTAATCCCATTTTTATGGATGATAATGACGAGCTTACAGCCTTCCTCTGCCGCAGTGCTTCAGCGTCCTATAAGGTTTCCCCTCCCTCCTAATTTTGAAAACTATTTGAAAATCTGGAGTGTGGAGCCTTTTGGAATTTATGGTGTAAACAGCATATTCGTATCCCTTTCCGCAGCGTTTTTACAGGTTGTTGTGGCAATTCTTGCTGCATATGCTTTCGCTGTTCTTCGGTTTCCTTTTAAAAAGATTGCATTCCTTTTCGTTCTTGCAGTCCTTATGATGCCGACGCAGGTAGCAATAATTCCGCTTTATTCGTTAATGACGAAGCTTGGGTGGCTTGATAGTTATGCAGGACTTATCATTCCGTTTGCAGCAGACGCTTATGGCATCTTCCTTATAAGACAAAGTTTTCTGTCTGTTCCTCGTGATTTCGTGGAAGCAGCTCAGATTGAGGGAATGGGGCACGGACGGATTGCGTTTAGCATCATGCCGCATCTTATAAAGCCATCATTAATCGCATATATAATCATGGCGATTAAATGGAGATGGAATGATTATTTCTGGGTATTGGTAATGACAAGCAGTGTGGACAAGAGGACGCTTCCTGTTGGTATTGTAATGATGAAGGAAGTCAGCGACGGTGGGACGCAGTGGCATCTTTTAATGGCTGCGACGCTGGTTGTTCTTCTTCCTATGCTCATCCTCTTTCTTTGTCTGCAGAAATACTTTACCAATGATTATATGTCAGGAGCTATTAAAGGGTAATTCATGTGGCAAGGCCACATTTTAGGAGGATTTATGAAAAAGCTTATTGTAGCGCTTCTCATCGCGTCATCTGTCTTTTCTTTGTGGGCAGGTGGAAATACCGAGACGACGGCTGTAAGTAACGGCCCTGTCACAATCGAATTATGGAGTTCCTTAAGCGGAACAAAGGCAAATGTGTTCGATACTCAGGTTGAAAGGTTCAACTCATCGCAGAATGAGGTTGTCGTTAATGTAATACATCAGGGCGGATATTCTATTTTAAGACAGAAGGTTGCTGCTGCAGCTAATGCAAGAAACATGCCTGACATGCTTATCTGCGACTACATCGATGTCGCATATTATGCACAGCTAGGACTTCTAAGAAGCCTTGAGGGACTTTTCAGTGATGAACTTATTAATGATTATTACGAGTCAATGCTTGTTGATCTCAGATACGACGGACAGCTTTATGCAATCCCTTACAATAGAAGCACTCAGGGATTCTATGTAAATAACGACGTTCTTAAAGAGGCCGGCATAGACAGAGTTGCATCAAATTGGGATGAATTTTTAGAGGATGCGAAAAAGTTCAAGGAACTTGGAGATGACTATTACTATGGATACGCTTTCTTTAATCAGTTCCTATTTGATGCTATCGCATATACATGGGGAGCTGATATCAGCACTCCTGATGGAGAAGTAAAGCTTAACAGTCCTGAAATTGTTGAGATGATGACTTACTTCCAGCAGATGTACAACGACGGTCTTCTTTTAATGCCTCCAGCACTCGTCGGAGGATTTGAAGAGCTTAACGGAGCATTCCTTTCAGGCAATGTTGCAACAGTTTTCCAGACATCTTCTTTTGCTCCAACAGCAGAGCAGATTCTCGACTGCGATTGGTCGTTTGAATTCATCCCTGCAGGAGAGGGTGGAAACGCAATAACGATTGGTGGAGGAAACTTCGCAATCTGCTCTGGCACAAGCGATGAGGAAGCAGCTGCTGCTGTGAAGTTCCTTGAGTACATGTCTTCTCCTGACATTGTGACTGAGTTCTTCATGGAGACTGGTAATCTTCCAATAAGAAAGAGTATTATGGATCGTGAAGATGTTAAGACATATCTTGCGGAAAATCCTTCATACCAGACTATGCTTGATCAGCTTGAGTATGGTAAGCCTGCTCCAAGCATTACGAAGAATATCCGTGACGTGTTTAACAGAGTAAATGACATGATGAGCCGCATAATTCTTAATGGAGAAGATCCAAAGACTGTTCTTGATGAGTATACAGCCGAGTTCCAGGCTGAGATTGATGAACAGAAGAGTTTGGGCGAGTTCATTTACTAATAAAGAGGAGATTCTTATGGAGATATGCCGCAGCAAGTGCAGGATACTTTACTCAGGAGAAGATGAGTCTCAGAGCAAGAGATATTTTATGTTATCTTTTTCTGTCCCATCTTCCTGCGGCATTTTAAAACTATCTCTTTCCCGTTTCACAGAGAAGGAAGCGCAGATTCCTATCGCTCTATTTGACAGCGATGGGAAGATGCGTATATTTCGCGCCCCTGAAGGCGCAAAGGGATTCTATACGGATTCTTATGTGATTTCTGGAAAAAACGCCTCATCTGGAGCCGTTCCCGGTCCGATAAAAGAAGGAGAGTGGAAACTCGTATTATATAAGAGGCGTTTTTTCGAGGATATCGAAATTGATCTTGTCATAGAAGCTCTAAAAGCTGATTTCTGCACTGATTCTGCTTTGCCTCTTACTTTCCAAGATAAGGTTGTCAACCAGGCGGATGGGTGGTACAGAGGGGAGCTCCACGTTCACTCTTCAGAGAGTACAGGAAGACGACCTATTGAAGATGTGCTTGCTGCTGCAGATGAGGAGAATCTTGACTTTCTTGCTATAACGGATCATTTCACGTCAAGCCATTGGAGGCTTATAGAAGAATCGAGTAAGGCTCATAAGGTGCTATGTCTAAGATCTATGGAGGTCTCGGGAGATAAAGGCCATGCGAACGTTCATGGATTGACAGATTGGATTAATCCCCTTGTTGATGATAATGAGCGTCTATCTGCTTTTCTGGGCCTTAAGGAAAGACCGAGTATGGAAGCTATTGCCGATTCTGTTCATTTGATGGGCGGCATCTTTGGAATCAACCATCCTCTTAGCGGGATGGTTGGCTGGCAGTATGCGGATTTTCCTATTGAGAAAGCCGACATGATAGATATCTGGGCGTCTCCCGACAATGCTACATCCCTTTGTTATCCGACTCTTTATGATTCCTATTTAGTCCAAGGATACAGGCTTGTCGCTGTCGGATCATCAGATAGCCATGATCCGCGCCAGGAGAAAGGCCCATGGAGATTCGGACAGCTATATACGTACGTATATGCCGAATCTTTGTCTTCAAAAGGAATAATAGAGGGAATAAGGAGGGGGCGCGTGTATGTCGCATGCGGAAAGTCACGTATGGATATGACCATTTCTTATAAGGGGAAGCGCTATTATATGGGAGACTCTGTTCCTTATGAAGGAGGAGATGTTGAGCTTTCTGTTGAAATAGGATCAAATCCTTCAGGAAATTTATTTATAATGATTTCCGGTCAGCTTAATTCTGTGCAATACATTGACTCCTCATCTGATATGAGAACTTATGCATTCAACATTCATGAGCATGATATTCATATGTTGAAGTCGCAATCTGCGTTTATCCGCATTGAATTCTTTGAGGATGTTGTAAAGGCGAAATTCTGGGGCATGGCGCATAGGGATTCAGAAAGCATGAGACTTCTTTCAAATCCGATATGGCTTAATAAGGAGATAAGATAATGGATATAAAGCATGTAGCGGTATTTTGCGGTTCAAACTTAGGAAACGATCCTGCATTTAAGACAGAAATAATAGCTTTGGCTAATGCTCTTTTAGAAAAAGAGTGGGGGCTTGTCTATGGTGGAGGACATAGAGGCCTTATGGGTGAGATATCGTCCTATATGCTTCAAAACGGTGCGCATACGATAGGCGTTTCTCCAAAAAGGTTTTATAAGGCGGGAGATGAGGAGAAATCCTCTGAGTTCCATCTTGTTGATACCATGCATGAAAGAAAGGCCATGATGTACCGGCTTTCGGATGCGTTTATAATATTTCCAGGAGGAATTGGAACGCTTGATGAATATGCCGAAATATCGACATGGCATCAGATCGGCTTTTCAGGAAAGCCTGTAGCTGTTTTGAATGTCAACGGATTCTTTGACGGTCTTATTGCTCAAATCGACCACATGATCGAATGTGGATTTATAAAAGAGGAGACAAGAGGGGAGTATTTCTTTTCAGATAGCATTGATGAGATAATCAACTATCTATCAGAATATGAGTATGTCAAAGGAAAGTGGGAGTGATGTTTCCCCCTTCCGATACCGTGAATTTATAATATGCGGGATTGAAGATGGATTTGTCGTATTGTATAGGCATTCCATCTTCAAGATAAGCCGTGCTTTCCAAAAGGATTCCAGCCGAAATCTCTTTCATCTTTAACAGCCTTGTTATCTCTTTTTTTGGAATTACGGCGGAAATTGAGAATATGTTCTTTCCTATGTTCTTCTCATATATTCTTGTATAGATGGAGAAAAAAGAGTCTTTTTCCAGATCATAGCTGTGCATTAATTCGCTTGTCTCCAAACGAACATACGTATCCATTACTGCGATTGGAATGCCCTTTATAATTCTTAAGCGTCTGAAATGCCAGACTTCTTCTTCTGAATCTTTTAAAAGCAGCTCTTTTCGTATCTCCTGAGTTGCTTCTATTTTCTCATCGATGCATAGTCTGGACGTGACATCGATTCCAGACTGTTTCAGATGCTGTGAGAAGCCTAATGCTGAATTGCCGGAACGAAACTGCATCGGCCTTGTTGCAAATGTCCCTTTTCCATGCATGCGTACCACATAGCCAGCATCCGAGAGTTCTTCTAGAGCCCGGCGTATTGTGATCCTGCTGACATCATACATTGAACAAAGTTCAAACTCTGAGGGTAATAGAAAGCCTTCTGCCCATATTCCGTTAGTTATCCTGTTCTTTATATCTTCAATAACTTTCTGATATTTTGTCACTTCGATATTCTATCATACGGATAATGTATTTTCCATTATTATTGTTTTTTACTGTAGTAGGATTTACTTATTGGATGTCTTCTCTGTAGTATTTTAATGTCAGGGCAGTAAAATGGTAAAAACTAAATCTTTTTAAATAGAAACGACTAGTATGCAGCATTAAAAACACAAAAGAAAATGAAAAAAGATTATAATTTTCAGAAATTTCTTGTTTATTTGTGAAAAAATCACATATCATTATATGAGAAGGTTTAAAATGCTTGTTAGGTTTATTGTTGAAAATTTTTTATCATTTAAAGAGCGTCAGGTCTTTTCTATGGTTGCAGCAAAGCATACAAGACATCCAGATCACGTTATAACTTTGAAAGGTAAAAGAATATTAAAAGGCAGTTTTTTATTTGGAGCCAACGCTTCAGGGAAATCAAATTTTATAAAGTCAATTAACTATGCGAAACAAATTATTCTTTTTAATCTTGATATGGTTGATATTGATAGAAAATATTTCCGACTGGATTCTGAATATTCTAATAAGCCTAGTATGTTTCAGTTTGATTTTTTCGCCAATAATGAATATTACTCATATGGCATTGCTTTTTCAAATAAAGAAAAGGAAATTCTTTCTGAATGGTTATATAGGGTTGATGGAGAAAATGAGGAGTGCATATTTGAGCGTGAAACAAAGAATGGAAAATCTATTATAAAAACAGGCTTGAAATTAGACAAAGATACTAAATATCGTTTCCGAATATATAGTGAGGACCTTCCACGAAGTAAGACTTTCTTACGTGATATATCTGAAAAAGAGATTATCAATACAAAACAATTTAAAGCTTTTTCTGATGCTTGGAAGTGGATTAACGGAATTTTCATATTGATCCCTGATCGCCATTTGACTATGGAAGGAATAAGAAAATGTGCATCTACATTAGAAATAGACCATTTATTAGAAGCTCTTGATACTGGAATAAAATCTGTAATTATCAAAGAAGAAACGTTAGATAATGTCATTGGAAATTTGTCTCCTAATGTTCGTCCTTATATTTTAAGAGATATAAAGAATGGATTACGAGGAAATAGGGGGAAAGTTAATTTTATCATTGATGGCAATAATTATCTTTTTGAGGATAAAAATGGCGAGATAGTTGCATCTCTTCAACTTAATGATCATGGAAATTCTGAAGAACTTTTTTCTTTTAAAGAAGAATCTGATGGCACGAAGAAACTTTTTGATTTGCTTCCTTTCGTTGTGGGACTGCCTAATATTAGTATTGTTTTAATAGATGAAATTGATCGTAGCTTGCATACAAAACTATTAATACAGTATGTAGAATTGTTTTATGAACAAAATAAAGATAGACATGTACAACTTATTGCCACGCTTCATGATGTAAATCTTATGAATTTAAATATAATTAGGCAGGATGAAATTTGGTTTATAAGAAGGGATGAATACACGGGAGCATCGGATATGTACTCTCTAAATAAGTTCCAAATAAGATATGATAAGAAAATAATAAAGGATTACTTGTTAGGCAGGTTTGGTTCTATTCCTTGTTTTGATCAGATTGATTTTATTGAAAAAGAGGATGGTTCTGATGAGTAATCAATATAGGATAAAAACGTCTGATTTGTTTACACGATCAGATGATGACGTAAAAGAAGAGCCTCAAAGCGTTGTTTTTATTGCAACAGAAGGTACTGTTACTGAGTATGATTATTTTCGATATGTAGATAAATATAGAGTTTTTTTAGGTATAAATAAGCTTGTTAGGATAGAAGCAATCAAACGAGAAAAAAAGAATTCACAAAGTAATCCAGAAGCTATTTTAGACGTATTAAATGAAATTGTAGAACTTCATGAAAATGGTATTGATATCGATAGACTGTTCTCAGATTTACCTAATGGCAATGATATTAATAGATTAAGACAATGCATTAATAATTCTGAAATTAATGACGATAATTATCCTTTGCTGGAGGATTTGCAAAAAACGTTAAAAGATAAAGGACTTAATTTAGCTTATCTAAAATTTATTTCAGAATATGGTGAAAGAAATGATATTTTTTGCGTGTTATTAGACAAGGATAAAGCATCTCATAGTAAAAAACAGTTGTTATCGGTTTTAGAAAATTGTGATATTAATGGGTATAAATTTTATATATCTTCTCCATGTTTTGAATTTTGGCTACTGCTTCATTTATGTGATGTAAAAAAGGAATATGCTGAAAGACTTATCAAGATAAAAGATAATGAAAAGATTTCAGATTCTCATACTTATGTAAGTAAGGAAGTATCGACAATAGCGCATCATTCAAAGCATATCTCAGAAAAGATTTTTGTTGATCATTATTTAAATTCAATTGATAAAGCTATTGAACATGCTTTTGCATTTGAATCAGATGAAAAGGTTCTAATTACATCTGATGTTATTGGAACGAATATCCCTGAGTTATTTTCATTATTATTTGCAAAATAATCAGATGCATAATTGAAATTTGTTGTAGTGGATAAGAGAGTTTAAAATGCTGACAACTATTTTTACGGCTGTTATTTCTTTTATCAGTACCAATATTGATGACATCTTCGTGCTTATGATTTTATATACGCAAGCAAAGGATAGAAGGGGTATCATGCACATAATTGCAGGGCAGTATTTAGGAATTTGCGTCTTATTTGCAATAAGCGTACTTGGCGCTCTTGGTGCGCAGCTTTTCTTCTCTCAATATATTAGATATTTAGGTTTTCTGCCGTTGTTTCTAGGCTTAAAACTTCTGATAAACTATCGCAATGAAGAATCAGATGATAAAAAAGAGACGGAAGGTTCGAGGCAGGTTAGCATTATCAGCGTTGCCTTAATTGCAATAGCAAATGGATCAGACAATATAGGTGTGTATATTCCAATATTCAGCTATTATTCTTCCTTAGATTTTGTAATAACATTTATTATTTTTTGCTTAATGACTGCCATATGGTGTTATCTTGGCTTTGCTCTTGTAAGTTATCCTTATATCAAAGATAAAATTGTACGCTATCAGCATATAATAGTTCCTGCAGTATTTATTGTATTGGGAATTTTAATTCTTTTTTGAAATAAATAAGAATATGTCCTCTTTTTGTTCTACAATATAAAATATGAGTAAATCAGATACGACTTGGCAAGATTGGTTTTCAAATACGATTCTCCTTAGGGGATATGAATATTATGAATCTGGAAGGGTGACAAAGATAGATAAGACGATTTCGGGGTATAGCGCAATAGTTGAAGGTTCTATGTCTTATAATGTTGAAATAGAAATGACAGGGGATGATTTTGCGGATGCAAATTGTTCATGCCCATATGCTTCTGACGGCAAATATTGTAAACATGAGGCTGCTGTTCTTTACAGCATTATGGAAATGAAAATCGAGAATGATTCTCCTTCGTTTAACGACATAGATGCAGAGTTGGATAAAATCATAAATAATATGGATGAAAAGGATGTGAGAGATCTTCTATTTTCGATAGCTAAAAATAATAGTTCCGTCCGCAAAAAAATATATTTAGATTATGATGCTTCTGTTTCAGAAAACCTAATGAAAGATATCAAGAAAAGTGCAGGAAAATATATTCGTGGTTTGAATAAAAAATACAATTATTATAATGAAGATAGGTTGTGGTCTATAACAACAGAATTCATTCATTTTATTAGCGAAGAGATTGAAGAATTATTATATAAGAAAAAATGCTGTTATGAAGTGTTTTGTCTCTCTTTTGACATCTATAAAGAGATTCCTTTTGGTGATTTGACGGATTTAGATTGTTCAATATATTTAGAAAATTCATTAAGAGATTTAATGAGCGAAGCATATAATTTGTCGAACGATAGGGTAAAAGCAGAAATTGTTAAAATAGCAAAAGATAAGATGGATACCTATTACATCTTAAAAGAATTCCTTATTTATACCGTAAAAGATAGGGTAATAGCTGAAAAGGAGTTACAGAGATTAAAAAGTAAAACTTACAAAGCAGAATGGGAAATTCCTTATTACCAAATAATTAGTTTGATGGAGTTCCTTGAATATTCTGAAGATGAAATCATTTCATACATGAAAGAAAATAGTGACGTTTGGGGAATCAGAAAAAGGTTAGTTCATCGTCTCTATAGTAATGGACGATGGAGAGAATGTATTGATCTTATTTTGAGCAGTAAGGATATGTATGGAACTTATGATGAAGAAATAGAGTTATTAAAAAAGATCTACAGGGAACATAATATGATCGATGAATTAAAATCATATCTCATCAATAATGTAAAGACATGTACTCAATATAATCTAAGCAATATTAAGGAGTTAGAAAAAATTCTGGATAAAAAAGAGTGGGAAGAGCTTTGCTCTTCTTTAAAGAATTTGCATTCCTTGGATAGTATAAGATCTACATTTTTAGTTTATATTGAGGACTGGGAATCATTAATGGATTATATGGAGAAATCTGAGAATCATTGGCATGAAGATTATTATGAGAAATTAGCCTCGTTATATCCCGATAGAGTTGTAGCGGTTTATGAAAAACGTGCAAAAACAGTAGAAAAATATATGGGAAACCGTGATGAGTATTCATTATATGCTTATTGGTTAGATCGGATGAGAATTACAAAAAGTGGAAAGGATCAAGCTCGAAAGATGGCTGAAGATGTAAAGATTGAATATCCCAGGCATAGGGCGCTTCATGATGAGTTAAGAAAGATTGGATTATAGGAGAACGCAATGGAAAAGGCAGACACAAAAGAAGCTATGAAGGAATTAACGATGGTTCTTATGTTTTTAAGTAGATTTACACATGGGGAAAAATTTGAAAGTGCTAAAAATTTCTCTTCGTGGAAAAACTATGATTTTGATATAGTTAATGAACTTGAAGAAGAAAACTATATTTACCAAGGTAAAAAATCTTCTAAAAGCGTATCCATAACAGAAGAAGGTAAGGCATATGCAAAATCATTGCTCGAAAAGTATGGAATAAATGACTGGCTTTAATACAATCATGATATCATATGGACATGGATGGAAATGGTTCTCTTTTTATAGATGATTTACATTTGCAAGATAGCAGTGATCAATACGATGAAGCTACTTTGAAAAATAGAATTATTTCTATTGAAAAAGAGATGCATTCTTTATTTGAACGCATTAAAGTATTGCAAGAAAAAAAGGAAATGCTTTCTAAGAAATTAAAAACAGTCACTAGAGAAGAGATTCCACGTCTGGTTTTAGAGCCTCCATTAAAAATTGGTAAAACTTCTTTTGAAAAAGCGACATTCATTTTAAATTTATTTTCTCCTAGAAAAGATGTATATGCAGTGAGACGATATAATAAAGAGACGGAGAAAACTACATATTTCCCTCAATGCTTAAACTTTTGGAAAGATGGGTGTTTAAAAAAGTTGGGAGAAAAGGGGAAAGTTGTTTGTTCTTCATGTGGATTTAAAAAATATGAAGAGTTGACGCCAGAGGTCGTAATTAAAAATAATTTTCTAAATACGGATCTAAACGGCGTTGGTGCTATTGGAATTTATCCTTTAAAAGGCGGCAATTTAACTAGATTCGTTGCAATAGATTTAGATGAAAACTCATGGAAAGATGACGCTAAATGTATATTACGTACTGCTAGAAACTTAGGTTTCAGTATGGTATGGGAGAGAAGTTTTAGTGGAAGAGGTGCTCACTTATGGATATTTTTTTCAGAAGATATGCCTTCTTCCTTAGCTAGAGAATTAGCTTTCGTCATTATTGATAAAGCTAGAGAGGAAAATCCTTCTATTAGTCTTTCCTCTTATGATCGGCTTTTTCCTTCACAGAATGAATTGCAAAATGGAGGAATTGGTAATTTAATACTTCTACCTCTTGTCTCTTCCGCAGCAAAGAGAGGTTGTACTCTTTTTTTAGATGAAAATGGAGATTCATATAAGACAGAGTACCAATTAGAATATCTTTCAGCTATACATCGACACTCTCAGAGAGAAGTAAATGAATTTCTTCTTTTAAACAAAAAGGTATATTTGATTCCTGATGCATTTAAGCTTTCTGATGATGATATTAATCCTGTATGGAAAAAAGAATTCCAAAGATTACTTCTGCAGATTTAAAAGGTCCCCTAATAATATATCTTTCTTCCGGAATAAGTTTTGATAAGCAGGTTATTTCTTCTAAGATGCAAGAAGCTTTGCGTCGGTTCGCTACGATATCGAATCCTGAATATTATAAAAATCTTTCAAAGTATGACGGAGCTTTTTCTAACGAGCCTTCTCGCATCCCTCTTTATGAAGAGAATGAGCGTGTTCTGAAATTACCTAGAGGTATTTGGCCTTCAATTAAAAAAGTATTTGATTACAGTCAAATAGAATATGAGGTTGAAGATCATACAATAAGTAAAACGGGTTTGGAAGTATCTTTTAATGGTAATCTTAGAATGGAACAGCAAGATGCTTTAGATGTATTATTAAAATCTGAAATAGGCATATTATCAACTGCAACAGGATTTGGGAAAACTGTTGTCGCTCTTGCTTTGGTTGCAATGCGAGAAGAAAGGACGATGATTATTGTTAGCTCAATAGCTTTGTTAAAACAATGGGAAGATGCGGTCTAGTCTTTCTTGGAAATAAGAAATATTCCAGAGAATATAGGTCAAAGAAAAGGAAGAAATTATACTGTTGGAATATGGAATGGTTCTAAGAAAAAGCTTTCTTTTTTAATAGATATTGTAATGTTGCAAAGTATCTCATCTTCTATTGAAAAAGGTGAATTGGATTTTGTTTCAAAATATGGAATGGTGATTGTCGATGAGTGTCATCATATTGCAGCTGAAACATTTAGAACGGTTTTAAGTGTTTTCAATTCGAAATATGTATATGGACTCTCTGCAACAGTAAAACGCCGTGATGGGCTAGAGAAAATAGTATATTCTCAATGCGGTAATATAATTTTTACATATGATGCTGCAAAACTCTCGTATGAGAGAGGAATTGCTCAGAGATATAAGGTAAGATTTTTAGACACCATTTATCCTAAAAAGTATGTGAATTTAACGTTTGCTCAGATTCTAGATTTAATTTCGACAGATCCGGAGAGAACCCGAATTATTGCAGATGATATTGTATCAGCATATAAAGAGGGTAGAAAAGTAATTGTATTTACAAGGAGACTTTCTCAAAATAATGCATTGGCAAAAGAGTTGGATGCGAAATGTATTCCATATTTTAGCCTCGATAGTAAGTCAGGAAAACATGTTATAGAAAATACTATAAGAGAGTTAAAATTAGCAAAATATTCATTTGTCCTAATAGCTACAGATAAACTATTAGGTGAAGGTGTTGATATTCCTAGCCTTGATACTCTTTTTTTAGTATCACCATATATGCAAGAGAGAGTTATTCAACAGTGCATAGGTAGATTATCAAGAGCATCTGAGGAAAAAAATTCTATCCTGATCTATGATTATGTTGATTATCGAATACCGAAACTAAGTTATATGTTTTCTAGAAGGCTATCTATTTACATAAAATTAGGATGTATTCCATATTCAAATATATCAGAACCTTATGAGAAAATTCTTTATGATGAGTCAGATTTCTTAGAAACGCTTATTTCTGACATCACGAAAGCAAAAAATGAAATAGTTTTTTCAGCTTCGTACATTCTTCCTTCAGAGATAACAAAAAAGATATTTAGTGTAAGTGCACAGAGGAAGATTTCGGTCTATTTGAGGGGGAAAACTAGTAGAGAGAATTTTGCAATAGAAAATGAAAATAAAAGAATGCTTTCAGAATATGGGTTGAACATGACAATCGTAAATAACCCTAAAAACTATATAGTGATTGATAGATACATAAGTTGGTATGGAGAAATGAATATTCTAGGGCAAAGTAAGCGAAATATAAGCGATAAGAAAAGTGTTATGCGTATTATAGATAAAGACACTGCTTATTGCCTTCTTGAAGATGATGAAATGTTGGTATGATTTTTGTTTTATGAGAATATAAGATTGGGTTTGCATTAAATTGAGGTTCTTTCTCTGAGTCTAGTATTTCTTACTGTTTCATATATATTTTTTATATCAATTAAACATTGTTAAGTCAGAAATATAATCATGTAATTACTTTTTGTTAATTTTCTTTTTATTGGGTATAGAATTGATAATAGGGGGTATTAAGATATCTTTGCTGTAAGTTAGTTTTATACTCTTATGATACGATATTTTATGTATACAACCTATTTTATTTGAATATTACTAATTATTTGTGTTATATGTTAATGAAAATGAAAAGGAGAATTATTGAAATATGAAAAAAACAGTAAAATTTGTTGTTTGCTTGCTGCTTGTTTCCATCATCTGCGCATCTCTTTTTGCTGCTATGCCGGATTTAAATGGTTTGACAAGAGAAAAAGCGGCGGAAGAACTTGTATCGTATTTCAGCCTAGAGGATGAAAGTATCCTATATTATGGAGATCTTGATTCTGTTTCAGATGTCTCATCAATATCCAAAGCTGTTAGAGCCGGACTATTAGGAGGCGATGGAAATTTCAGGCCAGGCGATGTCATTTCTGAGGATGAAATAGCTTACATCGCATCGAAAGCTGGTAATGATGGCGACAGTGTTGTAAAAGGTAATACTACGTATTCTTCAGATGTCGCTTTCTCTGATACCGTGTTCGGTGGAAACGTTGTTCTTACTCCAGATGTAAGGACTGCGGAATTTACTAACGCTAATATTCTTGGAAACCTTTACGCCGACGGGGAGATTACGCTCTCTTTTTCTGGAAAGGCGAGGGTGGTCGAGACTAGAGAGAAAGCTGTTGTTTCTGTTTCTGAAGGCAGCGAGATTGAATATCTATACGTCTGGGGAGATGATTCTGCAGTCACTGTTGATGGTAATGTCGGAACAGTTGTTATTACAGGAGAAAATGTCAGTCTCGCAGGCAGCGGCGTAATCGGCTTGCTACGTGCAAACGGAGATGGCCTTGTTTCCGACCTCTCTGCATCAAGAATAACAGTAGGTGATGCCGTTTCTAAAAATGGAATGCCTTTAATTTCCTCAAACGTTTATGATCCTTCTCTCTCAGGTCCTCAGACAAGTCCTGATGCAGATAAGATCAAAGCGATGGCAAAAGCTGAACCTATTTATAAGGAAATTCCTTATGGAGAAGGAATTACATACCATGACGGACCTGTTGAAGTTTCACATCCGTTCTCAAGCGCATATTGCTCTGGCGGTCATATAAACTTGGATGCGTATGGATATGTTGAGAAGGAATTTCTTATGTATGGAGAGGCTAATGCATACAATCTTTATGAGAACGACGTTCCTTATATCGTAAAAGAGAACGTGCCATACTGCACAAGAGTTCTTGTAAGATATCCTGATCCTTCAGTTCGCACACCTTCAGGAAATGTTGTTGTAGAGATTCTCAACGCATCAAGCGCTGTAGATCTTGAAGACATGTGGAGAAGGGCTTGGGATCTGTTCTTGGAGAATGGCGATGTGTATATCGGAATTACAAGCCAGAGCGGTGCAGCCGAAGCTCTTCGTACTTTCGATCCGGTACGCTATGCCGATATAAGCTGGTCTGGAGAGGATGGTCTTTTCTTTGATATGCTCTCACAGCTTGGCAATACAATTCGTACAAATCCGACGGCCTTGATTCCTTCTTCAATCCCTGTTGAATGTCTTCTTCTTATAGGACAGTCTTGGTCTGGAGATTATGTAAACACATATACGAGCGTATTCTATGACTATTACAATGCAGACGGTTCTCTTTTCGACGGATATCTTTGCATTGTAAACCCTGCTGAGACGTTTATCGCAACAGGAGTTGCAGGCCCTGTTAGATCCTTCAGAGCAACTGATGAGCCTTACATTTCTATAATGAGCCAGGGAGAGCATTATTTTGAAAGCTATGGCGACTGGTATCGTGATTTTGAATATGTACGCATCCCGGATCATACTGAAGATGGGTGGAACACAAGATTCTATGAGGTTGCAGGTGCAGGGCATTCGGATCCTGTTTCTCCTGTAATTCCATCAAGTGCTGAAATTAAGAAGGCCAATGGAGCAGGACGCGATGCTAAGGTATATAACAGTCCAGAACTTCCAAGCGATCTGCAAATGGATATGGTTATAAGAGGAGCTTATGAGAATATCGTAAAGTGGATCAGAGAAGGCATTCCTGCCCCAAGCGCAGAGGATAAATGGCTTCTATATCGCACTGTCGTAGATCCTTCTTTTGGAGATATGCCAGAGTGCATAACAGATGAAAATGGAAATGCCCTTGGCGGAATAAGAATGCCTCAGATCGAAGCTCCTGTCGCAACTTATAAGCCGTTTAGAAATGATTCGTCCACTACAGACGGAAGCATGATATATTTCTCAAAAGATAAGATTTGGGATCTCTATCCTAATGGATATGCAGATTATATGTCCAAATATGGCAGTGCTGCTTCTGCCCTCGTTTCAGAGGGATATATATCCACAGCGGATTATGCAATCCTAATGCGTGATGAACGTAATATAAATCTATTCTATTAATTAAGTTATTCGCCCCTTGAGAGAGGGGCGGTTTAGTTGTCTTATTTTAAAGATAAAAGCATAATAATTTATAGCTAAGAGGTTTTATATGGATTTTACGCTTACGCTGGTTCGCCATGGAGAAAGTGCTGCAAATGTCAGCCATATGCTTTCAGGGTGGATGGATGTAGATCTTACTTCAAACGGAAGAAAGGAACTTGAATACCTTAGGAATACCGTTGATTATCCAGAAAGCGAAGCATATTTCTCCTCTTCTTTAAAAAGGTGCATAGACACGTTCCATATATTGTTTCCTAATGTGACTCCAATAATAAGCGATGACTTCAAAGAGATTAACTTTTGTTCTCTGGAAGGGCGCATATTAAAAAGTCCTGAGGAGATGGCATCATATTTCTCTTCATGGATATGTGACAAGACGTGTCAGGATGAGGAGACTATGAGCAGCGTCATGAATAGATCTGAAAAGGCCGTTATTGAGACAGTAGAAAATTTAGAAAGAGAGGGCAAGAATTCGGCTTTAATCGTCACTCATTCAGGTTTCATACGTTCTTTGATAATCAAACTTTTTAAATTGGACAGAAGCTGCTTTTTAAAAATGTTCGTCCCCAATGGGTTGGGATATGTAATAACGTTTAAAAATACAGATCCGATTTATTATAGAAAGTTAGGGGCTAAGTCAATAAGCTTTTCATAACAGTCAAATTATTGTTTAAATTGAATGCTGTTTTCTGATTTTTGTACAAGCGTAATATGCATGTCGATCAAATAGCATCAATTCTGATTGTCGACGCTTCTATTTTTCCATCTATATTTTATTGTTTCTTTCTTAAATGATTTTCCGAGGTAAGGAATATTTGATATCTTGCTGTTTCTATAAATAGTAATTAACAAAGATTTTGGTTGTTTATTATTGTACATAGTAACAATACGAAAGACATTTTTGGAGAAATAAGATTTATGGGAGTCAGGTTCGGTGATTTTGGTGGCATGTATATTCCTGAGACGCTGATGAACGCCGTTATGGAATTAGATAAGGCATATGAGAATTTTAAAAATGATAAAGCTTTCAATGAAGAGCTTGCCTATCTTTTAAATGAATATGCAGGACGGCCTTCAAGGCTATATTTTGCACGAAATATGACAGCAGACCTTGGCGGAGCGAAAATCTATCTCAAGAGGGAAGATTTAAACCATACGGGTGCTCATAAGATAAATAATGCGCTTGGGCAGGCCCTTCTTGCAAAGAAGATGGGAAAAAGCCGGCTGATTGCAGAAACAGGGGCAGGACAGCATGGGGTTGCGACTGCTACTGCCGCCGCTCTCTTGAAAATGGAATGCGAGATCTTCATGGGGAAGGAGGACACTGAAAGGCAGGCTCTTAACGTCTATAGAATGGAGCTCCTGGGGGCGAAGGTGCATCCTGTCTCCTCTGGGACTGCAACGTTGAAAGATGCGGTAAGCGAGACGTTCAGGGAATGGTCTACTAGAATTTCAGACACTCACTATGTAATCGGTTCTGTAATGGGTCCTCATCCGTTTCCGACTATGGTCCGCGATTTCCAGTCTGTGATATCTGCTGAGATAAAAGATCAGATATTGAAAATTGAAGGAAGGCTTCCGGATGCCGTCGTCGCATGCGTCGGAGGAGGATCGAATGCAATTGGCGCCTTCTATCATTTCATAGAGGATGAAAGCGTTCGCCTGATAGGATGCGAGGCTGCAGGAAGGGGGATCGACAGTATGGATACTGCAGCCACGATGACAACAGGAAGGATTGGAATATTTCATGGAATGAAAAGCTATTTCTGTCAGGACGAGCATGGGCAGATTGCTCCTGTATATTCTATTTCCGCAGGACTCGATTATCCCGGAATAGGTCCTGAACATGCATATCTTGCCTCAAAAGGGAGGGCGGAGTATGTGCCTGTAAGTGATGATGAAGCAGTAGAGGCATTTGAATATCTCGCAAGAGAAGAAGGGATAATCGCTGCTATAGAATCATCTCATGCCGTTTCGTATGCAATGAAGCTTGCCCCACAACTCAGAAAAGATCAGATAATTGTCGTCAATATCTCAGGTCGTGGAGATAAGGATACTGCGGCCATAGCAAGATACAGAGGGAGGAACATATATGAATGACGATATATCAAGGATTTTTAAAAGAAAAAAAGCCTTTATTCCTTTCATTACCGTCGGAGATCCGGATATCGGAACAAGCCGGAAGCTAATTGAAGTAATGGCAAAAGAAGGAGCATCTCTGATTGAACTTGGCATACCTTTTTCAGATCCTGTTGCTGAAGGCGTTGTGATTCAGGATGCAAACCGCAGAGCACTTGAATCAGGCGTGAGTACAGAGGATGTTTTCCTTTTGGTTGAATCTCTTAGAAATGATGGTATTGACGTCCCTCTTGCAATAATGACATATGCCAACGTCGTATATTCTTATGGTACGGAGGCTTTCTTAAGCAAAATGAATAGTTTGAGAATTGCCGCCCTCATCTTGCCTGATGTGCCATATGAGGAAAAGGATGAATTCTCTATCCCTGCTTCTCGATATGGGATATCGATCATTTCAATGATTGCTCCTACTAGCAACGATAGGATAAGCATGATAGCTAAGGACGCTGCTGGCTTTATTTACTGCGTATCGTCACTTGGCGTTACAGGAGTAAGGGAGAACTTCTCTTCGAATATAGGAGAGGTTGTAAAATCCATAAGGACTGTAAGACCAGATCTTCCTATCGCAATAGGTTTCGGAATTTCCGATGCAAGAAGAGCAAAAGCGATGGCTGATCTTGCAGATGGAGTGATAATAGGTTCTGCCATTGTAAATATAATCGCAAAATACAAAAACGATTCAATTGAACCTGTCAGATCTTTTGTGCGTGATATCGTTAAAACGATAAGTTGAAGTAAAAATAAATATGATTTGATTATGATTATCTACATTTTTATTAACTAAGTAATATAATACTGTCTTTTAATAAAAGTGATTCAGTATTATTTATTACTTTTCATTGGAATTTTTTTCTTTTTTTCTTATGTCCTTCTTGACAAGTAAAATTGAAAGGAGTATTCCATAAAGCGTGAAGCAATGGCGCTTTGGAAGTTTTTCCAAGGCGCCTTTTCTTTTCTAAAGTAAACTCGATCAGAACACAATGGGGTGATCCAGGACTTATTCTTGGACCACCCCGCTTTTTTTGTTTTCTTGATCGACTTGAGGAGGAATGGGTATATGTATTCAGCGACGGATGTTATTTGGACTCTTGTCAGCGCGATTCTCGTGTTCTTTATGCAAGCCGGATTCGCTCTTTGCGAGGCTGGCCTCACTAGGGCAAAAAATACGGGAAACATACTGATGAAGAACATGATGGACTTCTGTATCGGCGTTCCCTGCTACTGGCTTATAGGATTCGGGCTAATGTTTGCAGGAGCTGGCCCTCTTATCGGAGGTTTCGATCCTCTTATCAGAGGCTCTTATGATTTTGGTACGCTTCCTGTTTGGTGCTATGCGATCTTCCAGACCGTATTTTGCGCTACGGCCGCGACTATTGTCTCTGGATCAATGGCGGAAAGAACTAATTTTAAGGCCTACTGCATCTACAGTGCTGTCATAAGCTTGATTATCTATCCGATTTCAGGCCATTGGATCTGGGGTGGCGGATGGCTTTCTGGCCTAAACTTCCATGATTTCGCAGGTTCTACTTGCGTTCATATGGTTGGAGGTTTGATCGCTTGCCTTGGTGCTGCGATGCTTGGCCCTAGAATTGGAAAATATGATAAGAATGGAAAGGCAAGGGCAATTCCAGGACATAATATGACAGCAATGGCGCTTGGAGTCTTCATTCTCTGGTTCTGTTGGTTCGGGTTCAATGGAGGATCCACAGTGGCGATGTCTACCGATGAGGATATGACGCTTGCCTCCCTTGTAATGTTCAATACGAATCTAGCTGCCGCAGTTGCAACTGTCGTCGCAATGATCTTCACATGGATCCGCTATGGAAAGCCCGATGTGTCGATGACGTTCAATGCAGCTCTTGCCGGTCTTGTCGCAATTACTGCGGGCTGTGATTGCGTAACTCCTGTTGGCGCATTCTTCATCGGACTCGTGTCAGGCTTTCTTGTAGTCCTTTCTGTCGAATTCTTTGACAAGGTAGCAAAGATAGACGATCCTGTTGGTGCCGTTTCTGTCCATATGGTCAATGGAATATGGGGAACTCTTGCCGTAGGGCTTTTCAGTAACGGCGGAGACGGCGTTGCGCTAGGACTCTTCTACGGAGGAGGATTTTCACAGCTTGGCGTTCAGGCTCTTGGCGTTGTTTCTGTCGCTCTTTATGTTCTTGTTGCAATGTTCATCATATTCAAGATCATAGATAAGACAGTAGGCTTAAGGGTCCCAGCCAATGTTGAGATAGACGGCTTGGATATGCATGAGCATGGCCTTGCCTCTGCCTATTCCGGTTTTGCAATCAGCGATGTATCATCGCTTGATATGGAAGTGAATGAGAATACGGATCTTGGAGAGGATAGTTACGACAAAGCTTCTGAGAGCCAGATCAATGCTGCTGTCAAGGTTGCAGAAAAGAAGACGGTGACAGATGGCGTTTATGATACTGGAATGCATAAGATAAGTATCATATGCAGGCTTTCCAAGTTCGATGCCTTAAAGACAGCTTTAAATAAACTAGGTGTTACTGGAATTACCATGACTCAGGTAATGGGATGCGGAATTCAAAAGGGTGCTGGAGAGAAATATCGTGGCACCGAGGTCGATGTCAATCTTATTCCGAAAGTCAAGGTTGAGGTTGTCGTAAGCAAGATTCCTGTAGATTCTGTCATAGAAGCAGCAAAGAAAGCCCTCTATACGGGACACATAGGGGATGGAAAGATCTTTGTCTATAACGTGACAAGAGTTATTAAGGTTAGGACAGGAGAGGAGAACTACGCAGCACTTCAGGATGTAGAATAAGAAATTGCGATTTTTTCCTTCTAAATGCTTCAGGCCTGTTTTCAATATTAGAGAGCAGGCCTGATTAATATTATATTCGCCTTCATTTAAAGAAAAGCGCTAAAGGAATACGAATTTTTCTTTTCTTATTAATGATAAAAATATTTAGAGTTTTTGTTGCGAAGTTGAAATATTATGCTAATATTCTATTAAGATATTAGGAAAAATCATGAACAAGAAGGAATTTGTAGCAAAAACATTTTTAGGTGAGACAGGTCTTAGCGTTCCTGCCTCGTTTTCGATACACTTCGGAGCCGATTACAAATATGGAGATGCGGCGCTTAAGAAACATCTGGATTTCTATCGTGCAACCGATACGGACATAACGAAGATAATGAATGAGAATCTTGTGCCCTCAAATCCAGGTGTTGTTACCTCTGATGATTTTTTACGCATCGGACCTTTTGACAGGCATTCTGATTTCATTGTACGACAGACCGATCTGGTTAAGGCAATCGTAGATAGAGTTGGCAGTGAAGCCTATGTTATTTGCACAATTCATGGAATTACTGCATCCCTTGTGCATACCATGAGGCCGCAATATCAAGCGCTTGAAGAGATAAGAAGGGTTCAGGTTAAGCTTTTCAGAGAAAAGCCTCAGCCGTTTTTGGATGCCGAGAAGCGCATAGCCGAAGGGCTCTGCTATTTAGTTGAAAGCGTTATAGAAGCTGGATGCGACGGAATATACTTTGCATCCCTTGGCGGAGCAAGAGATGCGTATACTCAAGATGAGTTCGAACTTGCAGAGGCGCAGTTTGACAAGCAGATTATGAAGAGAGCAAAAGATATGGGTGCTTCCGTTACTCTGCATATGTGCAAAAAGAATCTTGATATTAAAAGATACGCAAGTTATGCGCCTTTCACAGATGCTGTCAACTGGGGTATTTACGAAAACAACATTCCAATTGAAGAGGCTGAAAAACTTTTTCCTGGAAAGACGATCCTTGGCGGTCTTGAAAACAGAAGCGGAATAATCGTCGATGGAAGTCTGGAGGATATAAAAAGCGAGGTTCATAGGCTCAAGGGCGAGATGAGAGGAAAAAAGTTCATCTTAGGTGCTGATTGCACGCTTGCATCTGACTTGCCGATAGAGAGAATTAGAGCCGCAGTAGATGCTGCTCACGATATTATTTGAGGAGGAAGATATGAAAAAACTACTCTCTGTACTATTGATTCTTATTGCCGCTATGGCAATCCTTAGCGCAGGAGGATCTAAGGAGAGCGATTCTCTTGTAGATGAGAATGGGCTTACGACTATAACATTCTGGTACAATCCTGCAATTGTCGAGGCTGATCCTCCGTTTCCTCTATGGAAAGAAGGGCGCATCAGAGAAATGAATCGGTACATATAGAGAGAATGAAAAAAGGCTTCCTTATCTATGTGGAGGCTTTAAAGTACTTAGACAGGGCTATAGATAATGAATGATTTTTATTCGATTTGCGACGACATTTTGATAGAAGAATTGAAGCCAGCGTTAGGATGCACAGAACCGATTGCTATTGCGCTTGCTTCTTCGAGTGCAAGACGGGTTCTTAATAAGATGCCAAATCATATCCATGTGCTTTGCAGCGGAAACATTATTAAGAACGTGAAGAGCGTGACCGTTCCGAATTCTGGAGGGCTTAAAGGTATAGAGGCTGCGGCTATCCTTGGCGTTGTGGCTGGAGATCCAAGACTGTCTTTAGAGGTGCTTTCAAATGTAAGCGATGAAGAAAGAGAGATTACAAGAAAGCTTTTATCTGAAAAAGGATTTTGTACTGTCGAACTTAAAGAAGGCGTCGCAGGTCTATATATTTCAGTTTCTTTGGAAAGTGATGGCGACATCGTTACAGCTTTAATCAAAGATTGCCATAACGAAGTGTCGTCAATTACTAGAAACGGCGAAGTCGTTGAGGGTAATAAAGCTTTTGAAGCAGATGGGAGTGCTGATATTGAAAATAAGAAGGCGCTTTTAACGGTTGAAAAGATCGTCGACTACGCTATAAATGCTGATTTGAAGAATGTATATCAGGCGTTGAAAGATCAATGGGTGTTGAATGAGAACATTGCAAAAGAAGGTTTGACGGATTCATATGGCGCTGAGGTTGGAAAGACGCTTTTAAAATACTATGACAAGAGCGATGTTAGAATAAGGGCGCGTGCTAAGGCCGCTGCAGGATCTGATGCTAGAATGTCAGGCTGCCCTCTTCCTGTCGTAATAAACTCTGGAAGCGGAAATCAGGGGCTGACGGTATCCCTCCCGGTTATTGAATTCGGACAGGACTTAAACAAGAGCGAGGATGAGATAATCAGGGCTTTGGCCGTATCTAATCTTGTTGCAATACATCAGAAGAAGTATATAGGTCCGCTTTCCGCATATTGCGGGGCTGTCTCTGCGGCCGCTGGAGCATCGGCAGGAATCGCATTCCTCTACACTCACGATATCGGAACAATATCCAACTCAATTTCTAATACGCTTGCTTCTGTTGGAGGTATCGTATGCGATGGCGCGAAAGCATCCTGCGCTGCAAAAATATCATCGGCTTTAGACGCAGCGATTATGGGATTTGAATTGACGGACGATAATAACAAGAGCTTTCATAGCGGAGACGGCCTTGTTAAAGATAATGTAGAAAAGACCATAGAAACTTTCGGAAAGGTCGGCAAGGACGGAATGCGAGAGACAGATATCGAAATTCTTCATCTAATGATGGATGCTTAAGACAAAAACGAAGTGTCGAAAGAGGAAATGTCGTCATAAAGTGTTTTGACGGCATTTTCTTTATCTCCTTTTTCTATATATTCAAGCAGCGTCCTATGAAACGTACCCTTGCTTGAGAACCCTAGCTTCTGCCATTTGTTATATTGGTATTGAGAATATGCCCTTTTCATTAATATCATGGAACGCCTTAGTACCTCTACAAGGTACTCATTTCCATAAACTTCCATTAGTGCGATATGGAAGTTGCTGTTTCGATCCCAATGGTCTTGGATAGCCTCATCCGGCTGATGATTGGCTTCTAATATCGATCTTAACTCCGCTATGCTCTCTTTCGATATTCTGTCGAAGTATTCGCTTAAGGCTCCGCATTCAATTATGATTCTGCTTTCCTTAGCGTCTTTTACCTCTTTCTCCTTTATCCTAAGCACTTCATAACCATAACGTGGAATAGATCTGAGAATCCCTTCGTTGCAAAGTTCGATCAGCGCCTCTCTGATTGGAGATTTCGATATTTGATACTTCTCCGTAAGTTCTTTTTCTGTAAAAGGACGCTCTGGGACATACTTCCCTTCGAGTATGTCGTTGAGCATTGATTTATATATTTTTATCTTAAGAGTCGTATCGCTCATGTCATCTCCTCAAAAACAGATATTGCATATTATAGCAGAAAGAAAAATGTTTTTCTTCTTCCTAATCTGTTTGAATCGATTAATTCTATTTTTGTTTTCCTGATATGAAGAGACCTGTCAATGTAAGAACAGTACCTAAAATCATCATTACAGTTATCTTTTCAGAAAGGAATATTGAGGAGAAGATTATCGTGATGACCGGTACAAGATAGATGTATATGCTTGTCTTAACAGCGCCTAGTGAAGAGACGGCATAATTCCAAGTTGCAAAACAGAGCGCTGAAGCTCCAAGTCCAAGGTAAAGAAGGTTAAATATATTCTTCAATGACTTGAAAGCATAGGGCGGAAAACTCGCATCGGAAATTAATATTATTGGAAGCATGAATACTAGTCCCCAGAAAAATATCCTTCTCGTACTTTGAATCACATTATAGTTGAAAGTAGATATTTTCTTCGTCAGATGCGAATATATTGCCCAAATGAATGCTGCCATGAGGGCAAGAATATCTCCTTTTGGATTTAAAGAGAGAGAACTTCCGTTTAGGCTTATAAGGATTATTCCCATTATCGCAAATAGAAATCCTATGTAGAAATTTGGTTTCACTTTTTCTTTATTGATGATACTTCCGATTATTGCAGTAAAAAACGGAGAGAGCGATATTATCACTCCTACGTTTGAGGCAAGGGTATATGTAAGAGCGATATTTTCAAGAAGGTAATAAAGGCATATGCCTGTAAGGCCTGCAAGTGCGAATATAAACTCTTCTTTTATCCCCTTGAATTTTATCATATGCGGCGATATAAGCAATAATGCCACGTATCCGACTGCAAATCTTAGTATCAGAATTTCTATTGGGAGAAAGGCAGATAGCAACACCTTCGTCGAAATAAATGTCGTTCCCCATATTACAATCGTAATAATTGCGGCATAATGTCCATAGATGGAATTGTCCTTCATTTTATCTCCTCATTATGGTTAAAGACATCATAATATCTTTTCGGTGTGAACCCTATATATTTTGTGAACACGTTTGTAAAATGGCTTTGATCGGCAAAACCCGTTTCAATTGCGACTTCAGTTGGCTTTATCCCGTCAGCTAAAAGTTTTGACGCTTCCTTTATCCTGATATTCTCTAAATATATGTATGGCGTAATTCCCTTTGCTCTTGCAAATGCTCGCAAAAGAGACGAACTTGATAGATTGGAAATCCTACATAAAGTCTCAAGCGTTATTCTTTTTGCATAGTTTTCTTCTATATATGCACACGCTCTGCCTATTGCATTATCTTCCATTTCTTTTTTTTCATTTTTCTCTATTCCTCCTTTCTCGAATATTAAAGCAAGCAGAGTGAGAAGGATTTGTTCCTTTCTCATAATATCTGTCTCTTCTTTTAGATTGTCTGTTAGAATCGTAATTAACATTTCAATATCATTATCTTTAAAATGATGTGTCGTAAAATGTGGAAGAAACTTCTTTCCTTTCAGCTTTTTCGTTAAATCTTCCATCACGTTTACTCTTATGCAGATCCAGAAATAAGAAAAATTATGATTGTTTATGTTATGACAACAATGGCTGTCATTGGGATTTAAAACAATTATGCTTCCTTTTTCAATGCGGTATTCATTATTCATGCAAATAAACTGCCTTTCTCCCGACTTAACGACACCTATTACGTAATAATCGTGGAAATGAGGGGGAAAAGGGCGTGAAAACGAATTGAGACGATATGTCTCAATCTTTAAAGTGCTATCGAAATATGCTTCTTTTTCCTTTTCCATACCGGAAATAATAACAGAATGGATTTGGTTTTTCTTGTAAAATATCGTCAGAATCAGATAGTAAGATAATTACTGGGCATTTAATTTTGTTAATTCTTTTTGTTGCATCTCTTCATAATTATTACAGCTAATTTACTGTATGAGGGCAAAAACGACGGGATATGAGAATTTTAATATATATATTCGTATATAATATTCTTAAATAGGAATATAAATATAATTTTTATATATGAATGGTCTTTCTTTTAATTATTTTTTTATTTGCAGTTTTTTTCATTTTTATAGAAAAAAGTGATAACAGAAAGAGGAGGGCTTATGAATATATTACTTTCGAGCGATTGGTATTCTCCAGCTGTTAACGGAGTCGTTTCATCTGTTAAAGCATTATCTAAAGGTTTGATACTCAGGGGGCATAACGTATTAATTTTAACACTGTCAAATGACAGGAATTACCATGAAGAAGAGAATGTGATATATCTTCCCTCCGTTTCTGTTTCAAAACTTTATCCTGGCGCAAGATTATCCGTCATGTATCCCAGAAAGGCTTATAGGAGGATATTAGATTTTAAGCCCGACGTCATACATACGAACTGCGAATTCAGCACATTCTTGATTTCTAAGAGGATTGCAAAAAAGCTGAACATTCCGATCGTACATACTTTTCACACTGTATACGAAGACTATATTCATTATTTCTGGCCATCGACAAAACTTGGTAAAATGCTGTCCAGGTATGTTGTCAGAAAGGCATCTTCCATTTCTTCCTTGATAATCGTTCCGTCTGCTAAGACAAGAGAAATGGTCCTTCGATCAGGGGGAATGAAAACGATAAGGGTAATACCGTCTGCAGTCGATATTGAAAGATTAAGCAGATACGATATAAAACTGAGAGAAGAAATTGAAAAGAGGGCAGGGGATGTGAATGCCTTAAAACTTTTAGTTCTTTCACGTCTTGCAAAAGAGAAGAACATAGATGAGATTCTCATTTACCTTTCACACATTAGAAATGTTAATTTTGTCTTGTTTATCGTAGGAGACGGGCCGTACAGGAAAAATCTTGAAGATTTGACAAAGAAACTGAATCTTTGTGGGAAGGTAGTGTTTTTCGGTCAGGCAGATCCTAATGATGTTTCCTCTTATTATCACGCATGTGATGTTTTTCTCTCTTCTTCAAAGAGCGAAACACAAGGACTATGCTATGCAGAAGCGCTCTCTTCCCACATTCCAATCATAGCAAGAAAAGACGATGCGATTCGTGGTGTTGTAATTGATGGCGCAAATGGATTTCAGTATGAAAACGAAGATGAGTTTAGAAAAAGCGTCATGTTCTTTTATGAAGACAGAAGCCAAATCGAGGCGTTCGGGAAAAGGGCTTTTGAGTCGTCATTGATGTTCTCCATCGATGCTTTTTCTTACCGCGTCGAGAAAGCTTATTTAGATGCAATCGGGAAAGTTCTCCCGTAATATTTCTTTAAGTTTTTTACCGATAATGCTTAGATCTCTTTCTCTTGCGACAAGCAGTCCATTCTCTTTTATTTTTCCTGTATTTAGCAAATGGATGTTGTCGAGAATATTGATTGCATCATTCTCTCCATGCGCTTTCAGCACGTTGAAACCTCCATATAAGAATGAATCGTAGACAGGGATGTCGTTTAATATCGTAAGCGTTTGTGATGAGAGCGCTTCAAGCACTACGATTCCCTCTGTCTCCTCTTTGCTTAAAAAAAGAAAGATGTCGGCCTCATTATAAGCTGCAGCTAATGCATCTTGGCTGACTTTGCCTGCAAAGATAATATTGTCAGGTGCTGTTTTTATCGCTTTTTTCACCTTCCTTTCCATCAGGTATTTCTTCGTGTCTCCGAACCAGATGAACTTATATGGCTTAAAATGCCTTGCAACGTTTATAAATTCTATTATTCCCTTCCTCTCTATCAAGTGGCCGACGCTTATAACTAGTACTTCGGTTTTCTTCACGCCATATTTTCTTCTAATATCATTGCTTTCCGCTTTTTTAAACTTCGACGTGTCAACGCCGTTTGATAGGACATATATCTTTTTATTTAATCCATCTTCCTTGAGCATTTTCTTAGCATATTCAGTCGGCGTGATTATTATGTCGCCTAGGCGGTAGCAGAGGTACATCCATCTTTTAAATAGGGGGGCTAACAAATTTGAGAATTTAAAAGAGTCCTTAAAATCCTCTCTGCTTGAGTGAGCATAGTAAACTATCTTCTTTTTCATTATTTTACAAAGAATTGCAAGGAAAAAAGAATCTGGAAAGACTGTGTTTAGGATTATAACATCTGTCTCTTTAGTTAGCCTCCCTTCCATTTTGACTTTAGCTCTCTTTAATCCTTCTTCTTCATGTTTTATGGCCTCTCCGACGCCACTGAATTTTACGAGTCCATAGCACCCTTTATAGATATATATAGGCATGATTCCTCCCTTAAAATGAATTTGAAAAGAAATTGAAAATACCTGTAAGAAGCAGACTGTAAACAGAGATTGAAAACGGTTTTAAAGTGAATATGATCAAAGCGAATGTCTTAAGATTCATTTTCGTCGTTCCTGCAAGATAGCATAGAAAATCATCCGGTGCGACGGGTATGAAAATTAAGAAGGCGAAAAGCTTTGTGAAATTGGCGTTTATAAGACGGTTTTCATATCTAGTCACCTTCTTCTCTCCGAATACAGATAAGAGCAGCGGACGTCCGAATGCTTTTGCAATTATGAATGCAAGAATTGAGCCCGTGCATATTCCGAGGTAATTCAAAATAAACCCTTTTAATGCGCCGAAGATTGCAACACCGGCAAAACATGAAATACCACCAGGAATTATTGGAAAGACGACCTGAATCGACTGAAAAAGGCAAAAAATGATATCTGCCCATACGCCAAAGGATTTTATAAAGTTTTCAAGTTCTTTTTGGTTGCTAAAGAGCCCTCTTTTGTAGGCCCATAGGCAAATGACAGCTGAAAAGGCCAAAAAGAAGGCTGAAATGATTCTAAAGATCCAAACTGAATTTTTCATCTAAGCTCAAGGTCATTCCCGCACTTCGGGCAATACTCGGCTCCTTTTTCTGCATACTCTCCGCATTCATGGCATTTGATCTTCAGTTCTTTTCCGCAGTATTTGCAGTATATGTCGCTCTTTTTCACATATCGTTGGCATTCAGGACATTTTTCCCTAATGATCGATCTTACTATCAAGAATGCAAATAAGGCAAAAATGTTCATATAAAGAGCTAAAAACAGCCAGAGAATAGGGATGATATCCGCATCCTTTGCCTTTTTGTACAGATAAATTGAGAACGCAATCCAATAAAGGGTGAAAAGGATAATGGCGCATAGCCCTAAAATTGCAGATGTTACTTCGACAAGCCTGCTTGGTTCATAAATAATCGCCGTCTCCAGACAGTATGTATTCGCTGTTCTTAATTCAGGTATTGCAAAGAACACAATGAACAAGACCGAGACGATAGCAACGAAGGCCATTGCAATGACGAGATTTCTTATGGTCTTTCCGTAATCCTTAGATAATAATCTTTCTTTAAAATTATTCATGTTTTTTCCTCCGTATTATCAAGATAGGAAGAAGCGATAAATAAGCTCTTTAAATCAGATAAACTGTTTCTAAAATAATTGCGCCATATATTGCTTAACGTTTAATTTGCTAGTAATAGATTAAATATGTATGAAATTGAAACTATTGAGAGAGTAAGAAAGCAGGAAGAGATCCTTCGCTTTAACACGGTATCTTTTAAAGATTTGAAAAGGATAGGGGATGGTATTGTAAAATCAATTGAAGAAAAAGGCCAAAGCGCATATGTCGAGATCTATGTAAATGGATTAATCGCATATGCTGTTGCGATGGACGGAAGCAGTAAGAATAATGCGCTGTGGGCAAAAAGAAAGAGAAATACGTGTATTCACTATTCTAAGAGCTCTCTTTTAGCAAGTTATGATCTGGAGAAAAAGAACAGAAAGCTCTCTGATGCGGCACTAAGCGAGATGGACTATGCGGCAGAGCCCGGTTCGTTTCCTGTTCTTCTTTTTAGCGGGGTATGTGTTGGCTGCATAACAGTTTCAGGCATGAGCAGCTATGAGGATCATCAAGTGATCGTAGATTGTTTGGCAAAAGAACTCGGCATTAGTGGAATCCCTTCGATTTTATAGCTTGAAGTTTTTGCATTATTTTTCCTCTCCTTATGCTATCATTAGTAATCTTGGGAGGAGTTATGAATATAAATATTTCTAAAAATAAGGAAGAACTTGGAAAGAGGGCTGCGCGCTTTACTGCAATCTGTTTAAATGATGCAATAAGCAAAAACGGCGAAGCGCGACTCCTTTTGTCTACTGGGCAGTCGCAGTTCGAGACTTTGAAGCATCTTGTAAAAGAGGATGTAGATTTTTCAAAAGTCACTATGTTCCATCTTGATGAATACATAGGGATAGATTCAACACATAAGGCAAGTTTTAAGAAGTATTTGACAGACCGGTTCTCAAGTCTTGTTAGCTTAAAAGAATCTTATCTCATTGACGGCATAGAAAGTATTAAAATAATCAGTGAGAAGTTCAATGAAAAAGATATTGATGTGGCCTTGATTGGAATTGGAGAGAACTGTCATATAGCCTTTAACGATCCCCCTGCAGATTTTAATACGAACGATGTCTTTAAAATCGTAACTCTTGATGAAAAATGCAGGCTTCAGCAGGTTAGAGAAGGCTGGTTTTCTGCTCTTGAAGAAGTTCCTAAGCAGGCGATAAGCATGAGTGTAAAAGCGATAATGAGATCTAGAATAATTATCTCAGCTGTCCCTAATTCTGTTAAGAGCGACGCTGTTTACCATGCTCTAAATGAGAGTGTCAGTGCGAATTATCCTGCGTCAGTTTTAAAACGCCACAGCAATTGGAATCTGTTTTTAGATGAGGCATCTGCATCTAAAGTTGTTAACTTTAACTGAAAGGTGGTACTATTAAATCATGAAAAAAGTATTGTTCATATCTGGATCATTGAGAAAAGACAGCTTTAATACGCAACTTTTAAAGATTGCAAATGAGATGATAAAGAATAATGTGGAGACGTCATTCTTGTCATATTCAGAGATGCCTTTCATGAATCAGGATGATGAGTTTAAGGATAACGCATATATAAAGAAGGTGAGAGCCGAAGTAAAGGCTGCTGATGCTATTTTCATTGCCAGTCCAGAGTATAACCACAGTTATTCAGGGGTATTGAAGAACCTTCTTGACTGGCTGTCGCGTCCAACTGTGGCAGGGGATTACAAATCTGCTGTCATAAGAGGAAAGATAGTTGCTATCAGTTCTCTTGCGGGCTCTTCTAAGGGATCTTTTTCTCTTGCAAAGCTGAAGGAGCTTCTTGAAATGCTATCATGCACCGTCTGTGAAAGTGAGACTAAAATCGCTTTGAATGAACGTTTTTCTAGTAAAGAGCTTGTTTTAACAGAAGATGAAATGAATGCTTTGAAAGCAGAGTGCAAAGAACTTCTTGAGAGACTGAAATAAAGAATAGATTGCAGATGACTAAGTGCTATTCTTAGCCATCTGTTTTTTAGAATCTCCAGCCGATAGCAAGAGACGGTAGAGGTATGATTACTTCGATATTGTCTGCAAAACGATCTCCGAATTCTCCAAAATCGACTCTTACTCCAGTGCCAACTCTTATGAATGTTGCTCTCCCAATCAGGAAATCAAAATCGATTGTTGCAAACGCATTAAAACCTACGTTTCCGTTTGTAAAGAACGTAAAGCCTGGACCGACAGCAAAGATCATATCGACATTATCGGCTATTTTCGCATTATATGCATAGCCAAGGCCTAGATTGAAATTAAAGCTTCCGCTCTCCATAGCAGGACTCAGTTCAAGTGCCATACCGCTATTGCCATCAAATAGCATGTCGAATTCTGTGCTCAAATTGAAGAAATAAGGATTTGACGAAGAACCGTTTGAATCAAATTCAAAGTGCGATGTCATATCGTTTCCGATTGCAAATTTAAAATCTGCTGCGAAAAGTGATGTTGCCGCCAAAAGTAATGCAAGTGCTAATAAGATTTTTCTCTTCATACAATAAAAGAAGACAGTAAAATGATATATCGTCAATATTAAATGGGATTGATTTTTACAAAACCTTTAAACTGCATAATAATTCCTTCTTTTTCCATTTTCTTTAAAATCCTTGATACAACTTCCCTCTTTGTCGCATTGTCTTTAGCAATCTCGCTGTGTGTAGCCTTTACAATCCCATTTTCTGCATTTTTTAATAGATATGCATGAATTCTATCTCTAAGAGGAAGGAATGAGATGTCGGAAAGGGCTTTTATCATGATATCGAGACGTTTTGCTAGCAGCGTGTTTAGAAGGCTTCTGAACTCTTCTTTTCTGTCTAGCATCTTTATGAGGTTTTTATCTATTACGACGAGTTTTGAATCTTTGCTTGACGTGAACGTGATGTTAAGCATCGTGTTCATCATAACCACATCGTCTTTTAGTATTGCAAGATCTCCATCTTTTAAATTGCATATTATTAGCGATTTTTCACCTTCATTGATAGAAACCTTGAGAGAACCTGAAAGTATGTAGAAAATAGCTTTGACCTTCGCCTCTTCTCCTGTTTTCACATCTATCGGGTAGGCAAGCTCTTTAAAAGCTTTTTCTTCATCTTGATTTAGCGATAAAGAAAGGTCATTCTTAATTTTTTCGAGTGTAAAATCGTCAATCATCTCTTATAATTTCAACATGCTCCTAGATGACATAATAAGTTATTTCCAGCCTTTTGAAAGCATATGCGATAATGATAAGAACGAACTTTCGTTTTTAAGTTATTCCCAGAATATAGAAAAAGGTGAGCTTGTGCTCGATAGCGATACTTTTTTATGTGAGAATATCATAATTGTTAAAAGCGGAAGGCTTAGGGTATATTTTGAGAAGGAGAAAGGTAAGACTATCACTCTTTATAATCTTAATGAAGGAGAGATATGCGTGCTTGCTGCATCCAGATATCTATATCAGTTCTCAGTAAGCATAAAAATTCTTGCAGATAGGCCATCATGCATTATAAAGATTCCTGTCTCTTTCTATATGGAGCTTGAAAGAAGATATCCTGTTGTAGAACGTTACTCTCGTAAGCTTTTTATCGATCGTTTCTCAGATATACTATATACGCTGAAGCAGAAAGCGTTTAAAAACGATGAAAGCTTTTTGAAAGAGTATATTCTTGAAGAGGCAGCGCAGAATAAAGACGGTATTATAGAAAAGAGCCAGGATGAGATAAGAAAAGAGACTGCGATATCTTCTGGTCAGATTTCTGAAATTTTAAAAAAGCTTGAGAATCTTGGCGCTATAAGGATGGGCCGAAATAAAATACAAGTAGTCAATTTGAAAAAGCTTGTCTGAGTTTCGAAAAGTCACAATGTTATCTCTTGTTATTTTACCTTCTCGCCCTAGAATATAGATAAATATTTATTTATTAGCCAATGGAGGAATCAAAATGGCAGAAAAATATCTAGATTGTTTAGGCGAGGCATGTCCAGTGCCACTAGTAAAAACACAGAACGCTATCAAGGAGATGGCAGTAGGTGATGTGCTTGTCGTAGGAATCGACCACACATGTGCAATGAAGAACGTACCAGACTGGGCAAGAGGCCAGGGCTATAACGTTGAAATTGAAGAAGTTGGCGAAGGAGAATGGGAAGTCGTTATTGAAAAGACTTGCTAAGAGGCTGATATGGAAGAGACAAAACAGATCGAACCAACACTATATGATCGCCTTTTAAAGAAGGAATGGTCTTACTACGCTGGCGCTGTGATGATCAGCATTCTTGCTATCACTTTATTCATGTTCAGCGGAAGCACATGGGGAGTAAGCGGACCTCTTACAACTTGGGGGGCGCAGTTCTTCGCTCTCTTTGGAGTTGATCCATCCGTTTGGGGTGCTAACATTGCTAATTACAGTTTCTTTGGAAATACGGCATCTATTACGGACTTCGGACTGCTCTTTGGCGCCTTGATTTCCTGTTTGCTTGCAGCAGAGTGGAAGATTAGAAAGATTAAACATTGGAAGCAGTTCCTTGCAGGAGCTCTTGGTGGCCTATTAATGGGATTTGGAGCACGTTTTGCATCAGGATGTAACATTGGAGGACTTTTTTCTCAGCTTCCTAGATTCTCAGTTGCTGCTTGGATCTTCTTGCTTTTCGTATTCTTAGGTGCAACAGTCGGCGGAAAACTTCTTAAGTTCTTCATGCCTCCGACATCTAATAAGAGACCTGTAAGAAAGAAGCTTACGGCAGAGCAGAGAAAGAGAAACAGACAGATTCAGATTGGTCTTGGAATTGCACTTATAATAATTGCTCTTGTTGTTTCATTAATCGTTGCTCCAAGCTATCCTAACGCACCATACTTTATCGTAATCGGACTAGGACTTGGATATGTAATGCAGAGAAGCAGATTCTGCTTTACAGCAGCTTACCGCGATCCGACTTTAACAGGAGAGACTAAGCTTACAAAGGCTGTAATCGTTGCATTCGCACTATGTACTATCATGTTCTTTGGATTCCAGTCTTCACATGTAGATCTTGCAGATCCTTCAACATATCCAGGAAATCCAATTAACATCAGCCTTGTATTCGGAGCGTTTATTTTTGGAGTTGGTGCTGTTCTTGCTGGCGGATGTGCATCCGGTACGTTCGTAAGAATCGGCGAAGGTTATGTTCAGAATCTCATTGCGCTCGTATTCTTCATCTTCGGATCTGTATTTGGAAATGCAATCACGTCAAGAATCGGCGGAACATTCATGACTGCAGGATCTAAAGTATATCTCCCTGCTGTCCTTGGTGGACATGTTCCAGCGCTTCTAGTACAGCTTGCGGCTCTTCTGCTTCTTTGGATTGCTGCTGACAGGTGGGAAAAGAGGAAGAGAGGCTAATGGAAAAAAGAAGAGAAAACTATGATGTCGTAGTTATCGGAGGGGGTGCTGGCGGAATGACAGCAGCCCTCTACGCAGGACGCGCAAGATTAAAGACGCTTCTTATCGAGAAGTCTTTAATCGGAGGACTTGCGACATATACTAGCGAGATTGAGAACTATCCTGGATTTCCTGAAGGCATTGACGGTACTGAGCTTATGAAACTCTTTGATAAGCAGTTTAGAAAGTTCGGAGTTGATGTAAAGCTTACGGACGTTAAGAGTCTTGAAAAGGAAGGAAGTTTCTGGAAGGTATCAACATTCAGAACAGACTACATTGCAAAGGCCGTAATCGCAGCAACTGGAGGAAGGCCTAGAATGACAGGAGCTGAGAACGAAGAGAACTTTAGAGATAAGGGAATATCGTTCTGTGCTACATGCGATGCTGCCCGCTATACAGGAAAGAAAGTTCTTATCATCGGAAGCGGAGATGCCGCAATCGAAGAAGGACTCTTCTTAACCCGTTTCTGTTCGGAAGTATGGGTATCTGTTGTTCACGATGAGGGGATCATGGATGCCAACGAGGTTGCTAAAGAGAAAGCTCTTAAGAATGAGAAGATGCACTTCATCTGGAATACGGGCGTGCACTCGTATGAAGGAGACGACCTTCTAAAGAGAGTTAACTTAAAGAATCTCAAGACGGGCGAAATAATCCCTGTGGACGTTGACGGATGTTTCCTTTTCATCGGATATCTTCCAAATACGAAGATATTTGAGAACCTCATAGAACTTGACAGCCGTGGCTATATCGTAACAAACGAGAACATGGAGACAAGCAGAGAAGGAATCTTTGCCGCAGGAGACGTAAGAAGCAAAGCTCTTCGTCAGGTTGCAACTGCGGTAGGTGATGGCGCTATTGCCGGAACGATGGCTGAGCGTTACATCTCCGAAGTCGAGACTATCGAGAGCGATATCCTAAGCAAGGAGAAGGTTCTTGTCTATTTCTATAATGCAAGTGAGAACGAGGATCAGACTATGCTTACAAGGGTCGAACTTTATAGCAAGGAAAAGAGCGTCACTTTAAAGGCTATAGACTGCTATAAGAGCGATAAGATCAGAAAGATACTTAACGCGCCAGAGACTCCAAGCATCGCAGTTTTTGAAAACGGGAAAGAGATCATTTCTTCTTCTCTAAGAGAGAAGGCCGATCTTTCATTTTTAGATGATAAAATCTAATATAATATTGAAAGGCTGTTCGTAAGGTTTAGGCTTTATGACAGCCTTTTTACTTTGTCTCATTTTAAATACATCTAGAGATTGAATTGTCAACGACCTTCAGACAAGCCTGAAGGCTTGGACGTGAGCGTTTTGCCCACAGGCTCCGTTACCGGTTTGACAGTGGCACTCCATCCATACGGCTGATTGACTGCAGCCTGCCCAGACTTCGAGGTCTGGGTAATGTAGCTGTCGCGGATGTTGATGGCGGCATTCACATCTGCATGCATGCTGTTGCCACAATGCCTGCAGACGTATCTGTTTCCTTTCCTTGAAGCCTTGTCGATCGTCTTGCATACCGAACACTTCTGGCTCGTGTAGCGCGCATCGACGAACTCTACACTTATGCCGTTCCTCTGGCACTTGTAGGCAATCTTGAACTCAAGGTCGGAGTATGACCAGGCAGAAAGCCATTTCCTCATGGTCTTGTTGCTCTTTCCTTTTAGCCTCTTCATGTTCATGGATGACAGATCTTCAAGGACATATATGGAGACATCCTCATCAGTGTTGGCAAGCTTCTTGGAAATGCAGTGGTTCTGATCATGAACAAACCTCTTCTCGCAGCCCGAGATGGCCTTGAGCCTCCTCCTGGCGCTGCGGGTGCCTTTCTCCTGCAGCTCAGAACGCACGTGATTGTATTTCCTCTTCACCCGCCTTGCATCCTTTGCTCCATAGTGGGTTCCATCAGAGGTTGTGACAATATTATAGACTCCCCTGTCCAAGCCCACTATCTTCCCATCGTTTTCAACTATATTGCAATCAGGGCATTCATAGATGAGATTTACGAATACCCTTCCTTTCCTGCTTATCCCTATGTTCGCTCCCTTCTGATTCCATCCTTCTGTCTCTGGATAGCGCTCAGTGAAGAACTCAGGGATTGATATTATTGTCTTTATCCTCCTGTCACAGGTGCTGAAGGTCAGCTGAGAGCCGCGCAGCGTGAGCGTGCGCACATCATAGCGCATCGTGCACTTCTCCTTTTGATGAACAGAGAGTTGAAGAGTTCAGCCAATACATTCAAAGAGAAACGGAAATACCGTCTCTGAAAGATTCGATTGAAAAGTCTAAAAAAGAATTAAATGAAATAGATTTCTTTGAACTAGATAGAATAGATGAAGAAATAAGAAAAGTCGAAGAGAGACTTAAGGTGTTAAGAAAAGAGAGCGAAGATAATGCAATACTTACAGGAAGTCTTAACAGCGAAATAAATACTGCAAAAGAGAATGTAATTTCCATAATGAACAGAATAAAGGAATTACAAGAGGAGACAAAAAGTAAATATAGCGAAGCCGAGATTTTAAAATTCGAGGAAGACTTTAAAAAGAGCTGGTATGAGAAGGTAAACAGGAATGATGTTTTAAACCTTTATCAGACGAGTAAGAAGAGGTTTGAGACGAGCGCAAATGAAAAGATGAAAGACCTTCAAAATTTAAGAAGCTCTTATAATGGAAAATGGCATTCAAGCTACGACTGTTATCAGGTGGAAGATAACGATGAATTCGACAGTGAGTTGAAAAAACTTTCTGAAAATGATCTTCCAAGGCATTTAGATGAGATAGCAGAGGCAAAGATTAGAGCTCGTGATCAGCTTAAAAACGATTTTCTTTCAAAGATGAGCGACAATATAAAGAACGTTGAGAGTCAGATCAGGGATTTTAACAGCATACTCGGTAAATATACTTTCGGAGGGGACACTTATTCTTTCTCTGTTACGCCAAGCAAAGAGAATAGAAATTTCTATGATATGTTCATGGATGACGAGTTCTTGCTCTCTCCAAATTTTGAAAGTACGCTCTTTGCAGATTCCTTTACAAACAAGTACGAAAAAGAGATAGACATGCTCTTTTCCATCCTTGTTCCTGAAAGAGCTAGTGTAAAAGCTGATAAGGATATCGAAAAGCAGATAGCAACTTATACTGATTACAAAGCCTATTTGAATTTCGATATGAACGTAAAAGACAGTTCAGGGGATATTCAAAAACTCTCTAAGAATATGAAATACAAATCTGGAGGAGAGACTCAGATCCCGTTCTATATTTCAATACTTGTCTCCTTTGCCCAAGTTTGCAGAATGAAAAGTATGAAAGGCAGAAGTACCGTGCGCCTAGTAATATTCGATGAGGCCTTTAGCAAAATGGATGGGGAGAGAATAAGAACATGTTTAAAACTATTGAAAGAGGATTTTGATCTTCAAGTAATTTTCTCAGCCCCTCCCGATAAGCTAAAAGACGTCGCAGTCTATACAAACGACATCCTCGTCGCATATAAAACGAGTGGCGCATCTTTTATTGAGAAATTTAGAAAATCGGATGAGTTAAAAGATGAGTAATGAGAAATTGTTAAAAGACCTTTTATTGAAGTGGGAGAATAGCGAATCTTTTAAAGGTAAGGAGAACTCACGCCGTATCCTAGTAAAAGATGTCTCTTCCTATTATTCCGATTATAAGGAGAAGGAAGCTTTCATCTCTTTTATAAAAGAATTAAAGGATGAAGGTATCGTAGATTTCTCTTGGAGCAAAAGTGAGAAGGGAAATTTAATAAAGGAAGTATGGCTAGCGTCCTACGATGAAGAAACTATATCCAAAGCTTATAGTAAGGCAAAATTGAGACGCTTGGATGAATTTCTTAAAACTCTTGAAGAGAATATGGACGTGGCAATTAATAGTACATCAGATGAGAAAATTTCATCTTTCCTTCTTGCTTTAAAAAACAAGACAGAGCAAAACAAGAAGGTTCCAAGGCGATATTTCTCAGCAGAAGATAATGATTTCAACAAGACTCTATTGTCTGTAGTTTTGGAAATCGTAAAAGATAAAAAGGAAGAGACCCCACGCTTATTTAGTACAAGGGTATTAAAAGACTCTAAGGAATTTGAAAAAACATACAAGGCGTCTGCTATAAAGCTCATTAAATCTGCATACGGCTTTCAAGAGGAAAGTGATGACGATATTCTCGCATCGTTTAATATTGTAAAGTATCCAGAGATCATAGAGTTTAAAGGCAAATTCAAAATCACTTTTAATGATTCAAGTTTTGTAGACTACACGCCTTTAAAATATGGGGCGTATATTAATAGCCAAAGTGTTGGCAATATTAGATGCATAGAACTAAAAGCTGAAAGGATAATGCTTATAGAAAACAAAGCAAATTACTATGAATATATAAAAAGCAGCAGTGATAAAGAGGCTGTGATATTTCATGGAGGCTTTCATAGTCCATGCAAAAGGAAATTCCTTTCTCTGATCGAAGATACGTTAAGTGAGAACGTATCGGTTTTCCATTGGGGAGATATTGATCTTGGTGGATTTCAAATCTTCATGACTGTAAAGGAGGTGTTTCCTTCCCTTATTCCGTACAAGATGGATAAGAAAACGATACTCTCTAATTTTGATAAAGTTCAAAAAATAGAAGACATATTTTATCTAGATAAAATAAAGAACTTAATTGAAGATGATAGATATATAGAATTTAAAGACGTTTTGGAATTTTTATATGAGGCAAGAGTTAGGCTTGAACAAGAAAGTCTTTTACTATGAGAAGATTTTATTGTGATTTGAAATACTATAATTCTAAAAACAAAATAAGTTTTAATAATCAGTAAATTCTAACTTTAATCTTTACATATATAATCAAGGCAAATAAAATATGAACAGTTAGACTATATATTCATAGGGGTATTATATGAAAAAACTTGCATTAGCTTTGTTGCTTATTGTGGCTTTAGTTTTCACATCTTGTTCTACTTTCAGAGCAGATTATTATGTAGAAGACAAGTTCTATACTACTCAAGAGGCTGATACTTTTGCGGATCCAGGAGAGCCTAGCCTTCCTTACAGTAAAGTCTTTATTGGATGGGCTCAAGATGGAAGTGATGAGATCGTAACCGATTGGACTGTACCTGATAATAAAACACATCGTTATGATGCTGTGCTAGAAGATAATGTATGCTTCTATCTAAATGGAAGGCTTTGGAAGGCTATTCCTGTTTCAGAGTTTGCAGATCCAGGAGAACCAGAGGAGAAACTTATACCAAGAGGATATGAGTTCTTAGGATGGCTTGCGGAACCAGATTATCAAATATTTACGGATTGGGAGAATCTACCGGAAAATGTATTAAGATTTGATGCTCTCTTAGTTGAAACTTCTGTGCAATCTGATATTGGGGCACATAACGTAAAACTAAACTTTAATCCATACAGACAGATTGAAGTTCTTGGTCCTGTATTTATTAGTGAAACATATGAAATCGTAGACGGATCTGTAAAGATCGGCGGAATCGGATATAACGACATGATGAAGGCTGCCGTTGAGAAGTACCCAGAGGCAGATCAGGTAATCGATATTGTTGTTGATTACACAACTGAACGCTATACAATTCAGTACGATTCAAATGGTAATATAATTGATGAATTAAGCCAAAAATATCCTGCATCTGTAAAGGATGTTTATATCAGAACAGCTTCATACACAGGATTAGCAATCAACATTAAATAACTCTTCTAAAATAGAGAATAGGGGCTTAATGATGGATAATCCGCATTGAGTCCCTTATTTTTTTTTGTACAAAAAAATCTCATGCCTTTCAGCGTGAGAAGTAAATATTAAGCAAAGTCTTATTCTGGATTACAACGCGAACATGGGATATAGCCTTCCGATCTTACTTCATCGTAGCTTTTATCTGTCAGTTTATAATTCTTTGAGTCTGTAGCTGGGGCTCCCGAACAATCTAAGCGGTGAAAGCGTTTCGTATTCGTATTTAAAATGAATGTAGCTTCATCTATTGTAATCTCATCTTCTGGTTCTTCGGTGCTTAATCTGTTGTTTCCCGTCTTATAATCTAGCGTGATGCCAGGCTGTATGTTTGCTATATATACGCAATAATCTGCTTCTTCATCACAATTAAGACAATCTGATTCTATCGTAACACCATATGCTAGCAGGTTATCTCCATTCCCGAAGTCTGGGGTAACTCTGTATAGGACTTGATGGTCTCTCTCTTCTTTTATATGGCTTGCCGTCATATTCTCAAATGGAAGCATCCCTTCGTTATTGAAATCCCTTGTCCCTGTCATCAGATTCTCTGGATCATCCTGAAGTCCGCTAAGCTGGAAGGCTAATAGATGCGCCCTCGCGTATAACCATCCGCCAGGAACGATTGATGTGTCATATTCTTTCTGATGCCATCCTGTTGGTTCTGTATTGAGGGTTTCCCTGTCATATGTCGGCATATGGCCATAATCAAATAGCCCCCAGCAGACACCAACACGACCAAGATCGTCTAAAGAACTTAATTCGATAAAGTAGCCTCTTTTTTGTGCTTTTTCTTTCTCTTCAGCGCTAAAGTATGGAACGTTATCGTTTAATACGGTTACTAGCTGATCTTTTGCATTCTCATCTTCTTCATTCCCCATACCGAAAAATGGGAAGAATTCGCATGAGCAAAGTAAAAGAACGACTACTAAAAGGATCGTACTTGCCTTAAAAATACGTCCTAGTGCTCTCTTTTTCATAATCTCTCCTTTATCTTGCATATTCTTCAAGCATGATCTCATCATGCGAATAACCTTTTATCTTTTCTGTCTTTTTCAAGGTCCAGCCTCTTAAATCGAAATTAAGTTTTCTGTCTGACGGATATTTCAAATCAAAACGAAATATGAGAATTCTTTGAATATCGTCTGGAATGACGTTTGGAATTGCATCTGCTTCTAAAAAGATGATTCCATCTTCTGCTTTTAATGGATTTGCAAGCACTATTACATTTCCGCCATCTTCTTCTTTAAATTGGGATGCACCATATTCGTTGCTGATAATCTCTTTGCTATATGAAAATAGTTTTTTCCTTATCTCTCTATCTTTACTCTGCCTTTTATGATAGAAAGACAGTCCTCCGTCAACATCTGTACATAAAGCTATTGTTTTCATCATTGCCTCTAATTAAGTAATACTTTTTAAGTGGTGTGGGTTACTTAAATTTCAATAATTTTTTTATATTTAAAAAATGGTGGTACAGACTGATAATAAAAATACGTAATAAGAATTTATGCTTTTATTATTTGATGCTTTTTGTTTATATCTTATACATTTGTTTTCAACATGCATTTAGATATAATATGATTTTAACCTAGATAAAGTTATTGTCAGAATATGTTAAACTCAAATTCGATATGTCTTCTAAAATGGTTTGTAAATGTCCTTGTGTCATTAAAAGGGATGTCCTCAAACTCTATTGCGACATAGCTGTTTCTATTTTTTAAATATCCTCCTGTGTAGATTACTACGGCAGGGCTGTCGCTTTTTGCCTTTAGTTCTACATCTCTGCCTTTTAGGCAAACCGTTTTATCTCCACTTAATATAAAAGCGTTGTTAATGCCATTCGAGAACTTTAGGTCTTTGCTTTCTATTGCGCTTTTGAGCTCTTTGTACTCTCTAAAATCAAATGGGGTGCCTTTTACTTCAATTATCTCTTTTGCGCTATGGTCGCTATTGTTGATGACTACACGATCTGAATCTATTCTCATCTCATGGTTTTCTATTGTCTTTCCTTGATCTAGATTAAAATAGAGATGGCTTGTCATATCTGAAAGCGTATTCTTATCTGATAGCATCTCAAAGTCTATTAAAAGACGGTTTTCTTTTAGGCCAAAAGTTACTGTATAGGCGCATTTTGCCTTGATGTTGTCGTCGTCTTTTTCTCTTACTAATGCATATGTTATTTTATCTTCTGTTTGTTCTATTTTCTTAAACACGGCTTTTCGTGCGTTTTTTCCACCATGAAGGGAGTTGCCGTTATCATTATTGTCTAAGACTAGATCCCTTATCTTTGCCCCTTTTATCCTACCTGCAAAAGGGAATATCGTATTGCCGCTATAGCTAGGATCTGTGCTGTGGCTTTTTTCGCTTTCTAATGTAAGGGTGATGTTTCTGTTTATTTCTTTTAAATATATGGAATGAATTGCAGCAGAGTACGGTGTGCATTCAAGTTTTATATAATCATTTTCTATATTGTCCATATGGATAATTATATCTTTAAAAGTCTTTAAAAGGAGAGCAATTTTTTACAATATTTAAGCAATTTACGACATTGCTCTCTAAATATTCCAATAGTATGCTCTCTATAAAGGAGGCAATATGAGTTCATCATTTGCAAAAATCTATTTAGAAAAAGTTACGATTCCAACCTATGGTGTAAGTAAGCCTAATAAGAATCCTATGTTCTTGGAAAAGAGGGTTTACCAGGGAAGCAGCGGAAGGGTCTATCCATATCCTGTAATAGACAAGATCTATGATGAGAAGAAAGACGTTACGTATAATGCTGTAATGCTTGAAAACGAATATATCTGCGTTATGATTCTCCCCGAACTTGGAGGAAGAATACAGAGGGCATATGATAAGACAAACGGTTATGATTTCGTTTATTACAATGAAGTTATAAAGCCTGCTCTTGTAGGACTGCTTGGGCCTTGGATCAGCGGTGGAATTGAATTCAACTGGCCTCAGCACCATAGGCCGACTACATTCATGCCTACAAGCTATAAGATTTTTGAAAATGAAGACGAATCTGTTACCCTTGCCATAGGGGACGTGGACGAGATGTACGGAACGAAAGTCGTAACGAGATTCACTTTATACCCAGGAAAGGCATATATCGAGATAGAAAGCCAGCTTTATAACAGGACGAACCATAGCCAGACATTTTTATGGTGGGCAAACCCCGCTGTTGCTGTTAACGACAATACGCAGTCAGTCTTTCCTCCTGACGTTACTGCAGTATACGACCACGGAAAGAGAGACGTATCTTCCTTCCCGATTGCACACGGGGTATATTACAAGCATGACTACTCTCAAGGGGTAGACATCTCACGCTATAAGAATATTCCTGTTCCAACATCTTATATGGCTTATAAGAGCGAGTACGACTTTGTCGGAGGATATGACTATGGAGTGGATGCTGGAATACTTCATATTGCAGACCATCACGTATCTCCAGGAAAGAAGCAGTGGACATGGGGATGCGGAGACTTCGGACAGGCATGGGACAGGAATTTAACTGATAATAACGGGCCGTACATCGAACTGATGACAGGTGTTTATACAGATAACCAGCCTGACTTCACATATTTAGCTCCATATGAAGAAAAGAGGTTTAAGCAGTACTTCATGCCTTATAAGAAGGTGGGGTATGTAAAGAATGCAAACCTCGATGTAATGCTTAACTTGGAAGCAGATGAAAAAGAGGCTGTAATATCTGCTTATACGACAGAAAGAAGGGACGTGCGAATAAGTTTGGAAGATAGAAACGGTAATACAATCTATACAGAAAGTCTGACTCTGACTGTCGAAGACGGATATAAAAAGAGCATAAAGACAGATAAGAAAGAGACAGAACTTGCACTACAAGTCTATGATAGCTCAGATAAGCTTCTTTTAGAGTGTTCCCCGACAGAGAGAAAAGAGGAGGCGCTTCCCGATCCTGCTAGCACGGTCGGAAAAACTGAAGAGGTTAAGAGCGTAGAAGAGCTTATTTTGATCGCACAGCATCTTGAACAGTACAGGCATGCAACCCTTGAGAGCGAACCATACTATGAGGAAGCTTTAAGAAGAGATCCTATGGATATAAGGGCAAACCTTTTCTATGGCGAGCTGCTTTTAAAGAGGTGCAGGATAAAGGAAGCCGAAGAGCACTTCAGAGCCTCTGTAAAGAGAAGCACATGGCTTACCCCCAATCCATATGACAGCGAATGCTATTATGCTCTAGGACTTTCTCTTTTATATCAGGAGAGGTATAAGGAGGCATATGATGCATTCTATAAGGCCACATGGAGTGAGCGCGAGTGCGAGAGAAGCTTTTATAACCTTGCATTAATCTCCTCAAGCTTCTCTTCTTATGATAAAGCTCTCTATTTTATAGAAAGAGCACTTACATATAATACGAGAAATGTAAAAGCAAGGGCTCTAAAATGTTACATCCTAAGCCATTTAGGCAGGACTGAAGAGGCAAAAGAGCTTGCAAAAGAGAATATAGCAGCAGATCCTTTTGATTTTGCATCCCTTTATTTCTTAAAAGATGAGAGCTTTAAAGACCTCATGATAGGACGAACGGCAAACTACATATACCTTGCATGGGATCTAATCAGCTGGGGCGAAGCAGATGATGCGATAAGACTTCTAGAAGACGCTTCTATCAACAGCCCAATGCCTTATTACTACGCAGCATACGCAGCAAAAATAAATGGCGATGAAAGAAAGAGGGCTGAGTACGTTAAAAAGGCGTCTAATGCGGATGAAAGCTATGCATTCCCTAATACGGTTGAAGATTACATCGTCCTTGAAAGCGCGCTTGAGATAAGCAAGGATGATGAGACTGCTTGCTATCTTCTTGGTAACCTTTCTTACGATAAGAAGAACTATAGCGATGCATACGCTTACTGGAAGAAAGGCGAAGGAAAGAATGCAACGGCTTTAAGAAACCTCTCAATCGTTCTTTACAATAAGATGGATAAAGGCAAAGAGGCTCTTGAAATGCTTGAAAAAGCATTTAGTATGGATAAGACCGATTCAAGAATTCTTCTTGAGCTTGTACAGCTTGAAGAGAAACTGCATATCCCTTATAAAGAGAGGCTTGCCTTATTAAAAGAGAACTACGAGACGACAAAGGACAGGGACGATCTCTTTACGATATACCTATCCATGCTGAACAGGGAAGGCAGGAATGAAGAAGTTCTCGACCTGCTTTCATCCCGCATATTCCATCCGTGGGAAGGCGGTGAAGGCAAGGTTACGAAAGAGTACGTTACAGCCCATAAGGATATCGCACTGTCATTAATGGCTAAAAAAGATTATGACGGAGCTATCAAACACCTTGATCTTGCTATGGTCTATCCTCATAACCTTGGAGAAGGAAAGCTTGAAGGATGTAAGGACAATGAGATCCATTACCTTAAAGGGCTATGCTATGAGAGCCTGAAAGAAGAAGAGAAGGCTAAAGAAGAGTTTGCTCTTGCCCTGGATGGAAAGGCAGAGCTTAGCAGTGCGATGTATTACTACGATCAACCTGCAGATATCATATTCTTCCAGGCTTTAGCACTTGAAAAGCTAGGACGAGAGGAGGAAGCAAAAGAGAAGTTCAATAGCCTGATAGGACACGGAAATGCCCATTTGAATGATATTGTTACTTTCGACTATTTTGCCGTCTCCCTTCCTGATCTTCAGCTATGGACTGATGATCTGAGCCTTAAGAATAAAGCCCATTGCTATTACCTTACGGCATTAGGCTATAAGGGCTTGAAGGATGATAATAAGGCTAAAGAGGCCTTTGAAAATGCGCTTAAGATAAATCCTGATCTTGTAGATGCGGAAAGGCTTAAGAAAATCCTTTAAAAAAACTTAATTAATGAGAGCACGTTAGAAAGCGTGCTCTTTTTTTAGAAAGTTTTTCTTGACTTATGGCTATATGGGATTTAACATTATTTTAGAATATAAAACAAGGTTTTATTAGATAAAACAATGGATGACGATAGATATCAGATTGCATCGGTTGCAAAGGCACTTAAGATTCTAAAACTCTTTTTAGACAGTGACAGGGGTTACACGTTCACAGAGATTTTAAACGAAAGCGGCGGAATGAATAAAAGCAACGTTCTTCGTATCCTTTCGACGCTAAAGAGCGAAGGATATTTGTTTCTTGATAGTGTTAATTCAAAATATTTCCGCGGTCCTGTGTTTTTTAATTTAGAAGGAAGAATGGACAGCAATAAGATAAAGAACATGCTAGAGCCTGATCTTTTAAATGCAGCAAAAGAGTCAGGTATGATTGTCCACTTTACCGTCTATGAGAATAAAAGGCTTAAGATCATCATAAGGGCTTATCCATCATCGCATGAGTCATTAATTATTGCAGATTCGGAAGATGGGGATGTTCCGCTAAATGCTACAGGGGCAGGAAAGATTTTTGCAGCTTTTTCATCCGAAAAAACAAGGACTGAGCTTATTAATAAATGCGAGTTTAAACGATATACAGACAATACGATAACAGATAAAAATGAATTTCTTAAAGTTGTAGGAAAAGTTAGAGAGGCTGGCTATGCGCTTAACTATCTAGAACATGAAGAGTTCTTATGCTGTCTGACTCGTCCTGTGTTTAAAAGCGGTAAGGAGCTTATTGGAGCGCTGAGCTTTTCAGGCCTTAAGGATATGTTTTCCGGCATTAGGTTCGATCGTATGAACGACCTTAGCATGAAGTTAACCAAGGAGCTTTCAAGGAGGTTCGATTATGAAGAGTAGCGGGGGTTATCTTCTCTCAGAAGGGCCAAGATATGATGAGAGGATCAAAACCCTCTATTTTGTAGACATATTGGATTATAAGCTCTATGTGAAAGAGGATGGAAAGGAAGAAAAAGCGATTTGCTTTAATGAGTTCGTAACCTCTGTACACCTTACAGACGATATAAACAGGGTTCTTGTAACGACAAGAAACAAGGTGTTCCTTGTAGATAGAAATACGGGAGATAAAGAACTTTTAATAGAACTCGATATTCCGTCTGACATGAGATTTAACGATGGCGTAGTTGCACCAGACGGATCTCTTTTCATGGGGACAATGAAAATAGATAAGCCGAGACACAAGGAAGGAAAGCTCTACAGAATCTGGAATACTGGTTATAAAGAGATTGCAAGCGGTTATACGGTTGCAAATGGAGCGGCATTCATAAGCGATGATGAATTTCTCCATGTCGATTCGGGAGAAGATGTAATCAGGCTTTACAAGATTGAAAACGATCATCTAATTGAACTTAAAAGGCATTGTTTTGAAAAAGGGTCGTCTCCAGATGGAATCACGCTTGATAGAGATGATAACGTCTATGTCGCTCTTTGGAATCTTGGAGAGATTGCAGTTCTTGATTCGGCAGTCCTTGAAGAGAAAGAGGAGCGTTTGAAAGGCTTTAAGAGTTCGACATCATCGCTTGCTCTCTCAGATGATGGAAGAATTTTCATTACAAGCGCAAAAGATGAGAACGGGGTAGGACTTCTTTATGAAGGATGTACGGCTAGAGTTAAAAAAGGAGATAGCTTATGGAGAATAGAAAGGTCGCACTCGTAACGGGTGCAGCAAAAGGAATTGGAAGCGCAATAGCAAAAAGACTGGCAAGGGATGGTTACAATGTAATAGTAAACTACAGATCGCGCCCAGAGGAGGCTAAAAAGATCGTTGACGAGATCAAAGGTTATGGAGTAGATGCTATTGCCGTTTATGCAGATATGGCCGATTTAAAGAGCGTCAGGGCAATGTATGACGAAGCGCTCTCTTACTTTGGGAAAATAGATTTATGTGTGAATAACGCAGGAATTTCAAGCGAGGTTTACTTCTTAGACGCCACTGAAGAGGACTTTGATAAGATGACCGCAATAGACTGGAAGGGATTATATTTCTCATCCCAGTACGCAGCCCTTTCCATGATAGAACGCGGTATTAAAGGAGTTATTATAAACATTTCGTCTAATCAGGTAGATGGTTGCTGGCCGCGCTCTACAATTTATGGTCCGACTAAAGCCGCCGTATCAAAATTCACAAAGAATGCTGCTATGGAACTCTCTCTAAAAGGGATAAGAATGGTCGCTGTTGCGCCAGGCTATACGGATGTTGGATGGCCAGAAGGAGATATAAGGCTTGAAGCGGCAGCACGCCTTCCTTTCAAGAGGTTTGCATCTATGGATGAAATTGCCTCTTTAGTCAGTTACATTGCAAGCGATGATGCTGCATACATGACTGGAAACACAGTAACGATGGACGGAGGTGCGACGCTGCCGGTGGTAGCTGCAAATGATTTCGTATGAGCGAATACTATAACGAAAGATTGAAAGGGGACAGAGGAGCCTTGAAAAGGGCGCTTTATAAGGCATGCGGTTTCAGCGATGATGATCTTAAAAAGCCTATAATCGCAATATGCAACACTTATACGAACGCAAGTCCAGGGCACGCTAATTTTAATGAAATTGAAAAGATGGTTGAAAAGGGGATAAGGGATGCGGGAGCAACCGCTATGAGCTTTGGAACTATTGCGCCGTGCGATGGAATTGCCGAAGGAAATATCGGAATGCGCTACATCCTTCCTTCCCGCGATATCATAGCATCGAGCGTCGAGTGCATGGCAAGAGCCCATGGTTTTGACGGCATAGTTCTCCTTGGCTCCTGCGATAAGATCGTCCCAGGTCTTTTAATAGCGGCAGCGCGCCTTAATATCAGTGCAATATTTTGCAACGCAGGTCCTATGTATCCTGCCGTTTACAAAGGCAAGCACTACGATGGAAACATCGTAACTGAGGCCATAGGGTGGAAAGAACGCGGCCTTATAAGTCAAGAGGAATTTAAAGAGATTGAAAATATTGCAGAACCATGTTTTGGCTCTTGTGCGATGCTAGGAACGGCAAATACGATGGGCTCCTGCGCAGAGGCTCTTGGAATGTCGCTTCCAGGGTGCGCAACAATTCCTGCCGTGGACTCTGAACGCCTTGATATGGCCTATAAGACCGGAGTCCAGATAGTGAACCTTGTCAATAAAGGGATAAAAGCAAGGGATATCATAACAAGAGATTCCATAATTAACGCTTTGAAACTTACGTTTGCGATCGGAGGGAGCACGAATGCGATAATGCATTTACAGGCTCTTTATGCCGAAGCAGGCCTTGGAGAGCTGAGCTTGAAAGAGATTGACGAAATATCGAAGAACACAGCCCAAATTGCATCAATATATCCTGCAAGCGAATATGACATGGTAGATTACTATAAGGCCGGAGGTGTTGAGGCCGTGCTTAAAGAGATGGAAAGCAATCTTAACTTAGACTGCCTAACAGTCAGCGGAAAAACTCTTGGCGATAACCTGAAAGAAGAGAATGGTAGCAGAGATCAGAACGTGATAAGAAGTCTTTCCAATCCGTTCTCGCCTCGTGGCGGTCTTACAGTCCTTTATGGAAACCTTGCTGCTTTAGGCTCTGTTGCAAAGCCTGCGGCAATCCCTGAAAAATTGAAGAATGTAACATTTCCTGCTCTCGTATTTGAAAGCGAAGATGAGGCGATAGAGAAGATAATGAGCGGAAAAATAAAGCCTGGATCATGTCTTGTTCTTCGATATGAAGGGCCGAAAGGAGGGCCTGGAATGCCTGAAATGTATCGCCCAATGAAGGCTTTAGAAGGAATGGGGCTATCAAACAGTACGGCTTTAATCACCGACGGAAGATTCTCAGGATCAAACAGAGGCCTTTTCGTAGGACACATATCTCCTGAGGCGTATGAAGGTGGAACTATCGCCCTTGTAGAGGATGGTGATTTTATTCATATCGATATTGAAAATGGTGTGATAGAACTTTTAGTCGATCAAAATGTTTTAGAAGAGAGGCGGAATAAGTTCAAAAGAGTTGAAAAAGATATGCCGCACGGCTACTTAGACACTTATAAACGCATAAGTCTTTCTGCAAGCCAAGGGGCAAGGATTATTTAAAAAAAAGGAGGAGTGTAGCTATGCTTTATAAAAATGATAAGGAGTTGTTTTCCCTTCTAAAAGGAAAACTTTATACGTCGGTCGTCGGAGATATTTTAGACAAGATGGGCTATCTCCATCAGTTTCTGCCTCAAGAAGTAAGGCCGCTGAAAGACGATATGATTATTGCTGGACGTGCAATGCCGGTTCTTGAGGCAGACGTCACAGGTTTTGTGACTGAAGGAAGTCAGAATAAGCTCATGGAGAAGAATTTCGGCCTAATGCTTGAAGCTCTTGATGCAATTGAGGAGGATGAGGTTTATCTATGTCCTTCATCATCTCTTTCATATGCTCTGATCGGAGAGATCATGTGCACGAGGATGAATAAAAGGGGTGCTGCCGGTGCTGTAGTTAACGGCTTTCATAGGGATACAAGGGGAATACTAGCTCTGAATATGCCTGTATTCAGCCGTGGTCCTTATGCAAAAGATCAGGGGCCGCGAGGCAAGGTTATTGACTTCAGAGTTCCTATAGAGGCCGGAGGTGTGAGGGTAAATCCAGGGGACATCGTATTTGGAGACTATGACGGAGTCGTAATCATTCCGCAAGTTGTAGAGGCCGAAGTTATTGAAAAGGCATATGAGAAAGCGACAGGAGAGAATTTCGTAGCAGAGAAAATAAGGAATGGACTTTCTGCCGTAGAGAGTTGGAATAAATATCAGATAATGTAAAAAAGATAGCAATTTTTTGTAAGAATCTGACAATTTTAGGTAATGTAAGATCCTTAATTGCATAATAGCATGATTATAAAAGGAGAGAAAAAGGAGTGCAGCACAGCGTTGAATTTAGGCATATCACGAAGTACTTTCCCGGTGTGAAAGCACTTGATGATGTCTCTTTCTCCGCAAAAGGTGGTGAGGTTCTCGCATTCTTAGGCGAAAACGGAGCTGGCAAGTCGACACTATTAAAGACCCTCAACGGGGATTACCAGCAGACAAGCGGAGATTATCTATTAGACGGAAAAGAAGTACATTTTAAAAGCCCTCACGAAGCTATTGAGGCAGGGGTGAGCGTAATATATCAGGAGAGGCAGATCCTTATGGAGCTCTCTGTTGCAGAGAATATATTCCTTGGACGCATGCCTGCAAATAAATTCGGATGGATAGACATTAAAGAGGCAAACAATATGGCCTCTGAAATAATTAAAGATTTCGGCTTGCAAATAAAACCTCAGACTAAGGTAAAGGATCTCTCGATTGCGTATCAGCAGATGGTTGAGATCATGAAGGCCTACAGCAGGGAGAATTTAAAGGTAATTTGCTTTGACGAACCTACGGCATCGCTTTCTGATGCGGAGATAGACGCCCTTTTCAAAATCATTGAGAAATTAAGAGACGAAGGCAAGGTCGTTATCTATGTTTCGCACAGGATGAGCGAGATTAAGAGGATTGCCGATAAGGTTGCCATCTTTAAAGATGGAAAATATGTTACCACGTTAGATGCGAAAACTACGGAAGAAGGCGCTCTGATCAAACTGATGGTAGGACGTGACCTTGGCGATATCTATGATAATCTTGATAGGAATAAGACTATCGGTGATGAGCTTTTAAGGGTTGAGAACATTTCATCCGAGTATGTCGAACCCGTTTCTTTCACTCTCAGAAAAGGGGAGGTGCTTGGATTTTCAGGGCTTGTCGGAGCAGGGCGTACAGAGGTTATGAGAGCTATCATCGGTGCTGATAAGCTTACATCCGGCAAGATCTTTATAGAAGGAAAGGAGATCGTCAACAGAAGTCCTCATGAGGCTATGAAGAACGGAATAGTTTATGTTCCTGAAGACAGAAAGACTCAGGGAATTCTTGCGAACCTTGATGTCGGCAAGAACATAACGATTGCCATGCTCGATCAGAACAGCAATAAGATTGGAGTAGTAGACACTAAAAAGGAGAAGGTCATAATCGATGAGGGAATAAAGGACTTCTCGATTAAGACTCCGAACGACAAGAAGAAGATCGTAGAACTATCGGGCGGAAACCAGCAGAAATGCATCGTTGCACGCTCTATGGCTACACAGCCTAAAGTTTTGATCTTAGACGAACCGACAAAGGGCATAGACGTAGGCGCTAAGAGCGAGTTCTATCAGATGATATGCCGTTTTGCAAAGCAGGGGCTCGGGGTGATTCTGATCTCGTCAGAGCTTCCTGAAATCATAGGCTTGTCTGATAGGATAATCGTCATGGGGAACTTAAAGATTGCAGGAGAGGTAATGAGGAAAGACGCTACGGAGGAGAGGATTCTTTCTCTTGCAATGAGCGAAGGAGGTAAGGGTAATGGAAAATAATAAGAATAAAAGCGGAGTATGGGCTCGCCTTAAGACTTTGATCCCTGGGGACAAGCTGATATTAATTGCAGCGCTTATCATAGTTGTTGCTATTTTCAGCAGTTTGAACGGCAATTATTTCTCATGGACAAACTTTGTTAACATCCTTGTAGCGGCATCTTTAATAGGACTTGTTGCAATTGGACATACGTATTTGCTTATCGCAGGACAGAATGATCTGTCTCCTGGATCCGTTGCGGCCTTTACTGGTGTTTTATGTGCAACTTTGGTCGGTCTTGGAGTTCCATTTGTTCTTGCAGCTTTAATTACTCTAGCATCCGGTGCCGTCGTAGGACTTTTTAACGCATGGATGGTTAATAAGATCAAGATTGAGGCATTTATCGCAACTCTCGTTACGCAGTTCGTATTTAGAGGATTTGCATACATAATCTGTGACGGCCGTCCTGTGAGCATTACTAACGAGGCATATTTAAAGATAGGCGGAACGAGGTTTTTAACCATTCCTCTGTCTGTTTGGATCATGTTGGTCCTCATCTTGATTTTCGGTCTCATATTGGCGAAGACGAAGTTCGGACGCTCTGTTTACGCAATAGGAGGCAATAAGGATGCTGCTCGTCTTGCAGGATTGAACCCTCAAAGAACTGTAACCATACTCTTCGTTCTAATGGGTGTTATTACAGCACTTGGCGGAATCGTATTCTCATCAAGAATGCACTCCGGACAGCCTGCTGCTAACGTAAACCTTGAATTCGATGCGATCACGGCGGTAGTTCTTGGCGGCGTATCATTCACAGGTGGCGTCGGCGATATGGTTGGAACTATTTTAGGCGTTATCTTGATTCAGGCTTTCAATACAGGTCTTATCATGGTAAACGTTCCATCTTTCTGGCAGTATGTCGCACGTGGCGCACTGCTGCTGTTTGCCCTCTCATCTGACTACATTAGAAAGACGAAGAGAGAGAAGGCATTGCTTGAAGCAAGTAAGAAGGCTTTGGCCTCTAACTGAAAATAAAAATAAAAAGGAGTTTTGTATGAAGAAAATCTTAACTGTTCTTTTAGTTCTCGTCCTCTCGTTCTCCCTTTTTGCTCAGGGATCAAGCGACGGAGCCGCAACAGCCAATGTTGAAAACAGCAAAGGCGTAATTTATGGAATTTACAAGGCTGGAGATCAGACTTGGTTCATCGATGAAGGAGAGGCTGCAGCAGCGGCTGCTAACGAAGCTGGATACGATTTCATCTATGTTGATGCGAGAATGTCTCCTGAGGAATATCTGAGGGCAATCGACAATGCTATCGCAAATAACGCTGCGGGTGTTGTTACATGTACTCCAGACCAGACATTATCAAGAGCTGTAGTAGACATGCTTTCTGCAGCAAACATTCCTGTAGTAGCGGCTGATGACGCTCTTGAAGAGAACGGCGAGAAGCTCGCACCATGGGTAGGAATCAATGCATACGTAATCGGAGAGGCTAACGGACTGTGGCTTGCTAATTATGTAAAGGAGAACAACCTTGCGTCCGATCCAAGCGTAGGACTGTTAATCATGACAATGGATACTGTTTCTTCTTGCGTTCCAAGAGCTGAAGGCGAATACGACAGATTCACAGCAGAATGCCCTGAATTCTCAACAGATAGAATTTACTTTGCAGACTATGATGGAACAACAGATAAGGGATATACGGCAGCTGACGCTGTTTTCACAGCACATCCTGAAGTAACTACATGGCTGGTAACTGGAGCAAACGAAGAGGGAACAATCGGAGCTCTCAGAGCTCTTGAGCAGGCAGGAAAGGCAGAGAACGCATGCGTAGTAGGACTTGGCGCTTATATGGCTAAGGACGAATGGAATGCAGACGGCGCTGCTTCTGCAATGAAGGCATCTGCATACTTCCCAGCTTCCGCTGTAGGACGCGGTTCTGTAGAAGTTTTAGTCGCTATGCTAAATGGCGAAGAAGTTCAAATGGAAACAGCTGTAGACGCAGTTGTTGTAACACCTGACACATATAAGGATGTCATGGGAGACGACGCTCTATAATAAAACTGTTTGGTTTGTGTTGCCACTTCCTTTCGGAGGTGGCATTTTTATTCCTTGTTCTCTTTTATGTGCTCCATTGAGGCAAGCTTTTCTCTCGATTCAACTTTTCCCCATGCATCCTGCCTGCACTTTAAAGGGGTTATTCCAGTAATCGCCTTGAAGCTGTTGCTGAATGCCGCCTCGTTGGCAAATCCGCATCTATATGTAATGTCGCTAAGGCTTAAGCTCGTAGCTCTGAGCAGGAACGTGGCGGTGTTTATCCTGCTTCTTAGAATAAACTCATGAGGGGTGAACCCCGTCTCGTTCTTAAAAACCCTTATGAAGTGGTATATGCTCATATTCGCCATCTTAGCAAGCTCTTCATTGGATATCTTTTTCTCAATATTGTTGTTTATGTAATTGCATACCTCTTCGAACTTACGTCGTGGCACGCTGCTTACGCTTTCGCTGTCCGCTTCAAAGAATTCTGTTAAGATGTTCGTAACGTATTTGTTTACAATCGCCTCGCTAGGCTGTCCTCCATTTATAAACGGCGTGATTATCCTTACGAAAGACGATCTTACGGCGTTCTGATCTGCAACAGTTACCTTTTTATTTTTTATCTCGTTATAAAGCTCTGCGATGTTGTGGCTGTCAAAATGAATCCAATAGAACTCTACTGTATTCTGAGTTCCGTAACTTGGGCGTTCATAACAGTTGAGTATGGCTAGATCTCCTTTCTTTAGTATTGTTTTCTCTCCATTCTTCTCACAAAAGTACATCTCGCCGTCAGTGACATATAAAAGCAGGTAACTGTCTAAAGTATTTGGCTTGACTTGGTAGTTGTACGTACAATAATAATGCCCGATGCAAAGCATCTGGTAAAAATAACTCTTTTTTAGAAGCGAAGAGTTGTAGATATATATGTCGGATTCGGGAAGTACCCCTCTTTCAGAGAGCTTCATAGAAACAGTGTAGGAAAAAATATGCCAAGGGACAACAGAAAAAAACCATGATACAATATTATTGGAGGATTATATGTTGAATTATTCTTTGCTTTATCCAATAAACAATGAAAAAAGAAATTCTATCAGGTTAGATGGAATGTGGCGCTTTAAAATCGACTTCGAAGATGGCTCTGACTATTCAAAAGGTCTATGCGACTATGATTATATCCCTGTTCCTGCGAGCTTCCAGGACTTCTATACTGATAAGAGAATAAGGGAGTTTGCTGGAAACGTATGGTATGAGAACATGGTTTTCGTTCCTTCCTACATGAAAGGGGATAAGGTCTATATCCGCTTCTCTGCAGCTACCCATAGAGCGAAAGTATATTTGAACGGAGAAGAAGTATTTGAAAACGAAGGCGGTTTTCTACCATTCTTGGTAGACATTACCGATAAGGCTAGGTATGGGGAAGAGAATCAGCTTGTCGTAATGGTTAATAACGAACTGACTGAAACGAATATCCCTTGCGGAAGGACTATTACGCTTAAAAACGGCGCAAAGATGAATAAGCCTTATTTCGATTTCTATAATTATTCTGGTCTTCAAAGATCTGTTTACTTAATTTCAGTGCCAAAGAGCGAGATCTTCGATATAAACCTAAGCTATAAGGTATTCGATAAAAAGGCTGAAATCACGTATTCAATCATCACAAAAGGAATAGGAGAGATTAATCTTACTCTTTTAGATGGGGATGGAAATATTGCATCGAAGGCAGATTGTTGCGAAGGCGTAATCAATTTAGACAATCCTCATTTATGGGATGTAGGATCTCCATATCTTTATAAGCTCATTGTTGAATTTAAAGATGGCGAAGCGCTTCTTGATAAGTATTCCCTTGATATCGGAATAAGGGAAGTAAAGATCAAAGGCGAGAGCATCCTTTTAAATAACCGTCCTGTATATCTTAAGGGTTTTGGAAAGCACGAGGATAGCGATATCGTAGGACGTGGATTTAACATCGGGGTAATGAAGAGGGATTTTGAACTTATGAAATGGATAGGCGCTAATTCTTTCAGAACCTCACACTATCCATATGATGAAGAGATCTACCGCATGGCAGACAGGGAAGGAATTTTGATAATAGACGAAGTCCCTGCCGTAGGCCTTTTTGAAAGCCTCGTCAACTTCTTAGACGCAGGTACTGGAAAAGGTGCTAAGTCGTTCTTCTCTAAGCCTACGACGCCTATGCTTTTAAAGGCTCATTTAAAAGCTGTGGAAGAGATGATCGCGCGTGATAAGAATCATCCAAGCGTAATCGCATGGAGCCTGCTAAATGAACCAGAGTCAACAGATCCAAACAGTGTTCCTTACTTTGAAAAACTTTTTGAGAGGTCACATGAATTAGATCCTCAAAAGAGGCCGAGAACGTTTGCAATGGAGTCAAACTCAAGCCCTTCAAGGTGCCTTTGCCACCATCTTTCTGATTTTATCTCTCTAAATAGATATTACGGCTGGTACATAATGGGTGGCTATGAGATAAGCGATGCAAAAGAGAAGTTCATAAAAGAAATGGATGAGTGGAAGAGTTTGGATCTTAATAAGCCGTTCGTATTTACAGAATACGGCGCTGACACCCTTTCCTCTCTTAATAAGCTTCCATCTGTAATGTGGTCTAACGAGTATCAGAGGGAAGTGCTTGAAATGCTTCATAGCGTCTTTGACTCATATTCGTTTGTTAAAGGGGAGCAGATCTGGAATTTTGCAGACTTCCAGACGACAGAAGGTCTTATGAGGGTTGACGGAAACAAGAAAGGAGTGTTTACCCGTCAAAGACAGCCTAAGGAGGTTGCATATCTATTGAAAGAGCGATGGGAAAATCTTCCCCGTGACTATAAAGGATAAAAATAATAACAGAAGAGCAGGGCAGTGCATTGTCCTGCTTTTCTGTAAATTAATTATTTCGGTTATTCTACAGACGTTTAAAATTGATTATTCAGATAAAATTATTAATTTTTAATATAACAGAGTTCCTATAAATTATGCCATAATAAGAAGTCTCAATGATTTATAACCAAATATCATGTCCATCTTTGAAATATTCAAACAAAAATAGAGGAAAAGAATTTAATACAGGAACATCTTCTGGATACTTCAGCATTTGTTTTGAAAAAATTTCCGTTTGAGTTACTATAGATTTATCAGAAGGGATGGCATTTGAATCTGAGCAAATAAAATTCGCCTTTTTTATGTTTTGTATATTCAAATGTTTCCAATTTTTTTAAGCTCCATCTCTTTTTCTACTCTATCATTTGTTATTTCCCACTTTTTATTGAATCTAAAAGAGAGAAAGTCTAAATTTTTATAAAAAGAAAAAACATCTGTGAGGCTTTTAAACTTCTTTAAGACTGTTTTTGATACACTATATGAATTATAGTTGCTATCGGGGAGCTCTTTTGTGTAACGAATGGATTCGACAGTGGGGTAATTTATGTATAGCTTTCCGTTTCCAGTTTCATCATTAAAAATGTTTAATAATGTTTTTACTCTGATGTTTAGTTCTTGTGCCGTAACACCTTTTCCTTTTTCTTCATGTTGTAATTCATAATCAAAAAAGAGATATGTTTCAGAAATATCGTCAGAGGATATGTTCTGTAATACAGCATCTGATTGGTTTCTTTCTTTTAATATATGTACGATGTCTTTGAAGAATAAAGGATCTGTAATAGAACCATTATTTGTCATTTCATTATATAAACTGTAAATATTGCTAGAATAACAATTAATTATTTTATCTTGTAAAGTTGGAAAGAAAAGATGTTCTATGGTTTCAAAAATTTGGCGTTCTCGTTTTTCACCTTCAAAAACAAATAATATCATACCGAAAAGGCACCACCTCTGTAGAGTTTTTCAATGTTGTGTCCCCAACGAAGTTCTTTATCAGTACAATCACAAAGAGGTTTTATACTTGTTCCATCTAATATAAAATTACAGTCAGGCCTTAAAAGATCGTTAGACATTAGATATGTGTTATGTGAAGTCAATAAAATTTGAGTGTTTTGTAATCTGAACAATGTCTTACATACTTCTTTTGATAATTTATAATGATAAAACGCATCAAACTCATCTATGAAAACAAAAGAAGCTTTACCCATGTTATTGAGCCAATAAAACAGAAGATAAAGGGAAGACGTTCCTGTAGACATGATTTTATAAAAAGGTATTTTTGTGCTTTCAATAATTGCATAAATGACTTTATCGTCTTTTTGGGGTGGTGCAAAGTCATATTTTTGTCCACTTACATTAAGCAAAAAATCACTTAATTTTTCAGTCAAATTTTTTTGTATTACAAACTCATCAATGTTATCTCCATGTGTCTGCATTCCCATGAAACCTCTATTTTCTAAACATCTGAACCAAAGCATTGAATCAACAAATTCTTTTAATTCGTTCAAGTAATGATTCTTTTCTAAAGGGAAAGATGAGAGTAGAAAATTTATGATCGAAATATTGTTAGAATTGTTAGCTAAAGAATTTTTCATATCATATGCAACTGGGAACTCTTTTTCATCTATCGATAATGAATTTATAGACTTATCGAATACTATTCTTCCATCGACTATGAGAGATTCATCTTTTAGCATTTGTCTGTAATCTTTTGTATATGTGTATTCAATATTCTTGCCTTTTAAGAAGAACGTGTATTCATACTTCGTAATACTATTTTTATTTTGTGCATATGTGGAATCATTGTAAATTTCTGTTTGTTTCAATTTTTGAGTTAGGTGATTAATGATATTAAAAATTGCATAACCTAAATTTGATTTTCCAGATCCATTAGGTCCGTAAATTATGCCATTTTTAATTATTCCGTCTTTTATTGCAAAATTATTAAATTCATACATTTTAGAATTAGAGAGATCTAATTCGATTCTGTTTTTAAAACCTTTGAAGTTTGTAACAGCAAATTTTTTAAGCATTAACACACTCTCCAGATACTAATTATCAGGCTAGTTGTTCTTGTTGTCAATCTGCTGTAAAAAAATTACGGTGTTTGTATTTGATTTGTAAGACTCACATCTGTTATTTTTTTATCCTGTTGTATGTAAAATTTTTAATCGAATTAATTATTGAAAATCATGGTTTTGAGGGGAGGGAAAAAAGCAATAATGTTAGAGTTTGAAGGCAGTAATTGGCCTATATATAGTGATTTACAATTTTTCATGGTTTTGAAAAATTATTTCAAATTTTCCTTTTTTGCTTTTTTTGAGCTATTCTTATAAGGCATATGAAATAAAGTGGGGAGAATTTTTTTTACTTTTTTTCAAATAATTCTATTGTATAGTTAACCTTTTTGGTATAGTCTGCATTCGTTTTAATTTGAGGAGTGCATATGATAGAGATTAAGCACCTTAGAAAAGTATTTGATGATGACACGATTCCGTTAAAAGATATCGACATCACCATTAACGATGGAGATGTGATAGCTATTATCGGACCATCGGGAACCGGTAAATCAACCCTTCTCAGATGCATCAACATGTTAACAGAGCCGACTTCTGGTTCTATCATAGTTGACGGACAGGACATCACAGAGAAAGGTTGCAATCTTAATGAGATCAGAAAGAAGATGGGAATGGTATTTCAGTCATTCAATCTTTTTGGACATCTCACGATCATTGAGAATATCATGAACCCGCAGATTACGCTTCTTGGAAGAAGCAAGCAGGAGGCTTATGACAAGGCTATGGATCTGCTGACTCAGGTAGGACTTGCTAGTAAGGTATTCAACTATCCTGACGAGCTGTCTGGAGGGCAGCAACAGAGAATTGCGATTGCAAGAACTCTTGCCATGGATCCTGATATCATTCTTTTTGACGAGCCTACTAGCGCGCTCGATCCGTCCATGATAGGAGAAGTTCAGTCCGTAATCAAAATGCTTGCAAAAAGCGGCAGAACTATGATGATAGTAACGCACGAAATGGATTTTGCTAAAAAGATCTCAAACCGCGTACTATTCATGTATGACGGCATTATCTATGAAGATGGAACGCCAAAACAGATATTCGAGCATCCTCAAAAAGAGATAACAAAACGTTTCATCCAGAGATTGTCTTCACTTACATATAGAATCAATTCGCAGGACTTCGATATGGAGGCCATGAACGAAGAGCTTCTGCAGTACGGCGAAAAGCTCTTAATCGAGGCAGAGCGTCTAAGCAAGCTCTCTCTTGCGTTTGAAGAGATTTGTATTAATAACATCGTCACACAGAGCGATGTTCCAGATATCCTTGTTAAAGTAGAGTATTCTGAGAAACTTGACGTGCTGTCGATGCTTGTATGCTACAAAGGAGAGAAGTTCGATATCTACTCATCTGACAGCAAACTCTTCCTAGGCCTTTTAGCAGAAAGCACGACGGAAGCCAGACAGGATGATATCAAAGACGATCCTTTAGGATATGATCATGTGATATCGCTTCGTTTCAAATGGGAGGACGAGGAGTAATGAAGAAAAGAATTTTTGCTTTAGCTTTCACGCTTGTTTTAGCCATTCCTCTTCTATTTGCGACGGAGCTTACTACAATAGAGGAGCTTGACGGAAAGAATATTGGAGTACAGACTGCAGTCCTTTATGAGGAGCTTATTCAGGACAGAGTTCCAAATGCGACTTTCCAGTACTATACGATGCCTAACGACATGATCCTTGCATTAACAAGCGGAAAAGTGGACGCATATCTGATCGAAGAGGTAAGCTATGGCGTTCAAAAGAAGAACCATCCTGAGCTTGAAGTTCTTGACGAGGTCGCAGGGTATATAAACGCTACGTGTATCATCGGTAATAATGAGCGTCAGGACCGTCTTTTAAGCGAATTAAACGCATTTATTGCTGAAAGCAATGAAAACGGACTTCTTGATGAGCTTTACGACTATTGGATTACTGATTTCGATCCTATAAATGACACTTGCGATGTTTCAGGATTCACTGGAGAAAACGGAACGATTGCAGTTGCCGTCGAAGGAGGATACGAGCCGTTCTCTTTTATCAGCAATGGCAATATTTCGGGATTTGACGTTGACTTCATCTGCCGTTTTGCCCGTGCTTACGGTTATACTCCAGTATTTTATGAAGTCCCGTTTGAAGCTATTGCACCTGGAGTTGAAACAGGTAAATACGACATTGGAATGAACATCGTTGTAAGCGAAGAGAGAAACGAGACAGGAACACTATCAGATGTTTATTATCGTACTCCAATCAGACTTGTAATCCTCGGGGAAGATGAAAGCGGAGCATCGTTCTTCGATAGTCTTAAAGACAGTTTCTATAAGACTTTCATCAGGGAAAACAGATGGGTTCTGTTTGCCCAAGGTGCTGGAATAACGATTTTGATTACTCTGACGTCAATTATTGCAGGAACCGTTCTTGGCTTCTTAGTATTTATGTTATGTCGTAAGGGTAGGAAAGTTCCTAATACGATTACGAACTTCTTCTTATGGCTTATCCATGGGATGCCTACGGTTCTTTTGCTGATGATCCTCTACTATATCGTATTCGGTTCGTCTAGGCTTAGCGGCACATGGGTGTCTGTGGTAGGATTTTCCTTGATGTTCGCTTGCTCCATGATCGATATGCTCCGTGTCGGATGCAATGCAATCGGAAGAGGGCAGTTCGAGGCATCCACGGCGTTAGGATATACAGAGCATCAGAGCTTCTTTAAAATAATTCTTCCACAGGCCGCGCAGCACTTCCTGCCTCTTTATAAGAACGAAGTCGTAACTCTTATTAAAGAGACGTCTGTTGTAGGATATATTGCGGTTCTTGATCTGACGAAGATAAGCGATCTAGTCAGAAGCAGAACGTATGAGGCGTTCTTCCCTCTGATTGTCACAGCAATAATGTACTTTATAATTTCTGCTATTCTTACGAAGATCGTAGGGGCTGTAGAGAACTCAATCGATCCAAGACGAAGAAAGAAAGACAAGATCCTAAAGGGAATTGTGGAAAAAGATTGACTTAAAGGCCGTCCGTATGGGCGGTCTATTTTACTATCTCAGAAGTAAAGTAATAGCGAAAAAATACAGAAAAAAAAGAGCGCCGATCATGACGCTCTCTATCTTCAAAGTGTGTTGTACTCATTTAATGATACAAATGGGCTAAAATTGTGCATATTGGCTAAGTCTTCGGTAATAAGAATAAGGACTCTTGAACGTTTGATGCAAAATATCAAGAGTGTGTTTATATTTAAGTGGTGCTGTGAGATTAGATGATAAGTTATCGTCGTTTTATCTGGCCAATTGGTTAAAAGTATTGTATATTATAATTGAAAGCGCCCGCCAAGGTTAAGGCTTAGCCTCCTCAAATCGGTGGGCCAGTCGTTTTATTATGCCAGCAAAGAAAGCATTTGATAAACCAGCCTTAACTATAGAACAACAGATTGAGCTTCTAGAAAGCCGAGGGTTGCATATAGAAGACAAGGCCTTTGCATATAAAGTTTTATCGAATGTAAATTATTATCACCTGGAAGGCTATTGGTATTCTTTTTATGATAAAAACAAAGCATGTCACCAATTTTATACTGATGTAACTTTCTCTCAGATTGTCAGATATTTTGAATTTGACAATGATCTTAGGATGCTTTTATTTTCCGCTATATCAAGAATAGAACTTTCATTTAGAACACGTTTTATATATGAACTAGCCACGGAATATGGAGCATTTCCTCTTAAAAAGGAAAATTTTAATTTTAAGACAGAATCTTCCTGGTTAAAGTCTTATGGAAAACTATTAGATGATATTAGTCATTCAAAGGAAGAATATATTAACCATTATCAGAACACATATGAGGAGGAAATTCCTCCTATTTGGATAATGGGGGAACTGATGACTTTTGGAGAACTTTCAACGTGGTATGATAAATTCTTTAGAAGTCAAATTAGAAAGAGGATTTCTCTTTTTTATGGACTTCAGCCAGAAGTTCTGACTTCGTGGTTGCGTGTATTATCTTCAATAAGAAATATTTGTGCTCATCATGATAGGTTATGGAATAAAATCCTGCCTTTTGAAATCGTAATTCCAAAACAGATTGCGGATAGTAGATTTAAGACATTGTTTGTGGTACGTGATGATACAGCATTCAATTCTAGGCGAATTTATAATCCATTGATTGCTATGCAATATCTATTGAATCAGATTGATCTTGAAAATGATAAAAATAGTTTTCTTAAAGAAATAGCCTCTTTAATAGAGAAATATCATATTGAAAATTATAAGCGCATGGGAATGCCTTTCCCTTTAGATATTATAATTTCTCAATTAGAAAAGAATCCCACATAAAATCGTAAAGAATAAAAAAGTTTTGTAGTGAGTTTAATAAGTAAAATTGTGTTTACTCACATTTAATGATACAGAATTGCAAAACTTCTGGTGGTGTAGCTAAATCTTCGGGATAAGAGTATGGATGTCATATTTAGTTGGTGATAATATTTTCAAACAAACTGACAATAGTAATTGTTACCAGCTAACAAGCCTAGGACAAATGCTTAAGCAGAATTGTCTTAATTATGACAAAGGCTTAAATGAATGCGAAAGAGTTTTGGTTTTCGAGAATCTTCAAAAAGCTGAATTAATGGAAGCTATAACAGAAAAAGAACTTGATGAAATATTTAAATAAGGCAATTTTGTTCTTGATTGTTCTTTTGATACGGATAATTGGTAGCTGTTAACAAGATGTACTAATAGGTTGATGACACCTGTTGCTTCGAGATTCATGTTATTTTGCTGGGCCTATCAGGTCATTTTCCCATAAGGCTTCAAATGTATTTGCAGCTCCACTATGTTCAACTATCTTTCCATTCTCAACTTTATCTATATCAACACCGGATATCTTTATCTTTTCGCCATTAGCTTTGATTCCAAGCCAGTCGTCCTAGAAAGTCCCCTCCATAATGAATTCAGATATTACAAACTCTCCGTCTTCAAACTGTCTTAGTATCTTCATCTTATGATCGGGGTAGGTGTTGCGTATCGCTTACAGGGACGGCTGAAGTCATAACAGATAAGAAGACACTTAATGAGTTCTGGCAGGATTTCTTCATTTACTATTTCCCTGATGGCCCTGAAGACAAGAATTACTGTCTCATAAGATTTAAAAGCAAAAACGTTGTTATGTGGATTGATAGGAAACATATAGAATTTGATATTCTATAGAACAGCTAACACAAATAGGTATAAAGAAAATGTTTAATGATGGAAGAAGCCGCAAAGTAATATTTTTAGCTCATTGTTTTCTTAATCAGAATGCAATCTCTGATGGTACAGCTGATTATCCTACAGCGCACCGTCCTCTTGTAGATTTCCTTTTAGATCACAATATCTCAATCTTTCAGATGCCGTGTCCGGAGTTTATCTATCTCGGCTTGGATAGAGGAAACATACATGGAGCGGAGTCTCCTGTAACTGTCGAGAATACGAGAATCAGAAGGGAGATGCAAAAAGCCGAGAGTGACAGAAAACTCGATAGCTTTGCTGATTATGTCGTCAGCCAGGCAAAAGAATATATTGCAAATGGTTTTGAAGTTCTTGCCATAGTTGGAGCAAACAGGTCTCCGAACTGCGGTGTGGATACCACTTCTGATGATAATGAGGAAATACAAGGCATAGGTCTTTTTATAGATAAGTTATCAAATCGGTTTGAAGAGAGTAACATAAGCATCCCGTTTATCGGACTGAAGGCCGCTGACGACTTTTCTATTAAGTTCAATACGATTGTTTCAAAAGACTGATTAGACAATAAAACTGCATTTCTTGTTTGGAATCAAACAATTCGGTAAAACTCTATACTATTGGACGGAGCGAAAAGAGGTGTGGCTAAAATTTCGGGGATAAATTGAAGAGAATGCTGGGGATGCTCGAAAACGGCCATTCAAGCCTTCATTTTAGGGCGAATTTCCATACAGCTGTGTTTGCTAGTACATTTTATAACTCTTTATATCTAAATAAAATAAGGAAGCGATTTCTTGAATGACCGTTCCTTACTCTCAAGAAAAAGGCTTTGTATCACCTTTTATGTACAAATATGACCCCGAGCAGATTCGAACTGCTGACCTTCCGCTTAGGAGGCGGACGCTCTATCCAGCTGAGCTACGGGATCATGCCCAATTATGATAGATAATTTATACAACAAATTCAATATCTAATTCTCGTCTTTTTTGGTTTTAAAATTATCAAGAGTGCAAATGCTTGCAGAAAACTTAATAATATGTTTATCTTGCAATAGAATGTATGGCGTTAAATGTATTTAATTATATACATAGACATAACAAATAGCTGGAGGACGGTATGAGTAATGTAAGGCCGAGTGATATGAAAAGAATTGACAGCTTAGAGCTTGCTAATGCTTTTATATCAAAAGAGATTGAAAACATTAAGAAACAGGTGGGGGATGGTAAAGTCCTACTAGCTCTTTCAGGTGGAGTTGACTCTTCTGTTGTAGCAGCTCTTTTAATTAAGGCGATTGGTAAGAACCTTGTATGCGTACACGTAAATCATGGGCTGCTGAGAAAGGGAGAGCCTGAACAGGTTGTAAAGGTGTTCAGAGACGAAATGGATGCCAATTTGATCTATGTTGATGCTGTTGATCGCTTCTTAGATAAGCTTAGCGGAATTACAGATCCTGAACAGAAGAGAAAGATAATCGGCGCTGAGTTCATCAGGGTTTTTGAAGAGGAAGCTAGAAAACTAGACGGAATCGGATTCCTTGCACAGGGAACTATCTATCCTGATATCCTGGAAAGCGACGGGGTAAAGGCACACCATAACGTAGGTGGGCTTCCTGAAGATTTAAAGTTTGAATTAGTAGAACCTTTGAAGTTCTTGTTCAAAGATGAAGTTAGAGTCGTAGGAAAGGCCTTAGGCCTTCCAGATAATATGGTATACCGTCAGCCATTCCCAGGCCCTGGGCTTGGAGTAAGATGTCTTGGTGCAATTACAAGAGATCGTCTTGAATGCGTAAGAGAAAGCGATGCGATACTAAGGGAAGAGTTTGCCAATAATGGACTAGAAGGAAAGGTTTGGCAGTACTTTACTGTAGTTCCTGATTTTAAATCTACAGGGGTTAGGGATGGAAAGAGGTCTTATGAATATCCTGTCATCATAAGAGCTGTAAATACAAAAGACGCTATGAGCGCAACTGTTGAAAACATTTCATTTGAGCTCTTATCTCATATTACCGACAGAATTCTGAAGGAAGTGAAAGGGGTAAACAGAGTCCTTTATGATATGACTCCAAAACCTGTTGGAACGATTGAGTGGGAATGATAATTATTTTTAATATAAGTAATTAGATAAAACAAAATCGCTATAGATAATGACAATATCTGTAGCGATTTTATATTTTATGGCAGTTATCACTATTATTAGACAGCTTATAGAAATGTTGTGAAAAATCTGTTGGTTTGCCAGTGTGATGGAAGCAACGGAATCAGAATAAGATGATGGTTGGAAGCCGTTCAGAAGGGCTCTATCTTACTCTTGGAAGCTGTTCATGCTGCAAGCATGGAACTGCATCTTACCAAGGAGGCTTCACATATTGTTCGGAATATGTCGATGAAGCAGTATCTGTTATTGAGGCATTCTTCTTAGATAATCTCTGATGATGTATCAGATAGGTATGAGTATATACATTCTTTCGGGTTTCCTTCTATTTCAGTAGAAGTTTCTGCGATATATTAATTGTGGTTCATTATTTATCTCAGTGCATACTAATAAAATATGTTCTGTTGCGGTTGACCTGCAATTCACTTAGTTGCCTTGAAAGCTGACAGTTTTCTTTGCTATCATTTTGTAAATCTGATAAAGACCTTCACACGTCTCTGATTTTGTAGGAGAAAAAAAATGAGGAAGTTGTTTTTTACATTACTGTGTGTATTGTTTATGGTCAGCGCATATGCATCTGATTCTTTTGAGCTTGTTGATACATATGAGTCTAAAATAACCGATTCTGTGTTCTATTCATATATACACAAAAACACAGGTCTTAAGGTGGTCTATGAGAACAATTCCTCTGGCGATAACTATGCCGAACTAATATTCCGTACACCGATGCAGGATGAAGGCGATCTGAATCATGTCTTTGAGCATTCTCTGCTTTCCGGTTCTGACAAGTATCCGAGTTCCTATCTGTATTTTGATTTCTCCAATAGATCATATCTATCATCGGTTAACGCTGATACGCAGATGGCTTCGACTGCTTATCATGCAGCGTCTCCGAGCAGCGAACAGCTTGAGATCTTCATTGATGCGCTATTCTCTCTTGTTGAGAATCCGGATCTCATTCATGAAGGGAATATCTACGGGCGTGAGGCAATACGCTACGATCTGCTGTCTATCGATGATTCAGTTGTGCCTGGTGGAACAGTATTCAATGAAGACGTTGGATATATTACGGATGAACAGCGTGGCGCAATAGAAGGCATGTTCAAGGCATTGTATCCAGGGATGTATGCGTCGAATATGATTGGAAGACTTCCCATGCATCTTGAGGACAATACATATGACAGGATAAAAGAGATCTTTGCAGACTACTATAACTGGGATAATGCGCTTCTCTTTGTCTATGGTGATATCAATATAGAGAATGTCCTCGATGCTATAGATACAGGATATCTTTCATCCACCAGTAAGCCTTCTACCGATCTCTCAGAGTTCTATGCAGAGGAACCCGAACCTGGATACCGGGAGCTTGATTACCCTATACCGGCTTCATCCGAGAAGATTGTTACGGACACCTCTTCATATATCATATATGCATTCGATCTTGGTGATCTCGGATTCGATGAGCTTATGGAGCTTGTCCCTATAATCCAGATAATCGAAAAGGATGGTGGAATACTTAAGGAGGAGCTCGAAAAGAGATCCATTGATGGTATTGATGTCGTGGCCATGGATCTTTCCTCTCTCCGCCCAGTTCTTGAGTTTTTGCTTCTATATACTTCTCCAGATGAGAGAGATGGGTTCTGTGATGCTGTTGAGGCTGCTCTTGAACGCATAGCCTCAGGAGAGATTGACGGAGAAGAAATTGCAGGAATGGTTGATACCATCAGAAATGGTATTCTCCGCAGTACAGAGGAGGGGTCTCTTTCTTTAGCTAATTCGGGGTTGTATAGGGAACTCTTTGCTCTCACGGGAGAAATGAACGCCGCAGAAATCTATGAGAAGAGCCTGATTGATCTGGAGAAGGAAGGCGAAGATATTGCATCCTCGATTGCTTCGAAGATCCTTGATGCTGATAGGCCTCGTGCTGCTGTTACCGCAACGCCTGAGCCCGGTCTTTATGAGGATATCATTGCGGATATCAATGAGTATCTCCAGAAGATGGACGAGAGCATGTCTTATGAAGAACGATCAGCGCTTGTAGAGGAGACGAAGGCTTACTATGATTGGTCCGAAATTTCATACCATAACGAAGATATCTCAATAGACAGTGGTTCTGTTGATGATATACAGCTGAGATCATGGATGGCTGAACGTGAAGCTGACGGTGCTGTTATCAGGACAACCGTCCTTCCTGAGACAAATGACCTTGTAAGTTTTTCGATTTGGTTCCCTGCGGGTGATATTACAGGCAATGATATGGATATCTATGCTCTATACAAGATGCTTGTTTCCAATCTGGATACATCATCCACTTCATATGCGGATTTGAAGCAGAAGATAGACAGCATTTTTATCTCTGTGTCTATCAATTCGGATGTATATGATTCAATTCCATACATGGTGCTTTCTGGTATTTCCACAGAGGAGAATCTGGAAGAAGCTATTGCGGTGTTGGCAGAATTCGTATCAGATTCTATATATACGGCAGAAGGCATAGAGAGGGTCGTATCACAGAATATTGAGAACTATAATCTTAGCAGGTTATCTGAGAATCATAGATACATGCTGGGTCTTGCGGATGGAATCTGGACCGAAAGCTCTCTTTACGACATTGATCTCTACTGCACAGGATTTTATGAGTATCTTCAGAACATTCTTGATTCAATCGATGATCCTGATTCTGCTTCAGCCCTGATATCCGATCTGAAGCGCATCCAGGATGTGCTTCTGGATAAAGGAGAAGTCATGGTTGATGTAATCGGAACGGAGCAGGGGACAGCAGCTGCTGCTGATGCCCTCTCCAGCCTGATAGGTTCCCTTCCAGAAGGAAGCAATGAAAATCATTATGAATTCATAAATCTTCCTGAAAGCATCGCTGTCATCAGCAATGCATCGACAGCCCTCGTCTATAAAGGAATATCCTTGTCGGAAAATGATGGGATCAAGGGATCATATCTTCCTTGGTTTGCGGCATATTCTGATTATGTGCTGCTTCCGCTCCGTACTCAGGGTGGAGCCTATTCCTCTGGGATACGCATCAATACAGGCAATGACAGCATGGCTATGTATACAGCGATGGATTCGGCTCCTGCTGCAAGTTATTCTGCGATGGCTTCAGGATGGGATGATTTGCGAGATGCTTCATTGAGTGAAAGTGACCTGAATTCATATTCCCTTTCAACACTCGCATCGATGAATATAGCATCTGCGGGAGCTATCGGTAGGGAAGAAAGAGTCCTTAATCTTACAGATATCTATGGAAAGGAGAGAGGAGAGGATCTTCTCAATGGTCCAAAGAGTTCTTCTCTTGAAGAGAAGGATGAAGCTATAAAAGCGCTTGATGAAGCCTTCAGCAACGATAGCTTCATGTTCTATGAGGGACCTGAACGACTGCTAGCTCCTATAAGAGATGAATTCAAGCTTGTTTTGGATTTCCGTCAGTGATTTTCATTTCGTCTGGAGGAGTACGGCTTCTCCAGTCTTGAGACTGTAAATAAGTTTGCGGATATTTAAGAAAACTCCTATAAAAGATCTTTATATTAAGTGCTTTGAATGTAAAAATTAAGGGATTTTCCATAAGAAAATATAAATAATTTTTTCCCTTTTCTTCTCTATTTCTGTGAATTAATATTTAAATTAGGAGGATATTATGACGAATGATGAAATTTATGATTTCATTGGAGAACTGGCTATAGCTCTTTATTCAAAGAAGATCCAGATTTCTCTCGGTTCTTTAAGGGCTGTCATGCTCGATAAAGGAAAAGATTACGTTAATAACCGTGGTATGGCATCTGCCGTATCCGCCGCTTATCGTAGATGGAAGGTAAAAGATCCTGTCATCTACTATGCGATTGCCTATACTTACACTGATAAGGAAGGAAATCTTGCATGGGATGAACCTAATAAGAATTCTACCATTGTTGAAAAGCAGGCAGATCCAGTAGAGGAAGTAAAAGAAGAAAAGATAGAAGAGGAGGCTGTTTCTGATAGCCCAGAAATCGATGATGTTGAATCGCCTGCAGAAGAAGAGACTTTGCAAGATAATGCCGAGGCTGAAGTCGTAGAAGAAAAAGCAGAGGAAGAGAAGAAAGCTAAGAAAGCTCCACCGAAAAAAAGTGGAGGAAGCACAAAGAAAACTGCAAAGAAAAAGTAATTTATAAAAAGGGGCTGTTAAGAAAGTCTAGGCTTTTGAAGCAGCCCTGCTTTTTGTCTTTTTGTAGGAGTGAGAATCCTTAGCAGTTTCGTTTGCCGACTTATTCCTTTTCTTATTAGCTCTATTGGCAAGTCTTTTAGATGAAGGCT
>CASENB010000030.1 GCA_949289305.1 uncultured Spirochaetales bacterium
ACAGGGTATGTAGCCGCTTGAGCGGCAGCCTGAAGAAGAGGGGCGGAAGGCGGTCGCATTCAGGGCGCGTACCAGCGCTTGCCGGTAGCATGCCCTTATAGGGCTAGTCCAAACCACCAGCTCGGCTGGTGGTCATGATTGCCTTCTTAAGCCGATTTTCCGGATTTTGTGCAATTTTTGTGCAAACGAGAAATTATTGAAAACAGAAAACAGGCCCCATACAATCAGCACAACTTCAATTTGGCATCAAGCAGCATCGATGCTTCCAACCCAGCAATCACAAAAGCGGAAATCCATCCAGAATGCTCAAGAGCCTGAATCTTCAGATAACAACTGAATATTCTCACGTAATAGCACCAGCGATCTCAGCGAGAGCACCGGTGCAAGTAACAACTTCAGAACCACTCAGATTCCAAGTTTTGACAAAGGGTAACGGCCCCTCAATTCCAGGTCCAAGTTCTTGTTCGCACCTCCCTTCCATATTTATAGATTGTCTTATTTTCATTTTTGATGAAATTCCATTAAGCGGTTCAAGGACTTCACTTCCAAGCCTTGTCCTGGGATTGAATCTGGTCAGGAGAATTCCAAGTATGTCAACTTTGTGCTTTCCCTTTGTGTTCACAATGCTGATGATCTCAAAGAGTGACGACAATCCTTGCAAAGAAAATGCAGAGGCGTTGACTGGCACAATCACATAATCTGATGCGTTGAAGCCGTTGAGAGACAGTATCCCAAGGGATGGAGGCGCATCAATTATGCAGAAATCATATTCATCCTGGTAAGGTTCAAGTTTTGATGCAAGAATTCCAAACGGATATGGATGAGTAAGCCTTCTATCTGCGTCTGCAAAAAGTATGGAACAAGGAATCAGATCTCCCGCATATGTCCTTATCCTGATTTTTTCGATGACCATATCGTTTGTCATCAGTTCAAGCAGCCCAGGAACATCATCGGGACACACACCAAGAGAAGCGGTAAGGTTTCCCTGTAGATCGCTATCAATGACCAGGACTCTCTTTCAACTCCTTGTAAGTGCAGTGGAAAGTGCGATTGCAGTTGTCGTCTTGCCGACACCGCCTTTCTGATTGGCTATCGATATGGTTGTCATATGCTCCTCCTCTTTATTGAGATATGGATTTAAATAAATCGTTATCCATTTACTTCCACAGATAAATAAACAAGGAGGATGGTTTGGCAAGATGAAATGTGATGGTTTCCGACTATTGCAACATAGACTCTGTGTATTGCATCACAGAGAAGCTACCATGCAAACAGATGCTTCCATGGCGATTATCATATAAAACCCATAATCAGACAATCTTTCCTTCCCACAGCCAATCCAGGAAAAGGTTCCAAGGAAGAAGCATGATTCCATCATCAGTTGTCCGACAGATGCTGTCCCTAGAGACTACGATGTACTTCTTGAATATTCCCTCTTCCTTCAATGCTCTGAGTCCTCTGAGATCCTTGTTCTCATTCACAAGCTTCGTTGTCTTGGTCTCGATGGCAACATCATCGCCAATCACGAAGTCCACTTCGAATGAGGACTGCCGAGTGCGCCAATACGATAGTTTTTCCTTGTGCTTGTTGTAGTCGAGGTATGCTGAGAGCTCTTCAGCAATGTAAGTCTCAAGCAGCTTGCCATATTCGGTCTGCGTATCGACAAGATCACCAAGGCCGAGAAGGAAGCGGACAAGACCTACATCGAAGTAGTAGAAGCGCTCAGTCTCCACAGCCTTTCTCTTCTTCGTCTTAGTATACGGCGGGACTGCAAATCCAATCATTGTGTCATAGAGGATGCCATACCATTCGGTTATAGAGGCTCTGCTCATCATCACATCGCTTGCGATGTTGGAGTAGTTGATCTCCTCGGCATTGGTAAGGGCTGCGACCTCAAGGAAGCGTTCGAATTTTGGAAGCTGCCTGACCAGTCCTTCTCCGGCAATCTCGTCCTGAAGGTAGACGTTGATATAGTTATCAAGTACATCATCAGGAGTATCAGAAAGGAAAACGGAGGGAAGCATTCCATATTTGAGAATCCTGTCCAGCGTTGGCTTGAACTCTCTGATCTCCGGCCATACAAAGGGGTGGAGATTCATCTTTCCTGCCCGGCCTCCAAGAAGATTCACACCCTGTTCCTTGAGTCTTCTTGCACTTGAGCCTGTGAGAAGGAATCTGATGTCTGTCTCCTCAATTAGAAGATGAACTTCATCAAGAAGCTCTGGAACCTTCTGAATCTCATCGATAATCACCAGTCCATCATGGATTCCCCTTGTCTCAATCTCGTCACGGAGGACACCAGGATCAGCCTGGCACCTCCTTCTTATTCTTGCGTTGAGGAGTGACCATAAAAGCTTCACGTCATCCTGGATCTGATTGCCTATCAATGAGCTTTTCCCAGTCTGCCTTGGGCCGAAGAGAAAAAGGGACTTGCTCTTAAGTTTGCCCTGAATATCTATGATGCGCTTTATATACCTTTCCATATGCAACCTCTAATGTTATTATATTATCAATTTCGCTATTTCTACTAGCGATTTTTATAAAAATCTGTCAGCAATACTGACTTTATACTGTTATTCGCATCCAGCCGTGAATCAAACCACTTACTTGATTCAACTTAACCTTATCAGTCATAGGAAAATCATCAACGTGCTCCCAAATTTTGCAAGAAATCAAAGAAACCGAAATTCAAAAGTGCTTATCAGTAAAGCAGTTGCATATATGCGCTGTAGACGGGGGCGAAGCGGCGATCAGATACAAAAACAGCAGTAAACAATCTTTCAAGATAATGCAACAGCCTTTCTGTTATCTGAAATATGACGTTTAATGATAAACATGTAATAGACTATAGAAATAGCAAAGCAGGTTATTGGACTGCTAAGGAATACACTCAGAGGATGGGGTCGAGCCCTGTCTCTCACAAAAAAAACTAATTCCTTACATTGTAAGGACTTTTTTATTGCCTTCTGATGCCGATTTTTCGGATTTTGTGCAAATGAGTAATTATCAAAATAAGAATCTTTATTATTCTGTCGCATGCCTTCTTCCTTTTTTCATGTGCTTGCGCTCATCGTCATCAAATTCCCAGTACTTTTGTGCAAGAGCCATCATTGTGGGGTTGTCCGCAATATCCAGTAATAAACACAAATCAGTCAGAGAGGCATAAGCTATGCTGTTTTTCACTCTAGGTTGTTTCACATAACATATTGGAGGGGCATGTGTCTCATATTCTAAACTAAAAGAGGGGCGTTTCTTTCAAAGAATAGAGATTGAGATAGATACAGTTCTGCCCATTGTTTATGTCTTATAAAACAATTTAAAAAGGACTTTCGGGGTAAGGTAAAAAAAACGTATAATTCCGCTTATGAACAAAAGACTTATCGGTTCTGCCTGCGCACTTGGATGCGAAGTGCTCTATGGCCTCAGCTATATATTCACCAAACATGTATCTGAAAGTACTTCAGGTTTTGCCCTCCTTGGATGGAGATTCCTTGTTGCATTCATAGCAATCAACCTGCTTGTTCTTTTCGGCATCGTGAAGATTGATCTTCGCAGGAAGAACCTGAAGCCGCTTATAACTGTAGCGATATTCAGCCCTTGCATCTACTTCATTGCAGAGACATTCGGTATAAGGAATACAACAGCAACGGAGAGCAGCGTAATGCTTGCCTGCATCCCGGCTGTTTCTCTGATAGCCTCCTCTTTGCTACTAAAAAAGAAGCCATCTCATGTACAGATAACAGGAATCCTCGTAACTCTTATAGGTGTTGTCATCACTGTCATAGCAGCTGGAGTATCTTCCAGCTTGTCCATATCAGGCTATGCAGCACTTGCGATTGCTGTCATATCTTATGCTCTTTACAGCGTTTCTGTTGACAAGGCATCTGATTACAGTGAAATGGAGATAACTTATGCAATGCTTGAATTCGGTGCGCTTTTGTTCGTGCTCATCGCCATCGTAGAAGCTGTCATCTCTGGATCTGCCACTGCTTTGATGCTTCTGCCTTTCAAGAACAGAGATTTTCTCATTGCCATACTGTATCAGGGCATTGGCTGCTCAATACTTGCATTCTTTCTCTCTAATGCGGCAATCTCACGCATAGGGGTAAATGGAACATCTTCATTTGTTGGAGCATCGACCGTTGTATCAATACTTGCTGGAACTTTTCTTCTGTCTGAACCTTTTACGATTTACCAGGCAGCAGGGACAGTCGCAATCATCATCGGCGTATACATAGCAAACTCCCAGATTCGCTCTACGCACGGAAAGTGAACTCATTTCATGAGACTGATGTTTAAATATCATCAGCAGTTTCTTGTTTCCTTCTTCACAGGCTATAGTTCTGGCTATTTGGGCCGTTATATTATTTGCGTTATTAGAGATTACTTTATGCGGCTTTGTAATATGGGTGTGAAATCTAATATGAAGTAGATGAGAAAGCAAATCATTGCCTCAAATCAGAATTCACCTAAACAAGAGAGACGAAAAATGAGCATTAAGTGCATTGTTTAAAAGTTTGATTTCGCCCTCTTGCTTTGGTTTTTATATGTTTCAAATATGGAAAGAAATGTGAAAGTATATTAGAATTACTAAAAAATTTGAGGGGAAGTTGGCTATGAAAAAGCTTTTACTTTCAATATTGCTTTGCTCTTTGATTTTGACAGGATGCAGAGACTCTATAAAAGAAGAAAAATCTAACGATATCCCAGAAAATTATAGTGTTGTCTCTTACCATATTGATGGAACGCCAATCATCGAGGATGATGAAGGGGAATATTACTATCTTGATGAAGCTCAAAATAAGGCTTATCGCATCTACTTTGAGCGTGTTTTAAATGGAAAAGAAAAAAACATAAAAGAAGGGCTTATAGGAATCGATGGTATGGGAAGTTACAATGCTAATAGGCCTGAAGGAATGTTCTCATACTATTACGATGCAGATAACGATATCAGAGTGCCTCTAAATAATTTTCCTGAGTTCTCGGATGCAGAGATAATACATCGTGATTTCGAGTTTAATGCACCTTATACATCTCTTAGCCGCCAAGAATTAAATAGGGGGAGCGTTCCTTATTTCTCACGTTACCTTCATATACCGGCAGATACAGATACGATAAAATTCTTTCATCAGGAACACTACGAAGACATCATAGTAAGTAAAGACAATGAGCACTTTAGGTATGTTGGAGGCTTCCTTGTAGAAGAAGACACGAGGACTGTACTCTTATGTAATTCTTTAGGACACCATTTTGTAATTCCTGAGGGAACAAAGGCATTAGGACCTTTTATATTTCATGAATTGGCAGGAGATGACGGTACAATAGAAGGAACATCTGTAACACTCCCGGATTCACTAGAATCAATTGATAGATATACTTTCCTATTCTGGCAGCCTGATGTCATAAACTTTGAAGGTAACGATTATTTGCCCGTAGAAGACAATCTAGTGATGAATAAGGATAAAACCATAGCAATCATTGCAACAGATCGTAATACAAAAATGCCAGACACGATAGAAGAGATATATCCTAACGCATTTAGAGACCGCTATGTAGATACGATTTCAAGAAATGTCAAGATTATTGGCGCTATGGCATTTGCAAAAGGAACAGTAGAAAATAGATCTGCCATAAGGATTCCGAATATAGAGTATATTGATTTAGGCGCGTTTTATGATGCGGGTATCAGAGGTACGCTTTATTTGGGCAATAAGCTGAAGTATGTAGGAGATCAAGCTTTTTATGGTAGCGGAGTCAAAATAAACAGCTTATATGGATCTCTAGAATATATTGGAAAGCAAGCATTTTATAGAGCAACAATCAACAATGTAGTAATACCGTCAACACTAAAAACTATTAGTGAAGAAGCATTCTCGGGTAGCAATATTGGCAAATTGACATTTGAAGAAGGGCTTGAAAGTATTTATAGTAAGGCATTCTCTTCAGCTACTTTGCCTTCTAGCGTTACTCTTCCGTCTTCTCTCACAGGTATTTTTTCCGAGGCATTTAAAAGTGTTAAAGGGCTGGAAAAGCTAGAAATCCTTTCCTCGGATCATTCTATCTGGGTATATGGCGAGGCTTTCTATGGATGCCATGATCTTAAAGAAGTAATTTTGCCTGATAACCTATATATTAACGGATGGAATGTTTTCGATTATTCGTTTGATGCAAGAATCAAATTAAACGAGGATGCCAAATCTTATGAATATGTTGAAACTTATTATCCATCGCAATTGGAAGTTTCAATTTGGTAATTTGACGTACGCCAACGGCCGTATTCCGTTGGCTTTTCTAGCTGATTTGCATGGTAAATATTCCGTAATGATTGCAGTACAATCAATGATCAGATCACGAGTCAATTATTGAGGATGTATAATGAAGATTGAGCATGTTGCACTTTATGTTGTTGACCTCGAAAGGGAAAAGTCCTTCTTTGAGAAATATTTCGAAGCTGCGAGCGGTAAATTATACCACAACAAGACCACAGGATTTTCGTCATATTTCCTTTCTTTCGCAGATGGATCAAGGCTTGAAATCATGACAAGCCCTGCTGTAAGTGATGATGAAAAGAAGATGTCACGAAGCGGCTTCATCCATATCGCATTCTCCCTTGGAAGCCGTGAGAATGTGTACAGCCTGACTGAAAGGCTGAAAAATGATGGCTACATAGTAGCAAGCGGTCCTCGCATAACAGGTGATGGCTACTATGAAAGCTGTATTCTAGATGCAGAAGGGAACCAAATTGAACTTACTGTTTGAAAAACGGTGTAATGCCTTAAATGCTATAAGAACATCTACGATCAGATGAGATTTCAAGCATCTAGGATCCGTACCGCTTCTTTCGATATTAAATCAATGTAGAAAATCAAAGCGAATCGGAATGCTTGCAAACCTTCCTGAAGAATGTTTACAGTTCCTCCCAATTCTGATGTGTCTCCTGCAGCCTATGCTCTTCGTTTTGTGATGGATCTTCCTGGCATAGCTGTAGTTTTGAGCGGCATGTCAGATCTGTAGCAAGCAAAAGAGAACATAAATACTGCGGATTTGAAATATGAGTTGAATGATGAAGATCTGGTAAGTCTTGAAAAAATCTGCAATATGCTCCGCAAAAGAATCGCTGTTCCTTGCACGGGCTGCCGATATTGCTGCGATAACTGCCCTCAAGGGTTGGATATACCATCGCTTCTGTCGGCTCACAATGACTATCGGGGTGAAGCTGCTGCGCTAGCAAACGCAGATCTAGTGGCATGACGGTTATTCCGTCTCAAAGCACTGCTTGACACTGCTTGAAGAAAAAAGGCCGACATCATGCGTGGGCTGCGGAAACTGTGCTGCCCATTGTCCTCAAGCATTAAACATTCCGGAATATATGAAGGAAATGGCTGCTTTGCTTAGTTAATTAATGCCTGAAACAAAATTTACATCCTTTATATAAAAGACATTCTAGCAAGGCCGTAGCAATTTCCTCTGAGTCCATTTTTTTTCAGAAAGATTACGCAGTGGGATTCTTGCATTTTTAATAAGGAGTTCCTTTTAGGATTTATTATTTCTCTATGGAAAATATGACAGTGACATCGCTGCTACCCAGCGCATTTTCCCATCCTGTGAGATCGTCGATATGGCCAAGCATTGTGTAGCTCCATGTGTTTGATCCATAGAACATTACGATCTGGTTGCCCTGATATAGCACTATGTCCCCAGAGCGAGTAGTAATCTGCTTGTTATTTGTAGGAAGACTGCGTCCTAATGAGCCGACCTTTTCAAAGCCACCATAATCTCTGAGTCTGAGCGATAACGCTCCATCTTTCAAAATGTTTGACAGAGCATTTGCAGTGCTGTTGTTCTCCAATGTTGCTCTGAACTCAGCTCCGTTTACGTTGACTATCATTTTCATTTCGGCATCCTCCTCTTCATATAAACTATCTCCTGCATAATCATGGCTTTCGCATCCTGCTAATATCATAAATAACGGCAGAAAAATAAGCAGCATTAGTAAAAATGTTTTTTTCATTAGTTTTCTCCTTTTCATGCATAAGTCCTTATACTTGCAACTTCACATTCATTTCATTTGCCTCTTCGAAAACACCATTTGGAAATGGAACGTTTGTATGGCCATCGGAATTTGCATGTTTATGGTTTCATTACTTAAAATAACAGAGAATTTAGCTTATAGATATTTCTTTATTATTATGCAATATGATAAAATTTTCCTATGGAATTCAGAACCCTTAGATATTTCATCGCTATAGCAGATGCAGGCAGCATAACAACTGCCGCAGACATTCTTCATGTTACTCAGCCAACGCTTTCTGTTCAGATGAAAGAACTTGAAGAAGAGCTTGGTAAGAACCTCTTCAGAAGAGCCAAGAAAGGATCACGTCGCCTTGAGCTTACAGATGAAGGCCTTATACTTCGCAAACGTGCAGAAGAGATCCTAGAAATTGTAAGGAAAACAGAACTTGAGGTTTCATCTGAAGGTGGAGAAGTGAAGGGGGATGTCTATATTGGAATGGGGGAGGCTGGAAGTCTTGAGAGAGTCATCAATGTTATTGATTCAATACAGGAAAAACATCCAGAGATACATTTTCATCTCTATAGCGGTAATGCAGAAGAGATAGAATACAGGATAGGAAGAGGGCTGCTTGATTTCGGAATAATATTCGGACGTAGTGCATCAGAGGGGTTTTCATCGCTTACCATTAATGAGAAGGAAATCTGGGGCGTCGTAATGAGAGAGGACTCTCCTCTTGCAGTACGAAAAGAGATCACTGCGAGAGATCTTATGGATAAGCCGCTTGTCGTCTCTCAACAGTCAGAGTTTTTGCATCGCCTCTCAAAATGGGCTGGAACTGCTTTTGAAAAATTCCATATTGTCGCTACATACAATCTCATTAACAATGCAGCCTTCTTGGCAAAAAATGGTGGAAAATATGTCATAGGCTATGGTTCTATAATAAACACGGAAAACAGCTCTCTTTCTTTCCGCCCTCTTTCTCCTGAAATTTCTGATACCCTGTCTCTTATATGGAAAGGGCAGCCCATTACAAAGGCTGCCATGGTGTTTCTTAATAGAATGAAAGAATCTTTTGATTCTTGAACGTTACATTCCAAATGCAGTCTTGAAAAAGTTTTCGATCTTATCAAATGGAATCAGATCGGTTCTGTCATAAAGATCGATATGGATTGCATCCGGCACTACATAAAGCTCTTTCGGTTCTGATGCGTTTTCATATGCGGTTTCGCTATATGCGACAGAATGTGCATTCTCTCCAACAATGAATAGAATTGGTCTTGGCGCTATCTCTGCAATATGGCTCAGCAGAGGATAATTCATGAATGCAAGCTGGCTTGTCGCTGTGAAAGCTCCTCCTGCATTGGGATGCCATCCGCGCTCAAGAGCGTAGAATGTGTACCATTCGAGATTTAGTCCTTCAACTCCTTCAGGCATTTCTGGATATGGCGCATCGGCTGGATACATCCTTTCGACTGATGGGGCTCCGTTATCAACATCGGCCCGCCTCATCCGGCTGAACATATCAAGAAGACTTGCTCTTTCTTCTCCGCTTAAGCTGTTGTTCATAGAGATGTCATACATGCTTGCTGTGGCTACAGCCTTTATTCTTGAATCCATTGCCGCTGCAGATAGTGCGAATCCTCCAGATCCGCAGATTCCTAATGCTCCGATGCGGTCTCTGTCGACATATGAAAGACGGCCAAGAAAATCGACGCCAGCAGAAAAATCCTCGCTGAAAATTTCAGGGGAAGAAATATGTCTTGGCTCTCCGCCGCTTTCTCCATTGTATGACGGATCGAAGGTAAGGACTATGAATCCTCTTTGAGCAAGCTCATTTGCATATACTCCTGGCCCTTGTTCTTTGACGCTGCCGTATGGCGCTCCAATTACGAGTGCTGGATAAGATCCTGATTCATCTAGATCTTTTGGCGTATAAAGATCTCCTGCCAACGTGATTCCAAACCTGTTTGGATAGTAAACCGCAGTCCTTTCTACATTTTCAGAAAGATCGAAGATGTAAAAATTGTCTGTGACTACCTCGTCAGTGCTTATTGCTGTGATTTTCATTGGACCTCCTGCTGCAAAAATAAATGAGACTGATAGTATCAGAATTAGGAAAGATATGATTTTCTTCATTGTTTTTCTCCTTGCCAACACAATAATACTGACATATCAGAGATAGCAAATATTAATTTATTTCCATTTAGAATAAATTTTTTCTATACAATTTACGGTTAATCCTATGAAAGCAACTTATAAATTGTTATTTTTAAGATAATATTGTAAGTCTTAAAAAAAAATGAAAATTTGTATACAAGTTTTGCCTTCTTTCTCTTATACAAAAGAGTTATTTTCATTATTTTAAAATCTTGTATGTAAGTTTTTATTGTCATTTTGAAAAAACCATGCAAAAATTTAAAGCAGGAGAAGATGATGAAAAAGTATTATGGAATAATTCCAGCGTTTTATGCATGTTATGACGAGAGGGGAGAGATTAATGCAAAAGCTGTTAGAGATTTCGCATCATATCTTATAGAAAAAGGCGTTCAAGGACTTTATGTCGGAGGATCATCCGGAGAGTGCATATATCAAAGCGTTGAAGAGCGTAAATTAGTTCTTGAGAATGTCATGGCAGTTGCCAAAGAAAAGATTAGGGTCATTGCACATGTAGCATGCAATAATACGAAAGATAGCATGGCTCTTGCTTCCCATGCGGAGGCTTTGGGAGTTGACGCTATTGCATCCATCCCTCCTATTTATTTTCATCTGCCAGAAGCTGCAATAGCAAAATATTGGAATGATATCTCATCGGCTGCACCGAATACGGACTTTGTAATATACAATATACCGCAGCTTGCAGGGGTGTCTCTCACGATTTCCCTTTTTAAAGAGATGCTTAAAAATCCCAGAGTAGTTGCTGTGAAAAATTCTTCAATGCCGACACAGGACATACAGATGTTCAAGATGTATGGAGGAAAAGGCTTCACAGTGTTCAATGGCCCTGATGAGCAATTCGTTTCTGGCCGTGTAATTGGTGCTGACGGCGGAATAGGTGGAACATATGCGGCTCTTGTAGATCTCTTCTTAAAAATGGATGAGGCGATTGAAAGCAATCAGATTAGCCTTGCTAGGGATATTCAGAATGCAGTAGATGAAATCATATACAAAATGTGTGAGGCAAAGGGTAATCTTTATGCTGTCCTGAAAGAGATTATACGAAGAAGGACTGGCCTTGATCTTGGGTCCGTCAGGGCGCCTCTGTCTCCTCTTGCTACATCCGATGAGAGTATTGTAGAAGAAGCAATTTCAATGATAGAAAAGGCTGAGGAGAAATTCTTATGATTTTTGACAGGCTTGAGAGCTTAGGGAAATATTTTTCGCTTCATCCTGCAATTAAGGAGATTCTCAGCCTGATAGCAGATGGGCAGTTATCATCTTTGAAAGATTCTTCTCATGAGACAAAAAGAGATGATCTGTTTTTCAGCATAAGCACGTATGAGACGACAAAAGATGATAAGAAGTATGAATATCATAAGAGACATGCCGATCTTTTCATCATGCTGAAAGGGAAAGAGAGATGTGATTATTCTCTCGATTCAATCGATTTGACAAGTATCGAGTTTGAAAAAAGCGATATTGCCTTTTCAGATGCAAAAAAAAGTGGAACCGTATTTTTAGATGATAGATGTTTTGTAATATTCATGCCTGGGGAATTGCATAAGCCTGGACTTGCAGTTCAAAAAGAGGAAGAAGTTAGAAAAGCCGTATTCAAATTAAGTTTCCCTTAAGTAGTTTTTCTATTTATCTTGTCTATATTTTACTTGTTAAGTAAACTTCTATAACGGTATGAATAAAAAACATGTGGCTTTAATCGATTCCATAGTAGATTCTTTAATTTCACGCATCATTAGCGGGGAATATTCTGTAGGGGCGAAACTGTCAGAAAACAAGGTCTCGGAGGAGTTCAATTGTTCAAGGACTCCTGTAAGGGAGGCTTTTAAGAAACTTGAGATTTATAATATTGTAGAGATAATTCCTCACTCAGGAACTTATGTGAGGGATTTAAGCGACAAAGAGAACAAGGAAGTGACTGAGATCAGGGCAGCCCTTGAATCTCTTGCTTTTCGTCTTGCGTGTGAAAGAGGAGCAGATACGACGGTTCTTAGAACGATTCAGGAACAGATGGAGACGATACTTGCTGCAAAAGACATAGATTTCACATCCTACGGAAAAGTTCATATCCTCTTCCATCGTCATTTAGTGGAACTCTCTGGAAATACTCTATTGTTAAAAACATATAATAATTTAAATCTGAGTGTTGCTCGCAAATTGCTGTATGCCAAGATGAATCCTGATGAGATAAAACTCACGAATAAGGAGCATAGCAAGATAATAGAATATCTTGAAAACGGCAATGTGGAGGAAGGGGAACGCTTCATGTACGACCATCTCTGGCTTAAGAGAAATAGGTTGCTGGAAAAGTAATTTCTTCGTTACAATCTTGTATACTACAATCATTGTTATTCTTTTTTTATTTTTTATGTCATTTGAATACATTCTCTTTAAATAAATCCAAATAATTTAAAGAAATTAAGCGAATTAACCGAAAAAATACGCTATTTAAAAATTTTTGTTGACAAATCATGAAAACCAAAACTAGTATACAAGTATGTAGTCTCTTGGAGGTTGAGACTAAATCTGGAACAAAAGGAGAAAACCATGAAAAAAATTTTCCTCTTCGTTACATGCATTCTTCTCGCATGTACATTACTTTTTGCAGGAGGAAGCAATGAGTCTTCCGCTGATACTAGGACAGAGATCACTTTATGGGCATTCCCGACGCTTGGAAACAGCGGAGATGTCGAGCGTGAAATCATTGCTGCTTTCGAAGAAGCAAATCCTGATATCAGAGTTAATTTCGAGACAATAGATTTCACAAGCGGTCCGAATAGGATTACAGCAGCTATCGAAGGTGGTGCCGCTCCAGATGTAGTTCTTGATGCTCCCGGAAGGATAATAGAGTGGGGAAAGAATGGTATTCTTGCACCTCTAGATGATCTTTTTACTGACGAGTACAAATCTGATATAAGCGAAGGCTTGTTAAATTCCTGTACTGACGGAGAGCACTATTATATGTATCCGCTCTCATCGGCTCCTTTCTGGATGTCAATAAACAAAGAGATGTGGGAGGCAGCCGGTGCATGGCAATATGTCAATACAGAAGGAGACAGATGCTGGACCACAGAAGATTTCTACAATGCAATGGTCGCTTTAGGAAATGCAGGATATATAGGTGTTAACGTATACTGCGGCGGTCAAGGCGGAGATCAGGGAACAAGAGCTCTTGTAAACAACCTTTTCTCTGGACATATCTTTGAGGATGGAAAATGGGTTGCTAATACGCCAGAAACTGTTGAAGCGCTTGAGATGCTTTTAGAACTTTACAACATGGGCGCTATCGATTTCGGGCGTTCAATGGTTGCTGCAGACGAGCTTCAGCTCTATCAGTTCCAGCAGATCGCATCTACAATATGCTGGGGCACATCTAATGCTGTAAACTATGCTACAGATGATTTCACTCAGTTCTCAGTACCATTCCCATCCGATGATGGAGTGCCTGAGCTAGAATACCTTGCAAACGGTTTCTGCGTATTTGACAATGGAGATCAGGCAAAAATAGAAGCAAGTAAAAAACTTATCCAGTTCTTCTGCGACGATCCTGTATACGGACCTAAAGCAGTCGTAGCTTCTGCGGCTTTCCCTGCCCATGAGAGTTTTGGAAATCTCTATGAAGGAAACGACGAATATGCTCTTTTAGCCTCCTGGACACAGTACTATGGCCCATATTACAACACCGAAGATAACTTCTCTCAGATGAGAACGCAGTGGTGGAATCTTCTTCAGTACATCTCGACAGGGGATAAGAGCGTAGCACAGGCCGTATCAGATTTCGATAATCTCTCAAATGCGACAAACTAATAATTCGTTTTATTTTTGATTGAATGCTCCCTTCTCTTCAGGGGAAGGGAGTTTTTTCACTTTCGCAGGATGGTATCTATGAGAAAAAAAGATTCAAAAGAAATCATGGTGAATAAGAACGGGGTTAGCCATGCTATTCAGAGGAATATAGACAGGGTAAGTTATATATTTCTGACTCCGATGATATGTTTCTTCGCCATATTCGTCCTCGCTCCAATGGTGATGGGCATATTCACCAGTTTCTTCCGCTATACGATGAGGGACTTCTCTTTCTCGTTTCTTTCAAACTATACGAGAATGTTCGCAGATCCTGTATTCAGACGAAGCTTATGGAATACTGTCGTAATCGTAATTACGTCCGTTCCTTTAGTCACGATATTCTCTTTGTGGGCTGCATCTGCTATCTATGAGCGCAGCCGTACTGCCACATCTTTCTTTAGAGGCGTGTTCTATCTTCCTGTCGTAATGGGAACTGTTCCCGTTGTAGTCGTATGGAAATGGCTTTTTAATCCATATTTTGGCCTTTTGAACTATGTTTTGAAAGCAATCGGAGCGATGGCTCCAAACATTCGTTTTGATTGGCTTGGAGAACAAAGTACGGCCATATGGTGCATTCTTGCAATTCTTTTTACAACATCAATCGGACAGCCTATAGTCTTATACGTTGCAGCACTAGGAAATGTAGACAAGGGAATAGAGGAGGCTGCGGAGGTCGATGGAGCATCGAGGCTGAGGACGTTCTGGCAGATAAAATGGCCTTCTATAATGCCTACAACGCTTTATATAGTAGTTATTACGACGATAAACAGCTTCCAGTGCTTTGCCCTCATTCAGCTTCTAACAAGCGGCGGTCCGTCCTATTCAACGAGTACCGTCATGTATTACCTGTATGAACAGGCATTCACTTACTATAACTACGGCTATGCAAATGCAATGGGCGTGATTCTCGCGATTATTATTGCATTCTTCTCTGCGATTCAGTTCCGTGTGATGAGAAGTGAGGAGGCTTGATATGGAAAAATCGAAATTCAAAAATAATGGGAATGTTTTTTACAGGCTATTTTCGATGGCTGTGCTTCTTGTCCTTGCAGCATTGTTCATTTTTCCTATCTATTGGATTATAACGGGATCGTTTAAGACAGTTCCGCAAGCAATACCGCCGGAGTGGTTTCCGTCTGAGTTTACAGCCATGCATTATGAAAAACTTTTCAGACAGCCTGCTTGGAGATGGCTTTTCAATTCTGTTGCGATGGCAGTCATGTCGATGGCTCTTGTTCTAATAGCATCTAGCATGGCTGGCTATGTGCTTGCTAAAAAGCGTTTCACAGGGCGTAAGATAATATTCTCTCTTTTAATATGCGCCATGGCGCTTCCTAAGCAAGTAGTTCTTGTTCCTCTTGTAAGAATAATGAACTTCATTGGCCTTTATGACTCGCTTTGGGCCGTGATACTGCCAACTGTTGGATGGCCGTTTGGAACATTTCTCATGAAACAGTTCAGCGAGACTATTCCCACGGAGCTTTTGGAGGCTGCGAAAATAGACGGAGCTAATGAAGCTATGATATTTACTAAGGTCGTAAGTCCTGTGATAAAACCTGCATTCGGCGCTCTTGCGATCTTCACGTTCATAAATACGTGGAACGATTATTTCTTGCAGCTTGTAATGCTGGCAAGCAGAAAAAACCTGTCAATTTCTCTTGGAATAGCAACACTTCAAGCAGAAATGTCTACCGATTATGGCCTTATAATGGCAGGTGCGACTCTTGGAGCCCTTCCTATAGTAATAATATTCCTTGCTTTCCAGAAATACTTTACTAACGGCATAACGATGGGTGCTGTAAAAGGTTGATTTTAGGCGGTAAAAGCCGCCTATGATCTAAGCAAAGCGAAATTAATCATTTGTCTTTATTTGGGTATAAAGATTCCATCGTCATTTCTAGAAGCTAAGAAGATGCTTGCGATATAAAGAATATTAAAAATATTTTCTCCGATATCTTTTACGGTTTGGAGTTGTCGCCATATATTCAATGACGCGGCTAATCTTTATAAGAAGAATGCAATTGCGCAATAGATTAAAAGAAGCGCCATAACAGCATTTACAGCTTTGTTATGCTTAGCTGTAAAGGAAGATATGGCATTGCCGAAAAGCGCCCATACGAAATTTCCGGATGCGCCAATTAAAGTAAGAATTAAAATGAAAAATGATATCACTAAAAATGAATCGTAAACAGGAAGGACGTACAGCGACATTGCTGTAATTGCATAGATGTAGATCTTTACGTTCATGAATTGCAAAATAAGACCTGATGCAAACGTCGAACCGTGTTTTCCCTCTATGTTGTGATCGTTTGAACTCTTATATGTTTTATATGCAAGGCAGATCATGTAAGCGGCTCCTAAAAGTTGCAAAACATATTCGATTTTTGGAATTATTGATGAAAGCGCTGATGTAAATACTGCGCATGCTGTCATAACAATGAAAAAGCCTACAGCTATTCCTAGATTGAATCGGAAACTCTTATTAAAGCCGTATTTTGCCGCATAGTTCATAGATAGTATGTTATTCGGCCCCGGTGTGTAGGCTGTTATAAAACAATAGATAAGAAAATCTGCAAGACGAAACATACATCCTCTTCTTTACAATATGGATTTTGTGCTGCATAATAACACGAAATGTGCAATATGTTGCATGTGCAATATAACACTATAAAATGTGCATTTTATTGTCAAGAGGTGTTTATGGATTCTATGAATTTAATCGTTGCGGCAAATATAAAGAGGATTAGACAAGAAAAAGGACTAAGCCTTGACGAGCTTTCACGCCTTAGCGGGGTAAGCAAGAGCATGCTTGCGCAAATAGAGAGAGAAGAAGGGAATCCTACGATATCTACGTTATGGAAGATATCAAACGGAATGAGTATTCCTTTTGATTCTCTTACTTTAAGGCCTAAAAATGAATATGACGTAATTAAAATGAATGAAATCGAACCATTATTAGAAGATGGAGGAAGAGTAAGAAACAGGCCACTTTTCCCAGACGATGGAAATAGACGTTTTGCAGTATATTACCTCGAACTAGATGAGAACGGTTTCTTTAAAGCAGAGCCTCATTTGAAAGGCATGGAAGAATTTATTACAGTTCTCGAAGGTGAATTAGAAATAACTGCCTCGGACAAAACATTTTTAATTAAGAGCCCAGACAGCGTAAGATTTAAAGCAGATGTAAAGCATTCGTATCGAAATACTGCAAAAGGGGAAACAAAACTCCATATGATTATATATAATCCTTTATCTATTTGAATGCAGAAAATAATACTTGCCTAAGCCTCCCAATCGATTAATAATTATCGAATGAGCTTTGACTAAATAGGCTTATATGGTTAAACTTTTGCTATAGGAGAAAACAATGATCGCAATTGAATCAATTGAAGCAAGAGAAATTCTTGATTCCCGTGGTAATCCAACTGTAGAGGTTGATGTTATCCTCGAAGACGGATCAATGGGTAGGGCTGCTGTTCCATCAGGAGCTAGCACAGGAGTTCACGAAGCAGTTGAGCTTCGCGACAACGACAAGTCTCGTTTCGGAGGAAAGGGAACTTTAAAGGCTGTTGATAACGTTAACAATATTATCGCACCAGCACTAGAGGGACTAGACGCACTTGATCAGGTGGCAATCGACAGAACAATGATCGCTCTTGACGGAACTCCAAACAAAGCGAAACTCGGAGCTAATGCAATCTTAGGAGTTTCAATGGCAACTGCAAGAGCTGCAGCTGATTACCTTGGACTTCCTCTTTATAAGTACCTTGGCGCTTATCATGCAACAGTACTTCCTGTTCCAATGGCAAACATCCTTAACGGCGGTGCACACTCAGACAATAAGGTTGACTTCCAGGAATTCATGGTAATGCCAATTGGCGCATCTTCAATTAGAGAAGCTGTTAGAATGACAGCTGAGGTATTCCACGAGCTTAAGAAAGTTCTTAAGGGCAGAGGATACAACACATCAGTAGGTGACGAGGGTGGATTTGCTCCAGACCTACAGTCAAACGAAGAAGCACTTGAAGTTATCATGGAAGCAATCAAGGGTGCTGGATATACAGCAGGAAGAGATGGAGACTTCATGATCGCTCTTGATCCTGCAACAAGCGAACTCTATGACGAGAAGACAGGACTTTATACTCTAAGATGGTCAACAGGCGAGAGCCTAACATCTGCACAGATGGTAGATCTCTGGGAGAATTGGGTTAACAAGTATCCTATCATCTCAATCGAGGACGGAATGGCTGAAGACGATTGGGAAGGCTGGAAGATGCTTACAGATAGAATCGGAAACAAGGTACAGCTCGTTGGTGACGACCTATTCGTAACAAATACAGAACGCCTCAAGATGGGTCTTGAGAAGAAGGTTGCTAACTCAATCCTTATCAAGGTTAACCAGATCGGATCTCTTACAGAGACATTCGAAGCAATCGACCTTGCAAAGAGAAACGGATATACAGCAATCGTATCTCACCGCTCAGGAGAGACTGAGGACAGCTTCATTGCTGATCTCGTAGTTGCTCTTGAGACTGGACAGATCAAGACAGGATCAATGTCTCGCTCTGACCGTCTGGCAAAGTACAACCAGCTAATGAGAATCGAAGACTATCTCGGAGATACTGCAAAGTACGCAGGCCGCGATGCATTCAGAGTTCTCTAATAGAACACTGGGCTGAAAATGAGGTCATCTCACTATTGAGATGGCCTTTTTTGTTGCTAAATGAACAAATTTTGAAAATTTGTCGAAAAAAGTTTTCAAAAAATTTTTTAAGTAATTTAAATACAAATTCACTATAATTTTGATATAATTTGTATATTTAATAACAAATTATTAACCAAAAGCTATAATTTTATACTATTAGCGATAAAAATTGCAAAAAAATACAGAAAAACAAAAATATGAAAAAAATAATTCATTTGTGAAGGATGCGTGAATTTAACTTGACGGCAGTTTGAAGGGGTGTTTATAATATCGATTGTATAACGGAAAAAGGGGATACACGTGCCCTGAGGTACGCACCCCATATTATTTGGAGGAAGTATGAAAAAATTTCTTACTATCTTAACAGTTGCACTACTAGCATGTTCAACTGTATTCGCAGCAGTTAATTTCTCTGGAGAACTCAAAGCTGGTTACACATTCGTTGCAGACGAAAATGGTGATTGGACAAGCCATGTAATGGGTCAGGATGGAATCGACAGCAATACTACGAAACTTAACCTCAGCATTGGCGATGATGCAGGAATTTGGAACATC